>NZ_JBYRJA020000001.1:0-644344 GCF_058349825.2 Microbacterium longlingense
GGGGTGACGGCCGTTCTTCACCAGCCGTGATCCGCATACCAGACAGGTCGCCGAGTTCGACGGAAGATCCACGACTAAGGGTCGCTGACCATACCGATCCCCGAATCACCGCGTCATTCCGCGGCCAGAGCCAGATCCCATCCACTCTTTCTTGCCTATAACCCCAATCGGGAAGCAGCGGTCGATCCGTCGTCCGACCCGCGCCACTCGGCTGCGGATCCATCGCATTCGCGATACTCTCCCCCGTGCGGTACGCGGGCCGCCGACGTCGACGCAAGCACGATGATCACCATGACGCAATCGCCGCGCCCGCCGCAGCTCCTGCGATGACTCGAGGGCGGTGCCGTGTCCTGGTTCGGCATCGACGGCTTCCGGGTGCACGCCAGACAGTCGAAGTGGATCGTGGCGTACCAGGAGCTCGACCCGGTCGGCTGAAACACGTCGACGCACGCCGTCAGGCTCGGTCCGGATGTCCGGACCGAGCCTGACGGTCATCTGCGTGCGTCTGCGTGCGCGCCATCCGACGCGCTTCTGGTGGGCTGTGCGGAGAGAGCGACGCCGGCGGATCCGCGCGCGCCGGCTCGGAGATCAGGGCGTGTGCATCACTCGCAATGCAGATCGCCCTGGGGCACGGTCCCGTCGCGGAAGAAGGCCTCCACCGCATCGTCGACGCAGACGTTTCCCTTGTTGAAACCGGTGTGCCCCTCCCCCACGCGGGTGATGAGGACGCCGTTCTCGAGCTGGTCGGCCAGCGAGACCGACCACTCGTAGGGGGTCGCCGGGTCGTTGGTGGTGCCGATCACGAGGATCGGCGCGGAACCCGCCGCGTGGATCTCACCGCGCTTGCCGGTGGCGGGGTGCGGCCACACCTCGCACGAGTCCGGGCCCTCCCAGTACGGCGCGATCGTCGGCGCACCCTCACGGATCTTCTGCAACGCCGCATCCTCGGCAGCGGCGTCGTGCTCGACCGGGTAGTCGACGCAGTTGTAGGCGCGGAACGCCTCAGAGGAGTTGTCGATGTAGACGCCGTTCTCCCGGCCGTTGTACATGTCGGCGAGCAAGAACGCCACGGACGGGTCGCCCTGCAGCACCCCGGACAGGGCCTGGGTGAGCGCGAACCAGTTGTCCTCGCCGTACAACGGCATGATGATCGCCGTCATGAGCGTGTCGGCGCCCAGCATCCGCCCGTCGCCGTTCTGCAGCGGCTGAGCGTCGACGCTGGCCAGGAGAGCCCCGAGATCCCGCATGGCCTCATCGACGGTGCCCCGGAACGGGCAGTCGGAGGAGGTCAGACAGTCCGCCATGTAGGCGCGGAGCGCCGACTCGAAGCCGAGCGCCTGCGTCGTTCCGACGTCGAGGCCAGGGATGGCGGGATCGATCGCCCCGTCGAGCACGAGGTGCCCGGTGCGCTGCGGGTAGAGCTCGGCATAGGTCGCCCCGAGGAACGTGCCGTAGGAGTACCCGAGGTAGTTGAGCTTCTCATCGCCGAGGACGGCACGGATCAGGTCCATATCGCGCGCGGAGTTCACCGTGGTGATGTAGGGCAGGATGCCGCCGCTGTTGGCCTCGCACGCCTCGGCGAACGCGCGGTGCCCGTCGAGCAGCTCCGCCTCCCATTCCGGGGTTCCCCGCGGGGCCGCCGGAATGTCGTACAGATAGGCGTCCATCTCGGGGGCGTCGAAGCACGTCACCGCGGTCGAACGGCCGACGCCCCGCGGGTCGAAGCCGATCACGTCGTAAGAGCGCATCAGCTCATCGCCGACGGCGTAGTCCACCGCGTCCGCGATGAAGTCATACCCGCTCCCACCGGGGCCTCCCGGGTTCACCAGCAGTGAGCCCAGGCGTTCCCCGGTGGCCCGGTTGCGCACGACCGCGATGTCGATCGAGCCGGCCTCCGGGTTCTCCCAATCCAGCGGGGCGGTCACCGTGGTGCAGTCCTGCGTGCCGCAGCGCTCCCAGTCAAGGGTCTGACCGTAGAACGGCAGCAGATCCGCGGGCACGTCGGTGAGATCCGGTGCCATGCTGGGTGCCGGGCCCGGCGCTGCCGAGCTTTCCGCGTCCGGGATCTGTGCGTACAGGCACCCCGACAGGGCCAGCACGCCGGCAGCTGCTCCGGCGACGATGGTGATGAGACGGCGGATGCCGCGTCGATCCTTCACGTGTTCCTCCCTCGGGAGACGGTGATCAGAAGACTCTCCAGGGCCAGGATGGGCGCGACGTTGCGCTCCAGGGCCTCCCTGGTCTCGGCGAGGTGATCGAGCACGTCGAGCGTGCGGTCCGGTGACCACGCGCCGGCGAGAGCGGTGATGTCCGCAGCCAGCTCCCGGTTGATCAGATCATCGCTCCGGCCGAACTGCGCCATCACGACGTCGCGGAACAACGACTGCAGATCGGTGAGCACCCGGTCGATGCCGTCACGCAGGCTGCGGGTGGCCCGGCGCTTCTGCTCGTCCTCGAGCGCGCTCAGCTGCGCGCGCAATGCCGGCGGGACCGCCTGCCCCTCGACGAGCCCCATCGTCTGGCGGAGCGTCTCGCGTTCCGCGGCATCGCGCTCGGCGGAGAAGGCCTTGGCGTCCTCCGTGGCGGCCTGCACGATCCGGCCGGCCACCGTGACGGCGTCTCCGACACCGCGGACGCCCAGGACGGCACGCAGCATGTCGTCGCGCCGCGCGCGTGCGGCCGGGTCCACGGCGAGGCGCTGGGCCATGCCGATGTGTCGCTGGGCATGCCGGGCGGACTGCTCGGCGATCGCCGGGTCTGCGCCGGTGCGACGCACGATGAGGGCCGCGACGTCTGCGACGCCCGGCTCACGCAACCGGAGCGGACGCACGCGCGAGCGGATGGTGGGGAGAAGGTCGGCCTCGCTCGGCGCGCACAGAATCCACACGGTGCGTTCCGGCGGCTCTTCCAGGGCCTTGAGCAGCACGTTCGAGGTGCGCTCGACCATCCGGTCGGCGTCTTCCACCACGAGAACCCGGTAGCGACCGGCCGACGGCGAGAAGTACGACCGCTCCACGAGCGCGCGCGCCTCGGCGATGGTGATGATGACCTTCTCGGTGCGCAGCGCCGTGACATCGGGGTGGGTCCTGGCCAGCACCTGCCGCATCGTGGCTTCGTCGTGCGGCCCGTCTGCGATGAGCGCCGCCGCGAACGCATAGGCCAGGGTCGAGCGTCCGGACCCCGGGGGGCCGGTGATCAGCCAGGCATGGGCGAGAGATGCGGGGTCGGATGCTGCGGCCTGCAGCGTGGCGACCGCCTCCGGTTGCCCGTGCACCTCCCCCCACGGGAGCGCCCCGGTCATCGGAGACGAGGCGACAGCTGGCATGCCCTCCAGCCTAACCGCGGTCACGGACATCCCGTCGGTCTGGGAAAGCGCGCCGAGGCACCACCCGAAGCACTGCCCGACGGGTGACCCAACTCAGGCAGAGTCTGCACCGTGCCGCCGAACAACCGGTTTCCGGGCGCCTGGCCGCTATTCTGCCTGAGTGCGGCACCCGGACCGCCGCGGGCACCCGACGGGCCATTCCGGCCAGTCACCCCAGCCGCGCGGATACCGCGGCGCGGATCTCCGCGGCCACCGCGTCGGGCGGCTGCGCGGCGTCCACCACGACGAACCGCGCGGGCTCGGCCTCGGCGAGCGCCAGGAACGCCGCGCGCACGCGGGCGTGGAAATCGGCCGCTTCCGCTTCGAGACGGTCGAAGGGGCGATCGGCCACATCCATCCTCGCCCGGGCGTCGGCGGGTGAGAGATCGAGGAGCACGGTGACATCGGGCAGCGCGCCTTCCGTGGCCCACAGGGACAGATCACGCACAGCGGCCGGATCGAGGACGCGCCCCGCACCCTGATACGCCACCGAGGAGTCGAGGTAGCGATCCTGGATCACGACGTCCCCGCGATCGAGCGCCGGACGCACGACCTCGGCGATGTGATGCGCACGGTCGGCGGCGTACAGCAGTGCCTCCGCGCGTGGAGCGACCCGGCCGCGGTGGTGCAGCACGATCTCACGGATCAGCTGCCCGACCTCGGTGCCGCCCGGTTCACGGGTGCGCACGACCGCGCGCCCCTGCGCACCCAGCCACTCCTCAAGCAGCTCGGCCTGCGTCGTCTTGCCCGCGCCGTCACCGCCCTCAAGGGTGATCCAGAGGCCGGGACCGGCGGTCACGAGGCGGTCTTCTTCTTCGCCGCCGCGTTGGCCGCCCGCGTGGCGGCCGCCTTCTTCGCCGCAGCGGAGCGGGCAGCGGCCTTCTCGGCATCCGTCTTGGCGGGCGCCTTCTTTGCCGGAGCCTTCTTGGCGGGCGCCTTGGCTGCCATCTTGCCGCGCTTGGGCGCCGGGCCCTTGGCGCGCTTGTCCGCGAGCATCAGCACGGCACGCTCGAAGTCGATGTCCTCGGGCTTCTCGCCGCGCGGGATCGTCACGTTCGTCTCGCCGTCGGTCACATAGGGGCCGAACCGACCATCGCGGATGCGGATCGGCTTGCCGCTCACCGGGTCGGCGTCGAACTCCGCCAGGGCACTGGAAGCACGCCGGGCACCGTACTTCGGCTGCGCGTAGATCTCCCGGGCCTGTTCGAGGGTGATGTCGAAGATCTGCTGCTCGCTCTCGAGCGAGCGCGAGTCCGCGCCCTTCTTCAGATAGGGGCCGAACCGGCCGTTCTGCGCGGTGATGTCGTCGCCGGACTCCGGGTCGACGCCGACGATCCGGGGCAGGCTGAGCAGCTTCAGCGCCGTATCGAGGTCGATCGTGTCGACCGACATCGAACGGAACAGCGATGCGGTGCGGGGCTTGGGCGCGGCGGCCTTCTTGGCTCCGCGCTTCTTCGGCGCCTCTTCGACGATCTCGCCGGTCGCGCCGTCAGCGGCATCCGGGTCGACCGGGTCGTTCTCCTGGATGTAGGGCCCGAAGCGGCCGTCCTTGACGACGATGACCTTGCCGTTGTCGGGGTTCTCCCCGAGCACGCGGTCGCCCGCGACGGGTGCTTCGATGAGCTCCGTGGCCTTCTGGGCGGTCAACTCGTCCGGCGCGAGGTCTTCGGGCACGTTCACGATGCGGGGCTTGGCATCGGGGTGCTCCGGGTCGGCGACCTCCAGGTATGGGCCGTACTTGCCGAACCTCAGGGTCGCCCGATCGGTGATGGGCGTGGAGTTGAGGGCACGTGCGTCGATCTCACCGAGGTTGTCGACGATCTGCCGCAGCCCCACATGCTCGTCCGAGCCGAAGTAGAACGAGCGCAGCCAGTCGGCACGGTTCTGCTCGCCGCGGGCGATGGCGTCGAGGTCGTCCTCGAGCGCCGCGGTGAAGTCGTAGTCGATCAGCTCGGCGAAGTGCTGTTCGAGCAGGCGCACCACGCTGAACGCGAGCCACGTCGGCACAAGCGCCTGACCGCGCTTGGTGGCGTAACCGCGGTCGAGCACGGTTCCGATGATGCTCGCGAACGTCGACGGGCGGCCGATGCCGTGCTCCTCGAGGGCCTTCACGAGCGATGCCTCGGTGTACCGCGGCTTCGGGCTCGTCCGGTGCCCCTTGGCCTCGGCGTCCGACATCGACACGCGATCACCGACCGCGACCTGCGGCAGCGACTGCTCGGCGGCGGCATCCGCGTCGCTGCGCTTCTCGTCGCGGCCCTCCTCATAGGCGTCGAGGAACCCGCGGAAGGTGTAGACGGTCCCTGATGCGGTGAACTCTGCTTCGCGGCCGTCCGCGTCGACCAGCACGGTGACCGTGGTGGTCTCGTACTTGGCGTCGGCCATCTGGCTCGCGACGGTGCGCTTCCAGATCAGGTCGTACAGGCGCTGTTCATCGCGATCGAGTTCGCCCGCGAGCGACTTCGGCGTCCGGAACTGCTCGCCGGACGGACGGATGGCCTCGTGGGCCTCCTGGGCATTCTTGCTCTTGGACTTGTAGACACGGGGCTTGAGGGGAACCGCGGCGTCGCCGTAGAGGGCGATCGCCTGCGACCGCGCCGCCTGCACCGCCTGGGCGCTCAGCGCGGTCGAGTCCGTCCGCATATAGGTGATGTAGCCCTTTTCATACAGACGCTGCGCGACGCCCATGGCCTGCTTCGCGCTCATCGAGAGCTTCCGGCCGGCCTCCTGCTGCATCGTCGACGTCGTGAAGGGGGCGTAAGGGCTCCGGGTTCCCGGCTTGGCCTCGACCTTGGTGACCGTGCCGGTGCCGGCCGTGTCGACTGCCGCGGCGAGCGCGGTGGCCGCTGCCTCGTCGAGCACGACGACGGCCTTCTTCAGGGCCCCACGGTCGTCGAAATCCGTACCGCGGGCGAGCTGGCCGCCGTCGACGCGGACAAGACGCACCCGGAAAGCGCTGGTCGCGGCGGCGGCGGCCTCCACATCCCAGTACTCGGCGGAGACGAAGGCCATGCGCTCACGCTCACGCTCGACGATCATGCGGGTCGCGGCGGACTGCACCCGCCCCGCAGACAGACCGGTACGCACCTTGTACCAGAGCACCGGCGACACGTCCCACCCGTAGAGACGGTCGAGCACACGCCGGGTCTCCTGCGCGTCGACGAGCGCGAGATCGAGATCTCTGGTCTGCTGCGCCGCCGCCTGGATGGCGTCCTTGGTGATCTCGTGGAAGACCATCCGCCGAACCGGCACCTTCGGTTTGAGCGTCTCGAGCAGATGCCAGGCGATCGCCTCGCCCTCGCGGTCTTCATCGGTGGCGAGCAGGACCTCCGAAGCGGACTTCAATGCGCGGCGCAGCTCGGCCACGGTCTTCGACTTTCCGTCGCTGACGACGTAATAGGGGTCGAAGTCGTTCTCGATGTCGATCGAGTACTTCCCGTAGGCCTCCTTGTGCTCAGCGGGAATGTCTCGCCGGTCCGCGAGGTCGCGGATGTGCCCGACGGAGCTGAGCACCTCGTAGTCGTCTCCCAGGTATCCCTGGATCGAGCGCATCTTCGTCGGCGACTCGACGATCACGAGCTTCTTGCCATCTGCCACGAAAGGGTCCTTTCTCCGAAGCACACCATACACACCGATCGCACGTGTCGGTCTCAGCATGCGCCCGCCCCGCCGCCGGCCGCAGCACTCAGGGCGGCGGTCCCGCGCGGGCCGCGGCGCGTGCGGTCATCCCGGCGACACCGAGGAAGGGAGCCGAGACCGATACCGTGGCAACGAGCCCATCGACCACGCACGACTCCACGACAGCGCCGTGCGCCAGGGCAAGGCGATCCGCTGCATCACACGGTTCGGTCCCGGCGGTACCGACGACCGCGCCCGAGATGGTGTCCGCGGCGGCCAGTGCCGCCGCGTCTGCGGCCGCCGCCGCCCGTTGCGCAGTCACCGCAGCGCCCCCGGCCGACGCGATGCCGACGGCCAGCGATGCGGCGACCACCAGCACGCCCGCGGCCAGCGCCGTCCCCGCCATCAGCGGCCCCCGTCCAGCGCGCACCCCGTCGCGGAGATCGAGAATCGGATGAGCGCCCCCACCGCGACGCCCCGCGACGCGGTCACGCACACCAGACCGTCTCGGCGGTGCACCGTCATCTCCGCCCCGGCGACCTGCGCACGCACGGTCCCTTCCGCGGCGGCGGCGTGCTCGCCGCGCCCGAGCAGCCGCGCGGCGTCGGCGGCAGCATCCTGCAGCATCACCTGCTGCCCTGCCGCGGCGAGCGCGCCCGTTCCCAGGAGCAGCACGACGACGACCGCGGGAAGGGCGAGCGCAAGCTCCGCCGTGACCGAGCCACGCTCACCCCCGCGGTTCATGAGACGGTCAGCGCACGCCGCACGAGGTCGGTCAGGATCCCCCGCACCTCGTCCGACCGCATGATCACCACCAGCAGGCCGGCGAACGCCACCGCTGCCATCGTGGTGATCGCGTATTCAGCGGTCGCCGCCCCGCGCTCATCCGAGAACAGGTGCGTCGCCCTCGCCCGCGTCAGCAGCGGCAGCGGGACCGCCGCCGCGCTCTCGTTCCTGTTCTTCATCTCTTTCTTCATCTCTTTCCTTCCTTTCTCTTCCGCCCCGGTCTTTTCCGGCCCGGTCTGTCTCCCGGCTTGCTGCGCCACGCACCGTGACCTCTCCGCGGATCACCCCCACGGCAGCGGCGTGCTGCGCAGCACGCCGAGGACGAGCGGCGCGATACCGAGCAGCAGGAAGGCCGGCAATGTGCACACCGCGAGCGGGAGGAGCAGACGGTTCGCGAGGTCGGCGGCGCGCAGCCGCCCCGCCACCCGCGCCCGGTGGCGCTCATGGGCCGCGGCCGCGCGCAGCAGGTCGACGGCGGGGACCCCCGCCGAGCGCGAGAGCTCGATGGCCTGCCGGGCCGGCTCCTCATCGCGGGTGTCGCCGCCCGGTGCTTCCCGCACCAGGCCGAGCACGCGATCGATCGATGCCCCGCCCGTCAGCCCGGCCGCGACCAGTTCGGCGTGCATGCCCGGCACACCCGGAAGCGGACGGGCGCGACGCACCAGGGAACCGGTCCACGCACGCGCCGCGACCATGAGCACGACACCGCCGATCGCGCACCCCAGGCCAGCGGGCGTCGTCACGATCACCCCGAGCGCGTCGAAGCCGAGCGCGACGCCCAGCCCGAGACCGGCGACCGGGAGCACCGCCATCAGGCGCGCCGTTCCGGCCGGTTCTGCCAGCGCGATGCGCACGTCGTCTGCGGCCTCTCCGGCGTCACGCACGGCCTCGGCGACGGAGCGGAGCACGTCGGCCAGCGGTGCGCCCACCGTCGCCCCGACCTCCCAGGCGGCCGCGACGTCGACCCAGTCCGGCCCCTCCCGGGCGATCGCGCCGATCACATCGCCGGTGGCAGCGGCGCGCCCCGTGATCCGCGCGGCGACCGGGTCCCCGGCATCGGCGAGGAGACGCCAGGCCGCCCCGGGAGAGGCGGACGCCTGCAGCAGCACCGCGACCATGCGCACCGTGGCGGCGGTGTCCCCTGGTTCCGCCGACCGGCGTGTCGCGGCCCGCAGCCGGATCACCACGGGACCCGTTCCTCGATGCCGAGCCGATCACCCACGAGCACCAGGCGCCCGGCCTGCGCGACACGCCGGACCCCGTGGCCGTCGCGCACGAGATGCAGCACACCGGTGAACGCACTCACGGCCTGGCGGGCGAGCGCCGCCGCGGTCATTCCCGCGAGTGCACCGAGGGCTTCGAGCCGGGCCGGCACATCGGCGATGCCGCTCGCGTGCAGCGTGCCCGCCCCGCCGTCATGCCCGGTGTTGAGGGCGGTGAGAAGCTCCCGCACCTCCTCCCCGCGGCATTCACCGACGATCAGGCGATCGGGCCGCATCCGCAACGACTCCCGCACGAGTCTGGCCAGGCTGATCCCACCCGCGCCCTCGAGGTTGGGCTGACGGGTCTCGAGGCCGACGTGGTGCGGGTGTCTGGGCCGCAGCTCTGCGACGTCTTCGATCGTCACGATGCGCTCGTGGGGCGGAACATGCGCCAGCATCGCCGTGAGCAAGGTGGTCTTCCCCGTGCCGGCGCCGCCGGTCACGAGCAGGTTGGCCTTCATCCGGACGGCCCGCACGAGCCAGTCCCGCTGGACGTCGTCGAGCGCGCCGAGCCGGTGCAGCTCGCCGAGGTCCGCAGCGCGCACCCGCGGAATCCGGATCGAGATCGCCGTACCGCGCGCGGCCACCGGCGCGAGCACGGCGTGCACGCGGATGCCTCCGGCGAGACGCACGTCGACGCACGGACTCTGATCGTCGATGTGGCGACCGCCACGACCGATCAGCGCAACGGCGAGATCGCGAGCCTCCCGTTCCGATGCGCGCCACGATGCGACCTCCTCCACACCGGATCCTCGGTCGACGAAGAGCCGCCCAGCCGTCACGAAGACATCGGTGACCCGTTCATCGGCCGCATAGCCGGCCAGAGGCCCCAGCACAGCGGTGTCGGGCGACCCCGAGGTGCTCTCGCCCGTGGCGGAACCGGAGCGCGGCCGGACGACGAAGGGTCGTGACGGCGGGAGGTCGAGCGCTGCATCGAAGGACATGCGCCGAGGCTAGGGCGGCCGAAACGGGCCGCTGCGCCCGCTTCCGGAGACGGTGGAGAACCTGCCAGAAGACCGGCCTGTGCGCCACGGAAGAGCGCCGGAGAAAAAGGTGGGCCGCATCCCATGGGGGGAATGGGATGCGGCCCTGTCCACGCGCGACCGAAGGCCGCTGACCGTGGGATGCCTGAGATCTCTCTAAGGCCGATCATTAGCCTATGCAATAGAACCCGCATGTCCAAGCCCGCGGACCAGATATCGTCCCCGCACCCGGTACCCCCGAAAGGAGGGAGTGCCGGAGAACCGGGGTCCAACGGCCCGCGCAGTGCGGTAGGAAGGAGGGAATGCCCGACAGCGCCGCCGGCTCTTTCGGGCTTGCTTCCGTCCCCGTGCGGGAGCACACCACGCAAGCCCCACCGCGAAGGAGCGCGTTCAACGATGAGCGGCCAGATCGATCACCTTCTCCACGAGACGCGTCGTTTCGCCCCGTCTCCCGAGTTCGCTGCCCAGGCCGTGGCACAACCCGAGCTCTATGAGCGCGCCGCCGCAGACCCCGAGGGGTTCTGGGCCGAGCAGTCGCGCGAGCTGCTGCACTGGCACACACCCTTCACCGAGGTCCTCGACTGGACCAACCCGCCGTTCGCCAAGTGGTTCGCGGACGGCGAAATCAACCTGGCCTACAACTGCCTCGACCGTCATGTCGAAGCCGGCAACGGTGATCGCGTCGCGATCCTCTGGGAGGGTGAACCCGGCGATGAGCGTCGGATCACGTACGCAGAGCTGACCGATGAGGTCAAGCGGCTCGCGAACCTGCTCGGCGAGCTGGGCATCGGCGAGGGCGACCGGGTGGCGATCTACCTGCCGATGATCCCCGAGGCGATCGCCGCGATGCTGGCCGTGGCGCGCGTCGGCGCGATCCACTCCGTGGTCTTCGGCGGCTTCAGCGCCGACAGCCTGCGCTCACGGATCGACGACGCCGGCGCCCGCCTGGTCATCACGGCCGACGGCGGCTACCGCAAGGGCAAGGTGTCGGCGCTCAAGCCCGCGGTCGACCAGGCCCTCGCCGACCGCGGGGATGGCCCGCAGAAGACCGTCGAGCACGTGCTCGTGGTGCGCCGCGGCGGAAACGACGTCGACTGGGTCGACGGTCGCGACCTGTGGTGGCACGAGACGGTGCCGCAGGCGTCCGCGGACCACACCGCCCAGCCGTTCCCGGCGGAGAACCCGCTGTTCATCCTGTACACCTCCGGGACCACCGGCAAGCCCAAGGGGATCCTGCACACGTCGGGCGGATACCTCACGCAGGCGTCGTTCACGCATCGCAACGTGTTCGATCTGCATCCCGAGACCGATGTGTACTGGTGCACCGCCGACATCGGCTGGATCACCGGGCACTCGTATGTGGCCTACGCCCCCCTCGCCAACGGCGCGACGCAGGTGCTCTACGAGGGCACGCCGGACACCCCGCATCCCGGCCGCTGGTGGGAGATCATCGAGAAGTACGGGGTGACGATCTTCTACACCGCGCCCACCGCGATCCGTTCCTTCATGAAGGTCGGGCGCAAGGTGCCGAAGAAGTTCGATCTGTCCTCGGTGCGCGTCCTCGGCTCGGTCGGAGAGCCCATCAACCCCGAGGCGTGGATGTGGTACCGCAAGGTCATCGGCGGCAAGAACGCGCCGATCGTGGACACCTGGTGGCAGACCGAGACCGGCGCGATCATGGTCTCCGCCCTGCCCGGGGTCACCGAGACCAAGCCCGGCTCGGCGCAGGTGCCGATTCCCGGCGTGGGAATCGACGTCGTCGACGAGGCCGGCGAGAAGGTGGGCAACGGCAACGGCGGACTGCTGGTGGTCTCGCGCCCCTGGCCGAGCATGCTGCGCGGCATCTGGGGCGACCCTGAGCGGTTCGTGGAGACCTACTGGGAGAAGTTCGCCGATCGCGGCTTCTACTTCGCGGGCGACGGCGCGCGCCTCGACGCCGACGGCGACCTGTGGCTGCTGGGCCGCGTCGACGACGTGATGAACGTCTCAGGGCATCGGTTGTCGACCGCCGAGATCGAGTCGGCTCTCGTGGCGCACGAGGCGACGGCCGAAGCCGCCGTGGTGGGTGCGAACGACGAGACGACCGGCCAGGCCGTCGTGGCGTTCGTGATCCTCAAGGAGAGCTATCTCGCCGCGCACACCCCGGAGGGCCTCGCCCAGCAGCTGCGGCAGTGGGTGGGCGAGCAGATCGGCCCGATCGCCCGTCCGCGCGACGTGTACATCGTCGGCGAGCTGCCCAAGACGCGTTCCGGCAAGATCATGCGACGGCTGCTGCGCGACGTCGCCGAGGGCCGCGAGGTGGGTGACACCACGACCCTCGCCGACACCGCGGTGATGAGCGTGATCTCGGCGCAGGTGCGCTGAGACCCCCGCTCCGGCCACGCACGGCCGCAGATGCCGGAGGGGCCCCGCCAGCGCTGGCGGGGCCCCTCCGGCATCTGCATGCAGCCTGCGCTCAGCCGAGCAGGAAGGCCACCTCGACCTCGACCGGGCTGTCCAGCGGCAGCACCGGAACACCGACGGCCGCACGGACATGCTTGCCGGCGTCTCCGAAGATCTCCCCCAGCGCCTCGCTCGCTCCGTTGATCACCGCCGGCTGACCGGTGAACTCCGGCACGGAGGACACGAACCCGCCGACCCGCAGCACACCGACGAGGCGGTCGACGCCGCCCGCCGCGTCCGCCGCGGCGGCGATGGCGTTGAGCGCGCAGATGCGCGCGAGCTCCTGGGCCCGCGCCGGTGCGACCAGACCGTCGCCCTCGCCCACCTTGCCGGTCTCGGGAAGCGCCCCGGCCACCATGGGGAGCTGGCCGGACGTGTAGACGACATCGCCGTGCACCGTGGCGGGGATGTAGGCCGCCACCGGGGCGACCACCGGGGGCAGCTCGATGCCCAGCTCGGCCAGACGCGCGGAGAGGGTCATGCCTGTCCCCCCTCGAACTGTCGCGCAGCCTGCGCGGCGGCTCCCAGCCCGGCATTCGCCGCGGCATCCGCACCGACCGGGCGCTTGAAGTAGGCCACCAGGCCACCTTCCATGTTGGTCACCACCTGGACGAGCTCCCACCCTTGGGCGCCCCAGTTGTTCAGGATCGCTGCGGTGTTGTGCACCACCAGCGGCGTGGTCAGGTACTCCCACTTCGTCATGACTCTCCTCGCGTCGCGAATCGTCATCCGCCACGGAAATCGGCGGATGCTGTGAAGGAGCCACACAGGGAACTCCCCTAGCATCAAGCGTATGCCGCAACCCACCCGAACGTTCAGGGGCGTGCTCGCTGGTCTCCTCGGACTCGTCGGGCTCAGCACCGTGGCCGGCGTTCTCGTCGCTGCCACGCTGACCCCTGCCATCGCCCTCGCGGGCGTGACGACGACCCGCGCGATCGACCTGTTCGACAACCTGCCGTCCTACCTGAAGATCGACCGGCCGATGGAGGCCACCACGATCTATGCGACGCAGGCCAACGGTTCCAACGTGCAGCTGGCCCGGTTCTACGACCAGAACCGCATCCCGGTGACCTGGGACCAGGTGGCACCGGCCATGTTCGACGCGATCGTGTCCAGCGAGGACAAGCACTTCTACGAGCACGGCGGTATCGACATCGCCGGGACGGCGAGCGCGGTTCTGGACAACCTCCGCAGCACCTCGGGGCGCGGTGGGTCGAGCATCACCCAGCAGTACGTCAAGAACGTGCTGATCCAGCAGTGCGAGCTGAAGCTTCGTCCGGGCGACTTCGAGGCCGCGGAGGAGTACCACGCTGCCATCGAGGACTGCTGGTGGCAGGCGGCGCGTTCCGATGACAACGAGGGCATCGCGCGCAAGCTGCAGGAGATGCGCTTCGCCCTGCAGCTCGAGAAGGACTACTCGAAGAACGACATCCTGCTCGGCTACCTCAACCTGGCCAACTTCGGCGGCATCGTCTACGGCATCGAGGCCGCATCGCAGTACTACTTCAGCACCTCCGCCGCCAACCTCACCGTCGCCCAGGCGGCGACCCTCGCCGGCATGGTGCAGGAGCCCAACTCGTTCCGCTTCGACCAGCCAGACGGCTCGATCTACGACGACGAAACCGAGACCTGGATCAACAGCGAGGCCGACGGCTACCAGGAGACCCGCGAGCGGCGGGACTACGTCATCGGCCGCATGCTGACCGACGGCAAGATCACCCAGGAGCAGTACGACCAGGCCATCGCGGAACCCGTGGCGCCCACGATCAGCCAGCCGGCCACCGGCTGCGCCTACTCGGGCACCAATGCCTACTTCTGTCAGTACGTGCGAGAGACCATCCTCAACGACCCCGCGTTCGGCGCCACCCCGGAGGACCGCGAAGAGACGCTGCGACGCGGCGGGCTCGACGTGTACACCACCCTCGACTTCACGGTGCAGGAGGCGGCGGTGCTGTCCCTGCGGGAGTACGTTCCGGCCGTCATCGAGGACATGAACGTCGGCGGCGCCGTCACCGTCATCCAGCCCCACACCGGCCGGATCCTGGCGATCGCCCAGAACACCAACTTCACCGAGGACGCCGACCTCGCCGACAAACCGGGTTACTCGAGCCTCGTGTACGCCGCCGACGTGAACCACGGCCAGGCGGGCGGCTTCGAGGTGGGGTCGACCTACAAGCTGTTCACGCTCATCGACTGGCTGGAGAAGGGCAACTCCCTGCGCGAGTCGATCAACGGCACCAACCGCACGATGACCTTCCGCTGCGAGGAGCACGACACCTGGCAGACGATCGACACGTCCGACATCGGCAATGATGACCGCGGGCGAGGGTTCGTGGGAACTCCGCTTCAGTTCACCGCCTCCTCGCTCAACAGCGGGTACTTCGCGATGGCAGAGCGCCTCGACCTGTGCGACATCAACAAGGTCGCGGAGCGCATGGGCGTCAAGCTCGGAAACGGCACGCCGGTGACAGAGGAGAACTTCGCCTACAACGTGCTGGGCGACAAGGCGATCGCACCGATCGACATGGCAGCGGCCTACGCCACCGTCGCGAACAAGGGCGTCTACTGCACACCGCACGCCATCGACAAGATCATCGGCCCGGACGGCACGGAGCTCCCGCTTCCCGCGGCCAGCTGCACCCCGGTCATCTCGCCAGAGGTTGCGGCGGGCGCGGCCTACACCCTGGAAGGCGTCGTGAACAACGGCACCGCGCAGCGCGCCAACCCCTATGACGGTGTGCCGCTGATCGGCAAGACCGGAACGCACCAGGACCGTCAGTCGTGGCTCATCACGTCCTCGACCGAGGCCACCACCGCGGTCTGGGTGGGCAACGCCCTCGGCAACGCCGATATCTACAACACCTACTACAACGGTGCCCTGATCGATGCGCGCTACAGCATGTCGTCGTGGGTGCAGGGCGTGGCGAACAGCATCTACGGCGGGAACGCGTTCCCCGAGGTCCCCAACTCGATGATCAAGGTCATCCTCGCCGACGTGCCGAACGTGGTGGGCATGGACGTCGCGGCCGCTCAGCGCACGCTCGAGAACGCCGGATTCCAGGTTTCCGTCGGCGCAGCCGTCGACAACGAACAGCCGGCCGGCCTGATCGGCGTCCAGTCCCCGGGCGCCGGCGGTGCCCCGGCGGGCTCTGTCGTGACCATCTCGCCGAGCACCGGCAAGGGTGCCAGCGTCCCCTCGGTCGCAAACCTCCCGCTCGCCGACGCGATCGCAGCGGTCCGTGCCGCCGGCTTCAGCAAGGTCGGCGAGGGGTCCTGCACGGTGGACGCCAAGCTGACCGACAAGATCGCCACCGGCACGACGCCCGAGGGCATGGCCAACAAGGGCACCGCGATCGCGGTGAACTTCAAGGCGCCGAAGTGCTGAGCTCGTGAGCGCACCCCGGCCGAGAACCGCCGCCCTGGGGGCGGTGGCCGCCGCAGGCGCGGCCGCCGCCGTCTGGGGCATCGCGGTCGAGCGCAACCTGTTCACGCTGCGCACCGCGACCGTCGCGGCGCTTCCGCCCGGCGCCGCCCCGCTGCGGGTGCTCCACGTCTCCGATGCACATATGGCGCCGTGGCAGCGTCGCAAGCAGGAGTGGCTCGCGTCACTGGCCTGGATGCGTCCCGACCTCGTGGTCAATACCGGCGACAACCTGGGCCATGTCGACGGGCTGACCGGCATCCGCCGCGCGTTCGAGCCGTTCGCCGGCGTTCCGGGGGTGTTCGTGCACGGCTCGAACGACGTGTACGCCCCGACGCCGCGCAATCCGCTGCGCTACTTCCTGGGTCCGTCGCGACGTCGCCCTGATGAGACATCGCTCGACGTGGCGGCCCTGGACCGGTTCTTCACCGACGACCTCGGCTGGACGGATCTGAACAACCGTGCGACGTCGCTGGACATCGGCGGCACCCGAGTCGACCTGTTCGGCGTCGACGACCCGCACCGGGAGTGGGACGAGCTGGACGCTCTGCCGGAGCAGATCGCCGCCCTCGGCACCGATGCCGCCGCGCCGCGCATCGGCGTCGCGCACGCGCCCTACCGCCGCGTCCTGGACACGTTCGTCGACCTCGGCGCGGATGCCGTCTTCGCCGGCCACACGCATGGCGGACAGGTGTGCCTGCCGGGCGTCGGTGCGCTCGTGGCCAACTGCGACATCCCGCTCTCCCAGGCCAAGGGACTGAGCAGCTGGGAGCACGGCGGACGCCGGGTGCCGCTGAACGTGAGCGCCGGATGCGGGACCTCGATCTACGCCCCGGTCCGCTTCGCATGCCTGCCGGAGGCGACCCTGCTGACCCTCACAGCGCACCCGTCCGTTCGCGACTGACCCCGCGGCGCTCAGTCCTGCAGCGCACCGGCCAGGACCGAGAGCGCCGCGGCGCGGGCCTCCCGCCCCCGATCGCCGCGCGCTTCGATGAAGACGTCGACGAGCTGCTCGATGACGAGCATGAGCGCTGCCCTGGACGTATGGATGAGCTCGTCCGGGAATCCCTCGTTGATCGGCGGCACTACCAGCACGGCATCGGCCGTGCGCGTGGTCGGCGAGTTCGCGAACGATGTCACGGCGATCGTCATCGCGCCGCCTGCCTTCGCCGCACGCATCGCATCGAGGGAGCTCCGGTTGGCCCCCGATCCGGACAGCACGATGCAGACGGAGCCGGGGCCGAGCTGACGGGCGGCGATCAGCTGCCCCATGCCCTCCATGAAGTGCTCGGCGGGGCGGCCCGCCGCGTTCAGCCGCAGCACGAGATCCAGCGCCAGGGGCGAGGAGAGGCCGTTCGCGACCACCAGCACCCTGTCGGCCTCGTCGAGCGCACGGACGAACCGCTCCACCACCTCCGGGGTGAGCGCCGAGACGGTGTGACCGAGCCGCGCGCTGAACCGGGCGACTCTGGCACGGATCGTGCCGAGCATGGAGCCGTCGCTCTCCTCCGTGCTGCCCGCCGCCTCGGTGGCCCCCTCGAGCGCCAGCTCCTGGACCAGGGCCACCCGCAGCTGCGGGTAGCCCTCGTAGCCGAAGGTCTGCGCTGCCCGGATGACCGATGTACGCCCCACGCCGACCTGGTCGGCGAGCTCCTGAGCCGTGAGCTCCACCGTCCCCTCCCGGTCGGCGAGGATCGCCTCGGCGACCTTCCGCTCCGCCCGCTGCAGGGACGGCAGGAGGACCGCGATGCGCACGCCGGGCGTGACCTCAGGAGAACCGTCCCACGACACGTGCTCGCCCTCCCTCCATCACGCGGCGCCGGATGGCTCCGGAGATCGCGTCCATCACCATCGTCGCAGCGACCACCACGATCAGCAGCATCCCGACGGTGTCCCACTGGCGGTAGTTCGCGTAGTTCGACAGCATACTTCCGATGCCGCCGGCGCCCACCAGACCGAGCACGGCCGACGTGCGGATGTTGATCTCAAAGCGGTACAGCGCGAACGAGAGGAGGGCGGGCGCCGCCGCGGGCCACAGGGCCCATCTGGTCACCTCGGCGGTCGTGCCGCCGGCCGCACGGACGGCCTCCGCCGCCCCGTCCTGCACCGACTCGACCGTCTCGTAGACCCACTTCCCCTGGGTGCCGATCCCGGCGATACCGAGGGCGAGCGCACCGGTCAGCGGAGTGAGCCCGGTGACGGTGAGGAGCACCAGCGCGATGATGACCTCTGGCACCGCCCGGATGACGGCGAAGAATCCGCGCAGCACGGTGCGCAGCCACAGCGGGCCGACGCCGTGCGCGGCGAGCATGCCCAGCGGAATCGAGATCGCGACGCAGATCAGCGCTCCGACCCAGGCCATCGAGATCGAGCGCCACGTCTCGAAGAGCGCACGGGGCAGCTTCTCCCAGTTGGGCGGCCCGAACATCAATCGCAGATAGTCGAGCACCTTCGCGGGCATCGACGGCAGGTCGGACCAGGAGATCTGCAGGGTGCCAGCGGCGAAGAGGATGACCGCGGCGGCGAGCAGCGCCCACGCCGTGGCACGCCATCGGGACGGGCGGGCGGGGACATCGAGGGGATTCATACCAGCCTCCGTCGCAGGGCGTTCGAGATCGCCTCGATGACCACGACCACCACGAGGATCTCGAGGATGATCACGGACACGTCCGAATAGGCGTAGAAGCCGCGGCGTTCGTCGAGCAGGCGCCCGATGCCGCCGGCACCGACGATCCCGAGGATCGCGGAGATCCGCACGTTGAGCTCGAGGGTGTAGAGCCACTGGTTCATGAAGAGCGGCCACACCTGCGGCAGGGCGGTGGCCCTGTTGATCTGGAACTGCGTTCCGCCGGCGGCCCGGCCGGCCTCCATGTAGCCGTGGTCGGCGGAATCGATGGCCTCGGAGACCAGCTTCACCACGATGCCGATGTTGAAGAAGAACAGCGTCAGGACCCCGGGCAGCGCCCCCACGCCGAGCATCGCGACGAGGACCATCGCGAACACCAGGTCCGGCACGGCCCGCACCACATTGACCAGCGTGCGCACCAGGCGGCGGGTGACCGCATTCGGGTTCGTGGGGGTCGCAGCCCACAGCGTCAGCGGAACCGAGCACACCGCCGCGAGCGCAGCGCCCACCACCGCCATCTGCAGGGTCTCGAGCATGGGACCCACCGTGCGGGGCAGGAACGCGAAGTTCGGCTGCAGGAGCTGGAGGATCTTGGCCACGCCGTTGCCCGCGTTGCGGACGAGGCTGCCGAGGTCCAGCTCGATTCCGCCGATCGCCGGCAGACAGGTGGCGATCGTGAACAGCACCGCGGCTGCGAGGCCGAGCACCGTGCCGACTCCGCGACGCGGGCGGGGCGGGATGCGGCTTTCGATGTCTGTGGCCGCCGGGGCGCTCATCCGGACCGCTCCCCGCGGCTCCGCGGGTCGCCGAGCCGGTCGCGGGGCTGGATCGGGCGCCCGTAGATCTGCTCGAAGTCGGCGTCACGGGCCTCCGCAGCCGGTCCGTCGTAGACGACGGCACCGTCGCGCAGCCCGATCATCCGCGTCGTGTACTGGCGCGCCAGGTCCATGAGGTGGATGTTGACGAGCACCGTCAGGCCCCGCTCCGCGTTGATCCGACGAAGGTCGGCCATGACCGCGTGCGCGGTCGGCGGGTCGAGGCTGGCGACGGGTTCGTCCGCGAGCATGACCCGGGGCTCCTGGGAGAGGGCCCTGGCGATCGCCACACGCTGCTTCTGCCCGCCGGAGAGCGCGCTCGCGCGCGCCCAGGTCTTCGGGAGGATGCCCACCGCGTCCAGCGCACGCAGGGCGATCTCGCGGTCCTCCGCCGACGGCATGCCCAGCAGCGTGCGATAGGACGGCGAGTGCGCGAAACGTCCGACGAGCACGTTCCGGTACACACTCGCGCGCTCGGCGAGGTTGAAGCCCTGGAAGATCATGCCGATGTCTCCCCTGGCCTCGCGCAGCCGGCGCCCGCGCAGCTCGGACACCGCGTGCGGGCCGACGCTGACCGACCCCTCCGTGGCGCGCACCAGACCGTTCAGCGTGCGGATCAGCGTGGACTTCCCCGAACCGGAGAGTCCGACGATCGAGACCATCTCGCCCGCCTCGACCTGCAGGGACACCTCGCGCAGCGCACGGGTGCCATTGGAATAGGTGACCGATACCCGGTCGAGCTCGATGCGCCACGGGGCGGCGACCGGGTGCTGCCCGGCCGCCGCCCCGCCGCTGCTGTCAACGGACACGGGCGTCCTCCCCGGCGACGGCGCTGGTCACTTCGAGAACAGGGCGAGGATCTCGCCGTAGCGGGTGATCTCGGCCTCGTCGGTCTCCGCGGTCCAGTCGGACAGACCCACGAGGTCGAACATGACGGTCTTCGCCTCCTCCGAGGAGTCCGCATAGCCGTCCATGAGCGCCGTGAGCTGCTCCACGAGATCGGCCGGCAGCGAAGACGAGACCGCGACGCCGCCGTTGGGAATCATGTCGGTGTAGGCGAAGGCGACGACCTTCTCGGCCAGGTCGGGAGCCTCGGCGACGACCGTGGTGCGCGCGTCCCAGTAGCCGAAGCCGATCTCGGCGTCGCCGTTGTAGACCGCCAGGACGGCGTTGTTGTTGCCCTCGACCGGCACCTGGGAGATGTCCTTGTCGGTGTCGATGCCGAGATCGCGCATGGCCACGACCGGGTACTGGTAGCCCGCCGGCGATGTGGCGGCCTGCAGGGCGACCTTGGTGCCGGGCGTGATGTCTCCGAGCGCCTCGATGGCGGCGGGCCCCTGGCCGGTGGCCTCCGCGCCCGCCTTCTCGATGCCGTTGCAGTACGACAGCTCGATGTCGCTCGCGGCGTAGCGACTCATCGCCGGGGCGTCGTCGCAGTACTTGTCCGGGTTGTTGGTGTACGCGACCGCGGCGTAGGAGGTGGCGCCGAAGCGCACGTCGCGCAGCACGAGCTTCGCGTCGTACTGCTCGATGGCGTGGTACAGCGACCCGGCGTCGGTGATGATGACCTGCGCCTGATCGGCACCGAGCGCCTCGACGGTGGCGGCGTAGTCGTTGGCGACCACGCCGTTCACCTCGATGCCCAGGTTCTCGGAGAGGTAGCTGGTGAGCGGGTCGAGGGCCTCGGCGAGGTCCTCCCCCTCGACGGAGGGGACGAGGGAGACGGTGATCGACGCGGGCCAGGCCGCGGCGGCATCGGTGCCCTGTGCTTCGGAGGGTTCGGTTCCGTCGGAGCCGGCGCAGCCGGTGAGGCCGAGCGCGAGCACGGTGAGGGCGCTGGCGGCGAGAAGGGTGTGACGCATGGCTGATGCCTTTCGGTGGAGGCTCCGGTCGGCGACGCGGAGCGCTGGTTCGGGAAGCAGGAACGGGGAGCGGCGGGAGGAGGGGTCAGGAGTCGGCAGGCGAGCGCCCGGCGGCGCGCGCCCACTCCTCGATCTCCGGACGGATCTCCGCGATCGAGGGGCCGCGGAACGTGACGGCGGCCGGGCTCACGGCGTGACGGGCGCCCACGAGGGCGGTGTCCGCGCCCAGGGTCGCTGCCGGAAGAAGATCGAACTCGGCGATGTCGCCGATCGAGAGCACGGGGCCGTCCTCGCGGAGGCGGCGGACGAGGCGCTCGAGACCGGCCGGCTTGCCGATCGAGAAGTGGCGCTCGTCGAAGCGGTCGCGCACCCCCCACTCCTCGAGCACGCGGATCGCGCCGGTCTCAGGGGCGTTGGTGGCCAGGATCAGGCGTGCCCGGCGCTGCAGGGACGCGAGGATCTCGCCGAGCCCGGCGACCGGGGCGACCGGCGCATCGGCCGTGCCGAGCTGGGCACGGCTGGTGGCGTATGCACGGGCGAGCTGATCCGGAGTGGCACCGCCCTCCTCGGCGAGTGCGCTGACGACGTGATAGCCATCGCGCCGCGCACCCTCCCCCGCGTCGAGAAGAGCCAGACCGGCGTCGACGCGGTTCAGGAGCACCGTGCCCCGCTCTGCGCCGAGCTCGCTCGCGATGCATCGGGCATAGGCGCGCACGGGCCCGTGACCGAGCGCGAGCGTGCCGTCGAAGTCGAACACGATAGTCGGTGTCATTCGTTCCCCTCGGAGCATCTGGACGATGCGTCCGAGAGTACGGATACTTTTGGACGAACTGTCTACTTCGCGGTGAACATCTGGTTACGCCGGGTCAGCGGCATTCCAGCGCAACACCGGCTCCCGCCGGAACTCCTCGAGAAGGGCCGCCGTGTCGCCCTGGAACGGAAAGGCCGTGACCACCCGCATCTCGCCGGCGGGGTCGGCGATGCCGTACAGCAGCGCGTCGCACGCGGCTCCCGCAGCCCGGTGCAGCACGACGCGGCCGCGCCGCTCCCCCAGGGCGACATCCGCGACACGGTCCCCCGCGCCGGGGGAACGCAGCACCGGCAGGACCGCCGCCGTCACACGCTCGAGCGGCGTCGTGCCGTCGCGCCCGTCGAGGCGGAATGCGTCGGGCTGCTCGCCGAGCGCGGTAGCGAGCTCGCCGTCCTGCCACCGATCGCGCTTGAGCCCGAACGGCGTGCGCACCTCGGAGAACCAGTAGCCGTACACATGGAGCAGCCCCGCATTGCCCACCGGATAGGCCGCCGGCCATCCAGCCGCACGATGGAGCAGGTCGAACAGGCCGCGATCGATGATCGGCCCCTGCACGTGCTCGTCGATGACCGTGGAGGAGGCCCAGTCATCCAGGCGACCGGCGGCGGCGTCCGCACGGACGAAACCCAGCACGGACGCGATCTCCGGCACGGCGCACATGGTCGATAGCGTAGCCCGACCACCGCAACCGCCACGCCCGGAGAGGGGCCGGGTGTCGTTCATGGCGGCCACCATGCTGTAAGCTAGAACGGTTGCCACGGGGTGTGGCGCAGCTTGGTAGCGCGCTTCGTTCGGGACGAAGAGGCCGCAGGTTCAAATCCTGTCACCCCGACATGTGAGAAGAGGATCTGCCCCGGCGGGGCAGATCCTCTTCTCTGTATTCAGCTAAATGGAGATGAACACCGGAATGACTGCTCCACGCCTGGTCGCCTTCGACCTCGACGACACTCTCGCTCCGTCCAAGGGCCGGATCGACCAGCGCATCGCCGAGCTCCTGCTCGCGCTGACCGAGCACGTCGATGTGGCCGTGATCTCAGGCGGCAACGAGACGCAGTTCCAGACCCAGGTGATCGGCGCGCTCGGCGAAGCGGGTCCCGCCCAGCTCGGCCGCTTCCACCTGATGCCCACGTGCGGCACCCGCTACCTCCGCCATGACGGGGCAGCCTTCCAGCTGATCTACGCGCACGATCTCGACCCGGCGGACAAGAGCACCGCGATCACCGCCCTCGAAGACGCCGCGCGCCGCCTCGGGCTGTGGGAGCCGGAGCCCTGGGGGGACATCATCGAGGACCGCGGCTCGCAGATCACCTTCTCCGCCCTCGGCCAGCGCGCCCCGCGAGAGGCCAAGCACGGCTGGGACCCGGACGGCAGCAAGCGCGCTGCGCTCCGCGACGCGGTCGCGCCCCTCCTGCCGAACCTCGAGGTGCGCTCCGGCGGGTCAACATCGATCGACATCACCATGGCCGGCATCGACAAGGCCTACGGCATGCGCGAGCTCTCTGCGCGCACCGGTATCCCGCTCACCGAGATGCTGTTCTACGGCGACCGCCTCGACGAGGGCGGCAACGACTACCCGGTCAAGGCGATCGGGGTGCCGTCGATCGCGGTCGAGGGCTGGGAAGACACCGCAGACCGCCTGGACGACCTGCTGCGCACCGTGCTGCGCTGAGAGCCCGGGCGGTCGCCCCGGCTCCCCGACCTCGCTCCGCTCCGTCGGCCGAATCACCAGGATTTTCCGGCCCGCGGGCCGGAAAATCCTGGTGATTCGGCACGCGCGCAGCGCGCGGGCGTCGAAGCGCTGAGAACGCCGCGCGCGAGCTCCCTCAGCCGAGCCGCTCGCCGGACTCCCGCAGGTAGCACGCGCCGCACAGGGACTCATAGGTCACCGGGAGCACGTCGCCCGCGCCATCGATCGCCACCTGGTCTCCGTCGAAGACGAACCGTTCGCCGATGAGACGCCCGTTGAAGACCGCCTTGCGCCCGCACCGGCAGATGGTCTTGAGCTCTTCCAGCGTGTGCGCGATCGCGAGCAGCCGAGCGGACCCGGGAAAGGCGTTCGTCAGGAAGTCGTTGCGGATGCCGTAGGCCAGCACCGGAATACCGTCGAGCACGGCGATGCGGAACAGATCATCGACCTGGGCCGGGGTGAGAAACTGCGCCTCATCGACCAGCAGACAGGCGACGTCGTGCGCTCCCGTCGGCGCGACGGCCTCCTGCGGGAAGAGCGCCGTCCGATCGTCGCGGAGCCGGGTCCGCTCCCGGGCGAACAACACGCGGGCGTCGTCGTCGTGATCGATCAGGAAGTCGGTCTCCCGGGTCATCCCCAGCCGGCTGGCGATCTGCGTGGCACCCTTGGTGTCGATGCGGGGCTTGGCCAGCAGCACATGCTGACCGCGCTCCTCATAGTTGTACGCGGCCTGCAGGAGCGCCGTCGACTTGCCCGAGTTCATCGCCCCGTAGCGGAAGTAGAGCTTCGCCACGGCGCGTGGTCACTTCGTGAGATCGAGCACAGACGCCGTCGAGGCCATGGCGGCCTCCGCGGCACTCTCGTCGGTGTTCAGAGCGTCGCCGAGGGTCGGGATCAGGGCACGCAGCTGCGGCTCCCACTCCGGGTAACGGTCAGGGAAACACCGCGACAGCACGTCCAGCATCACCGGGACCGCCGTGGAGGCACCGGGGGAAGCACCCAGAAGGCCGGCGATCGACCCGTCGGCGCCCGCGACGACCTCGGTGCCGAACTGCAGCTTGCCGCCCTTCATGACCTGTGCGCGCTGCCCGGCGTTGAGCAGCTCCCAGTCCTCGTCCTTCGCGGTCGGCATGAACTCCCGCAGCGTGTCGACCTTCTTGGCGTGGTTCTTCAGCAGCTCGCTGACGAGGTACTTGACCAGGCTGAGGTTGGTGGCGCCGACCTTGAGCATGCTGAACAGGTTGTGCGGGCGCACCTGCGTGACGATGTCCATCATGTGGCCCTGCTTGAGGAACTTCGGGCTGAACGTCGCGAACGGGCCGAACAGCACGCTGGTCTCGCCGTCGACCACCCGGGTGTCCAGGTGCGGCACCGACATCGGCGGGGCCCCGACCGGGGCCTGGGAGTACACCTTCGCCTTGTGCTTGGCAACGACCGCGGGGTTCGACGTCTTCAGCCACTGGCCGCCGATCGGGAAGCACCCGTAGCCGCGGATCTCCGGGATACCGGAGCCCTGCAGCAGCTTCAGCGCCCAGCCCCCGGCACCGACGAAGACGAAGCGCGCCTTGATCCGGCCGGGAGTGCGACCGAGAGCGTTCTTGTACGTCACCAGCCACGTGCCGTCCTTCTGACGGCGGAGCTTGCTCACCTCGTGGTTGGTGAGCACCTGTGCGCCCGCCTCGGAGAGGTGCGTGAAGAGCTGCCGGGTGAGCGCGCCGAAATCGACATCGGTTCCGGACGGCACGCGCGTCGCGGCGAAGGGCTCGCCGGCGCGCCGCTTCTCCATGAGCAGCGGTGCCCACTGGTTGATCACGCGGGAGTCCTCGCTGTACTCGATGCCCGCGAACAGCGGCTGCTCCTTGAGCACCTCGTAGCGGCGGCGAAGGTAGTCGACATCCTGCTCGCCACGCACGAACGTCATGTGCGGGGTCGAGTTGATGAAGGTCGACGGCTCGTCGAGCACCCCTCGCTCGACCAGCGACGACCAGAACTGGCGGCTCACCTGGAACTGCTCGTTGATGCTCACCGCCTTGGCCGGATCAAGCCGGCCGTTGGGCCCCTCTGGCATGTAGTTCAGCTCGCAGAGGGCGGCGTGACCGGTACCGGCGTTGTTCCATGCGTTCGAGCTCTCCTCCGCGACCTGCGAGAGGCGCTCGAACGCGACGATCTTCCAATCCGGCTGCAGTTCGTGCAGGAGGGTACCCAAGGTGGCGGACATGATGCCCCCACCGATCAGAACGACATCGACGGTTTCGGTCACTGATCCATTCTAACGACGTCTGCAGAGCGTCCCGCGCCGGTCGTCTCGGGGCCGCCCCGCCGGACGGGGTCGTCAGAGGGCTTCTTCGCCGGCGCTCTCTCGGCGCAGACGCGGCTCTGTCCGGCGCTCCGGTCGCAGACCGGCCTTGTCGGCGTAGAACGCCCGGACGCGATCCATATCCCCCGCCACATCGCCGGTGAGCTCGATCGTCGGCCCGAGGCCGGTGGTCATCGTCGTCCGGTCGACGAAGCCCAGGGTCACCGGCATCCCGGTCTCCCGGGCGATCCGGTAGAAGCCGCTCTTCCAGTGCGTGTTGCCCCCGCGCGTCCCGTCGGGCGTGACGACAAGACCGAACACCGCGCCGGAACGGACCTGCGTGACGATATCGCCCACCACGCGAGCCGGGTCCGCCCGATCGACCGGGATCCCGCCCAGGCGCCGCATCACCGGCCCCCGCCACCCGTTGAACAGGCTCTTCTTGCCGAGCCAGCGCACGTCGATGCCGAGCTTCCAGGCGATGCCGAGCATCAGCACGAAGTCCCAGTTGGACGTGTGCGGCGCACCGATCAGAACCGTCGGGCGATCCGGCAGCGCCTCGGGGGCGACCAGCCGCCAGCGGCTGAACGTCCAGTAGATCGTCGCGATGCCGCGCCGGATCCCTCCGCCCCGACGCCCGGGCCCTCCCGCCATCACGCCCCGAGACGCTGTGCGACGATCTCGGCGATCTGCACCGTGTTCAGCGCAGCGCCCTTGCGGAGGTTGTCGTTGCTGATGAACAGCACGAGCCCCTTGCCCTCCGGAGCCGACTGGTCGGCGCGGATCCGCCCGACGAAGCTCGGGTCCTTGCCGGCGGCCTGCAGCGGCGTCGGCACCTCGTCGAGCACCACGCCCGGAGCGGCGGCCAGCACCTCGCGGGCACGGTCCGGCGAGATGTCTCCGGAGAACTCGGCGTGGATGCTGAGCGAGTGTCCGGTGAAGACCGGAACACGAACGCACGTGCCCGCGACGCGCAGGTCAGGCAGGCCGAGGATCTTGCGGCTCTCGTTGCGGAGCTTCTTCTCCTCGTCCGTCTCGTTGTCGCCGTCGTCGACGATGCTCCCGGCGAGAGGGATCACGTCGAACGCGATCGGTGCGACATACTTCTCCGGCTGCGGGAAGTCCACCGCAGAGCCGTCACGCACCAGGCGCAGTGTGTCGCCCTGGGCGAGCACGCCCTCGACCTGGCCGAGCAGCTCCTGCGCCCCGGCAAGGCCGGAGCCGCTGACGGCCTGGTACGTGCTGACCACCAGGCGCTCCAGACCCGCCTCGTCGTGCAGGGCCTTCAGCACCGGCATCGCGGCCATGGTCGTGCAGTTCGGGTTCGCAATGATGCCCTTGTGGGCCTCATCCACCGCATCGGGGTTCACCTCGCTGACGACCAGCGGAACCTTCGGGTCCATGCGCCAAGCGCTGGAATTGTCGATCACGACCGCGCCGGCCTCGGCGAAGCGCGGGGCGTGCGCGCGGCTCCCCGTGGCGCCCGCGGAGAACAGCGCGATCTGGATGCCGGCAGGGTCGGCGGTCGCTACGTCCTCGACGATCACCGTCTGACCGCCGAACTCCACCGCTGTTCCCGCGCTGCGCGCGGTCGAGAACAGCCGCAGCTCGCGGATCGGGAACGAGCGCTCCGCGAGAATCTCGCGCATCACTGCGCCCACCTGGCCGGTGGCGCCGACGACGGCGACGGAGATTCCGGAATCGGAGATGCGGGTCATGACGGATCCTTCGCTGTGGGTGTGCTCTGAGCGGGCCCCGACGCGGATGCCGAGCGCGGCGGCGCCGCGCCACGCGGCGTCGTCGAGGGTTTCGGTGATTGTAGCGGTTCTGCGGGGACGCCGGTCAGCGACCGGTGCCCGCGGCGACCGTCGCCTCGATGTCGCCGTCCAGACCATAGGCGGTGTGGACGATGCGGGCGGCCTCTGCCACCTCGTCTGCGCGCAGCACCACCGAGATCCGGATCTCGGAGGTTGAGATCATCTCCATGTTGATGCCAGCCTTCGACAGCGCCGCGAACAGCGTCGCCGAGACGCCGGAATGCGTGCGCATGCCGGCGCCGACGACCGAGAGCTTGCCGATCTGGTCATCGTGCAGCACGCTGTCGAAGCCGATCTTCTCCTGGTTCGCCACCAGCGCCTTGATCGCCGTCGCGGCGTCCGACTTCGGCAGGGTGAAGGAGATGTCGGTGCGTCCGGTCGCCGCGGGCGACACGTTCTGCACGATCATGTCGACGTTCGCACCCGATTCCGCGACCACGGTGAAGATCTCCGCGGCGGTGCCGGGGACGTCCGGCACCGAGGTGACCGTGATCTTGGTCTGTCCCAGATCCGTAGCGACTCCCGCGACGATCGGCTCTTCCATGTCTTCTCCCTCGGTCAGACGGGGATCGGACATCCCCCCGGCCAGAACGTATGTGCCCTCGTTGGGGCTGAACGTCGAGCGGGCGTGAATCATCACCCGGTGACGGCGCGCGTACTCCACCGCGCGGATATAGAGCACCTTCGCTCCGTTCGCGGCGAGCTCCAGCATCTCCTCGCTCGAGACGCGGCTGAGTTTGTGGGCCATCGGCACCACGCGCGGATCGGCGGTGAAGATCCCCTCCACGTCACTGTAGATCTCGCAGACATCCGCGCCGAGGGCCGCCGCGAGGGCGACAGCGGTGGTGTCGGAACCGCCGCGGCCGAGCGTGGTGATGTCCTGCGTGTCGTCGTTGAGCCCCTGGAAGCCGGCGACGATGCTGATGAACCCCATGTCCAGCGCCCGGCGCACGCGCACCGGATCGACCTCGACGATGCGCGCCTGCCCGAAACGGCTGTCGGTGCGCATCCCGGCCTGCGGCCCGGTGTAGGAGCGGGCCTCGAAACCCATCGAATGGATCGCCATGGCCAGAAGCGCCATCGAGATGCGCTCTCCGCTGGAGAGGAGCATGTCCATCTCCCGGGGTTCCGGGACCGGCGTGACCTGGCCGGCGAGGTCGAGCAGCTCGTCGGTGGTGTCGCCCATGGCGCTGACAACGACGACCACGTCGTGACCGGCACGACGTGTGTCGACGACGCGTTTTGCGACGCGCTTGATGCTCTCTGCGTCGGCGACCGATGAGCCGCCGTACTTCTGCACGATGAGGGCCAAGAGAACTCCCGAGGGTGACGGGCGGAAATCGCCCCCGCCATTCTACGATCTGTGCGTATTCCATTACGCGCATGTGTCCCGCCCCGACTTCGCTCCCGGCGCTCAGGCTCCCCCTCCCCACCCGCCGCTCACCGGCCGGTCGCGGTCATCGGACCACGCGCGTCCTCGCTCCCCAACTCAGGCAGTTTCCGCCCGGACACCGGGATACCGACGTTTTCGGCGGCGTCGCGCCGTTCTTGCCTGAGTGAGGTCGCTGCCGCCTGGGAGGGTGGGTGGGACACTGCACGGCAGGGGCAGACGGCAGACGGCAGACGGCAGACGGGCAAGCCGAGCAAAGCAAAAGCAGGCCGGGCAAAGCAGAGCCGAGCGAACCCGAGTCGCGCCGCGCAGCGGGGATCAGAGGGTGCGGCGGCCCTCGAACGCCCGTCCGAGGGTCACCTCGTCGGCGTACTCGAGATCGCCGCCCACCGGGAGCCCGGACGCGAGCCGGGAGACGGTGACCTCCATCGAGGTGAGCAGCCGGCTCAGGTATGCCGCCGTGGCCTCGCCCTCGAGGTTGGGGTTGGTCGCGAGGATGACCTCCTGCACGGTGCCGTCGGCCAGCCGGGTCATCAGCGGGGTGATCCGCAGATCGTCCGGCCCGACTCCGGCGATCGGACTGATCGCTCCGCCGAGCACGTGGTACAGGCCCCGGAACTCCCGTGTTCGCTCGATCGCCGCGACGTCCTTCGCATCTTCGACGACACAGATCAGCGCCTGGTTGCGGCGGGGGTCGCGGCAGATGGCGCAGCGCGCCTCCTCCGCGACGTTGCCGCAGATCTCGCAGAATCGCACCCGTTCGCGCACCTCGGTGAGCAGGAAAGACAGCCGCGACACGTCGAAGCTCGGGGTCTGCAGAATATGGAAAGCGATCCGCTGCGCCGACTTCGGCCCGATGCCGGGCAGGCGCCCGAACTCATCGATCAGCTCCTGGACGATGCCGTCGTACATCAGTTGAACCTCGTCGGGGGCTGGTAGGGCTCTTCACGCACGAAGGTCGCACCGAGCACCTGGCGCACGACCGCTTCGCCGTACCGTTGCACGCCGCTCGCCGGCGTGCGCTCGGTCACGGTAGGGGCAGGGGCGGCAGCGCGCGGCGCCGGGGCGGGGGCCACGGGTGCCGGCTCGCTCGGATCCGGTGGCAGCGCCGCCTCCCCCGGATCCTCATCCGGGGCGTCCGCGTCGTCCGGCGCGACGATGTCGCCGTCGTGCGGCGGCTGATACCAGCCGGGCGCCGGCATCGAATCGGCGTCGAGGGGCTCCTCCTCGACCGGCGACGACGCGGGCGGTGCCGGCGGGGCCGCTGGCGTGCGCTCGATGCGGGCGGGCTCCGCGACCGCGGACCCGCCATCGGAAACGGCGGCGGGTCCGCTGCCGGGAATCGCGGCGACCTCCCAGTCGTCCGCCTCGGCGGCGGGCGCGGCATCGGGGCGCGTGGGAGCACTCGCCTGCCCGGCTGGCGGCGCTGGCCGGGCAGATGGCGTCGGGGGCGTCCGAGGCGCCCCGGCGGCGGATGCCGGCGCCGCGCTCTGGCTCGGCGGGATGGCCGGGGCGCCCGGAGCGCCGAGCTCGGGCCCTGTTTCGAGCCCCGCTGAGGACCCCGCACCGGCGGGGTTCTCGGGCCGGTGAGGAGCTGCCGCGGGCAGGGGTGCAGGACGGTACTTCACCTGGATGCCGCACTCGGCCTGGATCGCGGTGCGCAGGTGGTCGGCCGCGCCGGCGCGGAACGCCGCGACGTCCTGCGGGCTCACGAAGCCCAGCGTCAGTACGTCGCCGTCGGTGAGGTCGAGCGGCTGGACCGTGGTCGCCACGATCCACGCACCGCGGTTGATGCCTTCGAGTCGGCGCAGCACGCCGGGCCACGCGGCCTTGAGCCGACCGAACGTGAGCGGGCCGCTCCCCTCCGCCGGTTCCGCCGCGGCCGGTTCCGGTGCGGTCGGTTCCGACGCCGCCGGGCCAGGTGTCGGCCGCACGGGTGCAGACGCGGAGCCGGCCGGGACCGGTGCACCCGCCGGATCCGCGGGGCGTCGTTCTCCCGGGTCGGACGCTGCAGCGCCCGCCGGATCGGTCGGCGCGTGGGCGACCGGCGCTGCAGCGGCCGGACCGCCGGTGGCGACAGGATCGTTCGCGGGGCCGACCCCCGCCGGCATCGGGGCAGCCGGTGCCGACGATCGCGGCGCAGCAGCCGGAGTGGCAGCCGGAGCAGCAGCCGGAACAACCCGTCCGATCGCCGCCGCCGCGCCCGCTGGCGCGGCTCCCCCGCTGTCCGCGGCGAGGACGCGCGCCACCATGAGCTCGAGGTGCAGGCGCGGGGAGGTGGCGCCGGACATGTCGTCGAGGGCGACGCTGACCAGGTCAGCCGTGCGGGAGAGCCGGGCGACACCGAAGGACTCCGCCTGCGCCCGCATCCGGGCCATCTCGTCCTCTGGCACGCCGCGGACCACCGCGGCGGCTCCCTCGCCGACCGCGCCGATCACGATGAGGTCACGCAAGCGCTCGAGGAGGTCTTCCACGAAGCGGCGCGGATCCTGGCCGGTCTGCACGACGCGGTCGACGGCCGGGAAAGCCGCTGCCGCGTCTGCCCGGGCGAGGGCATCGACGATCTCGTCGAGCAGCGCTCCATGCGTGTATCCGAGCAGCGCGACAGCGCGCTCGTAGCGCACGACGACACCGCCGTCCGCTGCGGCCTCCGAACCGGCGATCAGCTGGTCGAGCAGTGACAGCGTGTCGCGCGGCGAGCCTCCTCCGGCGCGCACGACGAGCGGCAGCACACCCGGTTCGACGCGCACGCCCTCCTCACCGCACAGCCGCTCGACGTACTCCAGCATCGCGGCGGGCGGCACCAGACGGAACGGATAGTGGTGCGTGCGCGACCGGATGGTGCCGAGGACCTTCTCCGGTTCGGTGGTGGCGAAGATGAACTTCACGTGCGCCGGCGGCTCCTCGACGAGCTTGAGCAGCGCGTTGAACCCCTGCGGGGTCACCATGTGCGCCTCGTCGAGGATGAAGATCTTGAAGCGGTCGCGGCTCGGGGCGAACGTGGCGCGCTCGCGCAGGTCGCGAGCGTCGTCGACGCCGTTGTGGCTCGCCGCATCGATCTCGACGACGTCCAGCGATCCGCCGCCCGCGCGCGACAGCTCGACACAGCTCGGGCACACGCCGCACGGGGTGTCGGTGGGCCCCTCTGCGCAGTTCAGGCAGCGGGCGAGGATGCGCGCGGAGGTCGTCTTGCCGCAGCCGCGCGGTCCGGAGAACAGGTAGGCGTGGCCGACCCTGTCACCGCGCAGCGCCGTCATCAGCGGCTCGGTGACCTGGGACTGCCCGATCATCTCGCCGAAGGTCTCGGGGCGGTATCTCCGGTAGAGGGCTGTGGTCACCCGAACAGCCTACGGCGTGCCGCAGACATCGGTTCCGCTCGATTCACGCCACGCACCAGAACAGGCAGGCAGCACCAGAACAGGCAGCCCCGCGGGGAAACTGCCTGTGCTGGTGCTGCCTGCCTGTTCTGGGGCGCGCGCCCCGGGATCAGTCGCCGAGCTCCTCGGTGACCACCACCGGGATCGACGACGTCGACGGCACGGACGCCGACATCTGGCTGCCGTCCTCCCGGCGCGCCCCCTCGAGGTGACGGAGGGTGGGCCGCCCCGGGATGACGGGCCCCTGATCGGCCAGGTGCACCACCGCGTCCTCTCCCACGGCGGCGGTGTGCTGCTCGCCGCGCACCGCGAAGGTGACCGGGTCGCCCGACTCCACCGCCATCCGCAGCTCGTGCCGCGTGATCGTGACGCGCACCGCGGACCCCTGCCACAGCAGCGGGAAGCTCAGCTCCGGCCAGTCCGCCGGCAGGCGCGGATCGAAGCTCAGCTCGCCGTGGTGATCGCGCATCCCGCCGAAGCCGCACACCAGCGCCGTCCACACCCCGCCGGCCGACGCGACGTGCACGCCGTCGGACGCGTTGTGGTGCAGATCGCCGAGGTCGACGAACAGCGACTGCTCGAAGTAGAGCCTGGCCAGATCCTGATAGCCGACCTCCGCGGCCAGGATCGACTGCACGACGGAGGACAGCGTCGAGTCCCCCGTGGTGAGCGGGTCGTAATAGTCGAAGTCGGCCTTCTTCTCCTCCGGCGTGAAGTGGTTGCCCTGCAGGAAGAGCGCCAGCACGACGTCGGCCTGCTTGAGCACCTGGAACCGGTAGATCACCAGGGGATGGAAGTTCAGCAGCAGCGGGCGCTGCTCCGGGGGCGTGCGGGCGAGGTCCCACACCTCCTTCTCGAGGAACTGGTCGTCCTGCGGGTGGATGCCCAGGCTCTCGCTGTAGGGGATGTGCATGGCGTCCGCGATGCGCTCCCAGGCCTCCGCCTCCCCCTCCTGCAGCTGCAGGCGCTCGACGGCCGCGGCGAACGCCTCCGGCGCGTCTGCTTCCAGCTCGCGCACGACCCTGGCCGCCATCCGCAGGTTGTACCGGGCCATCACGTTGGTGAAGAGGTTGTCGTTCACCACCGTGGTGTACTCGTCCGGGCCGGTCACCCCGTGGATGTGGAACGTGCCGTCCTCGTCGGACTCCCCCTGCCGCCAGAAGCCCAGCGTCGCCCACATCCGGGCGGTCTCGACGGCGATGTCCACGCCTTCCCGGCGCATGAACTCCTCATCGCCGGTGGCCCGCACGTACTTGCCGACCGCGAAGCTCACGTCGGCGTTGATGTGGTACTGCGCGGTGCCGGCGGCGTAGTAGGCCGATGCCTCCTCGCCGTTGACCGTGCGCCAGGGGAAGAGGGCGCCGGCCTCGTTGAGCTTCGCCGCCCGGCGGCGGGCAGCGGGGAGCATGAGCGCGCGGGCGCGGAGCGCGTTGCGTGCCCACAGCGGGCTCGTGTATGTCAGGAACGGCAGGACGTAGATCTCGGTGTCCCAGAAGTAGTGGCCGGAGTAGCCGGAGCCGCTGACCCCCTTGGCGGAGACGCCGAGGCCGTCCGCCCTGGCCGAGGCCTGCGCCAGCTGGAACAGGCACCAGCGGATGGCCTGCTGCAGATCGGGGTGATCGGCGACGCGCACATCGCTGCGCTCCCAGAAGGCGTCGAGCCATTCCCGCTGACGGTCAAACGCCGCCTGCGCGCCCTCGATGCCGACGCGGTCGAGCGTGCGACGGCAGCGATCGACGAGCTCCCGCGCCGGGACCCCGCGCGAGGTGTGATAGCTGACAAGCTTGGTGAGGCGGATCGGCACGCCGGCCCGCGCCCGCACGCGGAACACGTTCTTGGCGATGTCCGGCTCGACGAGCTCACGCATCGTGTAGTCGTTCTCGGTGTCGATGATGTGGTCGCACGCGACCGCGACGGTCATCCCGGAGTTGGTGATGCGGTAGGCGAGAGCGGAGCGCATCCCCGACTGCCAGTACTCCTGCGGCTGGAGGACGCGCTCGGCGATCCGCTCGCTGCGGCGCGGGTCGAAGCCCGATGAGGCCTCCGCCATCGTCGGCGTGCCGCCGTACACGTCCTCGCCGTCCTGCCGGTTGAGCAGCTGGGAGCTGATGGTCACCGGGGCGTCGGCGTTCTCCACGACGACGTCGAGCCGGAGCACGGCGAGGTGGCGCTCGTCGAACGACACCATCCGCTCGTCGCGGACCCGAACGCGCTTGCCGGACGGGGTCACCCACAGCAGATCACGGCGCAGCACGCCGTTGCGCATGTCGAGCTCGCGGCGGTACTCGCTCACGTCCGCCTCGTCGAGGGCCAGCGGCTCGTCGTCGACGTAGATGCGCATGACCTTCGCGTCTGGGGCGTTGACGATCGTCTGCCCGACCTCCGCGAAGCCGTAGGCCTGCTCGGCATGGCGGATCGGCCAGGTCTCGTGCAGGCCGTTGATGAAGGTGCCGTGCTCATGGGCGCCGCGCCCCTCGATATGGTTGCCGCGGAGGCCGAGGTAGCCGTTGCCCACGGAGAACACCGTCTCAGAGACACCGGGCTCATCACCCTGGAAGCGGGTCTCGACGAGGCACCAGGGGTCAACGGGGTACAGGTCACGATCGATCATGCGAAAGCCTTCACAGGGTTCGGAGGTGGGCGGATGCCGGCGGGAGACGGGGTGCCGCGGTGCGGGTGCGCCGGGGCGGCGGTGCGGGGCGGGGACGAGCAGGGTGGGCTGGGCCGGCGGATGAGCCGGCTGGTCAGCGGGCGGCGGGCGGCGGGGATACGGGATTCAGGGCAGAACGGGATTCAGGGCAGGAGGCGGGCCAGGTCGTCGACGACGAGGGTCGCCCCGGCGGCGCGAAGCGCGTCGGCCCCGGCCCCGCGATCCACGCCAACGACGTCCCCGTAGCCGGCGGCGGCAGCGGAGGCGACACCGGAGACGGCGTCCTCCACGGCGACGGCGCGTGCGGGGTCGACGCCCAGCGCCACCGCTCCGGCGGCGAAGACGTCGGGAGCGGGCTTGGAGGCCAGTCCGTCGCGCTCGGCGACGACGCCGTCAACGACGACCGGGAAGAAGTCGCGGATGCCGGCGGCCGCGAGCACCTCTTCGGCGTTCTTCGAGCTCGACACGACGGCCAGCGGCACCCCGGCGGCACGGAGGCGTTCGATCAGCGCGAGAGAACCGGGGTACGGAGCGATTCCGTCGGCGCGCAGGGCCTCGGCGAAGGCGATGTTCTTACGGTTGCCGATGCCGCAGACGGTCGGTGTCGACGGGGCGTCGTCGACGTCGCCCCAGGGGATCTCGAGGTTGCGGCTGTGCAGCATCGCCGCGACGCCGTCGTACCGTTTCTTGCCGTCGACGTACTGGAAATAGTCGTCGTCGGTGTACGGCGGCTGCGCGTTCCACTCGGTGAGCACCTCGTCGAACACGCGCTGCCAGGCGTGCATGTGCAGTTCTGCGGTGGGCGTGAGCACGCCGTCGAGGTCGAAGAGCACCGCCTCGGCGGCGAGCAGGTCTGGCTGCGAATCGGGCACGGGGCCTCCGGTGGGGAGTGGGCGGAAGGGGCAGGGCTCGACAGTGCGCCGACCAGCAAGCGTAATCCCCTCCGGGCGCGGACGGTAGCCTCGGATCTGCGCTGGTCACCGGCGCCGTTCCCCTCGACGCGAAGGCACCGCATGTCATCCGCTCCCTGGTACTCCCGTGCCGCCGTCGGCGGCTTCGTGCTGTCCCGTCCCGTGCAGGCCGCGATCATCGCGGTGATCGTGGTGAATGCCGTCATTCTCGGCCTCGAGACCGTTCCTGCCCTCCCGACGGACGTCGCCGGGGTGCTGCGCACGCTGGACCGCGCCTGCCTGGCGATCTTCATCGCCGAGATCGTCCTGAAGCTCTATGCGCAGCGCGGGAGGTTCTTCGCCGACGCGTGGAACGTGTTCGATTTCATCGTCGTCGGCGTCGCGCTGATCCCGGGGGCGGACGGCCTCGCGGTGCTGCGTGCGCTGCGGGTGCTTCGGGTCCTCCGCCTGGTGTCGATGGTGCCGGCGCTGCGGCGTGTGGTGGAGGCGCTCGTGCGCGCGGTGCCGGGGATCGTGTCGATCGCCGCGCTCCTGGTGATCATCTTCTACGTCTCTGGCGTGATGGCGACGATGCTGTTCGGCGCGGCGTTCCCGGAGACCTTCGGCGACCTCGGCCGGTCGCTGTTCTCGCTGTTCCAGGTGATGACCCTCGACAACTGGTCGGTGATCGCCCGGGAGGTGACCGCGCAGATCCCGTGGGCTCCGGCGTTCTTCGTGCCCTTCGTGCTCATCAGCGCGCTGACCGTGCTCAACCTGTTCATCGCCGTGATCGTCGATGCCATGCAGGGCCTGGACCACCCGCCCGCCGCGCCGGATGAGCCCGCCGAGAGCGACGACGTGCGGGCGGAGCTCGCGCTGCTGCGCGAGCAGATCGCGGAGCTGACCGCGGCGATCAGGGAGCGCTCGTGACGGTGTGCGCGGACCTCGGACTGCCCGCGGCCGTCGCGCGCGCCTGATCGACGAGGATCCGCGCACCGCTGCCGGTCTCGCCGAGGACGTCCTCCGGGTTGTAGAGCGGGCAGCGGTCCAGCGACAGGCATCCACATCCGATGCAGCTGGACAGCCCGTCGCGCAGGCGCTCGAGGAGCGCGATCCGCGCGTCGAGTTCGCTTCGCCAGGCCTGCGAGAGGCGCTCCCAGTCCTGTCGCGTCGGCGTCCGGTTGTCGGGGAGGCCGGCGAGGGCCTCCCCGATCCGGGTCAGCGGGACACCGACCTGCTGTGCGACGCGGACGACGGCGATGCGCCGCAGCACCGACCTGTCGTATCGCCGCTGGTTTCCCGTGGTGCGGTGCGACGCGATCAGCCCCAGCGACTCGTAGTAGCGCACGGCGGAGGTCGCGATGCCGGCGCGGTGGGCGACGTCGCCGATGGTCATCTCCATGCCCGTTCTCCCGCCGACTTGACTTCATGTGAACTTGAAGTTTTAGCGTAGCCCCATGACCCACCGTGAGACCCTTCTGCGCCGTGTCACCGGCGACGAGAAGCATGCGCTGAGCGCCCACTCCACCCTCGATGTGATCTCTGTCCTGTACGACAGCGTGCTGCGGATCGATCCGGCGCGGCCCGACGATCCGCGCCGCGACCGCTTCCTGCTGTCCAAGGGGCACGGACCGGCGGCCTTCTACGCCGTGCTCGCCTCGCACGGATTCTTCCCCGAGTCGTGGCTCGACGACGTCGGATCGGCGAACAGCGCCCTGGGCCACCACCCCGACCGCCGCGTGCCCGGCGTCGAGATCGGCTCTGGCTCGCTCGGCCACGGCCTGGGACTCGGCGTCGGGATCGCGCTCGCCCTGCGCCCGCACCCGGGGCCCCGCGTGTACGTCCTGCTCGGCGACGCAGAACTCGATGAGGGCAGCAACCATGAGGCGATCGCGTTCGCCGGGGCGTACGGCCTGGGCGACCTCGTGGCGATCGTCGTCGACAACCAGTCGGCGACCCACGGCTGGCCGGGCGGCATCGCGACCCGGTTCGCCGTCAACGGCTGGACGACGGCGACCGTCCCCAGCCGCGACCACGCCGCCGTCGAGCGGGCGCTACGGGGCACGACGCCCGGCCGCCCGCACGCGGTCGTCGTCGTCACGTCCGCGAAGGCGGGTGCCTGATGTCCATGCGCGACCGCTTCGTGGCGACGACCGCCGCCCTGCTCGCCTCCGATCCCCGCACCACTGTCGTCCTCGCCGACATCTCGGCCGCGGCGTTCGAAGGATCCCGTGCGCTGTTCCCCGATCGTGTGGTCAACGTCGGCATCCGCGAACAGCTCATGATCGGCGTCGCGGGCGGACTCGCCCTCACCGGACTCCGCCCGATCGCGCACTCCTACGCCACGTTCGTCGTGGATCGGGCGTATGAGCAGCTCAAGATCGACCTCGATCATCAGGGCGTCGGAGCGATCCTCGTGGGCGTCGGCGCCTCGTACGACGGCAGCCGCATGGGGCGCACGCACTTCTCGCCGGAGGACGTCGCGCTGCTCGACACCCTGGAGGACTGGACGGTCCATGTGCCGGGGCACCCCGATGAGGTCGAGCAGCTGCTCCGCTCCGCCGTCGACCGCGACGACCGCACCTACCTCCGCCTGCACGCGCAGTCCAACGCCGCCGCGCATGAGAACGTCGAGGTGCTGCGCGACGACGGGCCGACGACCGTGTTCGCGGTCGGGGTCATGCTCGATCGCGTGCTCGAAGCGAGCCGCGGCCTCCCCGTGCGGGTCGTGTACCTGCGAACGGTGCGCCCGCTCGACGCTGATCGGCTCCGCACGGTCGCGGCGCCCGGCGACGTCGCGATCGTCGAGCCCTACCTCGAGGGCACGTCCGCACGGCTGTTCGCCGACGCCCTGGGCGATCGCCCTCGCCGGTTCCTGTCGGTCGGGGTCGGCCGGCACGACCTGCACCGGTACGGAGAGATCGAAGACCATGACCGCTGGCACGGCCTGGACGTGCGCGGCATCCGCGAACGCCTCACGGCCTTCCTGAACGGACCGCGGGGAGCATCCCGCCGACCGGGTTGAGGCGACAGCGCCGCGACGGGACGGCCCGCGGATCGTCACCGGGTCGGGATCGCCGGGGATGCCGCGCCCGGTGCCGGTGGTGCCGGTGGCCGGACGGTGGACGCGGATCGTCTCGTCGTCCGGAGGGTGCCCCGGCTGTCGCCGCGGCCGCGCGGGCAAAGAAAAGACTCTCCGCGCACCCGACAGAGCCCGGTTACCCTTGCTACGTTTCCGTCCTGGGGGAATTGGCCTGGGTGTCGCCACGCGGAGAGCCGCAGACCACTCTACCCGACGCCTCGGCCGTGTGACGGCCACAGCCGCGATGTGCGGCATGCTCGAAGCATGTCCCCGACGGCCGACGCGCGTACGGATGGCCGCCGTGCGCACGTTCCGCTCGCCGGCTGGCGCTTCGACGGAACCCTCCGTCCGTCGCAGGCCGGCGTCCTCGCGCGCGTGCCGGCGGGCGGGGACACGGAGTCGATCCACATCGTCGCACCACCCGGATCCGGCAAGACCCTGCTGGGGCTGCTGCTCGCGATGCGCGAGGGGCGACGCACGGTCGTGCTCGCTCCGAGCGTGACGATCCGGCAGCAGTGGGTGCGTACCGCCCGGGAGCTCGCACCGGACCCGGCGGAGGTCTCCGATGATCCGCATCTCCTGGGCGATCTCACCGTGCTCACCTATCAGCTCCTGGGTGTGATGGGCGATGGCGCCCCCTTCGACGAGCTCGCCCGCGCTCGCTGGGTCGACGACCTGTGCCGGGCCGGCCGTTCCGAGGCGGAGGCGACCACCTGGCTCGCGGAGCTGGCGTCATCGCATCCGCCCCGGTACCGTTCCGGCATCCGTCGCAGAGCGGCCTCCGCGCGGCGCGGATTCACCAGGGCGCGCCCCGACCAGATCGCCCTGGCCCTGCATCCGAACGCCGTCGCCCGGCTGGACGCCATCGTCGAGGCCGGCATCGACACGATCGTGCTCGACGAGTGCCACCATCTGCTGGACCACTGGGCGCTCGTGGTCGCCTATCTGGCGGGCCGCATCCGCGAGCGGGGCGGCCGCGGGCTCCTGATCGGCCTGACCGCGACGCTCCCCTCCCCCGAGGACGGCCGGGAGTATGACAACTACACCCAGCTGCTCGGCGACGTGGACGACGAGGTCCCGACGCCGGCGGTCGTGAAGGAAGGACATCTCGCGCCCTATCGCGACCTCGTGCGGTTCGTCGAGCCGTTGCCGGCGGAGTCGGGCTTCATCCGCCGGCACGGCGCCGCTCTGGACGACCTGCTGCGTCGGATGCTCGCGACGCCAGACGGCGTCGCCTATCTCGAGAGCGTGCTGCAGCCGGCGCCGGCGGGCGGGGCGGAGGAAGCCGGATCCGGCGGTGCGCCGCCGCGGTCGGCGCAGACGGATCTCGAACGCGCCCTCGCGGCGGACCTGCCGCTCGCCCGCGCGTGCGGCGTGGTGCTGCGACGCATCGACCCCGCCCACCCGATCGTGCCGCTGCTGTCTCCGGTGCTGTTCGACCGCTGCACGACGGATGACCTGCTGACCGTGCTCGCGCGCTTCGCGCTCACCCGGCTCCTGCCGGATCCCGCAGCACGGCGGCAGTGGGACCACCTGCGTTCGACCCTGGCGGACTTCGGTCTCCATCTCACCGATCGGGGCATCCGCCGCGGTCGCGATCCGGTGGAGACCACTCTCGCGACCTCGGCGGCGAAGGACCATGCGGCGATCGACATCATCCGCGACGAGCTCGCGGGCCCGGATGGCGACCGCATCCGCGCCGTGATCGTGACCGACGCCGTCGAGCACGGCGGAGCGTCCGGCATCACCGGCGACGCCCCGGCCGGTGCGCTGCGCGTGTTCGAGCGCGCGGCCGTGACGCCCGTCACCGCGGCGCTGCATCCGGTGCTGCTCACCGCCAACCGGCTGCGCGTGCGCGCCGACGACGCCGAGCGGCTCGCCGCAGAGCTCACCGCCCTCCTGCAGGTCCCGGTGTCGGTCCGCGCCGAGCCGGGGCCGACCCGCGAGCTGCGCGCGGTCGGCCAGGGCGCAGGGCGCATCGTGGCAGCGGTCTCCGAGCTCATCAGCCGCGGAGACGTGCGCCTGCTGGTCGGCACGCGCGGGCTGCTCGGCGAGGGCTGGGACTGCCCGGCGGTGAACACCCTCATCGACCTCACCACCGTCACCACCTCGACCGGCACGCAGCAGCTGCGCGGCCGCACCCTGCGCCGGGATCCCGCGTGGCCGGGCAAAGTGGCGCACAACTGGTCGGTCGCCTGCCTCATCCCGCCTGACGTGCCGTTCGACGAGCCCGCAGAGCTGCGCCGGCTCCACCGCCGGCACGAGCACCTCCGCGGACTCGACGCGGACGGCCCCGCCTCGCCGTCCGCTTCCGTCGAGATCGTCGCCGGTCTGCCGGCCGTGCTCGACTCCGCAGCACGTGCGGTGCTCGACCGCGTAACGGCGAAGGACACCACGTGCTCTGTCGCGGCCCTGGACGCGTTCGCGGCCGCCGGCATCTGCCCGCGGGCGGAGACCCGCGCGCGGTGGCGCGTCGGCGAGCTCTACGAGGATCGTGCGCGCCAGGTGGTCGCCGTGCGACGGCTCGCGGGCCGCGACGCACTGATTCCGCCGCCGCCACGCCTCGCCGGGGCGATCCCGGTGAGCGCGATCGCCGGCACCGCGGGCTCTGCCGTGCTCCTGACCGCGCTCAACGGCGCACTGCTGGTCGGGGACGGCGCCGGCATGACGTCCCTGGCGATCGGAGCGGCATCGGTGGCGATCGGCATCGGGATCGCCGCGACCGGCGGGGCGCGCTCGGCCCTCCGCGCAGCGCGACGACGTCGTGATCCGGCCGGAACCCACCGCGCGGCGACGCTGGCGATCGTCCGCACCCTGCGCGACGCCGGACGGATCGGCGACGTCGACGAGGACGACGTGGTCGTGCACGCGGGCCGCGATGAGACCCGCATCGAGCTGGGCGGGCACGCCGGCGATCAGCGCACCGTGGCGGATGCGGTGGCGGAACTGTTCTCCCCGCCGGAGAGCCCGCGGTTCCTGCTGCGCGTCGACCGCGCCGACGTGCCGCGGAGACGCTCGCTCGTCGGCGTCGTGGCCGGGCTGCTGAGCCGCGGCGCCGAGCGTCAGACGCTCCTGCCGGTACCGCGGATCATCGCCCGCCGCCGCGCGGATGCCGCGTGCTTCCTCGCCCACTGGGAGACCGTCGTCGGCGCGGCGGAGCTGCACGAGCTGGCGGGCGAGCGCGGCCTCGCGCTGCTGGCCCTGGCACGCGCCGCCCCGCTGCGCACGGGCCCCACGCCCCGCCGGACGATCTGGGGATGACCGGCGCGCACCGCCGGCGGACTCCCGCCGCGGCAGGACACGCACAGCGTTCCGGGGTTACGATCTGATCACGTGCGACGGAGGGGACGGCATGCCAGACACCGGTACCACCCTGGGCGTCACAGCCGACCCGGCAGCTGCGACACCGCCGCTGGATGCGGCAGCTTTCGCCACCAGCACAGCCGCCATCGCTGCCGCGATCTCGCGGGTCATCGACGGCAAGCCGGAAGCGGTGCGCAGCGCGCTGGTGTGCCTCCTGGCCGAGGGCCACCTGCTGATCGAGGACGTGCCGGGCGTCGGCAAGACCATGCTGGCCAGGACGCTCGCCGCGAGCGTGCACGCCACCGTGCGCCGTATCCAGTTCACGCCGGATCTGCTGCCGGGGGACGTCACCGGGGTCAGCATCTACAACCCGGTGGACCGCGCGTTCGAGTTCACACCCGGCGCCATCTTCGCGCACATCGTGATCGCGGACGAGATCAACCGTTCGTCGCCCAAGACGCAGTCGGCGCTGCTGGAGGCGATGGAGGAGCACCAGGTGAGCGTGGACGGGCGCACCTATGCCCTGCCGACGCCGTTCCTCGTCGTCGCCACGCAAAACCCGCTCGAGATGGAAGGCACCTATGCGCTGCCGGAGGCGCAGCGCGACCGCTTCATGATGCGCATCTCGATGGGCTATCCGGACGCGGCGGCGGAGACGCTCATGCTGCGCCAGCGCGACCGCACCAACCCCCTCGATGGCATCCGCCCGGTCGCCGGCCTCGGCGACGTCGCGGCCCTCATCGCATGGGCGCGGCGCGTGCACGTGGCCCCCGTGATCGAGGAGTACGCCGTCGCGATCGCCCGCGCCACCCGCACCGATGCCGCGCTGGCGCTCGGAGCGAGTCCGCGTGCGACCCTGCAGCTCGTGCGGGCCGCGAAGGTGGTCGCCGCGCTGGACGGTCGCCCCTACGTGATCCCCGACGACATCGCCGGCCTCGTCTCGCCGGTGTTCGCGCACCGGGTGATCCCGGCCCGCGGCCGCACCGGGGACGTCGCGGCGGCCCTCGACCGCATCATCGCGCACGTGCCGATTCCGGTCGCGACGCCCCGGTGACAGGATGGCGCCGGAACCGGGGCCTCGGGGTCCGCTCACCGCGCGGGGCGTCGCTGCGCTCACGAGCGGGATCGTCCTGATCGTCGCGGCGAACGTCCTCGCCGCTCCCCTCCTGGTGTACATCGGCGTGCTGCTGCTCGCCCTGACCGCGCTCGCCGTGCTCGTCGTGCACCTCCCCCGTCGTCGCGGCGAGGTCGACCGGCGCACCACCAGGCTGCTGTCGGTGGGAGAGGAGACGGTCGTGCGCATCCGGCCCGATGTGCGCACGCTCCTGCCGCGACCCGGTGCACGGTGGCAGGATGAGCTGCCGGCGGCGGTCACCGGTCTCGCGGCCGGTGCTCTCCCGGGGGCAGCGCGCCGCGACATCGTGCTCGAGTACCGCATCCGCGGGGTCCGGCGCGGCGTGGTACCGCTCGGTCCGCTCCTGGTGCGAACGTCGGATCCGCTCAGCCTCTCTGCACGCCAGGAGCGCATCGGCCGAGCGACACCGCTCACCGTGGTCCCCGCCGTCGTCGTGCTGCCGCCGCTCGGCGACGAGCACGGCGCGGGAACCACCGGGCGGTCTGCGGCCAACCGTCTCGGTCAGGGCGTCGACAACCTCACCCCGCGCCGTTACGCTCCGGGAGATTCGATGCGGCGCATCCATTGGCGTGCGAGCGCGCACCGCGGCGACCTCATGGTGCGCCAGGAGGAGCAGGAGACCGAGCCGGACGCCCGCGTCGTGCTCGACCACGACCGCGGGCGCTGGGCGGGCACGGATGCCGTCCTGTTCGAGGCGGCCGTGTCGGCGTGTGCGTCGATCGCCGCGCACCTGCACGCGTCCGGACTGACCGTCCACGTCGTCGACGCCCACGACGAGCCGATCGGGGCGTTGCCGGGCGACGGCGCCGGCAGGACGGGCGCTGTGACGGAGCGCGACAGCGACGAGGAGGAGCTCCTCATCGCGCTTGCACGCATCGCACCGCACCGCGACAGGGCAGCGGAACACGATCAGCCGGCGTTCGGCGCCGACGGCGGCGGCTTCCTGGTGCACATCACCGGCACCCTCTCCGCCGCGGAGGCCGCGCACCTCCGCCCCGACCGGGCCGGCGTGCTTCTTGCGGCGGCGCCAGACGCCGGGGCCCTCGCTGCGGCCAGGGACGCGGGTTGGCGCGCCGCGGCGCTGGGGCCCGATGTCGCCGCGTCCTGGGCAGCACTGTCCTCCGCCGTCGATCCTCGGGGGGCGGGATGAGCACCCTCACCTCCGCGCGCGAGCCGCTCCGCGTGCGCGTGGACCCCGAGGACCGCCCGACGGCCTCCGAACGCATCCCCTCGCCCGCGCCGCGCACGCCGCGCCCCGTTCGCCCCGGGGCGACCGCGGTCGCCGCGCTCGGCTGCCTGGTCGCCCTCTGGCCGCTCAGCGGCATGGTCGCCCCCGGGCCGTGGAGCCGGCAGTGCGTGCTGACGGTCTTCCTGGTGCTCGCGGCGGCCCTCGCCGCGCGCACGGTGCTGCGCCGCCCGGGCACCCCGACGGGCCGGCTCCTGTCCCGGGCCTCCGAGCCGATCGCGGCGGGAGTCGCGCTGGCGGCGCTGACGATCGTGCTGCTGCGCATGTTCCTCCCCGACACCGCGAGCTTCCTGATCGTGCCGACCCTGCAGACGGGCGCCGCGGCAGACGCCATCGCGGTGCGCGCCTGGGATCTCATCTACTACGGGGTCGTGCCCCTGCCGGCGAGCGCCGACCTGGCGTTCGTGATCGCGGCCGGCTTCGGCCTCCTCGCGATCGCACTGGACCAGTTGGTACGGGCGGCTCCCCTGGCCGCCGCGGTCGTCACGGCGGTCGCCGGCGCCATTCCCACGATCGCGATCCGCGGCGACGCCGACCTGGGGTGGTTCGCGGTGCTCGCGGTCACCGTCGTGGTGATGCTACGCCGTCCGGGTCGGCGACCAGACCCCGATGGCCGCCGGCGCGGCATCGCGCTGACCGCGGCGATGGCGACCGCCGCGGTGGCCGCGACGCTCTGGGCGGCCCCCCTCGTCCCGCTCACCGCGGGCGGCCTGAACCTGTCGCCCGGGATCACGCTGGACCCGTCGCTGCGGCTCGGCGACGACCTCCGCCGGCCATGGACGACCACGGCGCTCGAGCTCACCACGACCGCAAGTGCGCCGCCGTACCTGCGCATCGCGACGCTGTCGGACTTCGACGGACAGGTCTGGGAGCCCGACCGGACCGAGACGCAGGGGCTGCACGCCGGTTTCGGCCCTGACCCGATCGTGCCGCCCTCTTCCGGCCAGGAGCCCGGCGCCCCGGAGCCGGAGCAACGGACGGACGACGACCTCCCGGACGGCGTCGACGAGACCACGATCCGCATACTCGGGGTGCGCGGCCCGTGGCTGCCGGTGCCGTACCCGGCGATCGCCATCGCCGGGCAGGAGGGCGTCTGGCAGGTGATGCCGGACAACCGCACGCTGATCAGCGATGACGCCGACGCCGACGGGCAGGCATACACGGTGACCACCGTGGACGTCGAGCCGACGCTCGAACAAGCGCGCGCGAGCAGGGCTGCCGGGCAACACCTGCCGGCGGGACTGCTGGCGCTGCCGGATGACCTACCGGCCGTCATCGCCGATACCGCCGCGGAGGTCACCGCGCACGCGGAGAACGATTTCGACAGGGCCATGGCGCTGCAGACCTGGTTCCGCACGGCATTCCGCTACTCTCTCTCGACCCCGGTCGACGAGGGCTTCGACGGCACCGGCGCGCAGGCGGTCGCGCAGTTCCTCGAGGTGCGCGAGGGGTACTGCATCCACTTCGCCGGCGCGTTCGCGCTCATGAGCCGCAGCCTGGGTATGCCGACCCGCATCGTGGTGGGCTATCTCCCCGGGCGGGACTCCGGCGAGGAACGCGGCGACCGCACCGTCTACGAGGTCTCGAGCGATCAGCTCCACTCCTGGCCGGAGGTCTACTTCGATGATCTGGGCTGGGTGCCGTTCGAGCCCACGGCGAGCCTGGGCGTCCCCACCGTCTTCTCCGCCGCGATCTCCGCCCGATCAGACGATCCGGACCGCGAGCCCGGCGACCCGGTCGACGCACCGAGCCGCGAGCAGAACGCCCCGGAGCCGGCCCAGGACGACACCCCGGAGAGCGCAGCGGGAGGGGGCACGACGGCGGCGGAGAGGGGCGTGCCATCGCCGTGGTGGTGGCTGATGGTGCTGCTGCTGCCGGCCGCCCTCGCGCCGGCGGGGATGCGCCTGGCGCGGCGCGGGCGGCGCGTGGCGGCGGCCCGCAGCGGCGACGCCGGGGCGGCGTGGGCGGAGCTCGACGACACGCTGCGCGACCTCGGTCATGCCGCCGCGGAGGGCGCAGACGCCCAGGGCGGAACCGAGTCGCCGCGGGCACGCGAGGAGCGCCTCACCCGCGTGCTCCGCGTCGACCCGGCAGCGATGCGGACCCTGCGCACCGCCGTGGAACACGCCAGCTACACGACCGGTCCCGCGGTCGCGGAAGATCTCACCGCGCCGCTCGGACGCGTACGCCGTGATCTGCTCGCGCGCGCGGGGCGGCGCGCCCGGGTCCTGGCCGCGCTGCTGCCGCGGTCGCTGGGCGGTTCGCGCGACGACCGCGAACCCTGACGGGCCGCCCGGGGCAGCGCATCGCCGTCAGGCCCGGTGTTCTCCGCAGGGCACCGCACCGCACCGCTCGCAGACGACGAACTGACGGCGGCACGACAGATCAGGGCAGTTGGCGGTGCGGCTCGTGGGCGCCCCGCACCCGGCGCACCGGCCGATCACCGCTGCCTGATCGGAGAAGTCGATCGAGCCGCGGCGGTCGAACACGTAGAGAGATCCCTCCCACAGCCCCGCGTCCCCGAAGCGCTCGCCGTAGCGCACGATGCCCCCGTCGAGCTGATACACCTCTCCGAAACCCCGCGCCACCATGAGGCTCGACAGCACCTCGCAGCGGATGCCTCCGGTGCAGTAGGTGATCACCGGCCGCCCCTTGAGATCGTCGTAGACCCCGGCGTCGAGGAGGCCGACGAAGTCGCGGGTGGTCTCGGCGTCCGGCACGACAGCGCCCCGGAACCGCCCGATCTGCGCCTCGAACGCGTTGCGCCCGTCGAAGAACACCACATCGTCGCCGCGCTCCGCCACGAGACGATGCACGTCGTCCGGGCTCAGCCGCGTGCCTCCCCCGATCACGCCGTCCCCGTCCACCCGCACGTCGCCCGGCGCCCCGAAGGACACGATCTCCGCACGCACCTTGACGCTCAGCTTCGGGAAGTCGCTGCTGCGGCCGTCATCGTCGAGGCCGCTCCCCGCGCTCCACTTGATGTCCGCTGCGCGGAAGGCCGGATAGGCGCGGAAGGAACGCACCCAGCGCTTGAGCTGCGGCAGGTCGCCGCCGAGGGTGCCGTTGATGCCATCCGGCGAGATGAGCACCCGGCCGCGCAGCCCCAGCGCCTCGCCGACGTCGCGCTGCCAGAGCCGGATCGCCTCCGGATCCGGGAGCGGAGCGAACACGTAGAACAACACGATCTTGGGGGTGGCCACCCCCCCGATGGTACGGAACTTTTCCGTCCGCACCGGATCACCCTTGCGCTTTCCCAGCGGGCTGGATACGTTTGCGTCAAGCAGGTCATCACCACTGGAGCCGCCGGAGAAACACCCGTTGACGGCCGCAATCCGTGGGGTCAGAGCAGAGCCGCGACGACGGTGTCGCACGCCGTTTCGGCGTGCGCAGACGCACCGCCTCGGGGCGGGCGAACGGAGTGAGAGTGGGAAACGTCGGGCTGCTGTACGTCGGGGCCGTGCTGTTCATCAACGGCCTCATGCTGATCGGTGTGATCCCCGGGAAAGCCGCGGGCATCCTCAACTTCTTCGTCGGAACGATGCAGGTGGTCTTCCCCACCATCGCCCTCATCCAGGCGAACGGGGATCCTGATGCGATCTTCGCCGCCGCGGGGATCTACCTATTCGGCTTCACGTACCTCTACGTCGGGCTCATCCAGTGGACCGGCCAGGGCGCGGAAGGACTGGGCTGGTTCTCGCTGTTCGTGGTGATCTGCGCGATCGTGATCGGCGTGGTCAACGTCGTCCGCTACGACGATCCCGTCTTCGGCGTCATCTGGTTCCTGTGGGCCGTCCTGTGGTGGCTGTTCTTCCTCCTGCTCGGGCGGGGGCGCGAGTCGCTCGGGCACCTGACGGGCTGGTTCACGATCATGCTGTCCTTCCTCACCGGCACGATCCCCGCGCTGCTGCTCCTCACCGGCGCCTTCGTCAGCGACTGGACATGGGCAGCCGGATACGCCGTCCTGGGCGTCCTGGCCCTGGTCCTCGCCGTGCCCCTCGGCCGCCGCAGCGCCGCGCAGGCCGCGGTGCGCGCTGACTCCTGACCCCGCCCCGAGAGGAGCTCCATGCCCCGCTACGACTTCCGCTGTTCCTGCGGCACGTTCACCGAGATCCACCCGATGGCCGCCGTCCCGGATGCCGCCGCGTGCCCCGCATGCGGGGAGCCGGCCCGCAGAGCGATCACCGCTCCGCATCTGGGCCGCACCGGCACCGCCGCGTTCGGCCTGATGGACCGCGCTGCGCGATCCGCCCACGAACCGGAGGTCGTCAGCGGCTCGGTCCCCGGGCGTCGGCCCGGCCGCGGGACGCCGGTGACCCGCAACCCGCTGCACCAGAAGCTCCCCCGGTCCTGACCGGGGACAGATCGCGCCAAGAAGCCACGACCCGAAGGAGAGATCATGCCAGAGGTATTGTTCCCACTCGACTCCGCGAAGAAGTTCGAGGATCAGGAGAAGATCGGCCACAACCGGTGGCATCCCGAGATTCCGCCGGTGGCGACCGTGAAGCCCGGAGAGTCGTTCCGGGTCGACTGCCGCGAGTGGTTCGACGGCGCGATCGTCAACGACGACTCCGCCGAGGACATCCTGAACGCTCCGCTCCTGACGGTGCACAAGCTGTCCGGCCCGTTCCGGGTGGAGGGCGCCAAGCCGGGCGACCTCCTCATCGTCGACATCCTCGACGTCGGTCCCATCCCCCAGGAGGACTCCGGCCCGCTCGCCGGGCAGGGCTGGGGCTATACCGGCATCTTCGCGAAGAACAACGGCGGCGGCTTCCTCACCGAGCAGTTCCCCGACGCCTACAAGGCCGTCTGGGACTTCAGCGGACAGATCGCCACCTCACGCCACGTGCCGGGAGTGTCCTTCGCCGGGCTCATCCACCCCGGCCTGATGGGCACGGCCCCCTCCGCGGAGCTGCTGGCGAGGTGGAACGCCCGGGAGGGCGCGCTGATCGCTACCGACCCCCACCGCGTGCCGCCGCTGGCCCTGCCGCCCGAGCCGCGCCACGCGGTGCTCGGGTCGCTGCCGGAGTCGGAGTACGACCGGGTCGCCGGCGAGGCGGCCCGCACCGCTCCCCCGCGTGAGAACGGCGGCAACCAGGACATCAAGAACCTCTCCAAGGGCAGCAGGGTCTTCTACCCGGTGTACGTCGACGGGGCGAACCTGTCGGTGGGCGACCTGCACTTCTCCCAGGGCGACGGCGAGATCACCTTCTGCGGCGCGATCGAGATGGGCGGGTTCATCGATCTGCACGTCGACATCATCCCCGGCGGCATGGAGACGTACGGCGTGACCGAGAACGCCATCTTCCTGCCGGGGACCGTGGATCCGCGCTTCAGCGAGTGGCTCGCGTTCTCGGGCACCTCGGTGACCCTCGACGGCGAGCAGCGCTACCTCGACTCGCACCTGTCGTATCAGCGCGCCTGTCTGCACGCGATCGACTACCTGACGAAGTTCGGCTACAGCCCGGAGCAGGTCTACCTCCTGCTGGGTGCTGCACCGATCGAAGGACGCCTGTCCGGTGTCGTGGACATCCCGAACTCGTGTTCGACGGTGTACATCCCGACGGCGATCTTCGACTTCGACGTGCGACCGTCGGTCGACGGGCCGTTCCAGATCGACCCGGGCATCGGCGCGCCGCGCGCAGCCAACCGCTGATCCCTCCCGAAGGCGGCGTCTCCGGACGCCGCCTTCGGCGTGCGCCCGGCTCGCACATGCGCTCCCCCGGCGGCGCGCGCCGGCAGAGTCCTGCGAGGCAAGCCCGCGAGAGGACGCGCACAAGCGGCGAGCGGGCGGGGCGTGATTCTGGCGGAGGATGGGGGATTCGAACTGCCAAGCACCCGTCAACTGCTAGATGCGACGAACAGCGTCAGGCCCTAGAAATCACTGGCCTCACCGACCCGGCGAAGACGCACAGGGTCAACATCAGGCGACCGATTCCTCGGCGGTAGCACAGCGATTAGCACACCGTATGCGCGAGATTGCAGCGTGCCCTCGCGAAGCGGGGTGCGCCGCACCTTCGTGGGCACGCTGGCGCAGGGCACCGACCCAGTTCTGGCATCGATCTGGAGGCCGCTACGAGAAAGCTGGAACGTGTGTCACACGCCGAACTTATCCTTGGGACCACCGCCCCGGCGGTGTTTCTATCAGCGCAAAGGAAGAAGGATCATGCGTAATCTCAGCACTCTCGCTCAGCGGCTCGCCGACGAAATCCGCGCCCAGGATTGGTCGGACGCCCATTCACGCATCGACGGCGCTCGTCACGACCGCGGCGCCGACCACACGACGACCGACCGACTCGACACCAAGAGCGCTGACTACATCCGACTGAACGTGGCTTGGGTCGTTGGGCAGGCCCTCGCCGAGGATGATCCGAACTTCGACATTCATGCCTTCGCGGCCGCAGCTGGTGTTACTGGCTTTGCGCCCGGGTTTGTAGGCGCTGGCATCCGACCTCTGCGCGGCGAAGGCGTGCTGTAAGAAAAAATGCCGGGGGGAGAGGGCGGCAAGCCCCGGAGACCCTTAATCGCGATGCAGGCAGCCTCCACCCCGCTGGACGCGTGAGGTCGAGGGGGGGCCGCAGGTGGGGATGACGCCGGCCGGCGTAAAGCGGATTCCAGGCGGATTCCGTTCGGAATCGGCGCCACCTGCCGCCTGATTCTCGCGGTGTTCTCGTTCAGGTTTCAGTACTCGCGCAGCACTTCGACGCTCTCCCATTCGTCGAAATCTTCAGGCGGGTCTACGGACCATCCTCGATCCCGGAGGATTTGCGCGACCTCTGCGGGGTAGTCCCGCGCGATAGTGCGAACCTGAAACCGTCTGGCAAGTTCACGCCCCTCTTCAAGCACGCGCTTCCAGCCATCGACGTGGTCAAAGCCGCCGTCCTGTATCAAGAACTGGATGAAGTCTTCTAGGCCGGGTCTGAACCGGCGCCCCCCGGTCGGGAAGTGCAACGAGGAGAGCGACATCGGCGCCCTGCCCTTCTTGCCCTTCTTGCCCTTCTGAAATGCACGGGCGAGGAGGAACGAGAGCGCCCCCCGTTCAGCGTGGAATTGCCAATGACTCACCGGGGGCCCGGTTGTCTTCCCCTCGTACTCCAGCCGGGCGATCGGTGACTCCTCGAACTTTGCGAACAGAGTGATCCGCATCTGGTCTACCCGGAGAAACCCCTCGTAAGAGGAATCGGTGAACAGGTAAAAACTCCAGTTAGCGAGCAATTCCTCATCGATGTACAGCGGGAGGCGTGCGGGCTCGATCGAACCTGCCTCATCAACGGGTGAGACTCGAACGCGACCCGTCTTCTCGAACAGTTGGGCTCGAATGCGCGGCTCGCCAGGCAGGCTGTTACGGATCGTGCTCTCGAGGCGGTCGGCGAGCTCCTGTGCTTGGCCGAGAACACTCATTCAGTCAGTGAGGCGGTCTTCGCCGAGCAGGTACGCGATCGAATCGAGTTCGTCCCGAGCGGCCCATTCGCGGTCCTGTAGCAGGTTCTTCTCGGCGCGCTCACGAAACTCCTCGTACGAACGCAGGTCGAGTGACCTAAGAATAGTTGCGAGGCGCTCGCGCAGATCTGTCTCTGCGAGTTGGATTACCGGTGCCATAATCTTGCTCCTCATCCCTTGTATGCATAGTAGACCACTGGCCACAGACATCGGCCAGTTACGACGCTCGGCTAGGGGACCACACGAGTCGGCGGCTGCTGAGCATCGTCGATGCTGATCGGCGCTGCTGAAGAGTAGCACTGTAGGCCCACGAGGACCTGCGCGATGAGCGTCTGGATGTTAGTTTCTACGCGCGCGCGTGCGCGCGTACCCCTTCTGGGACCTTGGGCGGAGAGGCCTGGGGCCCCATGGTCGTCCCCCAAGCACGAAGGCTAGATTTTTCGAGGGGGTGGCCTGTACTTCGGCGATGAACGTGGCTGGGCGGGAGGCTGGCGGCGTTCTGGCGTCTCGTGGTGTTCTGTGGGATGTCGGAGGGGAATGGGTGGAGCCCCGTCGCCGGGTCTGTCCGATGAACGGTGTTTCTGGGCCGGCGGTCATTAGTTGATTCGGCCTTCGAAGGCGATCGCGAACGCGTTCAGCGCTGGCTTCCACCTCGTCGCCCAGCGACGCTCTGCCCCGACCCGTCGGGTCAAGCGAGCGGGTCACGAGATAGAGACACTTCAGCGCTGCAGCATCGTTGGGAAAGTGCCCACGGGCTCTGACCGCGCGGCGGTAGCGGGCGTTGAGGGACTCGATCGCGTTCGTCGAGCAGATGATCCGGCGGATCTCGACATCCCAGTCGAGGAACGGCACGAACTCCGACCAGGCGTTCTGCCAGAGCTTGCTGATTGCCGGATATTGCTGACCCCATGTCGCGTCGAACTCCTCGAACCGCTCCCGAGCTGCCGCTTCAGTCGGAGCCGTATAGACCGGTCGGAGGTCCTTGCCCATCTCTTCCCAGTAGTGGCGTGAGGCGAACCGGAACGTGTTCCGGATCAGATGGATGATGCAGGTCTGCACCGTCGCCAGCGGCCATGCGGTGTTGATCGACTCCGGCAGCCCTTTGAGCCCGTCGCAGACGACGATGCAGACGTCCTCGGCGCCACGGTTCTTGATCTCGGTGAGCACACCGAGCCAGAACTTCGCTCCCTCACCGCCGTCGCCGGCCCAGATCCCGAGGATGTCCCTCTCCCCGTTCACCGTGACACCCACGGCGATATAGAACGGCTTGTTCCGCACTTGGCCGTCGCGGACTTTCACAACCAGGGCGTCGACGAACACCACGGGATAGACGCGGTCCAACGGTCGGTTCTGCCACTCGGTCATCTCCTCGATGACCTTGTCGGTGATCCGACTGATCGTGTCCTTCGACACAGACGCCCCATAGACCTCGTCGAAATGCGCCGCGACCTCACCGGTCGTCAACCCACGCGCGGTGAGCGAGAGAACGATCTCGCCCACGCCGGTAAGTCGTCGCTGCCGTTTCTTCACGATCTTCGGCTCGAACGACCCGGCCCGGTCCCGCGGCACGTCGATCTCGACGGGACCAACCTCGGTCAGCACGGTCTTCGAACGGCTGCCATTGCGGATGTTGCCGCTCTCAGCCTGCTGGTACTTCTCGTGACCGAGGTGTTCGGTCATCTCTGCCTCGAGCGCTGTCTCCAAGACTCGCTTGGTAAGCCCGTTCAACAACCCGTCGGGGCCGACGAGGTCAACGCCCTGTTCCTTCGCTTGCTTCAACAGCTGCTCCGCGAGCTGCTGCTCATCAATGAGCTCTCCCGTCACAGGATCGATCCTCTCGGTCGTGTCCATCACGGCCTGTTCCTTTCGGTCAGGCCGACCCAGAAACACCGAAAATCAGACACTCCCTCAAGGCTGCGCCACTCGCACGCGACACTCCCTCTCGAGCTCGGCGAGCACCCGAAAGTCGTCCAAGAGCGCCTCGGGCACTCCACCATCGCGACGACCGTGAACATCTACTCGCACGTTACCCCGACAATGCAGCGCTCGGCGATCGAACGGCTATCAGCACACATCGACGGCTCTTAGCACAGCGTTCAGCACAACACGGCGAAAAGCCCCTCATCCGGCTGGTAAAACAACCTGATGAGGGGCTAAATGCTGCTGGCGGAGGATGGGGGATTCGAACCCCCGAGGGGTTTCATCCCCAACACGCTTTCCAAGCGTGCGCCATAGGCCACTAGGCGAATCCTCCGGGCGGCCCCGGAGGGCCAGCGACCATCCTACCTGAACCTGCGCGCCCCCGCGCACGCGGCACATCAGAGTCGCGCTGGCAGCCGGATCCCATACCGTTCAGCGCCAGCGGGTGCGGGCAGCCGCGTGAATCCGAGGCGGGTGTAGAACGCCGCAGCTCCGCGATTGGCCGGGTCGATGCCGAGATGCAGACCCGGCACGCCACGGCGGGCGAGCTCGTCGAGCAGCATCGCCATCAGGCGGCGACCGAGCCCGGCGCCCTGCGCGACGGGCAAGAGGTCGATATGCAGGTGCGCCGGATACGCCGACGGCGGCGCCTCATCGCGGCGACCCACGCTCCAGGCGTCCGCCAGCACCCGCTCCTGACGCGTTTCTGGCGCCCGGGGGCGCGGTCGGCCGGCGCTGCGCTGCGGCCACCACTCGTCGCGGAACCAGGCCTCGAAGGCCGTGGTGTCGTCTGTCCCGAGGACGTAGCCCCCGGCGAGGTCGTCGCCGTCCGCCACCACCCAGGCGAGGTCGGGATGCCGCTGAACGTACGGCAGCGCGTAGACGTCCGCCCAGAGCGTGTCGTCGTCGAGCAGTCCGCTCGCGTCAGAGCCGGCGTCCGCCGTGCGCAGGCAGATCTCGGCGAGCCGCGTTCGATCCGCCGGCTGATAGGGGCGGATGCGCCACGGGTTCATGCCGGATCCCCTGCTCGACGCGGTACCTCCCGATCGCGCGTGAGCCACGGCTGCAGCGCCGCCGTGAGCAGCAGTGCCGCACCCGCCCCCACGAGAGCGCCGCCCACGGTGTCGCTGAGCCAGTGCACGCTCAGCAACGTGCGCGAGTAGGCCATCACCACGACCCATGCCGCCCCCACGATCGCCATCCATACCCGGGGGAAGACCACCCACAACAGCACCGCGAGCGACGCCGCGTTCGCCGTATGCCCCGACGGGAATGAACCGAAGTCACTGGCGACGAGCATCTCATCCGGGCGGGCGCGCGCCACGATCTGCTTGATCACCTGCACAGCGCCGGCGCTCGCGGCGAGCACGAGCACGGCGTAGGCCGCGGTGCGGGGCCTGCGCAACGCGATCAGCAGCACCGCGATGAGCACGATGCCGACGGCCACGGTGACGCGGCCGCCGCCGGCGGTGTTCAGCCACAGCGCGAAGGCGGGGGCCACGCCATCGGCACGGCCGACCATGAGCTCGTTCCACCGCAGGTCCCACGCGGGGAGCACGACGTCGGCCGAGATCAGCGCGGCCATTCCGATCCCCAGCAGCAGGCAGACCACGCCGGTGTTGAGTGCTGCACGACGCGTCATCGCCCTATTCTCCCGCATGCCCTCCACCGCGGGCGCTGCCGCGCCGCGCGACGGCCACCGGCAGCGTCAGGGCTGCAGCATCCCCACGGTACGGGGCCGCACCACGAACCACAGCGAAGCGACGCCGACGAGGGCGGCGCCGACCATCACCGCCGCCATCGTGGTGGCGGTGATGCCATCAGCGGAGATGAGTCCCACGAGCGGCGAGATGGCTCCGGCGACCCCGAAGTTCGCCGCACCGAGGAGCGATGCTGCGGTGCCAGCGGCCTTGCCGTGCCTGTCGAGGGCGAGCACCTGCACGCAGGGGAAGGTGAACCCGCACGACATGATGAACAGGAACAGCGGCACCACGGTGCCCCACAGGCCCAGCCCCAGCTGGTCTGCCACGATGATCGTGGTGCCGGTCACCACGAGCGAGGCCGTCGAGAAGGCGAGCACCCACTGCGGCCCGAAGCGCGCTGCCAGGCGTGACGCCGACTGCACACCGATGATGATGCCGACGGAGTTGACGGCGAACAGCACCCCGTACTGCTGCGGGTTGAGCCCGTGCGTCTGCTGGAACAGGAACGGCGAGGCGCTCAGGTAGGAGAACATCCCGGAGAACGACATCCCGCCGATGATGAGCACGCCGATGAAGACCCGGTCGGAGAGCACGCTGCGGTAGCGCTGCAGCATCGTCTGGCTGCCCTTGTCCTGCCGGCGGGCCCGGGGCAGGGTCTCGGGGATCACGATCGCTGTCGCGACCACCATCGCCAGGCCGTACGCCGCCAAGACGATGAAGATGCCCCGCCACGGCATCACCGCCAGGAGCATCGATCCGGCCAGCGGGGCGATCACCGGGGCCAGCCCGCTGACCAGCGCGAGCCGGGACAGCACGACCACCAGCCGACGCCCGCCGAAGAGATCACGGACGATCGCCATCGCCACCACGCCCCCGGCGGCCGCTCCGGCACCCATCAGCACCCGTGCGACGGTGAGCAGCCCGAGATCGGGCGCGAGTGCGGCCCCGATGCTGGCCAGGACGTGCAGCGCGGTGACGGCGACCAGCGGAACGCGGCGGCCGATCTTATCGCTCAACGGACCGACCACCAGCTGCCCCAGCGCGAAGCCGATCATGGTGCCGGTCAGCGTGAGCTGGATCGCGGCCGCGCTGGTCTGGAAGTCGGCCTCGAGCATCGGGAAGGCCGGCAGGTAGAGGTCGACCGTGAACGGGCCCAGCGCGGTCAGGGCACCCAGCAGCACGATGTAGAGCACCCGCCGCGACGTCGACAGCGAGTCGCCGGGGTGGAGCACGATCGGCGCGGTCTGCGGATTGGATCCGAGCGTGCGGATCGCTCCCGTGGCCGTGCGGATGCTGCCGGTGGCTGTACGGCGGTCGGAGGGCGAGGAGGGCACGTCGGACACGCACAGCCTTTCGGTGGGGGCGGTTGGGGGGCGGCCGCAGGCGGGAGCGGCGCGGCGGAGCCGAACGAGTCGAATCGATTCGGGCGATGGTCTATCGTACCGCTCGGCGGACGGCAGAAGGCCCCGCATCCGGACGCCGGATGCGGGGCCTCGCGCGGGTCGGGCTCAGCCCTTCGTGGAACCCGCCAGCAGGCCGCGGACGAAGTACTTCTGCAGCGCGAAGAACACGATGAGCGGAACGATGATCGACACGAACGCGCCCGCCGGCAGCAGGTGGGTGTTCCGGCCGAAGTTTCCGACCATCTCGGCCAGGCGCTGCGTGAGCGGTGCGACGTCGACCGTGCCGCCGGAGAACACCAGCGCCACGAGCAGATCGTTCCACACCCAGAGGAACTGGAAGATGCCGATGCTCGCCAGGGCGGGAACCGACAGCGGCAGGATGATCCGGAAGAAGATCTGGGTGTGTCCTGCGCCATCGATCCGGGCCGCCTCGATCAGCTCACCCGGGATCTCGGAGATGAAGTTGTGCAGCAGGAAGATCACCAGCGGGAGGCCGAAGATCGTGTGCGCGACCCAGACCGCCGGGAACGTGCCGCTGATGCCCAGCACCTGCGAGAAGATCTGCAGCAGCGGGATCAGGGCCATCTGGATGGGCACGATCTGCAGCGCGAAGATCCCGACGAACAGCCAGTTCGCGCCGCGGAACGGGATCCACGCGATCGCGTAGGCCGCCATCGCGCCGAGCACGATCGGGAACAGCGCGGACGGGATCGTGATGATGAAGGAGTTGATGAAGTACGACCCCAGGTTTGCGCTCGAGGCCCCGGAGGCGAACAGCACCTCCTGGTAGTTCTCCAGGCTGAAGTTCGGGTTGGTGAACACCGTCCACCAGCCGGTCTTCTTGATGTCGTTGGCCGGGCGGAACGACGAGACGAAGAGCCCGAAGGTGGGGATGGTCCAGACCACCGCGATGATGACCGCGGCGAGCGTCGCCCACGGCGACCGAAGGGTCTGACGAACGCGCGCCGCCTTCGTACGGGGGGTTTTGTCGACCGCCTCGGGCGTGAGGGCTTGCGTGGCGCTCATCACCGCACCTCCCTCTGCTTGCGCATGTTCACGACGTTGAAGATGACGACGGGGAGCACCATCACGAACAGCACGACGGCCAGCGCCGCACCCTGCTGGGCCTGCCCATTGCGGAACGCCTGGGTATACATCTCGTTGGCGATCACGCTGGTGTTGAACTGACCACCGGTCATCGCGCGGACGATGTCGAAGACCTTCAGCGTTGCGATCGTGATCGTGGTGACCACGACCACCAGCGTGCCCCGGATGCTCGGCAGCGTGATGTAGAAGAACCGCTGCCAGGCGTTCGTGCCGTCCAGGCGCGCGGCCTCGAGGTGCTCGGTCGGCACGGCCTTGATGGCGGCGGAGAACAGCACCATCGCGAAACCGGTCTGGATCCAGATCATCACGATGATCAGGAAGATGTTGTTCAGCGGGGAGTTGATGAGCCACTGCTGGGGCTCCAGCCCCAGCCACACCATCATCTGGTTCAGCAGGCCGATCTGCTCGAAGCCCGTCGCACGGTACTCGTACATGAAGCGCCAGATGATGCCGGCCCCGACGAAGGAGATGGCCATCGGCATGAACACCAGCGACTTGAGCGCCTTCTCACCGTACGCGCGGTCGATGAAGACGGCGTATGCGAGCCCGATCACCGTCGACAGCAGCGGAACCAGGGCCACCCAGAGCAGGGTGTTGCCCAGCACGATCAGGGTGCTGGGCTGGCTGAACATCCAGATGAAGTTGTCCAGGCCGAGGGAGCCGTCCTTGTTGGTGAAGGCGAGGAGGATGGTCCGGCCGGCCGGGTAGACCAGGCCGACCAGGAGTAGGATCAGCGCCGGCGCCAGGAAGGCGAACAGCTGGAGGACGTCGCGTCCCTTCTTGGGCGCGCGGTCGGCGAGGAACAGGACGAGACCGATCACCGCGGCGAACGCAGCGAGGCCGATGAAGAAGACACCGAGCTTCTCGGCGAAGGACTCCCAGAAGCCATTACGCATCAGGGGTCACCTCCCTGCGGGCGCCGCGATGCGGGTGGGCGGCCCTTCGCATCAGCACTGACACGAGGACTCCTCTCTGAGCGTGTGCTCTGTCGTGCTCGGCACGGGCGGCACGCCTCGTGCGTGCCCTGAGCCCTCCCTCGGGACGGAGGCTTGAGCCGAGCGTAGCGGTTCCTGTGGGGCAGTGGGGGAAGAGATCCGGGCCCGGAGATCAGCTCTCTCGGGCCCGGCAATCCGGGGCGTACCGGCCGCACCGGCACCCGCTCAGACGAGCGGATGCCGGTGCGGCGGTGCCTCAGGGCCAGCTGCTGTCGATGAACGCGACCAGCTGGTCGGTGTTCTTCGTGCCGGTCACCCAGTCGTTCATGCCGGTCCAGAACGAGCTGGTTCCGACGGCGGCGGGCATCAGGTCGGAACCGTCGAAGCGGAACACGGTGTCCTCGCCCTGCAGGATCTCGATCGCGGCACGGCCCAGGTCGCTCTTGGCGAGCGACGGGTCCAGGCCCTTGTTCGCGCTGATCACGCCGCCCTCGTCGACCCGCAGGTTCGCCCAGGTGTCGGTCGACATGAAGGTCTGCACTGCGTCGACGGCGTCGCCCTCGACGAACTTGGCGACGAGCTCGCCACCACCGGTCACCGCGTCGCCCGCGTTCTGGTCGGTCTTCGGGGTCAGGAACGCCCAGACGTCACCGTCTGGCGCCACCACGGTGCCCTCCGGCCACTGCGCCTCGTAGAACGACGCCTGGTGGTGCATCGAGCAGTTCCCTTCGAGGATCGGCAGACCGCCGTCGTTGAAGGTGGTCGAGACGATGGACTCGACGCCGCCGAATCCGCCGTTGACGTAGTCCGGGTTGAGGAGGATCTTGCCGACCTCGTCGAACGCCGCCTTGATCTTCGGGTCGGAGAACTTCAGCTCACCGGAGACCCACTGGTCATAGGCGTCGGGACCGGCGGTGCGCAGGACGAGGTCTTCGACCCAGTCCGTGCCAGGCCAGCCGGTGGCGTCACCGGAGCCGAAGCCGACGCACCACGGCTTGTAGGTGGCGCTGTCGTCGTCCTTGGCGAGCTTCTCGGTGACCGCGAGCAGGTCGTCCCACGTCTCGGGGACCTCCACGCCGCGCGCCTTGAAGTCGGCCGGGGAGTACCAGATCCACCCCTTGACGCTGGCGAGCATCGGGGCGGCGTAGAAGGTGCCGTCGACGGTGCCGTAGCCCTTCCAGGACTCCGACCAGAACTCGTCGACGTTCGCCTCGACGGATTCCGAGGCGGGAAGCACATAGCCCTCGTCGATGAGGCGGTACAGCAGACCCGGCTGCGGGATGATCATGAGCTCCGGCGCATCGCCCGCGGCGGCTCGCACGTTGATCTGCGTCTCGGCCTCCTGCGTGCCGACCAGGTCGATGCGGATGCCGGTGCACTCCTGGAAGTCCGAGAAGGTCGCCACCATCTGGTCCAGCTCGACGCCCTGGATGGTCGTGTAGATCTCGACGGTGTCCCCGTCGAACGTGCCGTACTGCTCGTAGGCCGCGCAGTCCGCGGCCGCATCGCCGCCCCCGCCGTTGTTCGAGTCGCCGGGGGTGTTCGACGAACCGCAGCCCGTCAGCGCGAGGCTCGCTGCGCCGACGAAGGCGAGCGGAGCCAGAAGTCGAAGTCGCTGTGACCGACTCATTTGTCATCTCCTCTTGGACCGTCGGATCCGGATACGGGATGCGACTCCGTGCCGCAGATCCCGGGAACCGATCTCGCTCAATCTAGTTGTGTTACAGGTGTGTTTCAACGACCTGAGTGTTACAACACCACAACCATTCCGCGCGCAGGGAACGCCGGTCTCCTGGCACACGAAAGCCCCGGGCGAACCCGGGGCTTTCGTGGTGCTTCGACGCCGGTGCAGAGCCGTCAACGGCGCAGCATTCCGGCAAGGATCACTTGAGGGTGACGCTCGCGCCGGCCTCTTCCAGAGCGGCCTTGGCCTTCTCAGCGGCCTCCTTGTTGGCGCCCTCGAGGACGGCCTTCGGAGCACCGTCGACGACGGCCTTGGCCTCGCCGAGGCCGAGCGAGGTGAGCTCGCGGACGACCTTGATGACCTGGATCTTCTTGTCGCCGGCAGCCTCGAGGATGACGTCGAAGGAGTCCTTCTCCTCGGCCGCAGCGGCCTCGCCGGCACCGCCGGCAGCGCCTGCGACGGCGACCGGGGCAGCCGCGGTGACGTCGAACTTCTCCTCGAACGCCTTCACGAACTCGCTGAGCTCGACGAGGGTGAGGTCAGCGAACTGCTCGAGCAGCTCCTCGGTGGTGAGCTTCGCCATGATGTTTCTCCTAATAGATGGGGTTTGTCAGAAGAGATCGCTCGCCGCTCACGCGGCTTCGGCGGTCTCCAGCTTTTCGCGAAGCGCGTCGATGGTGGCCGCAGCCTTGCCCATCGTCGCCTTCATCATGCCCGCAGCCTTCGCCAGCAGAACCTCACGGCTCTCGAGCGAGGCGTACTTGTCGACCTCAGCGGCGGAGAGAGCGTTGCCCTCGAACACACCACCCTTGATCACGAGAAGCGGGTTCGCCTTGGCGAAGTCACGCAGAGCCTTCGCGGTGGCGACGAAGTCGCCGTGCACGAACGCCACGGCCGACGGACCGTTGAGGTCCTCGTCCAGCGACGAGATCCCCGCGTTGTTCGCGGCGATCTTGGTCAGCGTGTTCTTCACCACGGCGTACTCCGCGTTCTGACGGATGCTGTTGCGCAGCTCCTTGAGCTGGGCAACCGTCAGACCGCGGTACTCGGTCAGCAGGACGGCGTTCGAGCTCTCGAAAGACTTCGTGAGCTCGGCGACCGTTGCATCCTTCTGCGCCATGGTCACTCCTTATGTGTACGGTGCGCTCCACGGTGGTGGAGCGCGGGCCTGTACCGCCGCGCAGAAAAGCAGAAACGCCCCGGCGCAAGCGACGGAGCGTGGAATCCAGTGGAACTGGAGAAACGTTCATGTCCCCTGCGCAGGCCCTCCGCTCGTGATCCTGTTTGCACACGATCACTTGCAGCGCTTCGATCCTCGTACTGATGCACGACGATGACCGGCGGTCTTCGGTTGCCCCTACCCTACGACATCTTCGGCACGCCTTCAAATCCGCCCTCACCCGGCGCTACCCCGCACCGAGACCGGCTCCGAGCCGGCGATGTCGGGGCGCGGACGGCGTGTGCCGCGCCGGACCACCGAAGGGTCGGCATAGGCTCGGAGGGTGACCCCCGAGATCGAAGCGCGCATCGTCGCGGACTCCCGCGACCGGGTCGCGTGGATGCGCGCACGCTCGCGCGGGATCACCGCGACCGACGTCGCCGGGCTCAGCACCCCCACCTCGATCTCGCGCGCGGCCGATGCCAAGCTCGGCAACGGGCCACGCTTCGGCGGCAATGCCTACACCGATCACGGCCGGCGCCGGGAGCCCGAGATCGCCGCGTGGGTCGCTGCGACCCACGGCATCCTGCCCTCGAGCGCGCTGTTCCACGCCGAGGTCGAGAAGCGCCACCTGGCGACACCGGACGGCATTCGCGTCGACGATTCCGGCCGGGTGCTGCTGGCCGAGATCAAGACAACCAACAAGCCCTGGCGCGGGATCCCCCGCACCTACCTGCGGCAGGTGTGGTGGCAGCAGCACGTACTGGGCGCGGAACGCACCCTGTTCGTGTGGGAGGAGCACCGCGATTTCGAGCCGGTGCACGACGAGCCCCGGTGCCTGTGGGTGGATCGCGACGACCGGGAGATCGCCAAGCTCGTCGTCCTCGCGACGGCTCTCATCGACGAGCTCTACCATCGCACCACGGGCCAGCTTCCGCCCTCACACCAGCCGGAGGCGATCAGCCGGCTCCAGTCCCTGCGGGAACGCGACGCGTTCCGGGCGCTGGCCCTGGCGGACTGACGCACCGGCGAACAGACCAGCGCGTCTCCCCCGGGAGGCGCCGGAGGCTCAGGCCTCGTCGGGAACGAGCTCGAGCACCGGACCGAGCCCGTCCCGGCCGATGATGAGCGAGGGGCCGGCCGCATCGATGATCACTCCGGCGAGATCGGTGTGGCCGGCGAGCACGCGCCCCACCTGCTCGGCCGTGAACGGCATGGGCTTGGCCTCGTGGCCGAGCGCGCTGATCTCGAGGGGGTGGGAGAACACCTGGAGCAGACGGCGGCCGTCGGCGATCCGGGCTTCTGCGATGCCGAAGCGTCCGTCGCCCGCCGGGTCGCTCACGGCGATCCACAGTCGGGCCTCTGCCAGAGCCGCGGCGGCCTTCGCCTCGGTGTCCTGGTCGCGGGGAGCGGCGAGGATCTGCTTCAGCCGCAGTTCGGGATCGGCACGCTCCAGGGTGTGCACGATGAGCTCCTTCGGGAGCACAGCCCGGTGCGGGGCGGAGGCGTTGTCGATGATGACACCGGCGAACGCACCGTTGGCCACCTGCGTGAGCATCGACCAGACCGGCTGGGCGATCACCGATGTGGCCTCCGGGTCTGGGGATGCCTCGACCGACGCACGCACGGCGGCGCCGGAGCTGAACGCGAGGAGATAGGTGCGCTCACCGTCCCCGGCCACACCGACCGCGAGCGGCTCCCCCGCCGCGAGCTGCGCCTGAGCGTCGCCGCGCACGCGCAGGTAGACGTGGCCCTGCAGAAGCTGACGCATCACGCCCAGGAGCTCCGCGCTCGTCGGCTGCTCTCCGAGCTGCTGGAGCGCTGCCCGCAGCAGCATGTTGTCCGGCATCCCCGGCGTCGACTCGGCCGGGACGGGCGGCACCGCCGGTGCCAGCGGAAGGCGGGGCAGCTCTGCGGCCGCCGCAGCGGCCGCATCGGCCTCCTCCTTCGCGGCGGTGCCCGGCATCCGGCCAGTCGCCTCCATCACGTCGGCCATCGTGGTGAGATCGCGCGCGGGAGCGCCGAGGCCCTGGAAGGCGCTCAGCGAGACGCTGACCTCGGCGACCGGGGCCGCCGGCGCGGCGCTCCCGTCTGCCGCGGCAGCGGACATCTCCTGCGTGACCTCGGCCTCGTCGGCCTCGGCGGCCGCGGGGTGCTTGTCTCTCCGACGCGAGAACAGACTCATGGATTCCAGCCTAGGCGACGCCGGGCCGCGGGACGAGAGCACCCGCGCGAGGCTGGCTGTCGTTCCCGGCCGATTCAGATCTTGGCGATCGGCGCGATCTTGATGAGCAGCTTCTTCAGGCCGGCGGTGTCGAAACGCACATGGGCCACACGCTTCGCGCCCTCACCCGTGACGGCGTCGACACGCCCCTCGCCGAAATCGTCGTGCCGGATCCGGTCGCCGGCGGCGAGCTCGAGGTCGCCGTTGTCGCGGACCTTCGCCGTGACCCGGTTCGCGAACCTGTCCATCGAGGTCCCCAGCGGCTTGAGCGCGGGCTCTCGCGAGCCGAAGCCAGAACCGCCGAAACCCGACCCCGCTGTGCGCCGGGCGTTGAGCGCGCGCGACTGGGTGCCGCCGCGCGAGTTGACGTCGCCCGGCGACTGCCGCCACTCGATGAGCTCGGCGGGGATCTCCTGCAGGAAGCGGCTCGGCATCGCCACGGCGACCTCGCCGAACTGCGCGCGGGTCATCGCGAGCGACAGGAACAGGCGCTTGCGCGCCCGCGTGATCCCGACGTAGAAGAGCCGGCGCTCCTCCTGCGGCCCCCCGGGCTCGCCCGCCGAGATACGGTGCGGGATGAGATCCTCTTCGACGCCCGTGACGAAGACGGCGTCGAACTCGAGCCCCTTCGCGGTGTGCATCGTCATCATCGACACAGACCCCGAGGAGTCTTCGAGGTCGTCAGCGGCGGCGACGAGCGCGACCTCGGTGAGGAAATCGACGATCGTCCCCTCCGGGTTGTTGCGCGCGAACTCCCGGGTGACCGCCACGAGCTCGTCGAGGTTCTCCAGGCGAGCCTCGTCCTGGGGGTCGCGGCTCGCACGCAGCGCGTCGAGGTAGCCGCTTCGCGACAGCAGGAGGGTGAGACCTTCCGCGACCGCCGTGGGCGGCGGGACCTCGCCAGACGCGGGGAGCATGATCGCGGTGGCCTCGTCGAGCAGCGCGTCGAGTGCGGCGATGGCGGCCTGCAGCTTGGGGCCGACGCCGAGCTCGCCGGGATGCCGCAGCGCATCGCGGAACGAGATGTCGTTGGCGTCGGCGAACCGTGCGATCGCCGTCTCGGTGACATCGCCGATGCCGCGCCGCGGACGGTTGAGGATACGACGCACGGCCATGGCGTCTGCGGGATTGGCCACCGCGATGAGATACGCCATGGCGTCCTTGATCTCGGCGCGCTCGTAGAACTTCGTGCCGCCCATGATCTTGTACGGCACCGCGGCACGGATGAGGATCTCCTCAAGGGCGCGCGACTGAGCGTTGGTGCGGTAGAACACCGCCATCTCGCCGTACGGCATCCCGGCGCGATGCAGGGCGTCGATCTCGTCCGCGACGAACTGGGCCTCGTCATGCTGCGAGTAGCCGGTGAACCCGACGATCTTCTCCCCCGGGCCGCGGTCGCTCCAGAGCTTCTTGTCCTTGCGGTCGAAGTTGTTGCCGATCACGGCATTGGCCGCCGAGAGGATGTTCTGCGTCGAACGGTAGTTCTGTTCCAGAAGCACGACCCGCGCTCCGGTGAAGTCGCGCTCGAACTCGGTGATGTTGCGGATGTCTGCGCCGCGGAACGCGTAGATCGACTGGTCGGAGTCACCCACGACCGTCAGAGAGGCGCTCTCCAGCAGCGGCTCCGCCGCCGCCGGCTCGAAGATCATCATGCCGTTGGCTTCGAACGGCGCTGCCCCCTCTCCGGAGACCGGCTTGGTGAGCTCTCGGATGAGGGCGTACTGGGCGTGGTTGGTGTCCTGGTACTCATCGACGAGGATGTGCCGGAACCGGCGCCGGTAGACGTCGGCCACGTGCGGGAACGCCCGGAACAGGAACACCGTCTGCGCGATCAGGTCGTCGAAGTCGAAGGCGTTGGCCTTGCGCAGCTGGCGCTGATAGTCGGCGAACAGCTCGACGAAGATCCGCTCAGCCGGGTCGGACATGTTGGCGTCTCGTGCATACCCCTCCGCGTCGAGCAGCTCGTTCTTGAGCTTGGAGATGCGCGACTGCACGGATGCCGCGGTCATGCTGAACGCGTCGGCCTCGTGCTCCTTGACGAGCCGCTTGATGAGCGCGCGCGAGTCACCGGAGTCGTAGATGGTGAAGGACTTGGTGAACCCGAACTGCTCCGCCTCCCGGCGCAGAATGCGCACGCACGCGGAGTGGAAGGTGGAGATCCACATGCCGCGGGCCGCCTCGCCGACGATCTGCTCGACGCGCTCGCGCATCTCGCCCGCGGCCTTGTTGGTGAACGTGATCGCGAGGATCTGGCTCGGCCACGCCTCGCGGCCACGCAGCAGCGAGGCGATGCGGTGGGTGAGCACGCGGGTCTTGCCTGAACCGGCTCCCGCGACGATGAGCAGTGCCGGCCCCCGGTAGGTGACGGCCTCTCGCTGCGGAGGGTTGAGGCCCGCGAGGAGCGGGTCGTCGGCATCCGGCACGGGCAGCAGAGGGGCGTCGATCATGGCCCTTCGAGTCTAGGCGCGGCCTCCGACATCCCGCTCCGCCGCCCCGCCCCGCCCCGCCCCGCCCCGCGGCGCACAATCGGCCCGGCCCCGGACTCAGGCGGAATCGGCGCGAGAGGCCCAGAAACCGGTTTCTGGCGCGGCTACCCGCGTTTTCGCCTGAGTTCTGGCACGGCTGCGCCGGTGCCCGTCCGGCGTCGGGCGTCTGCTGTCGGGCGTCTGGGCCTCGGTCACACCGTCCGTGTCACACATTCCGCGCGGCCGGTGTCCTGTTCCTGAAGTCCCAAGAAGAAGAGTCCAGAAGAAGAGGAGCATCATGACCACGACGGTGATCGGCGCGGGGTACGCCGGGGTGATGGCGGCGAACCGGCTGGCGGGGCGCGGGCATCCGGTGCGGATGATCACGCCGCACCCCTGGTTCGTCGAGCGCATCCGCCTGCATGCGCTCGCGAGCGGGGAGCGGGCCGACGCGCGACGCGACCTGCGCGACCTGCTGCACCCGGATGTCGAGCTCGTGCTCGCCACCGCTTCCCGCATCGGAGAGGACGCCGTCGAGCTCGACTCGGGCGACGCCCTCCCCTATGACACGCTCGTCTACGCGGTCGGGTCCGGCGCCCCCACCGGGGCACCCGGCATCGCGACGGAGGAGGCCGCCCTGATGCTGCGGGCCGAGCTCGCGGCACGCCCCGATGAGACCGTGACGGTTGCGGGCGCAGGGCTCACCGGCATCGAGCTCGCCGGGGCGATCTCGGCGGCCGGACGGCGGGTGCGCCTGGTCACCGCATCGGCCCCCGAACGGCGCGCGGCAGGGGCGCAGCTCGCCCTGCTCGCACGGCGCGGAGTCGACGTCGAGGTGCGCCGTGTGGCTGCGGCGGAGGGGATCACGGCGGTGTGCGCGGGCTTCGCCTACCCGACTCTCGCCGCAGACTCCGCCCTCCCGGTCGACACCGGGGGTCGTCTGATCGTCGACGCGCGTCTCACGGTTCCCGGACGGCCGCGGATCGTCGGCGCCGGCGACGCCGTGCACGTCGCCGCACCGGGATCGACCCACCTGCGTCCCGCGTGCGCGACCGCCCTGCCGATGGGCGCGCACGCGGCCGACGTGATCCACGACCGCGCACGGGGCCGCGCGCCGGAACCGTTCTCGCTCGGCTACCTGCTGCAGTGCGTCGACCTGGGTGCGGGCGCCGGTCACGTGCAGTTCGTGCGCCGCGACGACACCGAGCGCCCGCTCGCGATCGGCGGGCGCGCGGGCGGAATGCTCAAGGAGGCGGTCTGCCGGATGACGCTGCGCTGGCTGGCCCAGGAGCGGGAGCGCGCTGGCGCCTATCGCTGGGCGTCCGGCCCCGCCGACCCCGCCGGCGGGGCGGCCTAGCATGGGAGGCGTGGACCACGCCGCCGTCTTCGCAGCGCACCGGCCGCGGATGCTGGCCGCGGCCTTCCACATCACCGGCTCCCGCGACGACGCGGAGGACGTCGTGCAGGACGCGTGGCTGAGCTGGTCGCGGATCGACGCGGCAGATGTCCGCTCACCAGGGGCCTTCCTCGGCGTGATGGCCTCGCGTCTCGCACTCAATGCGGTGCGCGCGCAGCGCCGGCGACGGGAGAGCTATCTGGGTCCCTGGCTGCCGGATCCGGTGATCGACGACGGGTCGCCGGAATGGGAGGCGCTGCACCGCGACGGGCTCGGCCAGGCGCTCGACTTCGTGCTCTCGACGCTGACGCCGGAGCAGGCGACCGCCTACGTCCTGCGCCGGGTGCTCGAGGTCGACTACGCCACCATCGCAGACGTCCTCGAGACCACGCCCGGCGCCGCCCGCCAGCTGGTCTCCCGCGCGCAGCGCGCGGTCGCGGCCTCCGCGGACGCGATCGACGATGGTCAGCGCGAACACGACGCTCGCGCGCTCGCGCAGCTCGCCGCCGCGGTGGCCACCGGCGACATCGACCGGGTGACGGCCCTCCTCTCCGCCGACGCTGTGCTCTACTCCGACGGCGGCGGACGGCGGACGGCGGCCCTGCGACCGGTGCGGGGCGCGGAGAAGATCGCACGTCTCCTCCTCGGCCTCGCCGCGTTGCCGGAGCTCGAGATCCAGCCGGCGACCATCAGCGGCGGACCGGGTCTGGCGGTGCGCGAGGCTGGCACGCTCACCACGACGGTGGCGCTGCGCTCCGGCGACGACGGCATCCGCACGCTGCTGTTCATGCGCAATCCGGACAAGCTCCGGCCCTGACCCGCGGCCGTCCACGACCACGGGTCGGGCCACGGTCAGTCGCGCGGTTCGCGGCCGACCGTCAGCAGCGCACCGGTGTCGGTGAACTCCCGCTCGATCTCCGGATTGGGGCGATAGGTGAGCAGACTCACCACCACGACCGCGATCGTCGCGAAGACGAATCCCGGCAGCAGCTCGTATAGGTCGAACACGCCGCCCTGCGCCGCACTCCAGGCGAAGACCGTGACCGCTCCGACGAGCATGCCCGCCAGCGCCCCCCAGTTCGTCAGCCGGCGCCAGTACAGGCTCAGCAGGATGACCGGGCCGAACGAGGCCCCGAAGCCCGCCCACGCGAAGCTCACCAGCTGGAGCACGGAGGACTCGCTGTCCAGAGCGAACAGGATCGCGATGACGCTCACCAGCAGCACGCACAGCCGCCCGAGGAGTACGAGGGTCTTCTCTGGGGGCGGGGTCTTGCGCACGACGCGGTAGATGTCCTCCACGAGGGCAGAGGAGCACACGATCAGCTGACTCGAGAACGTGCTCATGATGGCCGCGAGCACGGCGGCGAGGACGAGGCCGGCCACGAGCGGGTGCAGCAGCGTCTGCGCCATCATCAGCAGCACCATCTCCGGGTCCGTGAGGGTGAGTCCCTCCTTCGCGAAGAACGCCACCCCGATCAGCCCGGCAAAGACCGCCCCGCCGAGCGAGATGACCTGCCACGTGAGGCCGATCCGGCGGCCGGCCTTGGCCGCCTGCGGGGTGCTCAGCGCCATGAAGCGCACCACGATGTGCGGCTGGCCGAAGTATCCCAGCCCCCATGCGAGCCCCGACAGCACGCCGATGACCGTGACGGACGTGAGTCCCTGACCGCCGAAGAGGTTGAAGTGATCCGGGTGCAGCGTCGAGATGAGCGACATCGCCTCCCCCCAGCCGCCCACCGCGATGACCGCGGCGACCGGCACGATCACCACGGCGATCGCGAGCATGAGCCCCTGCACCACGTCGGTGTGGGAGGCGCCGAGGAAGCCGCCGAACAGCGTGTATGTCAGGGTGACGGCCGTGATCAGGAGCATGCCGACGAGATAGTCCCCGTCGAAGGCCACGACGAAGAACTTGCCGCCCGCGACCATGCCGCTCGAGACGTAGAGGGTGAAGAACACCAGGATGATCACGCTCGAGATGATCCGCAGCAGGTGCGTGCGGTCGTGTGTGCGGTTCTCGAAGAACGTCGGAACGGTGATGGAGTTCTTGGCCGTCTGCGTGTAGGCCCGCAGCCGGGGCGCCACGAGCAGCCAGTTCAGGTAGGCGCCGATGGTGAGGCCGATCGCGATCCATGCCTCGATGAGGCCGAAGGCGTAGATCGCGCCGGGAAGACCCATCATCAGCCAGCCGGACATGTCGGAGGCGCCGGCGCTGAGCGCGGCCACCCACGGCGGGAGGCTGCGGTCTGCGAGCATGTAGCCCTCGTGCCCCGTCGTCTTGCGATAGGCGCGGAACCCGATGAAGATCATCACCGCGAAATAGACGATGAGGGCGATGTAGAGATACACCTGGTCGGACATCGTTGTCTCCTTCCGGGATCCTCGCGGATCCACCGAAGCATCGCACACCCGCGCACGGATGCCGCCGACGGGCGCCGGGTGTCTGCCGAGTCGCAGCCCCAGGGCCAGCGAATCCCGCCGGCGTCCGCCGTACGCGGCGGGCGCAGACGGGATTCCGCGGCTCAGGCGATGCGGGTGCCCGGCGGCAGGCGACGTGCCGGTGTGCGGGTGCGGGAGTACCCTCCGGCCAGCAAGGCCCCGGCGAGCACGACCTGCAGCCCCAGTCCGACCATCCAGCCGGGTACCGTGCCGGCCAGGCGCTCCTCCGACGACACCGGCGGCTTCCACTCCGACGCAGGTTCGCAGCCGTCCCACCGGACCTGCAGGGGCGGGGCGATCTGGGTGGTGCGGAACCCGACCTTGAGGAAGCCGAACAGGTCCTCCGGCTCTCCGTACTCCGTGAACCGCGTCGGCGTGGCGTCGGCGAGCACCACGAAGGGGTTGACGGCGAGCGTCCACCACACCATGTCCGGTCGTTGCACGGCATAGTCCGCCCGCTGCCACTCGGTGCACACGCTCTGCCCGCGGTCGTCCACCTCCATCCAGCGTTCCTCCGAGACGACCTCGGAGCGGATCACCGACGAGCCGAGCCCGAAGGCGATGAGCGTTCCGACCGTCAACGCGCCGACGAGCAGATAGCTCGCCGCGACGGAGAACAGCGGTCGGGCGATGATGCCGCTCAGGCCGACGCCGATCGCCGCGATCACGACCACCTCGGCGATCAGCACGAGCAGCGACACCGCAACCACCGCCGCATCGACGCCGCCGGCGAAGGTGGCGGCGATCAGGAACGGCGCAGAGACGCCCACGAACATCAGTCCGGTGACGATCGCGGCCAGGAGCTTGCCCGCCAGGATCTCTCCTGTCGAGGCCAGGGTCACCTGCACCGGCGCCAGGGTCGCGGCGTCCCGGTCGCCGTTGATCGCGTTCCCGCTCAGGGTCGGCGACACCAGCAGCACCATGAGCAGCACGACGTTGACGACGATCGCGTAGACCCCCGGCCCGGCGGGGCCGATCCACGCGTAGGCGAAGAAGGCCAGGATCGTCACGATCAGGAGGATCACCGCGAACACGCCGAGCAGCACGTACCATCCCACGCTCCGCAGCCGCTGGGTGAGCTCGAGGCGCAGCACGACGCCGATCCGGGCGGCGCTCATGCCGCACCTCCTTCCGGGGTGCTCTCCCCCGTCTGCGGGGGCACCCCCTGATCGTCGAGGGCGAGGAACGCGCTCTCGAGGTCGCCGCGGGCGGGAGCGAACTCCGCGATAGCCAGATCAGCACGAATCAGCGCCGCCAGCGCAGCGGCGGCGCCCTCATCGCCGGAGAATCGCACGAGCACGTCGCCGCGCTGGCTGCGGATCTCGGCCGGGGGGCGTCCGAGCGCGGCGGCGACGGCGAACGCCGGGTCGCCGTCCGCCGGGCGGGCGAGGCGGATCCGCCATTCGCGTGCTGCTCCCGCGACGGCCGGTGCCGCCACGACGCGGCCGCCGATGAGGAACACCGCATCGTCGATCATCTCGTCGAGCTCGGCGAGCACATGGCTGGAAACCAGCACCGTGCCGCCGCGCTCTGCCCGGGCGCGCAGCAGATCGCGCAGCTGCATGCGGGCGAGCGGGTCAAGGCCAGACGCCGGCTCGTCGAGCAGCAGCACGGCCGGATCGTGCACGAGCGCCCGTGCGAGGCCGAGCTTCTGCTTCTGCCCGCGGGAGAGCACTCTGGCCGGCCGGTCGGCGAGATCGGCGAGCCCGACCTGGTCGAGGAGGTCGGCCGCGCGGCGTTCCGCGTCGTGCGTCGCCAGGTCGTAGAGCCGGGCCGTCGTGACGAGGGTCTCGCGGCAGGTGAGCGCTGGCCACGCGCCGAGGGAGTCCGGCATCCACCCGATCGCCCGCCGGACACCGGCGGGGTCTGCGACGGGATCGACACCGGCCACGCGGATCGTGCCGGCGTCCGGGGCGAGGAGGGAGGCGAGCATGAGGAACAGGGTCGTCTTGCCGGATCCGTTCGGGCCGACCAGGCCGGTCACCCGTCCCGGCTCTGCCCGAAAGCTGGCGCCCTGGACGGCAGCGACACTGCCGAACCGCCGGAAGACCCCGTCGACCTCGACACCCGCGGCACCCGCTGTCATCGTCATGAGCCGAAACTAGGCCGGATCTCTGACAACCAGCTGTACCGGTGCGCGGATCCTCCGCGCACCCCTCCCGCCGCTCGGGCCAGCGGCGACACGCTCATGTCGTGGTGCCACGCCCCGGGGACGGCGCCCGGAAGGACGCCACGCCCAGATCGGCATGGTCGACGAACACGCCGTCCACACCGGTCGCGGCGATCCGTGCCCACTCCGCCTCGTAGTCTCCGAAGGCCGCCTTCCCGCCCTGGCCGCGGTGGGCCGGATCGAGGAAGGCGTTCTCGGGACGGCACGTCCACGTGAAGACGCACAGCCCGCGGGCATGAGCGTCGTCGACGAGCTGCGCCCCCGCACCCGGCCCGGAATCCTGCAGGAGCATCGCCTTGCCGACGCTGATCCCGTCGAGCCGGCCGACCAGGGCGTCCAGCCCCGCGGGCTCCGCCGCAGCGGCCCAGGTCGGCGCCCGCCGCCCGAGCGCGGCCACGAGATCGGCCGGACGCCCCTCCGGCTCGAGCAGATAGACAAAGAGCGCCGGCAGTCCCGTGGCCTTCAACCGGTGCAGCACCGTCTGCTCGAACGACTCCACGATGAGCGGCCGGTTGCCGTCGGCCCAGCCCGTGGCGGCGAGGTCGCGCTCGATCAACGGCACCAGGTCGAGGCCGATTCCCTCGAAGTACGTGGCGTGCTTGACCTCCAGGACCACACCGACCGCACGGCCGCGCTCCTCCCCTGCGGCCTGCACGATCTCGAGGAGGTCGGTCAGGCGCAGGATCGGCTGGGCACCGTCGAAGCTCGCGCTCGACGGCCGAAGTCGCGGCAGCCGCTCGCGGCTGCGCAGGGTGGCCAGCTCATCCCACGTGAAGTCCTCGGTGAACCATCCGGTCAGCGTCTCGCCGTCGATGCGCTTGGTCGTGCGCCGGTCGGCGAACTCCGGATGATCCGCGACATCGGTCGTCCCGGAGATCTCGTTCTCATGACGCACCACCAGCACGCCGTCACGCGTGGCGACGACATCCGGCTCCACGGCATCCGCGCCCATCGCGATCGCCAGCTCGTAGGAGGATCTGCTGTGCTCGGGGCGGTAGCCGGGGGCACCCCGGTGCCCGATGACGATCGGGGCGCCGTGCCCCAGGGGAAGAGAGGGAAACGGCTGCACGCTCTCAGCGTAAGTCACCCGAGATGTCGGCTCTCCCCGTTACTCTGGAGGGAAGCACCCGCCGAACGACCACAGGAGCACGAGGCCATGGCGATGAACAACCCCGCTTTCAACAACCCGGCGTTCCAGGCCGACCCCCGGGCCGTCGCGACGTACCCCGGCGGCAGCTCCGCGAACGTGAACGGGCAGGCGCAGTTCGCTGCGGGCTCGCACATGGTCACCAACGCCGCCATGAACGCCCAGCTCGACGGCATGTACGCCGCGCCCGCTGCCGGATCGCTCGAGACGGACCGCATGACGGTCGAGGACACGGTCATGAAGACCGTCGGCCTGTTCGCGATCCTGCTCGTCGCCGCAGCCGTCGGCTGGGTATGGACCCTCGGCGGGACCTCCCCGAGCGTCTACTCGGACGTGAGCATCGTGCCGTGGATGCTGGGGGCGATCGGCGGCTTCGTGCTGTCGATGGTCATCATCTTCACCTCGCGCAAGAAGGTGCGCCCCGGCCTCATCTTCGCCTACGCGGCCTTGGAGGGCCTGTTCGTCGGCGGCATCTCGGCCTACTTCGAGACGCGCTGGTCCGGCATCGTCATGCAGGCCAGCATCGCGACGATCGCGGTCGTCGGCGTCACGCTCGCCCTCTTCGCCAGCGGCAAGGTGCGCGCGAGCGCCAAGGCCACCAAGGTCTTCCTGATCGCGATGGTCGGCTACCTCGTCTTCTCGCTCATCAACCTGGTGCTGATGTGGACCGGCGTGATCAGCAACGGCTTCGGTCTGCGCTCCACCCTGATCTTCGGCATCCCGCTCGGCCTCATCATCGGCGTCCTGGTGGTCATCATGGCGGCCTACTCGCTGGTGCTCGACTTCGACCAGATCCAGCAGGGCGTGCGCAACCGCGCGCCGCGCGTCTACGGCTGGATGGGCGGCTTCGGCATCATGGTGACCGTCGTCTGGCTGTACGTCGAGATCCTCCGCATGATCGCGATCCTGCGCGGCAACGACTAACCCGCACACCGCACACCGCACACCGCACACCGCACACCGCGCACAGCACACAGCACGGCGGGCCGTCCTCCTGGGCGGCCCGCCGTGCTGTGTGCGGGCGCTCTCCGCAGCAGGCCCGGCCCGTGAAGCAGGCCCGGCGCACGCGAGCGCATCAGGCATCCGCCCGTCCCTGTCCCGAGAACGCCAGAGGGCGCGAGCCGAAGCCCGCGCCCTCTGACACCGTGGGGATCACTCCCACTCGATCGTCCCCGGAGGCTTGGAGGTCACGTCGAGCACGACCCGATTGACGTCACGCACCTCGTTGGTGATGCGGTTGGAGATCTTCGACAGCACGTCATAGGGAAGACGCGACCAGTCGGCGGTCATGGCGTCCTCGCTCGACACCGGACGCAGCACGATCGGATGACCGTAGGTGCGTCCGTCGCCCTGCACGCCCACCGAGCGCACGTCGGCGAGCAGCACGACCGGGCACTGCCAGATCTCCTGGTCGAGGCCGGCCTTGGTGAGCTCTTCCCGGGCGATCGCATCCGCTTCGCGCAGGATCTCGAGCCGGTCGCGCGTGACCTCGCCGATGATCCGGATGCCCAGGCCCGGGCCGGGGAACGGCTGACGGCCGACGATCGCCTCGGGGATGCCCAGCTCGCGCCCGATCGCCCGCACCTCGTCCTTGAACAGCGTGCGCAGCGGCTCGATGAGCTCGAAGTCCAGGTCTTCCGGCAGGCCGCCGACGTTGTGGTGGCTCTTGATGTTCGCCGTGCCGGCGCCGCCGCCCGACTCCACCACGTCGGGGTAGAGCGTGCCCTGCACGAGGAAGCGCACCTTCTCTCCCTCGGCTTTGGCCTCGGCGACGAGATCGAGCTGCACCTGCTCGAAGGCGCGGATGAACTCGCGGCCGATGATCTTGCGCTTCTCCTCCGGGTCTGTGACGCCGGCGAGGTGGCCGAGGAAGGTGTCCGCGGCATCGACGGTGATCAGGTGCACGCCCGTGGAGGCCACGTAGTCCTTCTCGACCTGTTCCCGCTCGCCCTGGCGAAGCAGCCCGTGGTCGACGAACACCGCCGTGAGCTGATCGCCGATCGCACGGTGCACGAGCGCGGTCGAGACGGCGGAGTCGACGCCCCCGGAGAGCGCCGAGATGACGCGCGCGTCACCCACCTGCTCCCGGATGCGGGCCACCTGCTCGGCGATCACGTTGCCGCTGTTCCAGTCCGCGGCGAGTCCGGCGCCCCGGTGCAGGAAGTTCTCGATGACCTCCTGGCCGTGATCGGAGTGCTTGACCTCGGGGTGCCACTGCACGCCGTAGAAGCGCCGCTCATCGTCGCTGAAGGCTGCGACGGGGGTGGCCGCGGTCGACGCCAGGACCGTGAAGCCCTCCGGCGCGCGCGCCACCTGATCGCCATGACTCATCCAGACGTTCTGCGCAGCGGGCTGGCCGCCCAGCAGTGTGCCGCCCTCGCCGCTGATGGCGGCATCGGTCGCCCCGTACTCACGCAGTCCCGTGTTGGCGACCTCGCCGCCGAGCGCCTGCGCCATCACCTGGAAGCCGTAGCAGATGCCCAGCGTCGGGATGCCGAGGTCGAACACGGCCGGGTCCAGCCGGGGGGCGCCCTCCTCGTAGACGGACGACGGTCCGCCGGAGAGAATGAGGGCCACCGGGTTGCGGGCGGCGATCTCTTCGGCCGTCGCCGTGTGCGGCACGATCTCGCTGTACACGCCGGCCTCGCGCACGCGGCGCGCGATCAGCTGTGCGTACTGGGCCCCGAAGTCGACGACCAGCGCCGGGCGCTGCTCGGTGTGCACGGGCTCGGTCACGGGGTGGCCTCCACGGAGTCGGGGGATGAGGGGTGGGAAGAAGCAGGCGCTGCCGCAGCGATCTCGGCCTCGCGCCGGGCGAGATAGGCCGTGACCTCACGGGCGACGCGCGCCTCCATGAAGAACGACAGGAACGGCACGACACCGCCCAGAGCCAGCATCACCAGGCGCAGGAAGGGCCAGCGCATGAGGCTCCAGATGCGGAACGCGGAGAACAGGTAGACGACATAGAACCAGCCGTGGACGATCAGGATCCACAGCGAGATGTTCACCCCGTCACCGGTCGAGACCAGGCCGTCCGGACCCTCGACCACGGGGGCGAGCCACAGGAAGCCACCGGAGCCCCCCGCGAAGATCTCCACGGCGAGCGGGGTGTACTTCAGGATCATCTCGAGAACGAGCAGCAGCAGACCGACACCGGTGATGACCGAGGCGATCTGGTAGAACTTCAGCGCCCCGCGGATGGCAGGGAAACTGGCGGCCTTCGGTTCTGGCATGGTCCCATCCTATCGGGCGCCGCTCGGCCCGCTCGCGGGGCGGCGGGCGGGCCGGGACGCGCGCTCGGCGGGCGCTCGGCGCGGCACGGGCCGAGCCCCGATGCCCGGCGGTCAGGCGCCTGCGGCCTCTTCCCGTTCCTCGATCTCGCGCTCCCAGGCGTCCTTGCCGAGGCGGTACCAGAGGTAGAAGGCGAAGCCGGCGAAGATCGCCCATTCCACCGCGTAGAAGATGTTAAGCCAGTTGACCGGCGTGCCCTCCTGGGGCGCGTCCGCGACGATCGGGTCCAGACCTGCCGTCGGCTCCGCGGACACCAGGAACGGCCGGTACACGTCGAGCGCATCGATATCGTGCCACCGGCTCAGGAGCGCTGCGGGCGACATCCGGTCCAGCCGATCCGGCTCGACGACCCGCGGCAGCTCGACCCCCTCGTCGGAGATGAGGCGCCCGGCGACCATCAGCTCGCGCCCGGCCTCCTGGTCGAGGGCAGCCGCCGCCGCATCCGCATCGGCGCGGTCGGCGGTCCAGCCGATCGCGACCGCGAGCGACGTGGGCGACGCCGTCTCGGCCAGCCGCAACTGGCCGGTCACCCAGTACCCCTCGACTCCGCCCTGGAAACGCGAGGAGACCACGATGAAGTCGCCGGCGACCCACGAACCCGGCACCTCGACCCGCTGCCCCACCAGGGGTCCGTGCAGGTACTCTCCCGGGGCCACCACGTCGGCGATCGGGCGCAGCTCCTCGGTGATGCCGGGGGGCGGAGGGTCCGTGTCGACCGCCCGGGAGACCTGCCAGCCGCCGAGCAGGGCGAAGATGCTCGCCGCGATCAGGCACAGCAGGAGGACGCCCAGCCAGCGCGGCCGCATCAGCACGCTGCGCAGGGTCGGCGCGGCGTCGCGCGCGGGGTGCGGCGTTGTGGTCTCCGGGGCGGGTGTCACGGTGCGGGTGTCAGACGGTCTCGATCGGGGCTCAGGAGTGCGGGGACGGCGCGAGCACGACCTCGACCCGCTGGAACTCCTTGAGGTCGGAGTATCCGGTGGTCGCCATCGACTTGCGCAGCGCGCCGATCAGATTGGCCGTGCCGTCGGCGACGGGAGCGGGTCCGAACAGGATCTGCTCGAGCGTCGCGACGCCGTCGACCGCGACCCGACGACCGCGCGGCAGCTCGGCGTGGTGGGCCTCCGGGCCCCAGTGGAAGCCACGGCCCGGCGCATCGGTCGCCCGAGCCAGCGCGACGCCCAGCATCACCGCGTCCGCGCCCATCGCGATCGCCTTGACGATGTCGCCCGAGGTTCCGACACCGCCATCGGCGATGACGTGCACGTAGCGGCCGCCGGACTCGTCGAGGTAGTCACGGCGCGCCGCGGCGACATCCGACAGCGCGGTGGCCATCGGCGCCTGGATGCCGAGGGTGGCCCGGGTGGTCGACGCCGCTCCCCCGCCGAAGCCCACCAGCACCCCCGCGGCGCCGGTGCGCATGAGGTGCAGCGCCGCGGTGTACGTGGCAGCGCCGCCGACGATCACCGGCACATCGAGGTCGTAGATGAACTTCTTCAGATTGAGCGGCTCGCTCACGCTCGACACGTGCTCTGCCGAGACCGTGGTGCCCCGGATCACGAAGAGATCGACACCAGCGGCCACGACCGTCGCATACAGCTCCTGGGTGCGCTGCGGGGTGAGCGCGCCCGCGACGGTCACGCCAGCATCGCGGATCTCGGAGAGACGCTGCTTGATGAGCTCCGGCTTGATCGGCTCGGCGTACAGCCGCTGCATGCGCACCGTCGCCTCGCCCTCCGGCAGGGAGGCGATCTCCTCGAGGAGGGGCTCCGGGTCTTCGTAACGCGTCCACAGGCCCTCGAGATCGAGGACGCCGAGCCCGCCCAGACGCCCGAGCAGGATCGCCGTCTGCGGACTCATGACCGAGTCCATCGGCGCGCCGATGACCGGGGTCTCGAAGGCGTAGGCATCGATGGCCCACGTGGTCGAGACGTCCTCCGGGTTGCGGGTACGCCGCGATGGCACCACCGCGATGTCGTCGAAGGTGTACGCGCGGCGGGCGCGCTTGGCGCGGCCGAGATCGATCTCCATGCTCACCCCGCCAGCCTACCCGGCGGGGTCGGACACTGTGCCGCCATCGCCTCATCGCCCGCGGCGCGCGCACCGCGCAGAGCCGGTCTCAGGAGACCGCGGCGAGCACGGCAGGGTCGGCGCAGCCGCGCGCGAAACCCGCGATGCGCCGGTCGATCTCGCGCTGCAGCAGCACCACGCCGATGCGCTCGGCGAGGGGGGCGAGCCATCCCGGGCGGCAGGTGAAGGTGTATTTCCAGACCGCGCGGGTGCCGCCGTCGACCGGCTCGAACCGCCAGCCGCCGCCCATCCGCTCGAAGAACCACGGCCCGCGGATCATCTTCATGCCCACGCTCGTGGGTGGCCGGTAGGAGACGTACTCGCTCACCATGCGCAGGCCGAAGCGCTGCACGGTGAGCGTCTGGACGCCGGTGGCAGCGGCGTCGGCGTTCAGGAACCTCTGGCGGCGGATGAACCGGTCCCACCGCCGTCGCACATCTCCGGTCGTCTGCGACACCGCGAACGCCACGTCCGGGGAGACCGGGACGATCGCGACGCTGTGGACCGACGGCACGTCAGCGCTTGTAGTTCGGCGCCTCGACGATGATCTGCACGTCGTGCGGGTGCGACTCCTTCAGGCCCGCCGGCGTGATGCGCACGAACCGGCCGTTCGCCTTGAGCTCGTCGATCGTGCGCGCGCCGACGTAGAACATCGACTGCCGCAGTCCGCCGATGAGCTGATAGGCGACCGCGGAGACCGGGCCGCGATACGCCACCTGGCCCTCGATCCCCTCCGCGATGAGCTTGTCGTCGCTGGGCACGTCCGCCTGGAAGTACCGGTCCTTGGAGTAGGAGGTCTTCTTGCCGCGCGTCTGCAGCGCACCGAGCGAACCCATGCCGCGGTACATCTTGAACTGCTTGCCGCCCTGGAAGACGACCTCGCCAGGCGACTCGTCCGTGCCGGCGAGCAGGGAGCCAAGCATCACGGCATCCGCACCGGCCACCAGGGCCTTGGCGATGTCGCCGGAGTACTGCAGACCGCCGTCCGCGATGATCGGCACGCCCGCCGGCCGCGCGGCGAGCGACGCCTCGTACACGGCGGTGATCTGCGGCACACCCACCCCGGCGACCACGCGGGTGGTGCAGATCGAACCAGGCCCCACGCCGACCTTGACGGCGTCGACACCGGCATCGATCAGCGCCTGGGCGCCCTCGCGGGTGGCGACGTTGCCGCCGACGACGTCGACGCCGTCGAAGCTCTGGTCGGCCTTGAGGCGCCGCACGATGTCGATGACGCCGGCGGACTGGCCGTTGGCGGTGTCGACGACGAGCACGTCAACGCCCGCATCGCGCAGCGCGCACGCGCGCTCCCACGCGTCTCCGAAGAACCCGATCGCGGCGCCGACGCGCAGGCGGCCCTGCTCGTCCTTGGTGGCCAGCGGGTACTTCTCGCTCTTGTCGAAGTCCTTGATGGTGATCAGCCCCGCCAGGCGCCCGTCGTCGCCCACCAGCGGAAGCTTCTCCACGCGGTGCTTGGCGAACAGCGCCAGCACCTGGTCGGCGGGCAGGCCGACCTCGGCGGTGACCAGACCGTCCTTCGTCATCACCTCGGACACCTGGGTGACGGTGCGCAGGCTCTCGTCGACGAAGCGCATGTCGCGATTGGTCACGATGCCGATGAGGTGCCCGCCCTCGTCCACCACGGGCAGACCGGAGATGCGGTACGTGGCGCACAGGGCGTCGACCTCGGCGATCGTGGAGTCCGGCGTGGTGGTGATCGGGTCGGTGATCATGCCGGATTCGCTGCGCTTGACGCGGTCGACCTGGGATGCCTGCTCGGCGATCGAGAGGTTGCGGTGCAGGATACCGAGACCGCCCTCACGCGCGATCGCGATCGCCATCCGCGATTCGGTGACCGTGTCCATCGCGCTGGAGAGCAGCGGCGTCGCCACGGTGATCCGACGCGTCACGCGCGAGGACGTATCCGCCTCGCTCGGGATGACGTCGGTGTGCCCCGGAAGGAGCAGGACATCGTCGTAGGTGAGTCCTGTGAAACCGAAGGGGTCGTGACGCTCATCGCTCATCTGACTGGGGAATCCTCTCGCACGCGCGAACCGTACGTCCGATTCTACGGTGCGTCAACGACGGGCGGCGGCGCGTCGCGCGGCCGGACGAGAAGAACCGGATCGCGCAGCGGTGGTAATCGGATCGAGACCTCTTGTTGTCTCAGACCGGTTGCGGTGAGGAAACCCGCACGCAACAATCCATGAGTACGTTCGGGCACACCGAGACCCGATCTCGGAAACCCGGGACCCGATCTCAGGTCTATCGAGATCAGACCCCGGGATGCCCGTGGCCAGAGGAACCAATGGAGGTGCCCGTGGCGTTCATTCGTCGTCCCCGGAGAGGCAGGAAGGCCGGTCCGACAGCGACCGTACTCCTCTCCGTCCTGTTCACTCTCGGCCTGGTGCTGGGGCTCGCCGCTCCCGCGTCCGCCGAGACCGATGATGGCGGAGACCAGGTCGACCTTCCCTTCACGATCATCACCAACGTGCGCTCCGCCGGCGAGCCGCTCCCCGATGTCACCGTCACCGTCTCCGGCGACGACTACGAGGGTGAAGCGCTGACCAACGAACGGGGACAGGCCCAGCTGGGGGTGCCGAGCAAGGACGGCACCTGGGTCATCTCCCTCGACGTCGACAGCCTGCCGGACGGTGTCGAGGTGCCGGAGGGCTTCGCCACGGAGCGGGAGGTCACCTTCGGAAGCGGCAGCTCGGCCACGAGCAACTTCACCCTCACCGCCGGCGAGCGCAACACCGCGAGCTTCTGGGACCAGCTGGCCTCACGCCTGGTGAACGGGCTGAACTTCGGCCTGATGCTCGCCCTCGCCGCGATCGGCCTCTCCCTCGTCTACGGCACAACAGGCCTGTCGAACTTCGCACACGGTGAGATGGTGACCTTCGGCGCCGGGGCGGCACTGCTCTTCTCGGCCGGGCTCGGGCTGTCGATCTGGCTCGCCATCCCGCTCGCGCTCCTGGCCTCCGCCGCCTTCGGCTGGTCGATGGACGCCGGCATCTGGCGACCGCTCCGGCACCGGGGCATCGGCATCGTGCAGCTCATGATCGTCTCGATCGGCCTCTCCCTCGCCCTGCGCTATGTCTTCCTCCTCTTCCTCGGCGGCGACGTGCTGCGCCTGCCGGGCGGTTCGCAGAGCAACATCGCCGGTCTCGGGCCGATCCGGCTCACCATCACCGACGCCATCAGCATGGGCATCTCGATCATCGTGATCATCGCCTTCGCGTTCTGGCTGCTGAAGTCACGGCTCGGCCGTGCCACCAGGGCCGTCTCGGACAACCCGTCTCTCGCTGCCGCAAGCGGCATCAACGTCGACAGCGTCGTACGATCCGTGTGGGTCATCGCCTCGGTCCTCGCGGGTCTCTCCGGCATCCTGTGGGCATACTTCCGCCCCGGCATCCGCTGGGACATGGGCACCGGCATCCTGCTGCTGATGTTCGCCGCGGTCACGCTCGGCGGGCTCGGCACCGCGTTCGGCGCGCTGATCGGATCGATCATCGTCGGCCTCATCGTGGAGGTGTCCACGCTGTGGATCCCCTCCGACCTCAAGTACGCCGGCGCCCTGGTGGTGCTGATCGTCATCCTTCTGTTCCGACCGCAGGGCCTCCTCGGTCGACGAGAGCGAATCGGGTAGGGACCGGCCATGGACTTCGTGCAGATCCTCTCCAACACCCTCGGCCAGATCCTCGCGCCGACCACCCTCGGCTTCGCCCTCGCGGCGATCGGCCTCTCGGTGCACTTCGGCTTCGCCGGGCTGCTCAACATGGGCGTCGCCGGCTTCATGGCGATCGGCGCCTACTCGTTCGCGATCTCCATCCTCACCTTCGGCCTGCCCTGGCCGGTGGCCGCACTGATCGCGTTCGCGGCGTCGGCGGTGTTCGCCCTCGTGATGGGCATACCGACGCTCCGGCTGCGCGGCGACTACCTGGCGATCGTCACGATCGCGGCCGCCGAGGTGCTGCGCCTGCTGTTCCTCACCACCGTCTGGCGCAAGTACACCGGCTCCTCGGACGGCCTGTTCGGCTTCCAGCGCCAGTTCCGCGGAGAGAACAACCCGCTCCCGGCCGGCCGCCACGGCTTCGGCCCCTGGGTCTACACCGCAGACGAGTGGTGGGTGATCATCATCGGCCTCACCACCATCGCGATCGCGGTGCTGCTGGTGTGGACGCTGATGCGCAGCCCCTGGGGGCGCGTCATCCGCGGCATCCGCGAGGACGAGGACGCCGTGCGGGCGCTCGGCAAGAACACCTTCGCCTTCAAGCTGCAGGCCCTCGTGGTGGGCGGTGTCATCATCGCCGCGGGCGGGGTGGTCACCGCGATGGGAACCAACGTCACCCCGAACGTCTACATGACCTCGCAGACGTTCTTCGTCTGGACCGCACTCCTCCTCGGAGGGGCCGCGACCATCTTCGGGCCGGTGCTCGGCGCGATCCTCTTCTGGGCCGTGCGCGCGTTCCTGTCCAACCTGCTCGCCGGAATGGGCGACGCCGGCCTGCTCTTCGGCATCAGCCGCGAAGGGCAGCAGGCGCTCGTCTTCATCCTCATCGGTGTCTCCCTCATGCTGTTGGTGATCTTCCGGCCGCAGGGCATCCTCGGGAGCAAGAAGGAGCTGACCTTTGTCCGCTGAATCGCCGTCCCCCCAGTCCCCGTCCGCGCCCGGCCCGGACGACCAATCCCCCGCCGAGCGTCTGGAGCCCGGCCCCGCCCCCGCTGAACAGGCGGAGGCCGCCGCAGCGGCCGTCTCGGTGCGCCGGGAGAAGACCACAGGACTCCACACCGGAACCGCAGCGCCCGGATGCGCGAAGGTCGACCCGATCATCGTCGTCGACGGTGTGAGCCGCACCTTCGGCGGCCTCACGGCGGTCGACGTGGAGCACCTCGAGATCCCGCGCAACGCCATCACGGCCCTCATCGGCCCGAACGGCGCAGGGAAGACCACGCTGTTCAACCTGCTCAGCGGATTTGACAAGCCGGACTCGGGGAGCTGGTCGTTCGACGGCCGGTCCCTCGCCGGCATCCCGGCGTTCAAGACCGCCCGCCTGGGGCAGGTGCGCACCTTCCAGCTCACCAAGGCGCTCGGCCTGCTCACCGTGCTGGAGAACATGAAGCTCGGCGCTCCGCACCAGGCCGGCGAGAGCTTCTGGGCGAGCCTGCTGCCCGTCATCTGGCGAGCGCAGGAGAAGGCGAACGAGGCGAAGGCGCGCGACCTCCTCGCCCGGTTCAAGCTCGACGCGAAGGAGTCGGACTACGCCGCTTCGCTGTCCGGCGGCCAGCGCAAACTGCTCGAGATGGCACGCGCCCTCATGAGCGACCCCACGTTGGTGATGCTCGACGAGCCGATGGCCGGGGTCAACCCGGCGCTCACCCAGTCGCTGCTCGATCACATCCTGGATCTGAAGGACCTCGGGATGACGGTGCTGTTCGTCGAGCACGACATGCACATGGTGCGCCATATCGCCGACTGGGTCGTGGTCATGGCAGAAGGCCGCGTGGTCGCAGAAGGGCCGCCCGAGACGGTCATGAAGGAGCAGGCGGTGATCGACGCCTACCTCGGGGCCCACCAGGACCTCGACCTGGGCGCCGTGACCGGACGCATCGACCTGCAGGCTATCCACGCCGCCAAGGAGGACAAGTGACCACACCCGCCGCTTCCGACGACGTCGTCGTCCGCATCACCGACCTCGACGCCGGGTATCTCCCCGGCATCAACATCATCAACGGCGCCAACCTCGTCGCCCGCCGGGGCGAGCTGATCGGCATCATCGGGCCGAACGGAGCGGGCAAGTCCACCCTGCTGAAGTCGATCTTCGGCATGGTGAAGGTGCGCGCCGGGGAGATCACCGTCAACGGTGAGAGCGTCATCGGGCTCAAGAGCGACCAGCTCGTGCGCCGCGGCGTGGGGTTCGTGCCCCAGACGAACAACGTCTTCCCCTCGCTGACGATCGAGGAGAACCTGCAGATGGGGATCTACCAGAACCCGAAGGCGTTCGCGGAGAGGCTCGAGTTCGTCACGAGCATCTTCGCGGAGCTCGGCAAGCGTCTCGGCCAGCGCGCCGGCTCGCTCTCCGGCGGCGAACGCCAGATGGTCGCGATGTCGCGAGCACTCATGATGGACCCGACCGTGCTGCTGCTGGACGAACCGTCTGCCGGCCTGTCGCCGGTCAAACAGGACGATGCGTTCATCCGGGTGTCCGACATCAACAAAGCAGGGGTCACCACGATCATGGTCGAGCAGAACGCCCGCCGCTGCCTGCAGATCTGCGACCGCGGCTACGTTCTCGACCAGGGCCGTGACGCGTACACCGGCACAGGACGCGAGCTGCTGAACGACCCGAAAGTCATCGGTCTGTACCTGGGCACCCTGGGACAGGACTGACACCCCGCGTCGGGTGCGGCGGCTTCTGGGAGCCGCCGCATCCGGCTTATCGCCGCTCCGGCGGAGGACGATCGCGCATCAGGCGGCTGCGATGACCCGCGCGCCCGGCACCGCTCCATACGCGTGGACCGCGCGGTGTCCGTCGGCCGCCAGGCGCTCCTGCACCGAGACCGCCTCCCGCGGGGTCTCGCACAGCAGCGCGACCGTCGGCCCTGACCCCGACACCAGGCCGCCCCGTGCGCCCGCCTCCCGGCCGGCGGCGAGGACATCGGCGAGACCGGGGCGTTCGGCGAGCGCCGGCTCCTGCAGATCGTTGTGGAGCGCATCCGCCAGGCGTGCCGCGTCGCCGGCGCGCAGCGCCTGCAGCACGGCGGGGGGCACGTCGAAGGGCTCAGCCTCGTCATCGGCGAGCGCGCCCGTGTCGGCACGCAGCTCGTCGAGTCGCTCGTACACGCGCGGTGTCGACAGCCCCTCGTCGTTCGTGACGAGCACCCAGTCGAAGCGCCCGCCGACGAGCGCGGGATTCAGCCGATCGCCGCGGGCCGTGCCGACGGCGGTTCCGCCGTGGAGGGCGAAGGGCACGTCCGCGCCGAGCCGAGCGGCCAGCTCGTGCAGCCGGGCGGCCGGCAGCTCGGTGCCCCACAGCCGATTGCAGGCGACGAGGGCGGCCGCGGCATCCGCCGACCCCCCGCCCATGCCGCCGGCCACCGGCACGCCCTTGCGGATCTCCAGGTGCACCCCGCCACGGTGGCCGGTGGCGGCGGCGAGGGCGTGTGCTGCGCGCATGGCCAGGTTGCGGTCGTCGAGAGGAACACCGGCGACCTCCGCGCCGGTGTGCGCGTCCGTCACCTCGATCGTGAACAGATCGGAGGGACGAGCGATGACGTCCTCCGAGAGGGAGACCGCCTGGAACACCGTCGCGAGCGCGTGATAGCCGTCGGCATGGCGCGGGCCCGCCGCCAGGTAGACGTTGATCTTGCCCGGCGCACGCACGTGCACACTCCGGCGCGCGGATGCCATCGCCGCCTCCTAGATGCTCGCGGAGCCGGCCCAGAGGTCGACGTCGATGCGTCCGGCGAGAGCATCGATGCGGGCCAGCTCGTCGGCGTCGAAGGCCGGGCCGTCGACCGCGGCGATGTTCTCATCGAGCTGCGCCGTGCGCGAGGCACCCACGAGAGCGGAGGCGACGACGCCATCGCGCAGCACCCACTGCAACGCCATCTGCGCGAGGCTCTGACCGCGGTCCCGCGCGATCTCGGCCAGCGCGCGCAGCACCTCGAGGGTGTCCTCCGACAGCGGCCGGTCGGGCAGCGAGCGCCGACGCTGCGCGCGGTCGGCGGTGCCGTCGTCGAGGTAGCGATCGGCCAGGACGCCCTGGGCGAGCGGAGTGAAGGCGATCGCGCCCATGCCGGCGTCGCGGAGCGTGTCGGTGAGGCCGTCTTCGATCCACCGGTTGAGGATCGAATACGCCGGCTGGTGGATGACGAGCGGGGTACCGAGCTCGCGCGCGACCTCCACCGCCTCCCTGGTGCGCTCCGCGCTGTACGAGGAGACCCCCACATAGAGCGCCTTGCCCTGGCGCACGAGGGTGTCGAGGGCTGCGACGGTCTCGGCGACCGGGGTCACGGGGTCGGCGCGGTGCGAGTAGAACACGTCGACGTAGTCCAGGCCCATGCGGGTGAGCGACTGCTCAGCGCTCGCGAGGATGTACTTGCGGCTGCCGAGGTCGCCATAGGGTCCCGGCCACATGTCCCAGCCGGCCTTCGACGAGATGATGAGCTCATCACGATAGGGCCGCAGGTCCTCGGCCAGCAGACGTCCGAAGTTCTTCTCGGCGGAGCCGTAGGGCGGGCCGTAGTTGTTGGCCAGGTCGAAGTGGGTGATCCCGTTGTCGAAGGCGTGGCGGATGAGCCGGCGCTGGTCGTCCATCGGGATGTTGTCGCCGAAGTTCCACCACAGCCCGAGCGAGATCGGCGGCAGGTACAGTCCCGACGAGCCGACCTGGCGGTACGCGAAGCGCTGGTATCGCTCGGGAGCGGCGGCATAGGGACGGTGGATGTCTGCGACATCCGGGCGGAAGCGTGACTCGGTCATCGCACCAGGCTAGCGCTGCTCGCGAGCGGCCACGCGGTGTCGCTATTTCCCGGTAATAGCGACACCGCGTGGCCGCTCGCGCGGGGGTGGGGGGGTCAGGAGAGCGCGATGCGCTCGAAATCCTCGATGGTGAGCTGTTCGCCGCGCAGGGTGGGGTCGACACCGGCGCGCTCGAGCACCAGCGACGCCTCGGCGGAGCTGCCGCCGAACAACCCGGACAGAGCCTGGCGGAGCATCTTGCGCCGCTGCTGGAAGGCCGCGTCGATCACCTGGAAGGTGCGTCGCCTGACCTCCTCCGAGGCCCGCGGTTCCGCGTCGCGCACGAAGCCGACCAGCAGGCTGTCCACGTTCGGTACCGGCCAGAACACCTGCCGCGACACGGTTCCGACCAGCTTCCACGTCCCGTACCACGCGGCCTTCGCCGAGGGGGCGCCATAGATCTTCGAGCCAGGAGGTGCGGCCAGCCGCTCGGCCACCTCGGCCTGCACCATCACCACGCCCCGCTGCAGGGCGGGGAACGTCTCGAGGAAGTGCAGCAGCACCGGCACCGAGACGTTGTACGGCAGGTTCGCCACCAGCACGGTGGGGTCACCAGGAACGTCCGTGACGCGCAGCGCATCCGCCTCGACCACGGTGAGCGCGCCCTCCGCCACCCCGTGCTCACGGGCGGTCTGGGGCAGGCGGGCGGCGAGCCGGGAGTCGATCTCGACCGCGGTCACCGCGGCGCCCGTTTCGAGGATCGCCAGGGTCAGCGAGCCCAGGCCCGGGCCGATCTCCACCACGCTCTCCCCCGCGCGGACATCGGCGGCCTGCACGATCTTGCGCACCGTGTTGGCATCGACCACGAAGTTCTGGCCGAGCTTCTTCGTCGGGGTCACGTCGAGGTCGGCGGCCAGCCGGCGGATCTCGGCGGCGCCAAGGAGGGTGACGGTCATCCAGCCATTCTCGCGCATGCGCCCCGCGCGCCGACATCCGCGCCCCAGAACAGGCGAACAGCACCAGGACAGGCGGCTGCCGCAGGGAACGGCCTGTTGCGGGGCCTGCTGCCTGTTTTCCGCGACGCTCCCGCCCTAGGATCGACGGATGCCCTCCCTCGGCGACCTCATCGCGCCCCGTCGCCTCGGCCGTGACTTCCGCTGGCTGCTGTCATCCTCCTGGACCAGCAACATCGGCGACGGCATCGCGCTGGCCGCCGCCCCGCTGCTGATCGCGTCGATGACGAGCTCGCCGATCCTGGTGGCCTCCGGTGCGATGCTGCAGTTCCTGCCCTGGCTGCTGTTCGGTCTGTATGCCGGGGCCATCGCCGACCGGATGGACCGCCGGAAGCTGGTCATGCTCGCCAACGGCGTGCGGGCGGTCGTGGTGCTGGCACTCGTGGCTTTCCTCGTCACCGGAACGGCGAACATCGCACTCGTGCTGGCGGTGTCGTTCATCTACGGCACCGCGGAGGTGTTCGCCGACACCACCAGCAGCACCCTGCTGCCGTCCATGGTGCGCTCCGCCGACCTCGGCATCGGCAACGCCCGGCTCCAGGCGGGCTACCTCGTCGCCAACCAGCTCGCCGGTCCGCCACTGGGAGCCGCCCTGTTCCTGATCGGCACGGCATGGCCGTTCGTGGTGCAGGTGCTGTGCGTCACGCTCGCCGTCGTGCTGGTCTCGCGGATCGCCAGCTCCCCGGTGCCGGGCAGAGCGGCGGGGGCTGACCGACGCCGGGTGATCCACGACATCGCCGGGGGCGTCCGCTGGGTGCGGCACAACCCTCCGGTGCGCACGCTCGTCCTCGTCATCCTGGTGTTCAACGTCGCGTGGGCGGCACCCTGGGGCGTCCTGGTGCTCTATGCCACCGACTATCTCGGCATGGGCCCCGTCGGGTACGGCGCCCTGACCTCGGCGGCCGCCGTGGGCGGCCTGCTGTCGACCTTCGCGTTCGGGTGGCTGGAGCGGCACGTCTCCTTCGTGACCCTCATGCGGATCTGCCTCACACTCGAGGTGCTCATGCACGTCGCGTTCGCCCTCACGACCACGGGCTGGGTCGCTCTGGTGATCATGTTCGGCTACGGTGCCTACGCGTTCGTCTGGGGCACGATCTCGACGACCGTGCGCCAGCGCCTCGTGCCGCACGAGCTGCAGGGCCGGGTGGGATCGGTCAACATGGTCGGCCTGTTCGGCGGGCTCGTGCTGGGCCAGGCCATCGGCGGCACGATCGCGCAGGCGTGGGGGCCGACCGCGCCCTGGTGGTTTGCGTTCGTGCTCTCCGCCGTCACGCTCGTGCTGGTCTGGCGGCAGCTCGGTCACATCGCAGCGGCGCCGCCGGTGCTCGACGACGCGGAACCGGCGCCGGCCGGCTGACCGGCGCCGGGCGCCGGCCCTGCGCCGTCAGGCGGACGCCGCGGCGCGCGCCGCGTCCGGCAGCGCGGCGAGCACCCTGTCGATGGCTGCGTCGTCGTGCGCCGCGGTGACGAACCACGCTTCGAACGCCGAGGGCGGCAACGAGACCCCGGCGTCGAGCATCGCATGGAAGAACGCCGCGTACGCCGCGGTGTCCTGCCGGGTCGCGGTGGCATAGTCCGAAACGCCCGACGCCACGGCGTCCCCGAAGAAGACGCTGAACAGCGTGCCGGCCCACTGCACGACGTGCGGCACACCGGCAGCACCCAGCGCGGTGCTCACGGCATCCGCCACCGTCGTCGCTGCCGTGTCCAGGCGACGGTAGACCTCGGCGTCGGCCAGGCGCAGCGTCGCCAGGCCGGCGGCGACCGCCACCGGATTGCCGGAGAGCGTCCCGGCCTGATACACCGGCCCGGTCGGCGCGAGCAGGTCGAGGATGTCCGCCCGCCCCCCGACGGCCGCGACGGGAAGACCGCCGCCGATGACCTTGCCGAACGTGACGAGATCCGGCGCCACGTCCTCCCCCGCGTCCCGCAGCACGCCGCCGTATCCGGACGGGCCGGAGCGGAAGCCGGTGAGCACCTCGTCGCTGATGAGCAGGGCGCCGTTGCGTCGCGCCGTCTCGGCGAGGAAGGCCGTGAAGCCGGGCGCGGGCGGTACGACGCCCATGTTGGCGCCTGCCGCCTCGGTGATGATCGCGGCGATCCGGTCCGGGTGCGCGGCGAAGACCTCCTCCACCGCAGCGCGGTCGTTGTAGGGGATCACGAGGGTCTGCGCCGCGACGGCCTCCGGAACGCCTGCGGACCCTGGCAGCGCGAGGGTCGCCAGGCCCGAGCCGGCCTGGGCGAGCAGACCGTCGGAGTGTCCGTGGTAGTGACCGGCGAACTTCACCAGCAGATCACGGCCGGTCGCGCCACGGGCCAGGCGGATCGCGGTCATGGTCGCCTCCGTGCCGGTCGACACCAGGCGCAGTCGCTCGGCGGCGGGCACGCGGCGGCGGATCTCCTCCGCCAGCTCCGCCTCGGCCGGGGCCGGTGCTCCGAAGGAGAGGCCCCGCCGGGCTGCCTCGACGACAGCCCCGATGACCTCCGGGTGGGCGTGCCCGACGAGCGCTGGGCCCCAGCCGGCGACGAGGTCGACGTATTCCCGTCCGTCGGCGTCGGTCAGATAGGGACCAGAGCCGGACACGAAGAACCGCGGTGTGCCGCCGACCGAGCCGTAGGCCCGCACCGGCGAGTCCACGCCCCCGGGGATGACGCCCCTGGCCCGTTCGAAGAGCTCCTCGTTGCGGCTCATCCCAGTTCCTTCCCCGCGCGCAGCCAGCCGGCCGCCTCGATCGCCCAGTACGTCAGGATGGCCTCGGCGCCGGCCCGGCGGATGCCGATCAGCGTCTCGCCGATCGCGCGTTCCCGCTCGATGAGCCCGGCTGCCGCCGCGGTCTCGATGAGGGCGTACTCGCCGGAGACCTGATACGCCCACACCGGGACGGTGGAGCGCTCCGCGACCCTGGCGAGCACGTCCAGGTAGGGCCCGGCAGGCTTGACCATCACCACGTCGGCGCCCTCGGCGATGTCGAGGAGCGCCTCTTCGACACCTTCCCGGCCATTCGCGGGCGCCATCTGGTAGGTACGGCGGTCCCCCTGGAGGGTGGATTCGACGGCGTCGCGGAACGGCCCGTAGAAGGCCGACGCGTACTTGGCCGCGTAGGCGAGGATCGCCACGTGCGCGAAGCCCGCCTCGTCCAGCGCGGCGCGCACCGCAGCCACCTGGCCGTCCATCATGCCGGACAGGCCGAGCAGGTCGGCACCGGCGCGGGCCTGGGCGACGCCCATCCGCGCGTAGATCTCCAGGGTCGCATCGTTGTCGACGCCTCCGGCGGCGTCGAGCACACCGCAGTGGCCGTGGTCGGTGAACTCGTCGAGGCAGAGGTCGGCCTGCACGGTCAGGCGGCCGCGCGCGGCGTCACGGGCGACGGTGATCGCCCGGTTCAGGATGCCGTCCGGATCCGTCGCCCCCGTCCCCCGCGCGTCGCGCTGGGCGGGCACGCCGAACAGCATGATCCCGCCCAGGCCGGCCGCTGCGGCCTCCTCGACGACCGCCGGCAGCTCCTCGATCGGATGCTGCGAGACGCCGGGCATGCTCGCGATGGGCTGGGCAGCGGAGACGCCCTCCTTGACGAACACCGGCAGCACGAGCTGCGCCGGGACGAGCACGTGCTCTGCGGCGATGCGGCGCAGAGCCGGCGTGCCGCGCAGACGGCGGGGGCGGCGGGCGGGGAACGCGGTCATGGGGTCTCCTCGGATCGCAGGGAGGACGGACGGGCGTCGAGCTCGGCCACCAGCGCATCGATGCTCTGCGTCTGTGCGGTGTGGCCGACCGCATAGCCCAGCTGCGCGGCGTCCCGGGTGGTGCCGGGACCGATCGACGCGACGAGTGTACGCGACGGGATGGGCCACACCTGACGGCGCAGCTCGCGGCCGACGCTGAGCGATGTCAGCAGCGCGACGTCGAACTCGCCGGCGCGCAGCTCGGCGACGGTCTCCGGCGCGAGGTCGACGCCGATGGTGCGGTACGCGATGCACACGTCGACGGCGTAGCCCTGCAGTTCCAGCTCGTCGCTGACCACGGGCTGGGCGAGGTCGGAGCGCACCACCAGGCACCGCCCGGTGGCAGCGGGCTCGCGTCCGGCGCACCACTGGGTGATCAGCGCCGTTCCCGAGGAGGTGCCTGCCGGGATGAAGTCGACCTCGAACCCGGCGTCTGTGGCCGCGCGGGCCGTCGCACGGCCCACGGCGGCGATGCGCGTCGTCGCCGGGACACGGACCCCGTGGGCGACGATCTGCTCGATGCTCGCCGCGCTCGTGACGAACAGCCAGGCGTATGCGCCGTCGGCGAGCGCGGCGAAGGCACGGTCGCGCGCCTCGGTGTCGCGCGGCGGCGCCGAGGAGATCAACGGCGCGATGACGCCGGTCGCACCGCGCCGGGCGAGCTCGGCGCGCACGCGTTCCCCCCACGCACCTCCGCGGGGAATCAGCACGCGGCAGCCCGCGAGCGCGCCGTCGGCGCTCCCGGCGGTCATCGCGACGTCCCGGCGAGGTCGGCCAGGTCGGCCGCTCCCCCGGCCAGGAGCTCGGCGACGGCGCTCGCGGCGGCAGCGGTGCGCTCCTGCGGTGTGCTGGCGGCGGCGACGCGACGCTCCGCCCGCACGACGCCGGTGCCGTCGAGCGCGTAGACCTCGGCCACCAGGGCGATCTCCGCCCCCGCGCGCACGGCGTCGACCGCGACCGGTGCTGCGCATCCGGCCTCGAGCAGACGCAGCACGTCGCGCTCCCAGAACGCGGCGGCGGCGGCATCGGCATCGTCGACGCTGCGCACCGCCTTCCCGATGGGTCCATCGACATCGTCCGCGCGGATCTCGACGGCGAGCGCCCCCTGTGCGGCGGAGGTCGGCCAATCGAGCACCTCGGTGATCGCGGCGTCGCGCCCGATGCGGCGCAGTCCGGCCTCCGCGAGCACGATGGCATCCCGGACGCCGTCGGACACCGTGCGGAGCCGGCTGTCGACGTTGCCGCGGATGTCCTGGACGTCGAGGTCGGGACGGCGCGCGAGCAGCTGGGCCACGCGGCGCGGCGACCCGGTGCCCACCCGCGCTCCTTCCGGGAGCTCGGCGAGCGTCAGACCGTCGCGGGCGCACAGCACGTCGCGCTGCGGCGCGCGCTGCGGCACAGCGCCGACGACGATGCCGGGGAACGGCGCGGTCGGAAGGTCCTTCATGGAGTGCACGAGCAGATCGCACTCGCCGCGCAGCAGCGCGTCGCGCAGCGCGGTCGCGAAGACCCCGGTGCCGCCCATCTGGGCCAGCGGGCCGGTGAGCACGTCGCCGTCGCTGGTGATCGGCACGAGCTCCACGGGGATGCCGGTGGCTGCGGTGATCGCGTCGGCCACCAGCCCGGACTGCGTGGTGGCGAGCAGGCTCGCGCGCGTTCCGAGCCGCAGGGGCTGCGACGGGGCGTGGGCGGACATGTACGGGCTCCTTCGAGGGTGGCGGCGGGGGTCACGCGCTGGCGCGGCGCGTGCCAGGTGCGGCGCCGGCGGCACGTGCCGCGGCGATCAGCTCCCGGGCGGTGCTGCGGGCGTGCGGGATGACGGAGGCGAGGCCGGTGCCGGCGACGACCGCTCCTGTCAGGCGGATGCCGCGGCGGTCAGCCGCGGCGGTCAGCTCGGCGCGCGTCTCGGCGTCCACGGCCGCGGAGACCGCGTCCGGCCACCGGGTTTCGGCCACGGCGCGGATATCGCCCGGATCGATGGTCACCCCGGTGAGCACGCTGAGGTCGTGGGCGACGTCGGCGACGTTCGCCAGACCGTCGTCCGCGGAGCGGGCCGAGAGACGCAGGATATGCGTGTGGGCGGGGAGCGCCTCATCGACCCACGCCCACTTGGCGTTGACGTGGGTGAGGGCCTTCGCCGCGACATCCGCCGCATCGGGGGCGACGATGACGCCGGACCCGACCGGGCGGGCGTCGAGGGCAGCGGAGACGACCTCGGCGGCGACCAGGCGCACGCCCGCGTCCCCCGTCGCGGTCGTCGACGTGTCCGTGCCGTCGACGTCGAGCAGCCGACGCGTCGCCGCCGGCCCGACGGCCAGGACGATCTGATCGGCACGGCGCGGGCGGCCGGAGACGACGACGCTGCCGTCGTGCACCGCGTCGACGCGCGCGCCGGTCTCGATCACCGCTCCGGCCTGTTCTGCGGCATCGCGCAGCGCCGTGGTCAATCGCCACATGCCGCCCTCGATGCCGCAGACGGCTGCGCCGGCACGGGTCGCGGACGCGAGCTCGTCGACCGCGGCGGTGAGCGAGCCGCGACGTCCGAACGCGGCCCACAGCAGCGGGTTCAGCACCGACAGGCGCACCGCGGCGGCCGGCTGGGAGTACACGCTCTGGCACAGCGGGTCCACGAGCAGCCGCAGCACCGCGGTGCCGTAGCGCTCCGCGACGAGGTCGGCCAGGCTCGGCTCTTCGGTGTCACCGGCGAACGGCGCATGATCGCGTTCGCGCTGGGCCCGCGCGGAAGCCGCCGCCCCGATGATCTCGACGATGTCTGCGGCTCCCGGATCGGCGGGCATCCCCACGATCGTGCGGCGCGGCAGCGGAACGACGCGGACGCCGCCGCCCGAAGACGGCACGGCCAGCCGGGCGCCGCCCGGGCGCGGCTCGATGGTGCGCAGACCGAGGCCCGCGTCGGCGATCAGCGCGACCACCGCGTCTGTGCGGGTCGCAAAGGACTCCGCACCGAGGTCGACGTCGATGCCGGCCAGCGATCCGCCCTGGAGCAGCCCGCCGACGGCGTCCCCGGCCTCCAGAACGCGGACGCGCCACCCGGCGCTGGCCAGCTCCCAGGCCGCGGTGAGACCCGCGACCCCCGCGCCGATGACGATGACGCCGGCTTCTGCTGCGGTGCTCATGCCGGGTCGGCGCGCCACTCGTGGACCATGCGCACCACCGAGGTGAGCGCCGCGGGGTCGGTGTCTGCCGGCACGCCGTGTCCGAGGTTGAACACGTGCGCGCGGGCGGCACGCCCGGACGCCAGCACGCGCTGCACCGCTGCGCGGCGCACCTCCTCCGGGGCGAACAGCAGAGCCGGGTCGAGGTTGCCCTGGAGCGTGAGGTCCCGGCCGATCCGGCGCCGGGCCTCGTCGAGGGGCACCCGGTAGTCGACGCCGACGGCGTCGACGCCGATCGAGGCCATGTCGGCGAGGATCTCGCCGGTGCCGACGCCGAAGTGGATCAGCGGCACAGACCCGCCCTCCGCCGTGATGGCGAGGGCCTTGACCGGTTCGAGGGCGGCCGCGGAGGCCGGCAGCACGGCCGCGCGGTAGTCGTCGGGGGCGAGGCCGCCGGCCCAGGAGTCGAAGAGCTGACCGGCGCTCGCGCCCGCCGTCACCTGCAGCGCGAGGAACCGGCCGGTCACCTCCGCCAGCCAGGTGGTCAGGGCCTGCCAGGCCGCCGGGTCCTCGTGGATGAGGCGGCGCGCTGCCATGTGGTCCTTCGACGGACCGCCCTCCACGAGATAGGCGGCGAGCGTGAAGGGGGCACCGGCGAAGCCGATGAGCGGAATCGGTTCGCCCCGGTCCGCGCCGACCTCGCCGAGCATCGCCGTGGTGCGCTGCACGGCGTCGACGATCTCGCCGCCGCGCTCGACGACCAGGGACGGGTCGATCTCGACGGCGGCGGCGATGTCGGCGGCCGTGCGCAGCGGGTGGGCGAACACCGGCCCGCGGCCGGCGGCGATCTCGACCTCGATGCCCAGCAGGGCGAGCGGGACGATGATGTCGCTGAAGAACACCGCAGCGTCGACGCCGTGGCGGCGCACCGGCTGCAGCGTGATCTCGCTCGCGAGTGCCGGGTCGAGGCAGGCCTCGAGCATGGTGCCGCGTGAGCGCAGCGCGCGGTACTCGGGCAGGGAGCGGCCCGCCTGGCGCATGAACCACACCGGCGTCACATCAGGACGGTCGCCGCGCAGGGCGCGCAGCAGTGCGGAATCGGCGGTGCGCTGCGTGTGCAGGGGGTGGGCCGACGACGCCGGATCGGCGGACGGGTCCCGGGGGACGGACAGGGAGGGGACGGATGCCGTGATGATGACGCTCCTCGTTCGGTTAATCGTTATACTAACCCGGACCGAGGAGGTTGCTGCCCCCGTGCTGATCTGCATGACCACCCACCAGCGCACCACGTCGTTCGAGTCGCTCGAACGCCTCTCGCTCATCGGAGACCACCTCGGTGTCCGACTGAGCGAGGCCCATGAGTCGATCCGCGGCGCGGTGGTGCTCTCGACCTGCAACAGGCTCGAAGCGTACTTCGATCTCTGGGACGACCCCGACCTGGCGTCTCCGATCCCCGCGATGGATGCGGCGATGGAACAGATCTCCGAGCTCGCGGAGCTGCCCTACCGCACCGTGCGCGAGACCGTCGACTTCGCGCAGGGCAACCGCGTGGCCCACCACCTGTTCTCGGTGGCCGCCGGCCTGGACTCCGTCGCCGTCGGCGAAGACGAGATCGCCGGCCAGGTGCGCCGCGCGCTGGACTCCGCCCGCGACGCCGGGCTCACCACCGCGTCGCTCGAGCACCTCTTCCAGCGTGCGATCGAGACATCGCGGACGGTGAAGAACAGCACGCGGCTCGGCGAGTCCGGCCGCTCCCTGGTGCGCCTGGCGGTCGAGCTTGTCTCGTCCCGCGTGGCCGACTGGTCCACGGCCAGGGTGCTGCTGGTGGGCACCGGCCGGTACGCCGCCGCCTCGCTCGCGGCGCTGCGCGCGGTCGGAGCGCAGGACATCCGCGTGCACTCCCGCTCCGGGCGCAAGCGCTTCGCGCTCCAGGAGCACCTCACCGTGGTCGCCACGGAGGACTACGCGCGCGAGGCCGCAGAGGCAGACATCGTCGTGACGTGCACGTCGGTCTCCGACCGTTTCGTCCTCGACGCGGCATCCCACGCCCGTGCCCGCGCGGACCGCACCGCCGGGCAGGTGGTGATCGACCTCGGGCTGCCCCGTAACGTCGATCCAGAGCTGCGCCGGCTGCCGGGGGTCGAGCTGCTCGACCTCGACACCATCCGCATCCACGCCCCGATCGACGAGTTCGCGATGATCGGCGAGGCCCGCGAGATCGTCGCCACCGCCGCGCAGAAGCACGCCGCGGCACAGCGGGTGCGGGAGATCTCCCCCGCCGTCGTCGACATGCGCCGCTATGTGCACGGCGTGATGGCGGAGGAGCTCGACCGGGCGCGCACCAACGGCGCCGGCGACGACGTCGAGCGGGCCCTGCGGCACTACACCGGCGTGCTGCTGCATCGCCTGACCGTGCAGGGCAATGCGCTCGCCTCCAGCGGCTCCGGCGCCGCTTGGGCCGACGCGGTCCGCAGCGTCTTCCCGCCTGACCTCTCCGGTGGCGAACGGTCATGAGCCGCGGGGTCACGCTGAAGGACATCGCGCAGCGCGCGGGCGTCTCGACGGCGGCGATCAGCCAGGCCCTCAACGACCGGGGCAGCATGCGCCCCGAGACGCGCATGCGCATCAAGGAGGTCGCCGCCGAGCTCGGCTACGTCCCCAACAAGCATGCTGCCGCGCTGCGCAGCGGACGCACCATGTCGGTCGGGTTCGTCATGGCCGAGGAGGCGGACGGCGAGACCGCGCGGCGCTGGGCCCTGCAGCGCACGCGTCAGCTCAACGCTCTCGTCCGCGCATCCGCGGCTCGTGGCTTCACGGTGACGGTGCTGCTGGAATCGCGCGTCGACCTCCTCGCCGGGGCGCAGATCGACGCCCTTTACGTTCCGGACGCGCGCTGCGACGACGCGATGCTCCGCGAAGCCGTGTCCCGCGGCATCCCGGTCGTGGCCGAGAACCTCGACATCGGCGCGGCCCTGGGCGTCAGCATCAGAGCGGGGTTCGACGACGCCGTGAGCGCCGGGCTCGACCTGCTCGAGCTCCTCGGCGCGGAACGCATCGGCTTCCTGGCCGAAGAGGGCGGGCACCCGCGCGATCGCATGGGCGAGAGCACCTATCGCGCCTGGTGCGCGATCCGGGGGCGCGCCGAGCGCGTGGCCCACGTCGACCCGGCGCGCCGGAAGCTCCCCCGGTGCGTGCACGAGCTCGTCTCGGGCGGCGCAGACGCGATCTTCGCATTCTGCGAGGAGGGCCCTGAGGTGTATCTGCAGCTCGAGGCGACATCGCTCGTGATCCCGCGCGACATGCAGCTGGTCGCGCTGTGCACGAGCGACTGCTCGCTGAACGAGAGGCTGGGCGTGACGCACGTGTGCGTGCATCCCGAGCAGGCCGCCGAGGCGATGTTCGATGCGCTCGCCCGCCTCGCCGCCGACGACGCCGAGGACGCGGGAGCAGCGGATGACGGGGCGGCGGCGGACGCCGATCGCCTCGCCACCGGCCCCGTCGCCACCGGCCCCGCGCGCACGGACCCGGACGCCCGTCTGGGTGACCCTGTGCCGTCGGTGCTGTCGCTGCCGTGGCGCCTCGTGCACGGCACATCGACCCGGTAGACCCGCGCGCGGGCGACGCCGCGGCCGCGCGCCTCAGTCGAACGAGCCGTAGACGCGGATCGTGTTCTCGGCCACCTGGGCGGCCAGCTCGTCGACCTCTGCGCCGAGCTCGGCAGCCAGGAAGCGCAGCGTGTGCGGGATCAGATAGGGCGCGTTCGGCCGGCCGCGCAACGGCACGGGCGTGAGGAACGGCGCATCGGTCTCCACGAGAATGCGTTCGCGGGGCGTTACGCGCAGGGCGTCGCGGAGGTTCTGCGCGTTCTTGAACGTGACGTTTCCGGCGAACGACAGATAGTACCCGGCATCCGCGCACGTCCGCGCCATCGCCTCATCGCCGGAGAAGCAGTGGAACACCGTACGGTCGGGTGCCCCGACGCGCGCGAGGGTCGCGAGCACGTCGTCATGGGCATCGCGATCATGGATCTGCATCGCGATGCCGTGCTTGCGCGCGAGGTCGATATGCGCCTCGAAGGACCGCTGCTGGGCATCACGGCCCTCCGGACCGGTCCGGAAGTAGTCCAGGCCCGTCTCGCCGATCGCACGCACCCGCGGGCGGGCGGCGAGGGCGTCCATCACCGCGATCGCCTCGTCGAGGCGCCCGGCCCGCTCGTACACGGGGGCGTCGTTGGGGTGGACGGCCACCGCGGCGAGCACCCGCGGGTGACGTTCGGCTGCCGCCACCGCCCACTCCGACGAGGCGATGTCGCCCGAGGCCTGCACGACCCCGGCGACCCCCACCGCCGCAGCGCGCTCCAGCTGCTCATCGAGGCTCAGCGGCTCATCGCCGTCGAGGATCTCGAGGTGGGCGTGGTTGTCGTACACCGGAACCCGCAGCGGCTCGGGAGCCGCCGGATAGCGGATGTCACGCCGCCCCTCCGCGGAGCGCTCGCGCACGTAGGTGTCGGGGGTCTGTTCGGTCATCGCCTCTGCTCTCGTCTCCCTCGGCTGGTGCCGGTCACCGTCGCCCGGCCGCGTGGTCGGCGGACGACGCGCACCGCTCTGCGGATCCCCGGCCGGCAGAGCGGTGACCGGCTGACGTCAGCTCGCCTCCACGCGCGGGAACAGCGGCGCGAGCGTCGAGACGCGGGCACCGGCGGGCAGCTGCCCCCAGGTGCCCGCTTCGCGCAGGGGCTGTGCGGCGAGGGCGCCGAGCGCGGCCTCGGCGCCGAGCGCGTTCCACAGCGTGGTGGTGGACTTCGGCATCACCGGGGACAGGAGCACCGTGAGGGCACGCAGGCCCTCGGCGCACGTGGCCAGCACGGTCGCCAGCCGGTCGCGCTGCGCGTCGTCCTTCGCCAGCACCCAGGGCTCGTTCTCGGTGATGTAACCGTTGAGCACGTCGACGATCGTCCAGATCGCGGCGATCGCCTCGTCCATGCGGAAGCGCTCGACCGCGGCGTCCGCCGCGGCCACCGCGTCGGCCACGACCCGCTGCACGGCGAGATCCTGCTCCTGCACCGCGCCGGCGGCAGGGATCACGCCGTCGAAGTAGCGCTCGATCATCGCGATCGTGCGCGACGCGAGGTTTCCGAAGCCGTTGGCGAGCTCCGCCTGGTAGCGCGCCGCGAGATCCTCCCACGAGAAGGAGCCGTCCTGGCCGAAGGCGATCGCCGACAGGAAGTAGAAGCGGTAGGCGTCAGAGCCGAAGACCTCGATGATCTCGCTGGGCGCGATGCCGGTGAGCTTCGACTTCGACATCTTCTCACCGCCGACCAGCAGCCAGCCGTGCGCGAAGACGCCCTTCGGCACGTCGAGCCCCGCGGCCATCAGCATCGCGGGCCAGATCACCGCGTGGAAACGGAGGATGTCCTTGCCGACGACGTGGTGGGCGGGCCATCGGCGCGCGAAATTGTCCTCGTCCGCGCCGAAGCCGATCGCGGTGGCGTAGTTGAGCAGGGCATCGACCCAGACATAGATGACGTGCGACTCGTCCCACGGCACGGTGATGCCCCAGTCGAACGTCGAGCGCGAGATCGACAGGTCCTTCAGCCCCTGCGCGACGAAGGAGATGACCTCGTTGCGCGCGGAGTCCGGACGCACGAAGTCCGGCTCCGTCTTGTAGAGCTCGAGCAGGCGGTCCTGGAACTCGCTGAGCTTGAAGAAGTAGTTCTTCTCCTGCAGCAGCTCGAGCGGCTTGGAGTGGATCGCGCAGACCTTGAGGCCCTCGAACTCACCCGTGCCGTCGATGATCTCCGATTCCGGCTTGAACTCCTCACAGCCCACGCAGTACAGCGCCTCGTACTCGCCGGCGTAGATGTAGCCACGGTCGTAGAGCCGCTGGATGAACAGCTGGACGCCGCGCTCGTGACGCTCCTGGGTGGTGCGGATGAAGTCGTCGTTGGCGACATCCAGCGCCTCCAGCACGGGGAACCAGCTCTCGGCGACGAGCTTGTCGACCCACTCCTGCGGGGTGGCGCCGTTGGCCGCGGCCGCGCGGATCATCTTCTGGCCGTGCTCGTCGGTGCCCGTCAGCATCCAGGTGTCATCACCCGACTGGCGATGCCAGCGTGCGAGGGTGTCCACCGCGACCGTCGTATACCCGTGGCCGATGTGGGGCACGTCGGACGGATAGTAGATGGGCGTGGTGATGTAGAACGAGCCACCGTGAGACATGCGATCGATTCTAGGTCAGCGGGCGCGGGTGCCCGGGCCGTGTGACTCTCCTCCGATGCCGGCCGTGCCGGCCCGGCGGATTCAGGCCGTGCTGGTCGCTGCCTTCGCCGCGAGCACCGCCTGATACAGGTCGCGCGACGCGTGGCCGGTCTCCGCCGCGACAGCGCTGCAGGCGTCCTTCAGCCGGGCACCGGAGCCGACACGGGATCGCACGTCGGCGACGGCATCGTCGAAGGGCGGTGGCGCGGTCGTCCCCCCCTCCACGACCACGCAGATCTCGCCGCGCACACCCTCCTGCGCCCAGGCGACGAGCTCGGCGAGCGTGCCGCGGCGCACCTCCTCGTGGAGCTTGGTGAGCTCACGGCAGACGGCTGCCCGGCGGTCGGCGCCGAGCACGGTCGCCATGTCGGCCAGGGAGGCGGCGAGGCGCGAGGGGGACTCGAAGAACACCATGGTGCGTTCCTCGCCGGTCACCCGGGCGAGCGCGGCGCGACGTTCGCCTCCCTTGCGCGGCAGGAAGCCCTCGAACGTGAAGCGGTCGGTCGGCAGCCCGGCCACCGCCAGCGCGGTGATCACCGCGCTGGGCCCGGGGATCGCGGTGACGGTCACCCCGCGCGCGGCCGCCTCGGCGACCAGGCCGTATCCGGGATCGCTCACGGTGGGCATCCCTGCGTCGCTGAGCACCACCAGGTCCTGGACCTCCGCGAGCGCGACGAGCTCCGCCGCCTTCTGCTTCTCGTTGTGATCGTGCAGGGCGACCAGACGGGGCCGGTTGTCGATGCCGAGCGCCTGCAGCAGGCGCTGGGTGGTGCGGGTGTCCTCCGCGGCGACAACGGCGGCGTTCTCGAGCGTCTCGACGAGGCGCCGCGAGGCGTCTCCGAGGTTGCCGATCGGGGTCGCGGCGAGGATGATCACGGTCCCAGCCTAGGAGGCCGGCCGGTCACGGTCGCCGAGTCATCAGGATATTCAGGCCGCCGGCGGCCTGAATATCCTGATGATTCGGAGGGCCGCGCGGAGCGCGGCCCTCTCCGCGTTAGGTTCTACAGGTGGCCTCCCCTGCATCAGCCCCTGCCGAGAATCGCGCGCGCCGCGGGGCCCCCAGCGCCGACCGCTTCATCCCGCACGTCCAGGGCCTGCGCGCCATCGCGGTGCTCGCGGTGGTGCTGTTCCACTTCTGGCCGGGACGCATCACGGGCGGCTATGTCGGCGTCGACGTGTTCTTCGTCATCTCCGGGTTCCTCATCACCGCCCATCTGGCGCGGGAGCTGACCTCGACCGGCACCGTGAAACTCGGTCAGTTCTGGGCGCGACGGGCGCGACGCCTGCTGCCGGCATCGCTGCTGGTGCTGCTGTTCTGCGCGATCGTGGTCGCCACGCCCTACCTGATGCCCACATCGGCGCTGCCCAACGAGATGCGCGAGATCCTCGCCTCGACGTTCTACGTGCAGAACTGGTATCTGGCGTTCAGCTCGACCGACTACCTGGCGCACACCGGCGACCCCACAACGGTGCAGCACTACTGGTCGCTGTCGCTCGAGGAGCAGTTCTACCTGATCTGGCCGCTGCTGATGCTGCTGGCCGCGTGGATCGCCGTGAAGCGCTTCCGCGGCGAACGCCTCCGGGCTGCCGCGATCATGATCGGCGTCGTCTCGGTGGCGTCCTTCGTGTTCTGCGTCATCTTCACGCTCACCGACCCGGCGCCGGCGTACTTCGTGACGTTCGGCCGGATGTGGCAGTTCGGCGTCGGAGCGATCATCGCGCTCCTTCCTGTCCTGCGCCTGAAGCACCCGATCGTGAGCTTCGTCGTCGGCTGGGCCGGCATCGCGGCGCTGCTCTCCGCGATCATGTTCTTCGACGGGCAGACCGTCTTCCCCGGGTACATGGCCCTGATCCCGACGCTGGGCGCCGCGGCCGTCATCGCTGCGGCGAACACCGACCGCTGGTGGTATCCGACGCGCCTGCTGGCTGTCCGCCCGATGCGCTTCGTCGGCGACATCTCCTACAGCCTCTATCTGTGGCACTGGCCGCTCATCGTGATCGCACCGTCTGTGCCGTTCTGGGGGCTGACGATCTATCACCGGGTTGCGCTGCTGGCGCTGTGCTTCGTGCTCGCCTGGCTCACGAAGAGGTTCGTGGAGGATCCGGTGCGCACCTGGAAACCGCTCACCAGCCGTCCGGCGGGGGCGTCGCTGTGGGCGGCGCTGGCATCGATGGCCCTCGTGGCCGGCGCTGCGGGCGGCGCATGGGCCGCGAACGCTCCCGCCTACCAGGCCGGGGTCGCGGCGATCGCGGAGCTGCGTGCCGCCCCTCCGGCATGCTTCGGCGCGCAGGCGGTGCTGGACCCGGCGTGCGCGGGGAGCACCTCGGACACCGTCCTGCCGTCGCCCGGCTTCGCCGGCGTGGATCGACCCGCCGAGATGGAGTGCTTCGTGCAGCTCACGGATGCCCGGCCTGTGTCGTGCGATTTCGGGTCGACCGATGCGGATGCCCCGCGCATCGCGATCGTCGGCGACAGCCACGCCTTCCAGCTGCTCACCACGTTCCAGGCGATCGCCGAGCGCGAAGGCTGGCATCTGACGACGTACTTCAAGGGCGCGTGCCCGTGGAACACGACACCGCTCGCCGGCGGCGACTCCTTCGCGAACGCCTGCCAGGACTGGCGCGATGCTGTCACGGCGGAGCTGGACGGCCAGGAGTTCGATGCGGTGTTCACCGCCGCGATCTCCAACACCCCCTATGCGGCGGCCGGCTTCGACTCGTCCTATGACGCCGCCGTCGCCGGATACCGCGATGCCTGGTCGGCGATGACCGCACGCGGCATCCCGGTGGTCACCGTCGTGGACAACCCGGTCTGGGAGACCGACCCGAACAAGTGCCTGCGCACGCGGGACCTGCCGGAGTGCGCGGGCGCGCGTTCCGATGTGCTCGTCGAGCACGATCCGCTGCGCGAGGCTGCAAGCGGTCAGGACCTCGTGACGCTGCTCGACTTCACCGACGTGTTCTGCGACGACGACGCCTGCTTCCCCGTCGTGGGCGGCGCCAATGTCTATCGCGATCAGGACCACCTGACTACGACGTTCGCGGATACCCTCGCCCCCGAGTACACCAGGGCTCTCGCGGCGGCGATGGCCGGCCGCTAGGAGCGCGCGGCCGGGATGGCGTCGGGGTCTGCGGTGGGTGCCCGGCACGAGAACCCGCGGCAGTCGTAAGCAAGGCCCGGGGCCGCGGCCTTCCCGGCGAACAGCAGGAAACCGGCCGCCGCGAACGCCTCGGCCTGTGCGGCGGTGACGCTCGCGACGACGTCCGCGTCGGCGCGCAGCACCGCCGCCCGCAGTTCAGGCGTACCATCGACCACCACGACCTGCCGAGGCGCCTCGACGAGCTCCGCCGCGGCCCGGAGGATCGCGGCATGCGCGAAGGGTTCCCGCAGCGCCCCCTCCGCCGCCTGGCCGACGATCGTCTCCGCGGCCCGACGGTACCTCTCCCCCGCTCCGAGCCGCCACGCGGCGAGCGCGGCGAGCGCGAGCGAGGCGGGGCCGGACGGCAGATCGCCATCACTCTGGTCTCCCGTGACGGCCAGGCCGTGCGCTGCCAGGACGGGATCCGGAACGAGCCGCCCCTCGAGCGCGGTATCGAGCACCTCCCGGGCTCGGACCGCCCAGGCAGCGTCGCCAGTCGCGACCGCGAGGGAGAACAGACCAGCGGCCAGCAGCCCGTGGTCGGCGGCCGTCGCGACGGCCGCCGACGCCACGCCCCCGGCCGAGGCGCGCACGAGACGCCCGTCCACATCACGGTTCGTCATCAGGACGGCGGCGGCGGCGTCCGCCGCCGCCCGCACCCACGCCGCTTCGCCCAGCGCTGTTCCGGCGCGGGCGAGGGCGCCGATCGCCAACCCGTTCCACGCGGTGATGACCTTCGCGTCGACCGCCGGCGGCACGAGCCCCGCCCGATCCGGTACGCCCCGCCGGTAGTAGCCGCCCTCGCTGCGCGTCCCGTCGACCGTCGACTCGGAGTCCTGGGCCGCCCCGAAGCCGCCCTCCTGGCGACGCAGCGTCGTGAGGAGGAACGTCGCGATGCCGCGCGCGACTCCCGTGGCGCCCGCGTCCACGGCGACCTCCAGCAGCTGGGCGTTGTCGGTGAGCATCCGTTCGTAGTGCGGCACGCTCCAGTCCCGCCGCGTGGCGTAGCGGAAGAACCCGCCGTCGAGATCGCGCAGCTCGGAGCCGGCCATCGCGGCCAGCGCCCGGGGGGCGGCCGCCGCGGCATCCGGCTCCTCTCGTCGCACCGTCGGCGTCTGCAGAAGACGCAGAACGGTGGCCACGGGAAACTTCGGCTCGCCGCCGAACCCGCCGTGCACGACATCCTCGCGCGCGGCGATGCGGTCCGCCGCAGCCGTCAGCGCGGCGGCATCGGGCAGCGGGCCGGCGGACGCCGCGGCGACGCTCACGAGGGCGTCCGCCACCGCCGCGGCGCTGGACTCCACCTGGTCGCGCCGCAGGGTCCAGGCCTCGCGCACGGCCGCCAGCACGTCGGCGAAGGCGGGCATCGGCGGGCGCGCCACCGGCGGCCAGTAGGTGCCCGCGAAGAACGCCCGCCCCCCGGGAGTGGCGAACACCGTGAGCGGCCAGCCCAGCGCACCGGTGAAGGCGGCCGCCGCGGCCAGGTAGGCGGCGTCGACGTCTGGATGCTCTTCCCGGTCGACCTTGACCGCGACGAAGCCTTCGGCGATCCGCTGCGCGATCGCCGGGTCCGCGAACGACTCCCGCGCCATCACATGGCACCAGTGGCAGGTCGAGTAGCCGATCGAGATGAGCAGCGGAACATCGCGGCGCCGTGCCTCGGCGAACGCCTCCGGACCCCAGGGGAACCAGTCGACGGGGTTGTCCGCGTGAGCGCGGAGATAGGGGCTGAGAGCATCCGCAAGCCGGCGAGCCATGCCCCAACGCTACGCGCACGACCGCCGATCAGGGCGATGCACGGTGCTCCCCCTGGCATGCCAGGCCGGGCGGGGCACGGCCTGCACCGGGCCGACGGGCGGCGGTGCGTAGGCTGGGCGGGTGACCTCCGCCGCATCCGACGCCCCGCCGGGCGCTGCGCCCGTGCTCGCGGAGGAACGCACGGTCTTCGAGCGGATCGTCGACGCCATGCGTACCGATCCGGCCCGCCGCCGGATGTGGGCATGGCTGCTTCCGGCGCTCATCACCCTCGTCGCCGGAGCCCTCCGGCTGGTGAATCTCTGGCACCCGCGGGAACTGGCCTTCGACGAGACCTACTACGTCAAGGACGCGTGGTCGCTGTGGCGGTTCGGCTACGAGGGCGTCTGGGGCGATGGCGCCAACGCCCTGCTCACCCAGGGCGACGACAGTGCCCTGTCGACCGACGGCAGCTTCGTGGTGCATCCTCCACTGGGCAAATGGCTCATCGCACTCGGGATGGGCGCGCTCGGCCCCGGTTCATCGACCGGGTGGCGGCTGGCGACCGCGCTGCTGGGCACCGCCACCGTGCTGCTGCTGTACCTGTTCGCGCGCACCGTCAGCGGCTCGACGGCGGTCGCGGCGATCGCGAGCGGGCTCCTGGCTGTGGACGGGCTCGGCATCGCGATGAGCCGCACGGCCCTGCTCGACACCCCCATGACGTTCTTCCTGCTCCTGGGCATGTGGTTCATCGCCCTGGATCGGCGGAATCTGCGCGCCCACCGCACGGGCGGTGACGAGCTGCGCCGCTGGGGGCCGGTGCTCTGGAACCGGCCCTGGGTCGTGGCCGCGGGCGTCGCCCTCGGCGCGGCGACGGCCGTGAAGTGGTCCGGCGCGTATGCGCTCGCCGGCATGGGCATCTACCTCGTCGTGACGGACGCCCTCGCGCGTCGCCGCGCGGGCATCGTGTTCTGGCCGATGGACGCCGTCGCCCGGCAGGGGCCTGTGTCGTTCCTGCTGCTGGTTCCGGCGGCGCTGGTGACCTATGTCGTGAGCTGGAGCGGCTGGCTGATCACGGCCGGAGGCTACGATCGCGCGAGCGATGCGAACCCCCTGGTCGCGCTGTGGAACTACCACGCCGCGATCTACCGGTTCCACGCCGGCCTCTCCGTCGCCCACCCCTATGCGAGCCCGGCATGGCAGTGGCCGCTGCTGCTGCGGCCGACCGCGATATGGACCGCCGCCGAGCCGGGGCCCTGCGGTGCGGACCACTGCATCGCGGTCGTCTCTGCCATCCCGAACCCGCTGGTCTGGTGGGCCGGGATCGCCGCCGCGTTCGTCGTGCTGGTGCTGTTCATCCGGGCTCCGCGCGCCGATCTGGCCTGGCCGCTCGTCGGCCTGGCCGTGACGTTCCTGCCGTGGCTGCTGCTGCCGGAGCGCACGGTCTTCCAGTTCTACACCGTGTCGATGCTGCCCTTCCTGCTCCTGGCGCTCGCTCTGGTGCTGCGGATGCTGGCGGGCGAACGCTCGGATCCCCTGCACCGCCGGCAGGCCGGTCAGCGCACGGCAGCGGTGGTGCTCGGCGCCGCAGCGGTGGTGGGGGCGTTCTTCCTGCCGCTGTCGCTGGGCATCTCCGTGCCGTATCTGTTCTGGTACGCGCACATCTGGATCAGCACCTGGGTGTGAAACGCATGTGGCGCCCGTCCCGCGGGGGACGGACGCCACATGCCGTTTCCGTGCGCGCGACCGGCGTCAGCTGTAGGTGAGCGGGTCAGGCCCGCCGCGACCGGAGTCGTCGCCCTGGTCGATCGCGTCGATCGCGGCGATCTCGGCATCGGTCAGCGTGAAGCCGAAGACGTCGAGGTTCTCACGCAGACGCTCGGCGCGCACCGACTTCGGGAAGACGATGTTGCCCTTCTGCAGGTGCCAGCGCAGCACCGCCTGGGCGGGGGTCACGCCATGCGCTGCGGCCGCCTCGGCCACGGCGGGGATCCCGAACAGGTCGTACTTGCCCTGCCCGAGCGGGCCCCATGCCTCGATGAGGACGTCGTGGTCGTCGGCCCACGCGACGACCTCGCGCTGCTGGTGCGCGGGGTGCAGCTCGATCTGATCGACGGCCGGGGTGACGCCGGTCTCGGCGATGATGCGCTCGAGGTGCGGGACCAGGAAGTTCGAGACCCCGATCGAGCGCGCCAGACCCTGCTCGCGGATGCCGATGAGCTTCTCCCAGGCGTGCAGGTAGGTATCGTTCGCGGGCGCGGGCCAGTGGATGAGGTAGAGGTCGACCGCGTCGAGGCCGAGCTTGCCGAGGCTCTCCGCGATCGCGGCGTCCGGCTCGTCTCCGGCCTGACGGTCGTTCCAGAGCTTGGTGGTGATGAACAGCTCGTCGCGCGGGATGCCGCTGCGCGCGATCGCGGCGCCCACGCCCTCCTCGTTGCCGTAGATCGCGGCGGTGTCGATGTGCCGGTAGCCGATCTCGAGGGCCTCCGACACGGTGCGCTCGGTATCGGCCGGATCGACCTTGAAGACGCCGTAGCCGAGCTGAGGGATGGAGCGGCCGTCATTGAGGGCGAGGGAGGGAATCGTCATGCCCCCAGCCTAGGCACCGCGTGCGACACCGGCGCCGGACCCCGCAACCCGCGTTCACACGCGCAGGAGAACAGGCAAACGGCACCGGCCTAGCGGTAGCGGTGGCCCTCGTCGCGGCGGAACAGGAGGAGCGCGAGCGCGAGGAGCACGACGGTCCAGCCCAGGATGCCGACCCACGACCACCACGGCAGGTCGCCGCCCTGCACGGCCCAGACCACGAACTCGCGGGCCTGACGCGACGGGAACCACATCGACAGGTGATTGAGCCAGTCGGCGAACAGAACCGGCGGGACGAACAACCCTCCCCCGAAGGCGAGGCCGAACATCACGACCTGCACGACGGCGATGGCCGCCTTCTGCGACATCGCGTAGCCGATGCAGATCCCGATGAACATGAACGGCAGCGCGGAGACCGCGACCGCCGCCAGCCCCGCGACGATGCGCACGAGCGACGCGTCGGCGGCGGTGAACAGCCCGGCGATGATCACGATAGGAAGAATCGCGACGAAGCCCAGCAAGCCGGTCGAGAAGACCTGCGCGAGCACCCGGGCGATGCCGGGCGCCGGCAGCGTGCGCAGGTACGGGTCCCAGGGCTTGGCGCGGTTCTCGGCGATCGTCAGACCGAAGCTGAACAGGCCGTTCGACATCGCCGCGAACACCGAGAGCGAGATCGCCGCCTGCGTCGCGAAGACCGGGTCGTCGGCGACGGAGCGGTTCGGCACCACGAAGAACAGCAGCGCCAGGGCAGGGAACACCAGTGCCCCGATCACCGCCATCGGCACGCGGAACGTCTCCAGCAGGTTGTAGCGGGTGTGCAGCAGTGTCAGGCGCAGAATGCTCATCACGCCACCTCCTCGTTGCGGGTGCGGGCATGCTCTGCGCCATCGGTCAGGGCGAGGAAGGCCTCTTCGAGCGTGGCGCCGCGCACCTGCAGGCCGGTGAAGGGGATGCCGCGCCCGACGAGCTCGCGCACGAAGCGGTCGGCGTCGCCCACCGTGGCGATCAGGGCATCGCCGTCGATCTCGATCGGCGCATCCGGCTCGATCGCCCGCACCGCCGCGACGTCGGCTGTGCGCAGTCGCACGTGCGATCGCTCCACCCGTCCGAGCACGTCGCTCAGGCTGTCATCGGCGATCACGCGGCCGCGGTCGACCACGACCACCCGCTCTGCGAGAGCCTCGATCTCCTCCAGGTAGTGGCTGGTGACCACGACCGTCGCCCCGCGGGCATGCCGGTCGCGGATCGCGTCCCACAGCACGCGTCGTGCGTCGACGTCGAGCCCTGTCGTCGGCTCATCGAGGAGCACCAGCTGCGGAGACCCCACGAACGCCAGCGCCACGCTCACCCGGCGTCGCTGTCCGCCGGACAGCGCGCCGCACTGCCGGCGCAGCAGATCGGTGAACCCGAACTGCTCGGCCAGCTCCGCCGTCCGGACACGCTCCGGGAAGTGGCCGCCCACGAAGTCGAGCACCTCCCCCACCCGGAGCGTCTCGGGCAGCGACGTCTGCTGCGGGGTGGATCCGAGTCTCGTCCGGGTCGCGGCATCGCGCGGATCTCCCCCGAACAGCCGGACCGTCCCCGAGCTCGGCCGGCGCAGGCCCTGGAGGAGCGAGAGCAGCGTGGACTTGCCGGCGCCGTTGGGCCCCAGCAGGCCGACGATCTCCCCAGCCGGGATGTCGAGGGTGATGTCGTCGACGGCGACGAGGTCGCCGAACCGCCGTGAGACACGGTCGAGGTGTGCGAGGGTCATTGTCCTTCTCCCAGGATCGAGCGCAGGGTCTCGGTGTAGTCCTCGAACGCCCGACGACCCTGCTTGGTCAGCGCGATGTAGGTGATCGGTGTGCGGCCCTTGTGCGTCTTCTCGACGACGACGTATGCGGCGTCCTCGAGCTTGCGCAGATGGGTGGAGAGATTGCCCGCGGTCATGTCCAGCAGCTCCTGCAGGCGCGGGAAAGCGATCTGCTCCTCCGATTCGAGGGTGGCGAGCGCTGCGACGATGCGCAGGCGCGCGGCGGCATGGATGACGGGATCGAGCTCGGTCATGATGCGCCCTCCGCCCGGACCCGACGCCGGGCGCTTCGCGTCCAGACGATCGTCCACAGGGCCATCAGGAGGAACCCTCCGCCGCCCGCGAGAGCGAAGAAGAGGTAGTGCGTCGGCATGCCGAGGAAGGGGCCGGCGGCGCTCACGACGATCGACCATCCGCCCAGCGCCAGCATCGGATACGCCCGCCACAGCAGACCCGCCATGACGTACATGACACCGGCGAAGAAGATGTAGCCGCTCGGGTAGAGGATGCCGAGGAGGCGTTCCGGCATGCCGTTGTGCACCAGCGCCTGACCGATCACGGCGAAGGCGATGCTGCCGACCCACCAGGTGTTGCCGTAGACGGCGCCGATCAGCGCGCCGTCTTTGCCGCCGCGCGTGCCCCGGTCCGCCCGGATGCCGAGCACGGTCGACAGCACGCCTGCGGCGATGAGGAGCCCGCCGAACACCGGGGCTGCGACGGCGATCGGGATCGCGAAGCCGGGCACGCCGTCGACCAGCCACAGGGCGAGGAAGCCCACCAGCCACGCGATGCCCCAGGCCAGCAGGATGAGCGGGACGAACTCCGAGCGCTGCCCGGAGACGCTGCGCTGCTGGTCGCGGATCAGCGCCAGCATCCGCTCCGGGTCGAGGCCTGCGTCGCGGATCTCTCGTTCTTCGTTCTCCATAAACAACTTTGTACTGCAAACTCCTTTGCGCGTCAACCCGCGTCGGCCCGCGACGGGCGCGCCGCAGCGAACGCGCGGCCCCCGCGCTGGCTTACGATGGAGGGCTATGTCTCAGCCCGTGATCTCCTATCCGCCCGAGCTGCCGGTCAGCGCCGCGCGCGACGAGATCGCCGCAGCCATCCGAGACCACCAGGTCGTCGTGGTCGCCGGCGCGACAGGATCCGGCAAGACCACCCAGCTGCCGAAGATCTGCCTCGACCTCGGGCGCACCTCGATCGCACACACGCAACCCCGCCGCCTCGCCGCTCGCACGATCGCCGAGCGCGTCGCAGAGGAGCTGCAGGTGCCGCTCGGCGGGCTCGTCGGCTACAAGGTGCGCTTCACCGATCAGGTCTCGAACGAGACCCGCATCGCGCTGCTCACCGACGGCATCCTGCTCAACGAGATCCATCGGGACCGGCTCCTGCGCCGCTACGACACGATCATCATCGACGAGGCGCACGAGCGCAGCCTCAACGTCGACTTCCTCCTGGGCTATCTGCACCGCATCCTGCCGGAGCGGCCAGACCTGAAGATCATCATCACCTCCGCGACGATCGATCCGGAGAGCTTCGCGCAGCACTTCGCCGCGCCGGACGGCACTCCGGCGCCGGTGATCGAGGTCTCCGGGCGCACCTACCCGGTGGAGATCCGCTACCGGCCGCCGGTCGACGACGGTGACGACGGAGCAGAGCCGGCCGACGACGTCTCCGCGATCGTGTCAGCGCTGCGCGAGCTGGACCGCGAGGCGCCGGGGGACGTGCTGGTCTTCCTACCGGGCGAAGCCGAGATCCGCGACGCCGCGGACGCCGTCCGCAGCGCCTTCGCACGCGAGACCGCCCCCACCGAGGTCCTTCCGCTCTACGGCAGACTGTCCGCTGCAGAACAGCACCGGGTCTTCGAGCGCAGCTCGATCGCCGGCGTCCGCCGCCGCGTGGTCCTCGCCACCAACGTCGCAGAGACCAGCCTCACGGTGCCGGGCATCAAGTACGTCGTCGACACAGGGACCGCCCGCATCTCGCGGTACAGCAGCCGTTCGAAGGTGCAGCGCCTGCCCATCGAGCCGGTCTCCCAGGCGTCGGCGAACCAGCGGTCCGGGCGCGCGGGCCGGCAGAGCTCCGGCATCGCCATCCGCCTCTTCTCCGAGGAGGACTTCGACAGGCGCCCGGAGTTCACCGAACCGGAGATCCTGCGCACGTCGCTCGCGTCGGTCGTGCTGCAGATGCTCTCCCTGGGCTTCGGCGACATCGCGGCCTTCCCTTTCCTCACCCCGCCGGACTCCCGCGGCGTGAAGGCCGCCCTCGATCTGCTCGTGGAGCTGGGCGCCGTGACCGTGGACCGTGACCGTCCGCGCCTCACCCGGATCGGCCGTGACATCGCACGGATGCCCGTCGACCCCCGCTTCGCGCGGATGCTGGTCGAGGCCGCCCGCACCGGGGTGACCACAGACGTGCTGGCGATCGTCGCCGGTCTGTCGATCCAGGACGTCCGCGAGCGCCCGTCGGCCGACGCCCCCCAGGGCGTGAAGGATGCCGCAGAGCGCATGCACGCCAGGTTCACCGATCCCACGAGCGACTTCCTCGCCCTCCTCCAGCTGTGGAACTACCTCCGCGAGCAGCAGCGCGATCTGGGCTCCAGCGCGTTCCGCCGGCTCTGCCGGGCCGAGCACCTCAACTATGTGCGTGTGCGGGAATGGTTCGATGTGCACCGCCAGCTGCAGACGCTGGCCCGACAGCTCGGGGAACGGGACGCCCGTCCATCACGCGCGCGCGACGACACGCGGCGCCGCGATCGCCGCCCGGAGACTCCGCAGGACGCAGCAGGGGCGGAAGCGCCAGGGGGCACCGGCGCGGCAGACCCCGATGCCGTGCACCGCGCTCTGCTGAGCGGGCTGCTCTCGCAGATCGGCATCCTCGACGAGCGCACCGCGCAGAAGGAGGCCGGCCGCACCAGCCCCCACGAGCGCAAGCGCCGCGCCACGGAGTACCGGGGCGCCCGCGGCATCCGGTTCTCGATCTTCCCCGGCTCCGGTCTGCGCAAGAAGAGCCCCCCGGCGGTGATGGCCGCCGAGATCGTGGAGACCTCGCGCACCTACGCGCGGATGGTCGCGGCGATCGACCCCGCCTGGGCAGAGTCCCTCGCACCAGACCTCGTCAAAAGGCAGTTCTCCGAGCCGCACTGGTCGAAGGACGCCGGGGCCGCCGTGGCGTATGAGAAGGTCACGCTCTTCGGTGTCGACATCGTGCCGCGCCGCCGCGTGCAGCTCGCCCGCATCGACCGCCCCGCCGCCCGCGAGCTGTTCCTGCGGCATGCGCTCGTCGAGGGCGAGTGGGACCCGACGCGCATCGACCGAAGGGCCTCGGTGTTCTGGCGCAGCAACGCCGAACTGCGCAAGCGCCTGGAGAAGCTCGAGGAGCGCGAGAGACGCCGCGACATCCTCGCCGGCGACGAGGCGGTGCTCCGGTTCTACGACCAACGTATTCCGGTTGACGTATACGATGTGCGCTCGTTCGAGAAGTGGTGGCGCGAGACGCTGGAGCGCACACCCCGTCTGCTCGTGATGCGCGAGAACGACCTGGTGGACGCCGACGACCGTGCCGATCAGAGCGAGTTCCCCACCCGGTGGGCTCAGGGCGACCAGATCCTGGGGCTCGCCTACCGCTTCGAGCCAGGCGCGCCGGACGACGGCGTGAGCGTCGTGGTGCCGTTGGCCCTTCTTCCGCGCTTGCAGGACGCCGGCTTCGACTGGCAGGTGCCGGGGCTGCGCGCAGAGCTCATCACCGGGCTGCTGCGTGCGCTGCCGAAGGCGATCCGGCGGCACGTCGTGCCCGCCGCGGACTGGGCCGAGAAGTTCGGCGCCGAGCTGCAGGGTGCTGGCCCGGAATCGCACGGCGGCCTGCCGGAGAAGCCGCTGCTCGAGGCACTCGCACGGCTGGTCCAGCCCCTGGCGAACCAGCCGGTCAGCGCGGCCGACTTCGATCTCGGGCGCGTCCCGCCGCATCTGCTCATGGGCTTCCGCGCTGTGGACGAACGCGGCCGCGTCGTCGGAACAGGTCGCGACCTGCGCCAGCTGCAGGAGGAGCTGTCCGATCGCGTCCGCGCCAGCGTCGCGCGCACGGTGGCACGGCCGGATGCGGCGACCGCGCGCCGGGGCGCTCCCCGAGCGAATGCCGACGCCGTCGCCGCGGCGTCCGCCCGCGCCCCGATCGAACGTTCCGGGCTGGCGAGCTGGACGATCGGCGATCTTCCGGAGGTGCTCGACACCCGCGTCGCCGGTGGCATCGTGCGCGGTTATCCCGCTCTCGTGGACGAGGGGAAGACGGTCGCGCTGCGGGTCGAGGCGACCGCGGAGGCAGCCGCCGCTGCGACCCGCGACGGCGTGCTGCGGCTCGTGCTGCTGGCCGTGCCGTCCGCGTCGTCGTACGTGCAGGAGCATCTGACCGCGGCAGAGAAGCTCGCCATCGCCTCATCCCCCTACCCCTCCGCCGTCGCTCTGATCGAGGACTGCCGGGCCACGGTCGCGCGGGCGCTCATCGACCAGGAGGCTCCCTCCGGTGTGGTGCGCACCGAGGAGGAGTTCGCGCGGGTGCGGGACGCGGTGAGCGCCGGCCTCGTGGAGGCGCAGTTCGCGTGCGTGTCGCTCGTCGCGCGCATCCTGACCCTCGCGCGCGACGTGGAGCGGGGCATCAAGGGGCAGAACTCCCTCGCCCTGCTCGGACCGCTCAACGACATCCGCGGGCAGCTCACCGGTCTCGTGCACGCCGGGTTCGTCTCGGAGACCGGCCTGGCTCGGCTGCATCACCTTCCCCGATACCTCGACGGCATGCGCGAGCGTCTGCGCGGGCTCGCCGAGGCCCCGGGGAAGGACCGCACGCGGATGACCGAGTTCGAGCGGATGGCCGAGGCCTACGCCGCTGCCGGCGGAACCGTTCCCCCGGCGCCGGGCGCACCGCCCCGGATCATCGAGACGCGCTGGCTGCTGGAGGAGTATCGCGTGAGCCTGTTCGCGCAGCGCCTCGGCACCGCCCAGCCGGTCTCCCCGCAACGCATCCAGAAGGTCCTCTCCTCCTGAGCGCGCGACAGCCCCCACCGCGCCCAGCACGGGTAGCGTGGGGGCATGGCACAAGCGATCGTCTACACCGAGCTGGGCGGGCCCGATGTGCTCCGCCTCGAGACCGTCCCCGACCCCGAGATCCAGCCCGACCAGCTGCTCGTCCGGGTGAGCGCCGCCGGCGTCAACCCCCTCGACACCAAGCTGCGCGCCGGCCTTCGCCCGTCCCCGCCCATCACCGAGCCCCGCCGCGTCGGTTTTGACGGCGCCGGCACGGTCGAGGCCGTCGGCGCTGACGTCACCGGCTTCGCCGTGGGAGACCGGGTCGCGTTCCGCGACACCCCCGGCGCCTATGCGAACCTCGTCGCGGTGCGCGCCGACCGGGCGGTCCGGCTGCCGGACGCCGTGACAGACGCAGAGGGGGCCGCTGTCGGTATCCCCGTCGGCACCGCCTACCAGTGCGTGAAGTCTCTCGACGTCGGCCCCGACGACGTCTTCCTCGTGCACGGCGCGTCCGGCGCGGTCGGCCAGGCGGTCGTGCAGTTCGCGATCGCCGCCGGCGCCACCGTCATCGCGGTGGGCGGTCCGGCCAGCCATGAGATGCTCCGCGAGCTCGGCGCGATCCCGGTCGCCTACGGCGACGGGCTGGAGGAGCGCGTCCGCGACGCCGCCCCGGCACCGGTCACCGTCGCGCTGGATTGCGTCGGCACGGACGAGGCGATCGCCGTGTCGAAGGCGCTGGTCGCCGACGGCGACCGCATCGCGACCATCGTGCGGGGCCCCGACGCCGCCGCACTCGGCATCCGGGCGTTCAGCGGCGGCAGCCCAGACCCCCTCACCGATCAGGAGGTGGCGTGGCGCGAGGAGGCCCTCCCGGCCGCGATCGCGCTGCTCGCCGACGGACGGTTCCAGATCGGCTTCGGGCCGGAGCTGCCCCTCGCGCAGGCCGCCGAGGCGCATCGTCTGGTGGAGTCAGGGTCTGCGCACGGAAAAGTCGTCCTGCGCCCGTAACCGGTCCGGTCGCTCCCGCCGCGGCGCCCCGGCCTCCGCAGGGCCGGGGCGCTGCTCGCCGGGATGCTGACCGGAGACGGTGGCACGACGGGTCCGGGCGGAGTCCGTAGAATCGTGGGTGCCATGCCCTCACTCGAGCAGTACCCTGCGCCCCGCCTGGACACCCGCCCGGGAGAGCCGTTCCGCTCCACCCTCCGCGCGCTCTCCGATGCCCTCGGAGCGGCCGCCGCAGCCGTCCCGGATACCGCGTTCGCGGGTGTCGCGATGGCGACGGACCACGTGCGACCCGGCGACCTCTTCGTCGCGGTGCGCGGCGAGCGCTCGCACGGCGCCTCCTACGCTGCCCGCGCCAGAGACGCCGGCGCGACCGCTGTGCTGACGGATGCCGCCGGGGCCGCTCTCCTGCCGGACGACGTCCCGCGACTCGTCGTCCCCGATCCGCGGCGCAGCGCCGGACCGGCCGCCGCCCACCTGTACCGCGATCCCGCCGCGGCCATGACGACGATCGGCATCACCGGCACCCAGGGCAAGACGACCACCGCCTACTACGTCGCCGCGGCGATGGGGCTGAGCTCCTCCGGCACCATCGGATCGATCGGCACGACCGTCGGCGACGACTTCTTCCCCCCGGTGCTCACCACTCCCGAGGGGCCGGAGCTGCAGGCGCTGTTCGCCGTCATGCGCGAACAACGCATCCGCACGGTCGCCGTCGAGGCATCCAGCCATGCGCTCGTCCAGGGCCGCGTGGACGGATTCGCGTTCGACGCCGGCGTCTTCCTCAATCTCGGGCACGATCACCGCGACTTCCACCCGACCCAGGCAGACTACTTCGCCGCCAAGGCCGTCCTGCTCACGCCGGAGCACGCCACGACCGGCATCGTCGACATCGATTCGCACTGGGGCCGGGTGGCTGCGGAGCGAGCGACGGTGCCGGTGCGCACCGTCTCGGCTGCGGGAGCGCCGGATGCCGACTGGCGCGCCGAGCAGGTGACGGTACGTGCGGACGGCTCGTCGTTCGTGGTCGTCTCGCCCGCGGGTGAGCGCGTGGCGTTCCGCACCCAGCTCACCGGGGCCTTCAATGTGAGCAACGTGCTGGCCGCGGTGGCCGCTCTCGCCGAATCCGGGCATCCGCTCGCGGCGATGGCCGAGGGGATCGCCGCGCTGCCGAGCGTCGAGGGCCGGCTGCAGCGCTTCGACTTCGGCCAGCCGTTCACCGCGATCGTCGACTCTGCGCACAAGCCGGAGGCCGTCGCCGCGGCGCTCACCGCGATCCGCACCACGGCGCCCGAGACCCGCATCATCACCGTGCTGGGCGCCAACGGCAACCGCGATGCGAGCAAGCGCCGCATGATGGGCCGCTTCGCGGCGATGGTCTCCGACGTGCTCATCGTCACCGACGACAACCCCTATGACGACGACCCCGCCGCCATCCGCGCCGCCCTGATGGACGGCGCCCGGTCATCGCAGGTCGAGATGCACGAGATCGGAGATCGCCGGGAGGCGATTCGCGCCGCGGTCGCGATGGCGGGCCCTGGCGACACCGTGGCGGTGCTCGGCAAGGGGCACGAGCGTTACCACGCCCTCGCCGGCGGCGAGATCGGGTGGTACGACCCCGATGTGCTCCGCGAGGAGATCGAGGCGCGCTGATCCACACCGCCGCGGGAGACCCGCGGCGCCCGGCCCGCCGCGTCGGCGGCCAGGGGCGTCATTCCTCACCGGTCGCGACGGGACGTCCCGGGGTGTTCGACCAGGCGCTCCACGAACCGGGATAGATCCGCACATCCCGACCCGCGAGCGCACCAGCGAGCGCCAGCTGGGCCGCTGTCACGCCCGATCCGCAGTAGGCGGCGATGGGGACGTCTGCCGTCGCGCCGATGGCGTCGAAGGCCGCCGCGATCTCGGCGGGCGCCCGGAATCTCCCGTCCTGGTCGACCAGGCGCTGGCTCGGCAGGTTCCTCGCCCCCGGGATGTGCCCGGCCACCGGGTCGATCGGCTCCGTCTCGCCGCGATAGCGCGCGGGGGCGCGCGCGTCGAGGAGCACGCCATGCCGGGGCCACGATGCCGCCTGAGCGGTGTCGAGGATGTCGTCGTCCGACGGCGCCGTGAGCACGATGCCACCCGGCTGCGGCCGCACCTCCGCTGTCTCGGTCGCTCCCCCGGCAGCCCGCCACGCCGCCCAGCCGCCGTCGAGCACCCGAACGTCCGCCACACCGGCCCGTCGCAGCGCCCACCAGGCGCGGGAGGCCGGAAGCGACCCGGCATCGTCATAGACCACGACGGTGTCGCCCGCGTCGATGCCCCAGCGCCGCGCCGCCGCGGCGAGCACGGCGTGGGGCGGCAGCGGATGCCGTCCGTCGTGTGGTGCGCCGTGCCCGGCGAGCTCGGCGTCCAGGTCGACGAACACCGCGCCGGGGATGTGCCCGGAGAGGTACTGCTCGTGACCGTCGGTGCGCCCGAGCTGCCACCGCACGTCCAGCACCCGGGCGTCGGCGAGGGAGAGCAGTTCTGCGGCGGAGATGAGGGGCGACACGACCATGCGCCCATTCTGGCCCCTGAGGCCCGCACCGGACACGTTCCGCCCCGAACAGGGACGACCCCGCCGGCGCCGACGCACCCGCAGCGCGGCCGGATCGGAACCGTTCAGGCTCGCGGACTACCCTGGACACAACGACCGGCGCTTCCCGCGCCGAAGATCAAGAGGGCGGAGCACCCATGCCGGAGATCCAGGATTCACGCGTCGCTGTCTACCTCGACTTCGACAACATCGTGCTCTCCTGGTACGACAGGGTGCACGGGCGCAACGCCTACGCGAAAGACCGCCAGCGCATCCTGGAGAACCCCACGGACCCCGAGATCGCCGAGCGTCTGAGCCGGGCTCGGATCGACGTCGGCGCGATCATCGACTTCGCGTCGTCGTTCGGACCGCTGGTCCTCACCCGCGCGTACGCCGACTGGTCGTCGCCGGTGAACGCCGACTATCGGTCGCAGCTCGTGGCACGTGCCGTCGACCTGGTGCAGCTGTTCCCCGCCGCCGCCTATGCGAAGAACGGTGCCGACATCCGTCTCGCGGTCGACGCCGTGGAGGACATGTTCCGTCTGCCGGACCTGACGCATGTGGTGATCGTCGCCGGGGACTCCGACTACGTGCCCCTCGCCCAGCGCTGCAAGCGCCTGGGGCGCTATGTGATCGGCGTGGGGGTCGCCGGATCCACCGCGAAGGCCCTGGCCGCTGCCTGCGACACCTTCGAGTCCTACGACTCGATCCCCGGCGTCGCCGCGCCGGTGAAGAACCAGCCGGCGGCCAAGGACGACGCCGGCGCCACCCGCAAGGGCGGACTGCGCGCGAGCCGCAAAGCCGTGCAGGAGGAGCCGCCCGCCGACGACGAGGCGGCGGCGACCCGGCTCCTGGAGCGGGCCCTGCAGCTCGGTCACGACAAGAACGACGGGGAGTGGCTGCACAGCTCCGCCGTGAAGGAGCAGATGCGCCGCATGGACCCGTCGTTCAGCGAACGGAGCCTGGGACACCGGTCGTTCTCGGACTTCCTGAAGTCGCACGATGACATCGCCGAGCTCGAGGAGACCGGGCACGAGCGGCTGGTACGCCTGAAGGAGAGCTGAGCGGATGCGTTCCGACGGCCCGTATCTGCGGGCGCTCGGTGACCGGGCAGACCAGCTGCACCCGGCGCTACGTGCCTACTTCTCGGAGGTTCCGGCCGGCTCCGTCGGGATCGGCTCCGGGGTGTTCGAGCACGTCGGAACGTCCCGGCGCTGGCTGTGGCCCGTTCTGGCCCTCCTCGCGCGGCCGGGGGTGGTGGTCGCGTGCGATGAGCAGAACGTGCCGTTCACGGTGCGCAACACCACGGGGGGCGGCGCAGCGCACGCCCGCCGCGAGCTGCGCCTGCGGCGGCGCACCTGGACGATGACGGATGCGGTGACGCTCTCGCGCCCCGGGCGCGTCGTCGACCGGCTCGGCCGGGGCGGCAACGTCGCGGTCTCGTTCGAGGTGCGCGTCGAGTCCGGCGCCCTCGTGCTGGCCAGCCGTGCCGTGGGCGTTCGTCTCGGCCCGTTCGCCGTGAAGGCGCCCCCGCGATTCGCTCCGCGGATCCGCCTGCGCGAGAGCTGGGACGACGCCCGCGGGTGTCAGCGCGTCGAGCTCACCGTCGACGTCCCCGGAGTCGGCCGCGTCTACGGGTACGCCGGGACGTTCACGTATCGCGTCGAGGAGGACGCATGAGCGACGGACGGGTCGTGATCGGGGGCGCGTCCGGTTTCCTGGGGCGCCACCTGGCCGCGCACTACGGCGCGGCGGACCGGGAGGTCGTGACGATCTCGCGTCGCGGCGGGGATCTCACCTGGGATGACCACGACGGCATCCGTCGCGCCGTCGACGGGTCTGCGCTCGTCGTCGGTCTCGCCGGGAAGAGCGTCAACTGCCGGTACGCCCCGGAGAATCGCGCCGAGATCTTCCGCTCGCGGCTGGCCACCACCGATGCGCTCAGCCGGGCGATCGCCGCCTCGTCCGCTCCCCCTCCGGTGTGGATCAACTCCTCCACCGCCACGATCTACCGGCACGCCGATGATCGTCCGATGACCGAGTCGAGCGGGCAGCTCGGATCCGGGTTCTCGGTGGAGGTGGCCAGGGCATGGGAGCGAGCGCTGTTCGCCGCCGAGCTGCCCGCGACACGACGGGTGGCGATGCGCACCGCGATCGTGCTGGGCGACGACGGCGTGCTGGGCCCCCTGCAGCGGCTGGCCAGCCTCGGGCTGGGCGGCACGCAGCGCGACGGCTGGTGGCCGGTGTCGCCGGCCAGGCGTGAAGCCGGCACGGCGCACGACCCCGGCGCGCTCCGTGGACGTCAGCGGGTGAGCTGGATCCACATCGACGACGTGGTGCGCGCGATCGACTTCCTCGAGACGCATCAGGAACTCGACGGCGCCGTGAACGCGGCCGCGCCAGCCCCGGTCGACAACGTCGCGTTCATGGCGGCCATCCGCCGTGCGGTCGGCGTGCCGTTCGGGCTGCCGATGCCGCGGTGGATGCTCGAGCTGGGCGCCATCGCGATCCGCACCGAGACCGAGCTCGTCCTCAAGAGCCGCTGGGTCCTCCCGGAGCGCCTGCAGGCTGCGGGTTTCCTGTTCCGGCACCCGACGCTCGACGCGGCGCTCGCCGACATCGTGCGGCGCTGAGAGAGCGGCGCGCGGATCAGGCCGGGTCGCCCGGGTCGCCCTGCTCCCGCTGCGCCTGCTCCTTCTTGCGCTTCTCGATCTCCGTGCGCAGCCGCCACTCCTCGATCTCACGGTCGAGGTCCGCCATCTGCTCCTCTGTGGTGCGGCGGTCGAAGGCGACCGGCGCGATCGGCGGCTGTCCCTGCTGCGGGGCCTGCCGCACGGTCCGCTGCGGCATCCGGATACCGGCTCCGCTGTACTCGCGTCCCACGCCGAACCAGATGATGCTGCCGACGAAGGGCAGGATGATCACCAGGATGATCCAGAACAGCTTGGGCAGATGCTTCACCTGGCTCTCATCGCGCGTGATGATGTCCACGAGCGCGACGGCCATGAGGATCAGAGTGAGGACCGAGAGCAGGACCGGCATGTCACCAGCATAAACACGTTCTCCCGCACGCGGTCTCGGGATCGTCGCCGGGGTCGCTCAGGGCAGACCTTCGACGAGGTCACGCGCGTGCGCGGCGACGAGATCGGGCTCCGTGACCGGGACGAGATGCCCGGAGCGTTCGGCCGGCACGAACCGTCCGCCCGGCAGCTCGTCGGCCGTCTCGCGGTGCGCCGCGATCACCGCAGCACGGATCACCCGATCCGACCATCCGGACACCTGCCCGGAGATCACCCGGACCGGCACGCCGCCGAGGTCCGGCGGGTGATCGCGCAGGCCACGCAGCCCCGCCGTGATGCAGCGATCCTCCGCTGCCATCGCCCGCGCGGCGGCGACCGAGGATGAGGCCAGCGCCGCCTCATCGCGCAGGGGCGCCGGGAGCGCGCCGACCATCTGCCGGGCGAGCAGGCGCAGCAGCCCGACGCGTGCCAGGGGCACCAGCAGTGCGCGCTGGGCGGCGGCGGTCACCGCGAGCGCTCGCGAGAAGAACAGGGCGCAGTGCTCGTCGCTCTGATCGACCAGCACGATGCCGGCCGGCCCATGCCCGGCGGCGCGGAGGCGCGTGGCGGCGGCGCGCACGATCGGACCGCCCCAGCTGTGCCCGACCAGCACGAGACGACGGTGCGGGAAGGCCTCGACCACCGCGCAGAGGTCGGCGGAGAGCCGGGCCAGGTCGCGGGGCCCTGGCGCCCGGTCGCTCGCACCGTACCCCGCTCTGTCATAGGCGACCACGCGCGTCGCCGTCGCGATGCGATCCTGCACCGGACCCCAGAACAGCCCGCTCGCTCCGAGCCCCGCTTCGAGCACCACGAGGTCCTCGCCCTCACCGGCCACGATCGTGCGCAGGCGGCGCCCGTCGTCCGTGCGCACGATGCGCTCCTCGCGCGGCGTCGCGGATGCGGTCATGCCCTCAGACTACGGGCGGTTGCCGACCCGGGGGCGGCCGGACAGCGCATTCCGCCTGCTTGAATGAACTCATGACCTTCCGCGCCCCGCTCACCCCCGTCACGCTCACCGGTCGCGTCGTCGAGCTGCGTCCCCTCGAACGCTCCCACCACGACGGCCTGGTCGACGCCGTCCGGGAGGGAAACCTCTGGGAGACCGCCTGGTACACCTCGGTGCCCGCCCCCGAGGGGGTGGCCGCCGAGATCGACCGGCGCCTCGCGCTCCTGGACAAGGGCGAGATGGTGCCCTTCACGGCATTCGATCCCCAGGGGAAGGTGCTGGGCATGACGACCTTCTACGACATCGTCGCCGCGGTGCCGCGTCTGCACATCGGCTTCACGTGGAACCGCCCCTCCGCGCACGGCACGGGGACGAACGCCGAGTCCAAGCTGCTGCTGCTCACCCATGCCTTCGAGACTCTCGGGGTCTACCGGGTGGGGCTCACGACCCAGTGGGTCAACTTCCAGTCACGTGCCGCGATCGAACGGCTCGGCGCGAAGCAGGACGGCGTGATGCGCGCGATGTCGCGCTATCGCAACGGCGCCCTGCGCGACAGCGTGGAGTACTCGATCCTCGAGCCGGAGTGGCCCGCCGTGAAAGCGACGCTGGAGGCGAGACTCGCGAGGCATGCCTGACGCCGCTGCGCGGAGACCTCAGTCCGGCATCACCCGTCGGGTGATCGTCTGCACGTCGCGGTCGATGTCGTCGACGCGTTTCTCGAGCCGGTCGAGTCTTCCCTCGACGTTGTCGAGACGGACCTCGACCCTCTCGAGACGGTGCTCGACCCGCTCGAACCGCTCGTCGACGCGCTCGAAGCGCAGCACCATCTCGGTGCGCAGCCCTTCGATCTGCGCGCCGAGGGCGCGGCCCATGGACCTGGTCGACCCCGCCGACAGGCCGATCATGGTCGCGAACGCCGCCGCCAGCACGGCGATGACGCTCCACACCTGGGGATCGGTCACGGTGATCACTCCTTCATCCTGCACGTGATCCGCCCAGATTGCCACCGCCCACGAGTCGCAGATGGCGGTTTCCCGGCATCGGTGCAGAACCCGTCGACGAGCCGAGACGGTGGACGACGCGAGGCACGCCCGTCATGGGCTAACCTTATTGATAATTATTCTCAATAAGGAGCCTGATGCGCACTCTTCCCCGGATCCTCCTCGCCTCCGCGATCGCCCTTGCGGTCGTCTCCGCCGCCGGATGCGACGCCGGCGCACCCGCCGCGGAGCAGACCGCCCCCGAGACGATCACCGTCACCGACCAGTGGGAGCGCACCGTCGAGGTGCCGGCGAGCCCCGACCGCATCGTCGTGCTGGAGTGGGAGGGCCTCGTCTCGAAGACGCTGGAGATCCTCGGCGAGGCCGGCACGATCGTCGGAGCAGACCCGAACTCCCTGCAGCCCTTCCGCCTGACCGTCGTGCCGGAGCTCGAGCAGGCCGCCAACGTCGGCTCACCCTGGAGCGGACTCAACTACGAGACGATCGCGTCGCTCGACCCCGAGGTCGTCTTCCTCGAGGCCTGGGCGAACAGTCCGGAGAACAGGGAGATGCACCAGGGCATCATCGACCAGATCGAGGCGCTCGGCATCCCGGTCGTGGCGATGATGTCGCCATCCAACTTCGAGGAGGCCACGCTCGACCGCTCCTGGGAGATCGTCGACCTGATCGGCCAGGTCTACGACCGGCGCGACGACACGGATGCGGTGATCGCCACCGTCGAGGAGGGCATCGCCGAGGTGACCGCCCGCATCCCCGATCTTCCGGAGAACGAACGTCCGGATGCCGCGATTTTCGCCACGACCAACTACCTGATGGGCCCAGACAGCGTGCAGTCGCACCTGCTCACCGGCCTGCTGCGCGCGAACAACGTCGCCACCGGGAGCGGCCCGTTCCTCCCGATCTCCGAGGAGCAGCTGGTCGCCCTCGACCCGGGCGCGCTGATCGTGATCGGCCACGAGGGCTACCTCTCGGTCGACCAGATCCGAGCGGGCGAGAACATAGGCCTCAACTGGGCGTCGCTGCGCGACCTGAGCGCCCTGCGGAACGACCGGATCGTCGATCTCGGTTACGACGAGTGGCGTCCCACGATCGAGACCCCGATCGCGCTACTCAAGGCGGCCGCGATGCTCTACCCCGAGCAGTTCGCCGACGTCGATGTGCACGAGCGCGAGCTGCGGTTCTACCAGGACGTCTACGGCCTCACCGCCGACGAGGCGCACGAGGCGATCGAGAACCAGAAGTGGACCCCCGAGGACGAGGGCTAGTGCCCGGCCCGCGGCCGGCAGTCGAGGCTTCCGACGCGCTGCAGGATGCTGTCGCCCGCAGCGCGCGCACGCGGAACGCGGTGGTCGTCGCCGGCGTCCTGCTGGTCATCGTCTGCCTGGTGTCGCTGGCGATCGGCGCCTACGTCATCCCGCTGCGCGACGTCGGCGTCACGATCGCCGCGAAGATCACCGGTGGAGAGGCGGTGTCGGTGCACACGACGGTGATCTGGGACATCCGGCTCGTGCGCATCATCCTCTCCGCCGCCGTGGGCGCGGCCCTCGCGGTGAGCGGGGCGGCGTTCCAGGCGACCTTCCGCAACCCGCTCGTGGAGCCCTACGTGCTGGGAGTGTCGTCCGGCGCGGCATTCGGCGCGGGCCTCGTGGTCGTCTTCGCGATCCCCGCGCCGCTCGCGGTCTTCGCCTTCCTCGGCGGGATCACCGCGGTCAGCCTGACCTTCCTGGTCTCGCGCACGCGCGGAGAGCGGTCGACCCTCGTGCTCGTGCTGTCGGGCATCGTGGTGGGGTCGTTCTTCATGGCGCTGTTCTCGATCTTCCAGTACGTCGGGTCTGACGCCCAGCTGCGGCGTCTGGTGTTCTGGATCATGGGCGGCTTCTACTCCGCCGAGTGGCACCAGGTGTGGGCGGTGCTGCCGTTGACCGCGGTCGGCGTTGTCGTGCTGAGCGCGCTGGGCTGGCGGCTGAACCTGCTGACCCTCGGCGATGAGCAGTGCCGGGCGCTGGGCGTCGCGCCGCGCCCGCTGCGAGCGGGCGTCGTGGTGACCGCGACCGCGCTCACCGCGGTGGCGGTCTCGGTGTCTGGCGTGATCGCGTGGGTCGGCCTGTTGATCCCGCACGCGGCGCGTCTGATCGTCGGCACCGACAACCGCGCGGTCGTGCCAATGTCGGCCTTCCTGGGGGCGGCGTTCCTCGTGGTCTGCGACGACATCGCGCGCACCCTGCATTCGGGCGAGCTGCCCATCGGCATCATCACGTCGATGGTGGGCGCGCCGTTCCTGATCCTGCTGCTGCGGCGGCGCTCGACCCACTGGGGGACGGCATGAGCGTGGATGTGAGCGCCCTATCGTTCGCCTTCGAGACCGCGCCGGTGCTCGACCGGGTGTCGCTGACGGTGCCGCCGGGCCGCGTCACGGCGCTGTTCGGACCGAACGGCACCGGCAAGTCGACGCTGTTCCGCTGCATCCTGGGACTGCTGCCCCACTCCGGCGAGGTCGAGATCGACGGCGCGCCGACGCGCGGCTGGTCGGCCCGCCGCACCGCCCGGAACCTCGCGCTCGTGCCGCAGGACCACCTCGGCGGTTTCCCGCACACGGTGCGCGACATGGTCACGATGGGTGCCACGGCGCGTGGCGGCTCACTGTTCGGGCCCAGCCGGGAGAGCGTCGTCCTGGCGCTCGACAACCTCGACCGGGTCGGGCTGCTGCCGCTGGCCGAGCGGAGCTTCCCGTCGCTCAGCGGCGGCCAGCGCCAGCTCGTCCTCATAGCACGGGCCCTCACGCAGGACACTCCGTACCTCCTCTTCGACGAGCCGACCGCGAGCCTCGACTTCGGCAACCAGAACCTCATCTGGCACACGATCCGCGCGCTCGCGGACGAGAGCGGCAAGGGCGTCCTGGTGTGCTCGCACGACCCGAATCACGTGCTGTGGTTCTGCGACGACGCGGTGGTGCTCTCCCGCGACGGCACGACCGCGATCTCGGGACCGGTCGGCGATGTCGTGACAGAGGGCACCCTGCGCGCGCTCTACCCCGATGCGCCCATGCTCGCGGATGCCGGCGGCATCCCGGTCGTGCTGCCCGGCCGGCTGGCGGGCTCGTGACGGCCCGGCCCGCCGTGCCGGCGGAGATCGCGCGGGAGCGCTGCGCGGCGTGGGATCGCATGCACCACGCGTACTTCCCCGACCACGCCGAGCGCTGGGAGCGGGTAATCGAGCTGGTGCGCGCGCACGCGGGGCCCCGGGCGCGGATCCTCGACCTCGGCTGCGGGCCGGGGACCCTCACCGCCCGCATCGCGGCGGCTCTCCCCGACGCCCGCGTGGTCGGCGTCGACACGGATGCCCGGCTCATCGCCATCGCCGAGGCGGCGATGCCGGGATCCATCGCGTTCCGGTGCGCGCGGATGGGCACCGCCGCGGCGCACCGGCTGCTGCGGAGGCTCGGCCCCTTCGACGCGGTGGTCTCGTCGGCGTTCGTGCACTCCTTCGACCGCGCCGGTCTCGTGACGCTGCACCGCGGCATCCGCGCCCCCCTCTCGCCCGCGGGGATACTCGTCACCGCGGAGCGCTTCGCGTCCGGCGGCATCGACGATCCCGAGACGACGACCGGCCCGTCGCCCTGGGAGGCCTGGTGGGCGGAGACCCGGGCGCTCGTGCCCGATCTCCGCGAGCCGCCAGCGGAGGCCGCGGGGCCCGTGCCTCCGCTGACCGCCGAGACGTATCTCGCGGTGCTCGCCGAGACGGGGCTGCCGGCAGCCGAGATCGTCGAGACGGCGTTCAGCACGGTGGTCGTCGGCCGGCGGGCCCCTGAGCCGACGACGCCGATAACGGACAGGACCGCGCGGAGAGCGGATACCGGGCGGATGCCGGGCGCGGTTACCGTCGACGGGATCGGCCGCGATCGTCGTCGAACGGGGCCGTGATTCCGGCTCGCGGACCGCGCGTCCGACGAGCACGACCCCCAGAAGGAGGCAGCCGTGCCCGCACAGACCACCGAACCCGCCGCGGTCATCGACCCCGGCGTGATGCGCCGCGTCCTCGGCAGCTTCTGCACCGGGGTGACCGTGATCACCGCCGCGCAGGACGACGCACCCCGGGGCTTCACCTGCCAGTCGTTCTCATCGCTCTCGCTCGACCCGCCGCTGATCTCCTTCGCCCCGGCGCGGTCTTCCTCGACGTGGCCGGAGATCCGCCGCATCGGGCGCTTCGTCGTGAACATCCTCGCCGAAGACCACGCCGGCCTCAGCACCCAGTTCGCCCGATCCGGCTCCGACAAGTTCGCCGGGGTCTCGTGGCGGCCTGCGCCCGGGGGCTCCCCCGTGCTGGACGGCGCCGTCGCGTGGATCGAGTGCGATCTGCACGCCGAGCACGCCGGCGGGGATCACACGATCGTCGTCGGCGCCGTCCGCGCGCTCGGGACGGCGGAGGACGTCCGCCCGCTGCTGTTCTTCCGGAGCGGGTACCACGCCGTCGCCCCGCACGCGCTGTGACGGGGGCCCGCGGAGCAGACAGAACCGCCACGTCGCCCGGCGCCCATCGGCCGACGCCGCCGCTCAGCGCCCTGGCAGCAGGAGCTCGCCGCGCCGACCGCCGATCTCCGCGGCCAGCTCGCGCATGAAGGCGCTGGCCGCGGGATGGGTCGACGGCCGGTCGGCGATGCTCGCGTGCAGCTCCAGCTCCGCGTGGAAGTCGTCCGGGAGCACGTGCACGAGATCGGGCTCGGATCGCGCCAGGAAGAACGGGAGCAGTCCGATGCCCGCCCCGGCGACGGTCGCCCCGACCTGCATGAACACGTTCGGCGAACCGAAGCGGATGTTGGCCGCGGGGAAGTAGCGGTGCATCATCACGAGCTGATCGACGCGCATCTCCGGCTCGACGTAGTAGATGATCGGGTGGTCGGAGACCTCGTCGAGGCTGCGGGGCGCTCCGCGGGACGCGAGATACCCGTGGGAGGCGTAGAGCGCGAGATGGTAGGTCGTGAGAACGTAGTTGTGCGCCATCCGGCGCTCGGAGGCGGCCAGGCCGATCTCCACATCGGCCGCGATGGTCTGCGGGATCGGCCGCGTGCCGGTCGACATCTCGATCGACAGCGCCGGGTTCTGCGCGATCAGGCGCGCCAGCGCTGGCGTCGCGAATGCCTTCCCGAACCCCTCGACGCTGCTCACGCGCAACAGGCCGGACACCTGTTCCGCACCGCCCGCCGTGGCGGAGGAGAGCTGTTCCGCCTCGCGCAGCGCCTGCTCCATCCGCAGCGAGGAATCGAGCAGGAGCTCGCCGAGCTCGGTCAGTCGTACGCCCCGCGCGGAACGCGCGACGATCGGCGCGCCCATCTGCCTGTCCAGCTCCGCGATCCGCCGCGAGATGGTGCTGTGGTCGACGCCGAGCGCTTCCGCCGCACGCCCGAAACTCCCGGATCGCGCGACCTCCGCGAAGATGATGAGGTCGTCCGCACGCAGAGTCATGCCGCCACTCTATTCAGATGAACGGACAGCAGCCGCACCGGTGGTGCGGCTGCTGTCCGACGCCGTCAGGAGCGCTGCTCCGCCGCATCATCGGCATCGAGATCGTGCAGCGAGCTGCCCCGCGTCTCACGCAGGAACAGCGCTGCGATGAGCGAGATGACGGCCGCGATCGCGACATAGATCGCGATCGGCACCCAGGTGCCGTAGTCCCGCAGGAGCGAGGTCGCGATGACAGGAGCGAGCGATCCGGCGAAGATCGCCGTCACCTGGTAGCCGATCGAGACGCCGGAGTACCGCATCCGCGTGGGGAACATCTCGGCCATGAGCGCCGGCTGCGGGGCGTACATCACCGACCAGATGAACAACCCGAGGGCGATGCCGACGAACGCCAGCCACGGATCGCGGGTGTCCAGCAGCGGGAACATCACGAAGGTGTAGATCCCCGCCAGGATGACGCCCGTGATGTAGACGGGCTTGCGTCCGAGGCGATCGGAGAGGTGTCCGACCAGGGGGATCACGAAGATGTTCGCGAAGTGCGCCAGCAGCAGCATCTGCAGGATCTGGGCGGTGGGGACGTCGAGCTGGTTGAGATAGGTGATGGTGAACGTCGCGACGATCCAGTACCAGATGTTCTCGACGATGCGGATGCCCATCGCGGTGAGGAGGTTGCGCGGGTAGCGCCGGACCACTTCGAGCAGGGGGGCGCTGGAGGCCCGCTCCGCCTCGGCCTTCTCCATCGCCGCGGTGAAGATCTCCGCGTCCTCGACGCGGGAGCGGATGTACCAGCCGATGAAGACGATGACCGCCGAGAGGAAGAACCCGATGCGCCAGCCCCACTCCAGGAAGGCATTCTCCGGCATGATCGAGCTGAGCAGGAGCATCACCCCGGTCGCGAGCAGGTTGCCCACCGGCACGGCAGCCTGCGGGAAGCTGGCATAGAAGCCGCGGCGGTTGTCCGGGCTGTGCTCGGCGATGAGCAGCACGGCGCCGCCCCATTCCCCGCCGACCGCGAATCCCTGCAGGAACCGCAGCAGAACCAGGATCACCGGCGCCCAGTATCCGATCTGGTGGAACGTGGGCAGCAGCCCCATCGCGAAGGTCGCAGCGCCGACGAGCAGCAGCGAGAACTGCAACAGCTTCTTGCGCCCGTACTTGTCGCCGAAGTGACCGAACACGAGGCCGCCCAGCGGCCGGGCGATGAAGCCGACCGCGTAGGTGAGCATGGCCGCGATGACCCCGTCGAGCGGGTTCCCCGTCGACGGGAAGAAGAGCGGGCCGAACACCAGGGTCGCCGCGGTGGCGTAGAGGAAGAACTCGTACCATTCGACGACGGTGCCCGCCATCGAGGCTGCGACGACGCGGCGCAGGTTTCCGGAGCTCTGTCGCGCGTCGCTCGACGCGACACGCTCGGACGTTGTGGGACTCTCCATTGAATCGCCTTTCTCGTGAAGAGGAGTTGCCCCCGGTGCGCGGGCTGCCGCGCACCGGGCAGAGAGCTGCGGCCCGGGGGGCGCAGCGAACACAGGCGCTCCCGGCAGCCCCGGTGGGGGCCGGCCGGTTGCACCGGCGCTCAGGAGCTGGTGTCGTCCGCGGCCCTCCCGGTCATCTCCGGGTCGACGAGCGACAGCAGGTAGGTCGAGTCGCGTCCGCCGTGGCCGTCCGCGATGAGGCGGTCGAGATCGTCGGCCACCTGCTGCGCGTATCGCAACGGCAGGCCGTCGGCGGCGTCGAGAGCGAGGCCGAGGTCCTTCGCGAGCAGGTCGATCGAGAACCCTGGCTCGAAACCGCGGTTGGCGGCCGCGGAGTCGACGATGCCCGCGACCGGATACCACGAGCGCACCGCCCAGCTGTCGCCGGAAGACGCGGTGACCAGCTCGGCGAACCCGCGGTGATCGAGGCCGAGCCGTTCGGCCAGCGCCACCCCCTCCACAAGGGCTGCCGTGGAGATGGCGAGCATCATGTTGTTGGCGATCTTCGCCGCCTGCCCGCGGCCGGGGCCGCCGAGGTGGAAGATCCGCGAGCCCATCGCGTCGAACAGCGGGCGCGCACGTTCGAGGATCGCCTCGTCGCCGCCGACCATGAACGTCAGCGTTCCGGCGGCCGCTCCCCCGACCCCGCCAGAGACGGGGGCGTCCAGGAAGACGTGGCCGTGCTCGCCGGCGAGGGCGTGGAAACGGGCGGCGCTGGCCACATCGATGGTCGAGCTGTCGATGAACAGCGTGCCGGGCGCAACGCTCTCGAACAGCCCTCCCTCGGCCGCCAGCACGGCCGCGACGTGCTGCGCGCGCGGCAGCATCGTGATCACGGCATCCACGCCGTCCGCGGCCTCCGCGGCAGACGCGGCGATCACCGCGCCCGCCGCGGCGGCCTCCTGTCGCGCCTGCTCGGAGAGATCGAAGCCGCGCACCTCGTGCCCGGCGGCGAGCAGGTTGCGCACCATCGGCGCGCCCATGTTTCCCAGACCGATCCATGCGATCTTCATCGGAGACTCCTTCATCTTCCTTGGATCATCGCCGTCGCGGTCACATCGTCGGCATGACGAAGCTCGCGCCCTCACGGATCCCCGAGGGCCAGCGGCTCGTGACCGTCTTCGTCTTGGTGTAGAAGCGGAAGGCGTCCGTGCCGTGCTGGTTCAGGTCGCCGAACGACGAGCGCTTCCAGCCGCCGAAGGTGAAGTACGCGATCGGGACGGGGATGGGCACGTTGACGCCGACCATGCCGACGTCGACCTTGCTCGCGAAGTCGCGCGCGGAGTCACCGTCGCGGGTGTAGATCGCCACGCCGTTGCCGTACTCGTGCGTGTTGACCAGCTCGAGCGCCTCCTCGTAGCTGTGCGCGCGCAGGACGGACAGAACCGGTCCGAAGATCTCGTCGCGGTAGACGCTGTGCTCGCGCTCGACGTTGTCGAACAGCGTCGGGCCGACGTAGTAGCCGTCCTCGTGCCCCTCCACCACGAGGTCACGGCCGTCGGTGACCAGGGTGGCCCCCTCGGCGACACCCGCGTCGATCATGGCGATGATGCGCGCCCGCGCCTCGGCGGTGATCACCGGGCCGTAGTCGGATCCCTCGGCGAGGGCGGGGCCGACGCGCAGCTTGGCGATCCGCTCCGTCAGCTTCGCCACCAGCTTGTCGGCGACCTCTTCGCCCACCGGAACAGCCACCGAGATCGCCATGCAGCGCTCCCCGGCCGAGCCGTAGCCCGCTCCGATGAGAGCGTCTGCGGCCTGCTCCAGGTCGGCGTCCGGCATGATCACCAGGTGGTTCTTGGCACCCCCGAAGGCCTGCACGCGCTTGCCATGAGCGGTTCCTGTCGCGTAGACGTACTCGGCGATCGGCGTGGAGCCGACGAAGCCCACCGCGCGGATCCGCGGGTCGGTGAGGAGCGCGTCGACGGCCTCCTTGTCTCCGTTGACGACGTTGAGGACACCGGCCGGCAGACCGGCCTCGGTGAACAGCTCTGCGATGCGCAGGGGCACGGAAGGGTCGCGTTCGCTGGGCTTGAGGATCACCGCGTTGCCCGCGGCCAGCGCCGGGCCGATCTTCCACAGCGGGATCATGGCGGGGAAGTTGAACGGCGTGATCGCGGCGACGACGCCGAGCGGCTGCCGCATGCTGTAGACGTCGATGCCGCGGCCGACACCCGTGGAGTACTCGCCCTTGAGCAGGTGCGGCGCACCGAGGCAGAACTCGATCACCTCGAGCCCCCGCTGGATGTCGCCCTGGGCGTCGTCGAAGGTCTTGCCGTGCTCACGGGAGAGGAGGCGGGCGAGGCTGTCGCGCTCGCCCTCGATGAGCGTCAGGAAGCGCTGCAGCACACGCGCGCGCTTCTGCGGGTTCTGGGCGGCCCAGTCGACCTGCGCCCGCTCGGCCACCGTGATCGCGTCGGCGACCTCGTCGGCCGTGGCCAGGGCGACCCGCGCCTGGACGACGCCCTCGCTCGGGTCGTAGACGTCGGCGAAGCGCCCCGACGTTCCGTCGACGAGTGTTCCGTTCACGTAGTGTCCGATGTCACGCATGATGCACATCAACTCCTTTGTTTCTGGGCTGTTTCTTGCACATTAGGGAGCCGTTAACCCCCGCAGAAGTGCCAAGACCACACCCCCGGTCGTGCAGAAGTGCACGGCCCGGGGTGTGGGAGCAGGGCGCGGGGCGCGCCGCGCCGGCACGCCGATGACCCGCACGGCGTGGTGTCCGCGCGGGTCATCCGGGTGCGGCGGGAGGCCGCACCTCGCCCCGGGGCTCTCAGGCGAGCGTGCGCAGCACCACCAGGGTGATGGCGCCGAAGACCACGATCAGCGCGATGTCGGGAATCCGCCCGATCCGGTGCAGGAACGGCACGGAGGCGGCGAGCAGGATGCTGCCGCCGATCGCGGCCCACGCGGGGAGCCCGGCCTCCCCGGCGATGCGCGCGTTGGAGTGGAGCATCGACACGGCCGTGGATGCCAGCAGACCGCAGATGACGGGGAGGATGAAGGTCGACACGTTGCGGACCAGGAGCGAGTCCCGCGCGCGATCGTATCCGGCAAGGACCATCACCGCCACCGCGCTGCACGAGGCGACCGCCAGGAGGAAGGCGGCCCCGGCGAGCGCCCACCCCTGCTCCGCGCCGATGATGAAGGCGATCCCGGCGGCGATCTTCACCAGGATCGGACCGGGGAGGGCATTGGCGACCGGCACGATCTGGCCGTAGAACACCGACTGCTCCACCGAACCGGACGCGACGAAGAACCCGTCGGCGACACCGACATAGGCCTCGCCGCCGCCGAACGACGTCAGTGTCGACATCAGCACGGCGAGCATGGGGAACACGTGCTCGCCGACCGGCGGGACGGCCACGGCGACGAGCAGGGCGACGCCGGCCAGCACCGCCAGCCCGACACTGGCCCGCACCGCACGCCGGGTCTGCCGCGGGCGAGACGGCGTCAGCGGCTCCGGATCGCCCGCGCGACGGTGATGGCCGCGCATGTACTGCCACAGCGAGAACAGGCTGATGGCGGCCAGCGCGACGAGCACCAGGCCGAGCGCGGACAGCTCCGGCAGCACGAGCGGGAACGGTTCCCGGCTGCCGATCACCTCGCCGCCGAGCAGGACGGTCTTCCCCGCACCGGTGAGCAGGAAAGCCACGATCGCGATGATGAGGGGCACCACGCCCAGCACGCCCCCTGGCGCGATCACCTTGAGCACGTAGTGCGCGAGGAGGTAGAGGATGAACGCGGTGATCCCGAGCGAGGCGAACTCGATGGTCGTGATCGCCTGCGGGCCCAGGTTGGCGAACAGCGCCAGGAGGCCGACGGTGAGCAGCGTGCCGGGGAGGGCGACGGCGAGCGCGCCGCTCGCCGCGAGCCGCAGGCCGCCCAGCCGGGTCCCCGACAGGGCGGCGAGCTTGACCGGCAACGCCCCGGGGGTGATGTTGGCGATCACGGCGTCCTGCACGAACTCGCCCTGGCTGAGGCCGCCGCGGCGGACGAGCTCCTTCTCCATCACGGGGATGAGCGCGCTGCCCCCGCCGAAGCCGATCACGCCGACCTTCAGCATGGCAAGCGTATGACGCCACCCGGTCAGCGCCGGAGCCGGCTCCGGCTCGCCGGTCGCCATCCCGGCATGCGGGGGCGCGTCTGCGGCATCGGCGGCGTCGTCAGCTGTCACAGGAACTCCTATCGTCAAACGATTGCCACCCTCTCAGCGCAAGTCCATGCTTGCAAATCTACTAAGTACTCGCTAGGTTTTCTCCCAGCCTGAGCCACACTCAATGACGAGGAGCCAACACCGATGTTGACCACGGCACGCCAGAGACTCTCGACCGCCATAGCCGGAATCGCGGTGCTCACGCTCGCGCTCACCGGCTGCCAGTCCGCCGTCCAGCTCGAACAGAGCACCGGCGGAGAGACCGCCGCCCCCGTCGAGGGGGGCACTCTCACGGTCGCCCAGAGCGGCGATCTCCAACCCGCGAACCTGCTGGCGGGTCGGGCCGGCAACGGCTCGTGGGCCTCCAACGTGTTCGAGACCCTCACACGCTACGACGAGAGCATGCAGCCGCAGCCGCTGCTGGCGACCGGATGGACCGTCTCCGAGGACGGCCTCACCATGGACATCACGGTCCGGGACGACGTCACGTTCCACTCCGGCCGGGCCATGACGGCCGACGACGTCGCGTTCTCGCTCGAAGCGGCGGCAGACCCGCAGAACAACTCCCAGGTCGGCTATATCGCCCGCAGCTTCTCGTCCATCGAGGCGACCAGCCCGACCGAGCTCACGATCGTCTTCGCCGCTCCGACGTCGAACGTGTTCGACCTCTTCGAATACGCCTACATCGTCGATGCGGAGACGTTCACGGGGGTCGCAGACGGATCGCAGCTGGTCGGCACCGGACCGTTCACGTTCGAGAGCTGGAACCCCGGCTCCTCGGCGACGCTGCTGCGCAACGACGACTACTGGGGCGAGCAGCCGTACCTCGACGGGATCGAGATCGCGATCATCAGCGACAGCACGGCGATGCTCAACGCGGTCCGCAGCGACCGGGTCGACATCTCCACGACCATGAACGCGATCGACGTGCAGTCCCTCGCCTCCAACAGCGCGTTCACCATCATCGACTCGACCGGGGCGGCCTATCCGCTCGGCGTCGACACCACCGTGCCCCCCTTCGACAAGAAGGAAGCACGCCAGGCGCTGCAGTACGCCATCGACCGCGAACGTATCGCGACCCAGGTCTTCGGCGCCTCCGCCCGCCCGGTCGATCTGTTCTGGGAGCCGAACACGCCCGGGTACCCCGAGGACCTGGCGCAGCACTACGCCTACGACCCGGAGCGGGCCAGGCAGCTGCTGGCCGAGGCGGGAGCCGCGGGAGCCGCGATCGAGGTCTCGGTGATCGGTCTGCCCTCCAGCACCAGCCTCGCCGAGATCGTGCGGAACAACCTGGAGGAGGTCGGCCTCACGCCGACCATCACGGTGCAGGAACCCACCACGTGGGATCAGAACCAGGTCGCCGGAGACCTGGGCCCTGCTTTCCTGCCGCTCCACGGCACGAACGGCCTCGGCCCCGCCACGCTCATCGACGTCATGCCGTCCTTGCGCGAGGGGAACCCGTCCCAGTTCTGGACCGACGAGTACGTGCAGTTGCGCGACGACCTCAAGAGCGCCGGCCCCGACGAATACGACGACGCCCTGCACGCTCTGAGCGCGTACATCATCGACCAGGCGTTCACCGGCGTGGTGGTCATGGTCGTCGGCCAGATCGTCGAGTCCGTCCGGGTGCACGACGCCTCCTACACTGCGCGCGGCTACCTCGATGCCGGCCGCGCCTTCCTCGACGAGTAAGAGCCACGGTGGCTTCCTGCCTCCCTCGCAGGAAGCCACCCCGTCTGCAAGGACCCCCATGAACATCCATCGCCCGCGGTGCGCGACCGTGCCGAGCGTCACGCTCCCCCGCCCGGACGAGGTGCGCCGATGACACGTTTCCTCCTCCGCAAGATCCCGTCGATCCTGCTGGTGCTCGCGGCCACCTCCGTGATCGCCTTCCTGCTGCCGCGCTTCGCGCCGGGCGACGCGGCCCAGGCCATCGCCGGGTCCGAGGCGACAGCCGACCAGGTCGAGGCCATCCGCGCCCGGCTCGGCCTCGACCAGCCGCTCATCAGCCAGTACCTCACCTGGCTTGGCGGCCTGTTCCGCGGCGACCTCGGCACGTCCTACATCTTCAACCGCCCCGTCGCGGAGCTCATCGGCAGCCGCATCGAGAGCACGGTGTCTCTCGCGCTGCTCGCCGCGGTCTTCATGATCGTGATCGGCCTCGCGCTGGGCATCCTCGGCGGCTCCTCACGGTCGCGAGGCGCGCGGATCGCCGCGGACGCGATCAACACCCTCCTGATCGCCACGCCGGCGTTCCTGGTCGGACTGCTGCTGATCATCCTCTTCGGCGTCACCTGGCGCCTCCTGCCGGTCAGCGGAGAGGTCGCTCTGTCGGAGAACGTCGGCATCGGCATCCAGTACCTGATCCTGCCCGCGCTGGCTCTCGGGCTGGCGATGGCACCGGGCATCGCCCGGCTCCTGCAGACCACCATGCTCACCACCCGCGGCGAGGAGTTCGTCGACCTCGCGATCGCGAAGGGCGCATCACCCCGCCGCGTCACCTACCGCCATGTGCTGCGCACCAGTCTCGGCGCTGCGGTCGTGGCGATCGGCCTGCGCATCGGCGAGCTGTTCGGCGGCGCGATCATCATCGAAGCCATCTTCGCCCGCAGCGGCCTGGGCCAGCTGGCCGTGCAGGCGGTGAACTCCCGCGACTACCAGCTCGTGCAGGTGCTGGTCATGGGGGCCGTGCTCATCGCGGTGCTGTCGCAGCTCGTGACCGAGATCATCCTCGCCGCGCTTGATCCTCGAGTCAGATTGGACGCTTGACATGTCGCACCCCGACCCGACGAGGAACATCGCCGTCCCCTCGACCCACGCCGTGGCGACCACGCACCGGCGCCAGCGCCGCCTCACCCCGAGCGCGACCTTCCGCCGCTATCTGTCCGCCTTCCGCTCCCCGCGGGGTCTGGCTGGCCTGATCATCCTGGTCGTCCTGGTACTGCTGGCGACGCTCGCGCCGGTCCTCTTCCCCGGCGGATACGACAAGCAGAGCGGCAACTCCTTCCAGGGTCCGAGCGCGGCCCACCTGTTCGGCACGGACGAACTGGGCCGGGACATCTTCATCCGCACGGTCTTCGGCCTCCGCATGGATCTGTCGATCATCGCGGTGGCGGTCCCGATCAGCCTGGTGGCGGGAACGGCCCTCGGCCTCGTCGGCGCTCTCTCGCGCTTCGCCGGCTCCTTCGTGCAGCGCGTGATGGACATCATCCTCGGCTTCCCCGGGGTCGTCCTCGGGGTGTGCATCGTGCTGATCATGGGGCCAGGATGGGCGGCGCTGGTCGTGGCGATCGCGGTGAGCGGTCTGCCGATCTTCGCCCGCCAGGCCCGTGCCGCGCTGCTGGAGCAGTCGCAGCGCGAGTACGTCACCGCAGCACGCACCCTCGGCGTCGGCAAGGGCACCATCCTGGTGCGGCACATCCTGCCGAACGCGGTGGATCCGGTGCTGGTCAACGGCGCGATCTTCGTCGTCGTGGCGATCTTCATCGAAGCCGGCCTGAGCATCATCGGCCTCGGCATCCAGCCGCCAGAGCCCTCCCTGGGATCACTGCTGAACGTGGGGATCCGCTTCATCGAGCAGGCACCGATGTACATCATCGGCCCCACGCTGGCGCTCATCCTGCTGTCGATGTCGTTCAGCCTCATCTCCGACGCCCTCAACGGAACGGTCAACCGCACATGATCCGCGACACTGCTTCCCCCGTCCTGCGCGTGACGAACCTCCAGGTCACCTTCGACCTGCCGGAGGGCCCCCTCACGGCGGTCGACGGCGTCAGCTTCGAGCTCTCCCCCGGCCAGATCCTCGGCATCGTGGGCGAATCCGGCTCCGGCAAGTCGGTCACCTCCAAGTCGCTCATGCGGATGCTGCGCCATCCCGGCCGGATCACCGGCGGACAGATCGAGCTGCTCGGGCGCGACGTGCTCGCCCTCAGCGAGAAGGAGATGCTCGCCGTGCGCGGCAAGGAGATCGCCATGATCTTCCAGGATCCGCAGGCCGCGCTCAATCCCGTGATGCGCATCGGTGATCAGATCGTCGAGGCGATGCGCATCCACGGTGTCGAGCGGGACGCCGCCCGCAGACGCGCCATCGAGCTCCTCGAGAAGGTGGGCATCCCGAACCCCGAGGACGCCGCCGAGAAGTTCCCGCATCAGTTCTCCGGCGGGATGCGCCAGCGGGTCGTCATCGCGATCGCACTCGCCAACGAGCCGGCCGTGCTCATCGCCGACGAGCCGACGACCGCCCTGGACGTGACGATCCAGGCGCAGATTCTCGACCTCCTCCGCCGGCTGCGGGACGACCTGGGCATCGCGATCGTGTTCATCACCCACGACATGGGCGTGGTCGCCGAGCTCTGCGACGATGTCACTGTGATGTACAGAGGCTCGATCGTCGAGCGCGGCCCGGTGCGCCAGGTGCTCCCCGCGCCGCGCGAGCCCTACACGATCGGCCTCATGTCGGCCATCCCGAAGATGGACTCCCCGCTGCGCGCGGATCACCCGACCGCGGCGGCGGCGCCCGTGCTGGAACTGCGCGACCTGCGCGTGGACCTCAACGCGCACCGCCGCAGCATGTTCCGTGCGGCGAAGCCGTTTTACGCGGTGGACGGGGTCTCGCTGCACATCGGACAGGGCGAGACCCTCGCCCTGGTGGGCGAATCGGGGTGCGGGAAGTCCACCCTCTCCCGCACGGTGGTCGGGATCAACACCCCGACGGACGGGGCGATCCTCGTGCACGGAACGGACGCCGCGCACCGGAACGCGGACGAGCGCCGGACGATGACCAGAGCCATCCAGTACGTCTTCCAGGATCCCTATTCTTCGCTCAATCCACGTCGCACAGCGGGGCAGTCGCTCGAGGAGGCACTGAGCATCGCCGGTGTCCCCCGGCGCGAGATCCGCGACCGCAGCGTCGAGCTGATGCAGCGGGTGAGCCTGGGGCCGGAGCACCTGGACCGCTACCCCTGGGCGTTCTCGGGCGGGCAGCGTCAGCGCATCGGCATCGCCAGGGCCCTCGCGTCCGACCCGCAGCTGCTGATCCTCGACGAGCCCGTCTCCGCCCTGGACGTGTCGATCCAGGCGCAGATCCTGGACCTGCTGCGCGAGCTGCAGGACGTGTACGGCCTGGCATACCTGTTCATCTCGCACGACCTCACCGTGGTCCGCGAGATCAGCCACCGGGTGGCGGTCATGCGCACCGGCCGGATCGTGGAGACCGGAACAACGGCCCAGGTCTACGGCGCACCGCAGCACGCGTACACGCAGACGCTGCTGGCGGCGACGCCCGACCTCGACAAGGCCCTGGCGTGACCGTCGACGCCCGCGACGGCTGCGCCACCCTGCCCGCAGAGAGATCGGAAGAACCGTGACACAATCGCGTACACCGGCGACGGCCAACCGCCGCAGCAAGCCAGGCGTCACCGCCCGCCCCCGCGGCGAGGAGCGTCGCAAGGAGATCCTCGCCACCGCGATGAGCCTGTTCTCGCGCGGCGGCTTCCACTCGGTCAGCCTCGCCGACATCGCCGGCGAGATCGGCATCACCCAGGCGGGGCTCCTGCATTACTTCCCCACCAAGGCCGCCCTGCTCATCGCCGTGCTGCAGGAGCGCGATGAGCAGAACGCCGCAGACCGGAACGCCCTCGAGGCGGCCGGCGCGACGCCGCTGAACGCCTTCGTGGAGATGCTCTCGCAGAACGACCGGCACCCCGAGCTCGTCCAGCTGTTCGTGATCCTCTCCGCGGAGAGCACCGCCCCGGATCACCCCGGGCACGAATGGTTCCTGCACCGCAACCGCAACCTGGTCGAGATGCTGACCGGGTGGGCTGCCACAGCCATCGACGTGGCAAAGCTCCCCCCGGGCGTGGACGCGGAGATGATCGCCCGCTGGATACTGGCGCTGTCCCACGGCCTCGGCGCCCAGTGGGTCTTCGATCCCTCCGCGTTCGACCGCGGCGGCTCGGTCGCCCGGTTCCTCGATTTCTTCGAACCCTATCTGCTCGCGCAGACCCCACCCCCCGGGAAGGATCCGGCATGACCCGTCCGAACGTCATCATCATCCTCGCCGACGACCTCGGCTTCTCCGACATCAGCCCGTTCGGCGGCGAGGTCGACACGCCAGAGCTGGAGCGGCTCGCCGCCCGCGGCGTGCGGATGAGCTCGTACTACGTCACGCCGCGGTGCTCACCCTCGCGCGCCGCCCTGCTGACCGGACACCACCCCCATTCGGTCGGGATCGGCGTGCTCACCACCGACAATCGTCCGAACGGCTATCCCGGCTCGCTGACCACGGAGGTGCCGACCCTCGCCGAACGGCTCAAGGAACAGGGGTACGCCACCGGCATCTTCGGCAAGTGGCATCTGGCCAGCGACATGCGCACCCCCACCAGCACCTGGCCGACGCGACGGGGCTTCGATGAGTTCCGGGGCATCATCCCCGGTGCCACCAGCTACTACCGACCGCCGCTGATCGCGGGAGAGGAACGCGTACCGGAGGCGGATCTGCCAGAGGACTACTTCTTCACCGACGACATCACCGCCTCCGGCGTCGACTTCGTCCGTCGGCACGCCGCGGCAGAGCACCCCTTTCTGCTGTGCCTGACCTACACAGCGCCGCACTGGCCGCTCCATGCCGCGGAGCAGGACATCGCCAAGTACCGCGACCGGTATGACGCCGGGTGGTCGGCTGTCCGCGAGGAGCGCCTGCGCCGGCTCGACGAGACCGGCGTGGTGCCGGGGGCCGATCAATCCTCCGACCCCGCAGCGCTGCCGGAGTGGCCGGAGCAGGACCGCGAATGGCAGCGCGAGCGGATGGCGGTCTACGCCGCCCAGGTGGAATCGCTCGACCGCGGCGTCGGGCAGATCCTGGACGCGCTCGCCGAGAGCGGAGTGGAGGACGACACCCTGGTGCTGTTCTTCTCCGACAACGGCGGGTGCGCGGAGGAGCTCCCGCCGGGGCTGCGGGTCTTCAACGAGCTCGTCTGTCCCCCCGAGACAGCATCGGGGGAGACGGTCGTCGTCGGCAATGATCCGCAGGTCATGCCGGGTCCCGCGAACACCTATCAGAGCTACGGCGTGCCGTGGGCCACCGTCTCCAACACGCCGTTCCGGATGTGGAAACGGTGGGTGCACGAGGGCGGGATCTCGACCCCGTTCATCGCGAGCTGGCCCGGCGGCGGCGTGAACGCGAACGGGGCGATCAGCCGGGCGCCCGGGCACGTCATCGATATCGTGCCGACGGTGCTCGACGCCCTCGGTCTGCCGGCGGACACGGAGGGCCAGAGCCTGCTGGGCCTCTGGCGTGAGCCGGCGGACGACGGCGGCGAACGGGTGCTGCACTGGGAGCACGTCGGCAACGCGGCCGTGCGTCGCGGGCGCTGGAAGCTCGTCCGGGAGTGGGGCAGCGCGTGGGAACTCTACGATATCGAGGCCGACCGCGTCGAAGCGCAGGATCTGGCCAGCGAGCACCCCGGCCTGCTCGGCGAGCTCATCGCCGAGTACGAGGCCTGGGCGCAGGCGCACGGGGTCATCCCGTGGCAGGACGTCGTCGACGACCACCTCGCACGCGGACTCACCGTGCACCACGCCGAAGGCTGAGGCTCCCCGGGGCTTCTCGGGTCCGCCGGGAACGCATCGCCGTGCCGCACGAGCGGCCCCGGTGCGTTCCCGGTTTGTTATCGTCGTGCAGGACGGCGTGACCGATCAGATGGCTCCGTGCGAGCGGCGGTTTCCCCTCCGACGGGACGGTCGCGCCGCAGGATGCGAGGTGACGAACGTGCCGGATGTCACCCCCGCCGCGCTCCCCTCCGGCAGGGGAACAGTGCAGGAAGCACGGCCGTCAGCGCTCTGCTCCGGACGGCTTCACCGCGTCCGGCGCACGTCTGCCCGCCGTATCCTGGCCGCACGCGACGGCGCTGCCGAGGCCCGGTGGACCGGGCACGACGGCGTGCGAAGCGCACCGGAGCCGTGACCCCGGAAGGAGAGAGCATGTTCGGAGAGAAGCGGCGCGAAGAGCGCCGGGAGGAAGCCGCGCTGGCCGAGGCGAAGGAACAGGCCGCCGAGGCCGTCGAGGTGACCGAGACGGACGACTCGTCCGTCGACACGGACGAGCGGCTCGAAAAGGAAGAGGAACCCGGCACCGATCAGCCCACGGTGTGACGAGCGATCCGCCGAGCCCGGCTCACCGTCCTCGGCGGATGAGCCCGTGCGGAAGACGCTCAGCGCATCGTCCGCACGGGCTCTTCTGGTCGGATCAGGCCGTCCCGGACGCCGCGTTGGACGCGGCGATGAGCTGTTCGACCTGCTCGCGCGACACCGGCATGCCCGGGAAGCTCACGATGCGGCCGATCGGGAAGGACGCCATCATCTTCTGCACGGCTTCCTCGCTGGCCATCATCGAGGCACCAGCGGCATCCACGCCGTCGAGCTGGCCGCGCAGACCCTCCAGCGCCTGCTGGACGATCGGTCCGGCGATCGGGTGGGCGAGCACGTCCCCGATCGAGGAGTTGAGGGTGAGCGGCAGGCGCACCTCGTCGCCCGCGACGGTCACCGTGGTGCTCGAACGGATGTCACGGCTGGATGCCGCGGCCTCGATGCGGTAGGCGCCCTCCTCGACGATCCACCGGCCGACCCGGATGTCCCAGTAGGCGAGATCCTCCCGGCGCACGGTCAGCTCAACGCGACGGGTCTCCCCCGCGGCGAGCGCCACCGAGGCGAAGGTCTTCAGCTCGCGCGGGGCGCGCTGCACCGCGGACCGCTCGGGCGCGACGTAGACCTGGACGACCTCGCGCCCATCGCGGGACCCGGTGTTGGTGATGTCGAGGGCGACGGCGACATCGCCCTGCTCGTCGATCGATGCCGCGACCTGACCGTACGCGAAGGTCGTGTAGGAGAGGCCGTGGCCGAACGGGAAGGTGACATCGAGGTTCTTCGCGTCGTACCAGCGGTAACCGACGAGGATGCCCTCGCCGTAGCGGACGTGTCCGAACTCGCCGGGGAAGTTGCCGAACGACGGGTTGTCCTCGAGACGCACCGGAATGGTCTCGGTGAGCTTCCCGGAGGGGTTGACGACGCCGTAGAGCACGTCGGCGACCGCTCCGCCACCGGCCTGCCCGAGCAGCCACCCCTCCACGATCGTCGGCACACGGTCGGCGAAGGGCAGCGCCACGACACCGCCGTTGGAGAGCACCACGACGGTACGGGGGTTGGCCTCGAGCACGGCGTCGAGCACCGCCAGCTGGTCCGCAGGCAGATCGATGTGGTCGCGGTCGTAGCCCTCCGATTCCGCCACGGCAGGCAGACCGAGGAAGACCACCGCCACGTCGGCGTCACCGGCCGCTGCCACCGCCTCGGTGCGCAGGTCATCCGCTGAGCGGCCGGACGCCGCGACCGCGCCGCCCTCGATCGGGAAGCCCGGGGCATAGGTGACGGCATCGCCGCCGAGGGCACGGAGCTCGTCGAGCGCCGCGTCCAGCCGCGTGGGGTTGATGAACGACGACCCGGAGCCCTGGAAGCGCGGTTCCGCGGCGAACGTCCCGATCACGGCCACCCGGGTCTGCGGAGCGAGCGGGAGGATCCCGCCGTCGTTCTTGAGCAGCACGACCGAGCGGCCGGCCGCCTCGCGGGCGAGCGCGTGATGGGCGTCGACGTCGAGCGGACCGGAGACGGCGGGGCGCCGCTGCGCCTTGCGGACCAGATCGATGGCGCGCCCGGCGGCGACGTCGAGAACACGCTCGTCGAGCCGGCCGTCGCGGACCGCCTCCACCAGCTGGGCGTCGGTGCGCCCGCCCGAGGCGGGCATCTCCAGGTCCAGCCCAGCCGCGACACCGGCCACGCGGTCGTTGACGGCGCCCCAGTCGGACACGACGAGCCCGTCGTATCCCCATTCTTCGCGCAGCACCCGGGTGAGCAGCCACGGGTCCTCCGAGGTCCAGACGCCGTTGAGGCGGTTGTAGGAGCACATCACGGTCCAGGGCTGCTCGCTCCTGACCACGTGCTCGAATCCGCGCAGGTAGATCTCGCGCAGCGGCCGCGGGTCGATGTCCGAGCTTGCCCGCATGCGGTCGAACTCCTGGTTGTTCGCGGCGAAGTGCTTCAGCGACGACCCGACCCCGCGCGACTGGATGCCCCGCACCGAGGCCGCGCCGAGCACGCCGGAGACGATGGGGTCCTCGGAGTAGTACTCGAAGTTGCGCCCGCACAGCGGGGACCGCTTGATGTTGATGCCCGGGCCCAGCACGACAGCGACGTCCTCGATCGCCGCCTCGAGCGCGATCGCGGCGCCGACGCGCTCGACCAGCTCCGGATCGAAGGAGGAGCCGAGCCCGACCGCCGGGGGAAAGCAGGTGGTCGCGACGCTGCCGGCGATGCCGAGGTGGTCGGTGGCGCCGGACTGCTTGCGCAGCCCGTGCGGACCGTCGGTCATCATGATCGACGGGATGCCAGCGCGTTCGACGGCCTTCGTCGTCCAGAAGTCGGCGCCGCTGGTGAGCGAGGCCTTCTCCTCGAGGGTGAGGTCTGCGGCAGGTGACGTGGTCATGCGGGTCCTTTCCGAACGGGATGCGAGAGGGGCGAGGTCAGCGGACAGACTTGATCGGCCAGACGGAGAGCGCTCCCGCCGCACACAGCACGATGCCGACCGGGAACAGGGCGCTGTAGCCGAAGAGCAGCACGATCGCCCCCGCCACACCCGGCGCGACGGTCTGCGGAAGCGTCGCGGCGATGTTCACCACGCCGAGGTCCTTCGCATAGGAGGTCTTCGAGGGGAGCACCTCGGTGATCAGCGCGGTGTCGACCGAGTGGAAGCACCCCATGCCGATGCCGGCCAGGACGGAGAAGATGAACATGCCGGTCACGGTGGGCATGACCCAGGGCGCGATCAGGGCGACGGTGAGGATCGCGCCGGAGACGAAGATGAACAGCCGCCGGCGATCGAGCCGGTCTGAGAGCGGACCGGCCACCCCGGTCGCGATCAGCAGCGGGATGAGCGCGGCGAGCGCGAACAGCGGGGCGAGCGCCGCCGACGCGTCCAGGCCGACGCCGACATAGTCGGCCACGATGTAGAGCATGTAGCCGGAGACCACCGTGTAACCGGTGTTCAGCAGCAGCCGACCACTGAACGCCCAGAAGAAGTCCGGGTGAGCGACCGGGTTCACCCAGAAGGTCGACAGGAAGGTGCGCAGCGAGAACGGCTCGCGTGCCATGTCTGCCGAGGAGACGTCCCGGTTCAGGGCGCAGAAGACCAGGATGGCGACCAGCGCGACCAGCGCGAGCGTGATGTAGCCGACCGGGATGGCGGAGCGGTAGCCCGCTCCGACGAACTGGCCGCCGAGCATGCCGACCATGGTGCCGATGCCGGTGACCGCGGCGAAGCGCCCGCGAGCCCGTCGCGGAACCCGGTCGGGGAGGATCGCGGAGAGCGGACCCTGAGCGAAGTTGTAGCCGATCTGCACCACCATCCAGCAGATCGTGATGCCCACCAGGGAGCTCTGGAAGCCCAGCACCGTCAGCGCGGTTCCGCCCAGCAGCACGCCGGCGATCATCCAGGGTGTGCGGCGCCCGAACCGCGAACGCGTGCGATCGGAGACCACCCCGGCGACGGGCTGGGCGATCATCGCGCAGAACGCGCCGAGCGTGGCGACGATCGCGAGGTTGGCGACCTTGTTCTCCTCGTCCAGCGCGCCGACCTGAAGCGCGAGCAGGAGGCCGGGAACGGCACCCCAGATCACGAAGATCGCGACGTTGGCGGGGATCAGGGAGATCAGCAGGCGGCGGAGCGGGCCGCGGATGCGCACGGTCTCGTCGGAGGCGGGATCGGCGGGGGCCGTGGAGAGGGCTGACGGCGGTGTCATGACGAAAACGATATTCGATTCAGCTTTCAAAATCAAACACGATTTAGCATTAGACTCGCCCCATGGCTCAACGAGGCGCGTACGCGAAAGGGGTGGCCCGCCGCGAGGAGATCCTGGACGCCACGCTCGACGTGATCGGCCGCCACGGCATGTCCCGCGCCTCCCTGAAGGACATCGCCGCCCAGGTCGGCGTGACCCCGGCAACGCTGCTGCACTACTTCGGATCGAAGGAGCAGCTCTTCACCGAGGTCCTGCGCCGCCGCGACATCCGCGACCACATCAGCCTCTCCGCACCGGGTCCGGAGCAGCTTCGCGACGCCTACCTGGAGCTCGTCGAGCACAACGTCGGGGTCCCCGGACTGGTCGAGCTCTTCTCCCGCCTGGCGGTCGACGCCGTCGACCCTGGTCACCCCGCGCACGACTACTTCCGGGAACGCAGCAGCAAGCTCCGCGCGGACGTGGCCGAGAGCATCGGCCGCATGCCCGCAGGCTCCGCGGCGCCCGTCCTCGCGCCGGAGACCCTGGCACGCATCGTCCTCGCGGTGACCGATGGCCTCCAGCTGCAGTGGATGCTGGATCCCTCGGTCGACATGGCCGCGACCATCGGCGCGCTTCTGGAGGCTCTGGTGCCGGAGGCACAGGCCCCCGGCACCGCTCAGACCCCGGCTCCCGCAGCGGCGGACGAGAAGGATCGCCGGGCGGACGACAGCGCCTGACCCGGATCGCACGCCGCCGCAGCGCGGCGACCCGGGAGGCCTGGGCCGTCCGCCCGACGCCCTCAGCCGCGCACCGCGCTCCAGATCCCGGCCCACTGCTCGGGCGTCAGATCACGCGGGAGCCGACCAGCGGCGACACGGTGCCGCCTCAGGGCGGCCGAGACCCGGCCGGGGTCGACGCGGGCCGCCTGAGCGATGATGCGGCCGAGAGAGCGGCCTCGACCGGTGAACACTGCCCGCACGAATCGCTCATAGGCGGCCCGCTGTCCGTCGGGCACCAGCGGTTCAGCGCGGCGCGTGATCTGCATGATCCCGCCGTCGACGCTCGGACGCGGCCGAAACCCCCACGAGGGAGTTCTGCCGTGCAGCGAGAACGTGAACCACGGGGCGGTCTGCGCGGTCAGCAGGGTGGCGCCGCCGACCCCGCATCTCTTACGGGCGACCTCCCACTGGGTCAGCAGCACCGCGTCGCGCCAGGTGCCCGTGCGGAGCAGCCGTCGCAGGATCGGCGTGGTGAGATGGAACGGGATGTTCCCGACGATCACCGGTCGGTCCAGAGGCACCGTGAGGGCATCGGCATGCACGACCGTCACGTGCGGCAGCGTCCGGCGCAGCCGAGCGACCCGGTGCTCGTCGATGTCGATCGCGGTCACCGGCCTGCCGAGCTCTGCGAGCCGCGCGGTGAGGGCGCCGTCGCCAGCACCCACCTCAAGGATGGGCCCGCGGGTCGCGGCGGTCAGGGCCACGATCGTCGAGATGGTGGGGGTGTGGATGAGGAAGTTCTGGCCGAGTTCGTGTCGGCCGCCGTGGGATGAACGAGGCATGGTCGCGCTCCAGGAGAAGGGGAGAGCGCCTCGGGAGCGGACAGAGCGCGGCACCGAAAGACGGGTGCACGAGATCGCCGTTCCGAGACGCGAATGGTCTCTCGGACGGACGACGCGCGAAGCGTTCAGCGAAGCGCGCCGTCAGGCGCGGCGGTCGCGGACATCAAGCGTGCGCGTCGCAGCGAACACGCAGATCAAGTTCCCCATGCTCCCCACCCTATGTCACGACACCGCGGATATCACGACACCGCGGGCATTGTTCGAGCGGCGGATGCGCCGATCCCGATGCCAGGACGACCATGACCAGACGGCGCCCGGGTGGCAGACCGCGCCCGATGCCGCCCGGTCGTTCCGAGACCCCGCCGATCACGCTGAACGCATGAGGCGTTCCACGCCTACGGATCGTGGTTCGCGGGCGAGTGGAACCTGGAGAAGGCTCGCCCGACCCGCACCGTAGATTGGACCTACGGCGTCGCGATCCACCGCTGCAACTGGACAACCGCGACCCAGTACTGAGGCGAGCCCCAACGACGATCATGAGAAGGTAATGGCATGTCCGCTACCCAGACCCGGAGATGGTCACCTCGGAGGACCACCCTTGTCGTTTCGGTCGTGCTGACCGTCGTGCTGGCCGTCGTCGGAATTTGGTGGTTCACCGGTGGGCTGCAGGCGTTGAGAGACCGTCCGCTCGGGGACGTCCTGGCTTACGTCGACGACATCAATCCTCAGGAGATGACGACGGAGGTATGCACCGAGACGAGAGGACTCTGCATCGAAGGTTGGCGGACAGAGATTGGCGATTTCCAACGCTTTGACTCGGTCGGAGAGGCGGAGTACTGGGAAAAGGTGCTCGGTAATAATGGGCTGCGGAACGGAACGATCATCCTCAACATGACAGGCCTAGACCTGTCACTCGATGAGAAGCGCCAAGCGGTCGACGTGCTCTTCGCAGACAGAGACTGGAACTGACTCGATAAGGACGTTCTACTGCCCCGGTGAGGTACATTCATTTCACCGGGGCACTGGCGTCTCCAATGGCGGGGCGATGAGCCCGAATCTTCCTGGCGATTGAGCAAGCAGCGTGCCCACTCTACGGAATGCCTGATGCCGCGCTCTACGTATGTCACCTGCTGTCCCACGTTAGGCCGCGCACCTTGAGAAGCCCAGTTGCGCGCGTCAGCATGGCCTCCTGCGAGGCGCCTAGGTGTGATGTCCGGGGACGTTGTTTCGGCGACACGGCTGTGAGGGGCTGAGAGGTGAGGGCCTCCGGTTGTGAAGTGGAGCTGTTGAGTTCAACCGCTTCAGGAACCAGGAGGCCCTCGTGTCCCACGCTAACGCTGCCCTGACCCCGCGAGCCCGGCTTCGACTGGCGCGCCTGATCGTCGAGGATCATTGGCCACCGTCCGTGGCGGCGAAGATGTTCATGGTCTCGCCCGTCACCGCCCGAAAGTGGGCGGCCCGGCTGCGGTCGGAGGGACCCGGCGGGATGACGGATCGGTCGAGTCGGCCACGGTCGATGCCGACGAAGACACCGCTGCCCGTGGTCAAGCAGATCGTGAAGAGGCGGTGGCGGGGACGCCTCGGGCCGGTCCAGATCGCCGGCGAGCTCGGTCTGCCCGCCTCGACCGTTCACGCGGTCCTGGTGCGCTGCCGGATCAACAAGCTCCACGCGATTGACCGAGTCACGGGAGAACCGATCCGCCGTTACGAGCACGACTATCCCGGCTCGCTGATCCATGTCGACGTCACGAAGTCCGGCAACATCCCCGACGGCGGAGGCTGGCGGTTCGTCGGACGCGTCCAAGGGTGAGCGCAACCGCGAAGCCACCGCGACCCGCACGAAGAACAGGAACCACCGCCACGAGCCCAGGCTGTGCACCGCGTTCGTGCACACCGTCATCGACGACCACTCCCGCGTCGCTTACGCCGAGATCCACTCCGACGAGAAGGCCGCCACCGCGATCGACGTCCTCGAATGCGCCGTCGCCTGGTTTGCCGAACGCGGTGTCACCGTCGAGCGCGTCCTCTCGGACAACGGCTCCGCCTACAAGTCCCACGCCTGGCGCGATGCCCGCGCCCAGCTCGGGATCACCGCGAAGAAAACCCGCCCCTACCGGCCACAGACCAACGGGAAGATCGAACGCTTCCACCGCACCCTCGCTGACGGCTGGGCATACGCACGCTTCTACGGATCAGAAGCCGAGCGCCGATCCGCGCTCCCCGGCTGACTCCACTTCTACAATCATCACCGGCACCACTCCGCCATCGGAGCCCCACCCATCAGCAGAATCGAAAACAACCTCCCTGGACATCACACCTAGGACAGGGGGGTGCCAGCGCCCCCGGCTCGCAGCGGCTGTCCGCCGGTGACGATCCGGTGGATCAGCCGGGCGGCCGTCCGCGCGGTCCGATCGTCGATGTCCAGGTCGGGGTTGAGCTCTGCGACATCGACGAGGGCGAGCTTGCCGCTCCGGGCGACGCGATCGCACACATGCTGGATCACCGAAAGGGGCACGCCGTAGGCGGCGGGCGCGCTCACGCCGGGGGCGACGGCCGCGGGAAGCACATCCAGATCGATGGTGAGGTAGACCAGGTCCGCGTCGTCCAGAAACCGGGTGACGAAGCCGTCGACCGCGGCGATGTCCTGGCAGTCGTCGTCGAGGAGGTGCCGCACGCCGTGGGCGCGCGCTGTCTCGAACAGGATCTGGGTGTTGCTCGGCTGGCTGATCCCGAGCACGTCGTATCTCAGCGGGCGGCCGATGGACTGCTCCCGTTCGAGCATCTGCCGGAAACCGGTGCCGGACGACGGGACCGGGTCTGGGCGCAGATCGAAATGCGCGTCGAGGTTCAGCACGCCGAGCACGGGCTTGGCATCGCGCTCGGTGGTGTCTGCGATGCCCAGGTAACTGCCGTAGGCGACCTCATGACCGCCCCCCAGCACGACCGGAAGGTGACCGGCCGCACGGATCGCATGGACGACGCGGCCCAGGCGTTCCTGCCCGGCACCGAGGTCCCCGTCGGCCACGACCACGTCCCCGGCGTCCAGCAGAGCCTGGTCCGGTCGGGCCAGCGCCAGGCCGGCCAGGGCTGTACGCAGCGCGACGGGTCCGCGCGCGGCTCCCGCCCTGCCCCGGTTGCGCACCACCCCCTCATCGGAGGCGAACCCCACGATCACCGTGGCACCGGCGGCATGATCGTCGGTGAAGGGCCGCACCCGGTGATGCCACCGTCGGTGTTCCGGTCCTGGCCCGTCATCCCTCCCGTGCCACGGAGAAGGAAGCCGGTCGATCCCGGGGAGGGTCGTGGTCATGCGCGTTGTCCTTCCATGCTGGGCGTCATCCGCGGCGACCGGGCGATCCGGTGCGGGGGTCCGAGGGTCGCACCGTCCGATCGATGCGGAGGTCCTCCATCTGGGCGTCGGTGGGATAGATCATGCGCTCGGGCGGATGGTTCGTGCGCTTCGCGACGACGTAGTACAGCCCGCCGGTCACGAACAGACCGACGATCCACGAGATGTCCGCTCCGCCGAGCAGATGGGTGATGGGGCCGGTGTAGAGCTTCTGCGCGAGGAACGGGATCTGCACCAGCACCCCGGCCGCGTAGACGAGCAGCGTCGGCACATTCCATGATCCGTACCTCCCCTTCGGATCGTAGAGGGCGGGGATGTCGATCCGCTCCCGGGAGATCAGGTAGTAGTCGACGAGATTGATCGCCGACCACGGTGTGAACACCATCAGCAGCAACAGCACGAAGTTGCGGAAGTTGTCCAGGAACTCGGCGCTCGCGGCGAGCGCGATCACCATGGAGATGAGGATGAAGGCGACGATGTAGAGCGCGCGGGCCAGCCCGGAGATGCGGGCACGCCCCCGGAACGCGGTCACGGTGGTGAGCACCGACATGAACCCGCCATAGGCGTTGAGCACGTTCACGGCGAGCTTGCCGCACACGATCACCAGGTACAGCACGATCCCGATCAGCACCGGGCCGCCGAGCTCGCCGATGAAGCCGACCTGGTTGCCGAGGAACGCATCGCCCGCGACCGCTGCCACCAGCGCCCCCAGCGTCATCGACCACTGCGAGCCGATCACGCTGCCCGCGTACGTCGACCAGAAGGTGGTCTGCTCGCTGGTCGTGCGGGGCAGGTAGCGGGAGTAGTCGGCGACGTACGGCCCGAAGGTCAGCTGCCACCCGGCGCCGAGCGCGATCGAGAGCAGGAAGGTGGGGATCTCGAAGGGGATCACCCCGATGTGCGCGGGGATGTCGTACTCGAGGAAGAGACGGATCCCGAGATAGGTGAAACCGATGATTCCGGCGACGGTGGCGACCCGCCCGACGACGTGGATCAGCCGGTAGCCGAAGATCGCGACGATCGCCGTCAGCGCACCGAAGATGACGATCCCGACCGCGGGCGTCTCCACACCCAGGATCTTGTTGATCGCCTGGCCGGTGAGCACCGTGCCCGTCGCGGCGAAGCCGAGGTACATCAGAACGACCAGGACCAGCGGGATCGCGGCGCCCCTGACCCCGAACTGGGCGCGGCTGGAGATCATCTGCGGCAACCCCATGCGCGGCCCCTGCGCGGCGTGCAGGGCCATCACGACGCCACCGGCGAGGTTTCCGATGAGGAGACCGATGATCGCCCAGAGCGCGTCCGCACCGAAGACCACCGCGAGCGCGCCGTCGACGATCGCGGTGATCTGCATGTTCGCCCCGAACCAGAGCGTGAACTGGCTCCGCGGCGAACCGTGCCGCTCGGTGTCCGGCACGACGTCGATCGTGCGCGTCTCCACGGTCAGCATCTGTGTCGTGGGGGTGGGATCCTTCTCTGTCATCATTCGTCCTTCATTCGGATCTCACGGAATCATCCCCGATCCCGCATCGGCGACGCACCACCCCGCGATCGCGGCCGGCCGCCCCCTGCTGTGCTCGCCCCTCCCCCGCGGCGGCCGACCTGCCCAGCGGCAGCACCGGGAGCCGCCCGCGCAGGGGCGTTGCCCTAGTTCTTCAGCGCTGCGCTGTTGCCCGCCGCGGCCGCCGCACGGGCTGACTCGCCGCCGTCCCTGACCACCGGCGCCACCGGGATGCGCACCCCGCGCTCCCTGGCCACGTCGACCGCATGCTGATATCCGGCATCGACATGGCGGATCACCCCCATGCCGGGGTCGTTGGTCAGCAGACGCTGCAGCTTCTCGGCGGCGAGCGGCGTTCCGTCGGCCACCGAAACCTGACCGGAGTGCAGCGAACGGCCGATGCCGACGCCGCCGCCATGATGCAGCGACACCCAGGTGGCGCCGGAGGCTGTCGCGGTGAGGGCGTTCAGCAGCGGCCAGTCGGCGATGGCGTCTGAGCCGTCCGCCATCGCCTCGGTCTCCCGGTAGGGCGATGCCACCGAGCCGGAGTCGAGGTGATCGCGGCCGATCACGATGGGCGCGGCGAGCCGGCCTTCGGCGACCAGCTCGTTGAACCGCACCGCGGCTTTGGCGCGCTCGCCGTAGCCGAGCCAGCAGATGCGAGCCGGCAGACCTTCGTACTCCACGCGCTCCTGCGCGGCGCGGATCCAGCGGTGCAGGTGCTCGTTCTCCGGGAAAAGCTCGAGGATGGCCTCGTCGGTGACCCGGATGTCCTCGGGGTCGCCCGAGAGGGCCGCCCACCGGAACGGCCCGAGGCCCTCGCAGAAGAGCGGGCGGATGTAGGCCGGCACGAAGCCCGGGAACGCGAACGCGCGGTCGTAGCCGCCGGTGCGGGCCTCATCGCGGATCGAGTTGCCGTAGTCGAAGACCTCGGCCCCGGCGTCCTGGAACTCGACCATGGCGCGCACGTGCGCGGCCATGGATGCCTGCGCGTCGCGCGTGAAGGTCTCTGGGTCGTCCGCTGCGCGGCGCTGCCACTCCTCCACCGCATAGCCGACGGGCAGGTAGCTGAGCGGGTCGTGCGCGCTGGTCTGGTCGGTGACGACGTCAATCGTGATCTCCCCGGCACGATGCCTGCGCAGGATCTCGGGAAAGACCTCTGCCGCGTTTCCGACAAGGCCGACCGACCAGCCCCGCCGTTCGTCCTTCGCCTGCTGCACACGGGCGAGGGCCTCGTCGAGGTCGGTGACCACCTCATCGAGATAGCGCTTGCCCACCCGGCGGCGCAGGCGGGTCTCGTCGACGTCGACGATGAGGCAGGCGCCGTCGTTGAGGGTGACCGCGAGGGGCTGCGCTCCGCCCATGCCGCCGCACCCGCCGGTGAGGGTGATGGTGCCGGCGAGCGTGCCGCCGAACCTCTTCCTGCCCACCGCCGCGAAGGTCTCGAACGTGCCCTGCAGGATTCCTTGGGTGCCGATGTAGATCCAGGAGCCCGCCGTCATCTGGCCGTACATGATGAGGCCCTCGTCCTCGAGCCGGCGGAACTCCGGCCAGGTGGCCCAGTTGCCGACGAGGTTGGAGTTGGCGATGAGCACGCGCGGCGCCCAGACGCTGGTGCGGAAGACGCCGACGGGCTTGCCGGACTGGACCAGCAGCGTCTCGTCGTCCTCCAGGTCGCGCAGCGTGTCGACGATCGCGTCGAAGGCCTCCCAGCTCCGCGCGGCCCGGCCGGTGCCGCCGTACACGACGAGGTCGTCCGGTCGTTCCGCCACCTCCGGATCGAGATTGTTCATGAGCATGCGCAGCGGCGCCTCGGTCTGCCAGCTCTTGGCCGAGATCTCGGCGCCGCGGGGAGCGCGGACGGGGCGGGCCTCGTGCCCTGGGGACGTGATCGTCATGGATGCTCCATTCAGTCGTGCCGGTGCGCGTGACCCGGGCGTGACGTCGATCCTGCGCACAACGGCGATCGCACCCCCCGGTCCACCACCTGTATAGTGCGGTATATACAGGTGACTTGTCAACGACGAATCCGGGTGAGGGCGACGGCAGCCGGCACCGGCCGTTCGACGCACGAAGGGGGGAGGCCGATCGTGAGACCCCACTGCCGGCCGGCCGAGCGCAGCGCACCCGCGCCTGGTGATCCTCCGCCACCGTCCGGACCACCCCAGGCGGGCTCCGGATGAACGCCCCCGTAGACTCGCACCAGCAACATCTCGCCGACAGGCGACCGATGCACAGGCCAAGGAGGTGCGCGATGCCTGCGGTGAACATGCCAGAGCTCGTCCGCGCCTTCGCCGCGTCCACCGGCAACGGCCGGCCGGCCTATGAACGCCTGAAGCGCGTGATCAGCGACCGGATCCGCACCGGTCAGTGGGATGAGGGCGACCAGCTCCCCTCAGAGAACCAGCTGGTCGATGCGCTCGGCCTGTCGCGCATGACCATCAACAGGGCGCTGCGCGAGCTCGCAGCCGACGGGATCATCCTGCGCAGCATGGGCGTGGGCAGTTTCGTGGCCTCTGTGAAGGCCACATCCCCCCTGTTCGAGGTGAAGAACATCGCGGACGAGGTCCAGCGACGCGGCCACCGGCACCACACCAGGGTCGTGCTGCTGGAGGAGGCGGCCAACCCGATCGCGCGGCACTTCTCCGAGGACTTCTCGAGCGACGTCGTCTTTCATTCGCTGATCGTGCACTACGAGGACGACACCCCGATCCAGCTGGAGGATCGGGTGGTGAATCCGAGCTTGGCGCCCGACTACCTCGCTCAGGACTTCACGCAGACCACACCGAACGACTACCTCTCGCGGATCGCCCCGCTGGTTCGCGGCGAGCACATGGTCGAAGCGGTGCTGCCCACGGCAGAGGAGAGCGATCTCCTCGAGCTCGGGCCTCTCGAGCCCAGCCTCCAGATCCGGCGTCGCACGTGGTCTGCCCAGGGTCTGGTGAGCATCGCCCGGCTCCTGCAACCGGGGTCGCGCAGCCGTCTGGAAGGCGCATTCGGCGTGCCGTCGACCCAGCACGAGACGCTCCAGGGCTGAGGCGGGGTCGCTCTCCGGCCCGCTCCGCGCTGTCGGTGCGCGCACAGCGCCGCCGCGGTCCTGCCCGAGGAGGGGCCGGACCGCGGCGGCGCAAGCCGGTGCGGCGACGCTCAGTCGGCCGCCGCCGCCCCGGCCGCGGCACCCGGGACGCGCCGGGCACCGGTCGGGGACGGCACGCGCCGGATCAGCGGAACACCATCCCGCCGTCGACGACGATCGTCTGTCCGGTCAGGAAAGCCGCATCGTCGCTGGCCAGGAAGGCCGCAGCGCCGGTCAGATCCGCAGGAACCTGCAACCGGCTGATCGACTGCATCGTTGGCAGGTCGTCGAACATCTCGGCGAGCGGCGACGCCGCCGACGTCGCCGTGCGCACCAGGCTGGGCGCGATGGCGTTCACCGTGATGCCGTGCGGGCCGAGCTCCGCCGCCAGGCTCCGGGTGAAACCGATGTTCGCCGCCTTCGTGCTCACGTACGAGACATACTGCTCGATCTTCAGCCAGACCGCCGTCGAGGCGAGGCTGATGATCCGACCCCACCCGCGCTCGCGCATCCCCGGCACGAAGGCCTGCGACATGAGGAACTGCGAATCGCAGTTGATGGCGAACATCCGTTTCCATGCCTCGAAGGTGATGTCATCGAACGACGTCAGACCGTAGACGCCGACGTTGTTGACCAGGATGTCCGCGGTCCCGAGCTCGGTGCCGACCTCAGCGGCGAACGCCGCGACGTCCTCCGGCTGCGTCGCGTCGCACCGCACCGCCAGCACCCGCCGATTCAGCGCGGCGATCCGCTCGACCGTCTCGGTGGCCTCCTGAAGGTCGGCGATCGCGACATCGGCTCCCTCCTCGGCGAGCCGGATCGCGATGGCCTGCCCGATCCCGGCAGCCGCTCCGGTCACGACCGCGGTGCGCCCTTCCAGTCGATTGCTCATTCTCTCTCTTCTCTCTTCGATGGTCGATCGACGACGGAACGCGCCGCCGTTAGGAACGCGCAAGACAATGCGACACGAACGCCGCGGCCTCGGCCCGCTGTTCACCGGCGGATGGCACCACGAGCGACATCCAGAACGCTCCGTGCGCCAGGCCGTCGAAGCGACGCACGCGGGCATCGCCGCCGGCCTCCGTCACCTGCCGGGCGAAGAGCTCGGCCTCGTCACGCATCGGATCGCACTCGTTCGTGATGACGAGCACCGGCGGAAGGGAAGCGAGGTCGGCGTCCAGCAGCGCCAGACGACGGTCGGCTCGCTGTGCGGGGTCGGGGGCGTACTGCTCCCCGAACCACGCCACGTCGTCCGCCTCGATGACATAGCCTGCGGCGAATCGCCGGCGCGAGGCCGTGTCGACATCCAGGGCGACGAGCGGGTAGACCAGCAGCAGTGCGGACAGGCGCACACCGGCGCGCCCGGCACGGAGCGCCACCGCGATGGCCAGCATGCCCCCCGCGGAGTCGCCCCCGACGCCGATCCGTTCCTGGTCGCCGCCGAAGGCGCTGACGTTCGCCGTTGTCCACGCCAGTGCCGCGTCGGCATCGTCGTGCGCACACGGGAAGGTGTGCTCGGGCGCGCGACGGTACGTGGCAGAGACCACGATGCTCCCGCTCCGGGATGCCAGATCTCGTGCCACCTCATCCACGACGTCCAGCCCTCCGCCGACGAAACCGCCGCCGTGGAAGTACGTCAGAACGGGGAACGGCCCATCGCCGTGCGGCACGTACACCCGCAGCTGCTGCTCCGGGTCCGGCCCGTAGGTCGCGGAGTGGACCTCGCGGACCTCCGCGGCCGGACGCTGCATGCCGACGAAGGAGTCGATGGCGGCGCGGGAGGCCGCCACACCGGCGTCCCGGAAGCCGGTGAAGCCCTGCTGCCGAAGCGACTCTGCGACGAACATGAGTGACGGATCGAGAGCCGGGGAGTACTCCGCCTGTGCGAGCCCCTCCGTCGTCTGCGCGAAGCGGAACCCGCGGTACGCGTTGCGTTGCACGTTGTCGCAGACGGCGCGATAGCGCGGCGCCCCGCCGAGGTACACCAGAACGCGGCGCGGCTTGCCCGGCACGTTCGCCCCCATGTACCACGACGTCTGGGACGAGGGCAGCAGCGTGGCCTCCGCCAGCGCAGCGGTCTCGGCGACCCACTGCCGCTGAGCCTGCTCGCTCGGATCGATCAGCGTGTGCCCGTGATCGCGCATGTACTGGATCGTGTCCGCGGTGAGGTCGACATGATCCTCGATGGCCAGCGGCATATTGTAGAGCACGGACGGGCTCTGCGGCCCGGTGATCATGAACATGTTCGGGAAACCGGACGTGGTCAGCCCCAGGTAGGTCTGCGGTCCGTCCGCCCATTCATCGGCCAGGCGCCGCCCGTCTCGACCCGAGATGTTCATGGCCAGGAGGGGGCCGGTGCACGCGTCGAACCCGGTCGCGAGAACGAGAACGTCGAGCTCCACGACGGTGCCGTCTGCCAGCCGCACGCCGTCCGGAACAATCGTTTCAATAGGATTCGATCGCACATCCAGAAGAGAAACAGAATCACGATTGAATGCCTCGTAATAATCAGTCTCCAGCGGCGGCCTCTTGGTTCCGTATGGATAGTCCCGCGGGCAGAGGAGCTCGGCCGTCGCGGGATCCTTCACACGCTCCCTGATACGCGAACGAATGTAGTCGGACGCGGTTTCGTTCGCCGCGTCGTCGAAGAGGATGTCGCCGAAGCTGTCGATGAAGAATCGAAATCCGCCACGGTCCCATCGATCGTCGAAAACATTTCTCCGATGTTCGGGGGTCACCGCAAGCGCCGAGGGCTCCACCTCGTCGTACGGAACGCCGAGAAAATGATTTCGAGACGCCGCTCTGATATGCGCATAATCCCCCTTCTCCGCCTTTTCCTCCGCAGGGTCTGTCGGGTAGTTTCCCAGCGGCGTGACGTAGTTGGGCGTGCGCTGGAAGACGGTGAGCGACCCGGCGGACTTCGCGATCTCGCTGATCGCCTGGATACCACTCGAGCCGGTGCCGATGATGCCGACGCGCAGACCGGCGAGCTCGACCTCCTCACGCCAGTCCCCGGTCAGGAGGGTGCGACCGCGGAAGCTCTCGATTCCGGGGAACTCCCCGGTCTTGGGAACGGAAAGCGTGCCGGCGGCGGAGACGAAGAACCTCGCGGTATGGGTCTGCCCGTCACTGGTGCGCACCTGCCACGCATCGGACCGATCGTCCCACCGCACCGACTCGACGCGGATGTTGAAGGTGAAGTCGTCCGCCACGCTGTACCTGTCGGCGACGTGTTCGAGGTACCGGAGGATCTCCGGCTGAGCGGGGAAGCGTTCCGACCAGTGCCAGGTCTGCTGAATATCGTCATCGAACGAGTACGAGTAGTGCACGCTCTCGATATCGACGCGCGCCCCGGGGTACCGGTTCCAATACCAGGTTCCCCCGACGCCCTCACCGGCCTCGAATCCGTGGACGGAGAGACCGAGTTGATCTCGAAGTTTGTGCATGGCGTAGATTCCGGCGAAACCGGCTCCCACGATGATGACGTCATAGTCCGTCTTTGCAGGGCTCATTCTCATCAACTCCGATGAAGATCAACAGCCAATGGGCATAGCTGTGTTTCCCGATATCAGCGGGACCTCTTGCAACCTCTTTGTTGCTGTGCCCATGCTGACGTAGGCGCGCGCGGCGTGTCCAATAGACGTCCGCGATCGGTTCGATACGGAAGCCTGCTGAATGAAAATCGCGGCGCCGGTCACCTCAGCGCCGGCGGGACGCGTCGACCGCGGCGGGCACCCCGATGATGAGCAGCGGTGCGCTGTGCGTCATCGGCACCCCGCCGCGCCCTCCGTCCGGACGAGGTTCCACGGCGCGAGGTCGTTGTGCGAGACGATCTCATCCCCCGGCCGCCGCATCGCGGTCTCCCCGACGTCCGGCTCCCGCCGCGTGAACGATGCGCTCGCTTCAGGGAGGAGACGGATGATGTGGCCGACGCGCTCGGCCTCCGCGACGCTCAGCGGCAGCTCGGCCATCACGCCCTCACCCGGCACGAACTCCAGGATCTGGCGGCCCCGCTCATCCCGCCCGCGTGGCTCGGGGAGGAGATCCCCGACGAGGGGTGTCTCCGGGTGCTCCATGCCGCCTTGCCGTCCGCTCCGCGCCGAGGACGCGGCCCGATCATCGCACGCTCCGCCCACGCGATCACGGGCTTGCGCCGCAGTCTGCGCCGGCCAGGGGGCCGATACGCCGCGGCCGCACGCCTCAGGGGCGCGACCGCTCCTGATCGCGACGGGTGGCTGCGCGCACGATCAGCGCGGCGATCACGGTGAGGACGGCTCCGATCAGGAGCGCGGGAGCGAGGATGCCCGTCCCCGCCACGGCGATCACCGCGCCGATCGCGGGCGGGCAGATCACCGCTCCGACCATCGCCCCCGCGATCACATAGGCAAACGCAGAGCCGTGGGCGCGCCCCGTCGCCGCCAGCCACGTGAGGCCGTTGGGGAAGATCGGGCCGATGAACAGGCCGGCAGCCAGGTACGCCCAGACCGTCGCCGCCGGGATCAGGGCGACCAGGATCGCGACGGTCATGCCGATGGCGCTGACGATCACGATCGTCTCCGGATGCACCCGGTGCGCCAGGGGCACGACGAGGAACCGCCCGACGACCATCATGAGCCAGAAGCCCGCAGTGGCCAGGCTCGCGGCGGATGCACCGGAGCCGAGGTCGATCAGGCGGGTCGGCTCCCAGTTGCCGATGCCGGACTGCACCGCGAAATGCGCGATGTAGAGCACCAGCAGGCCACCGACGATCACCGCTCCGGTGGCGGTCACGCGCGGTCGACGCGTGTGTCGAACAGCATCGGCCGCCGCGACAGCCTCGGCAGGCGTCGGGCGCGGAACGAGCCCGTGCATGGTCGCGAGGGCGCCGAGGGCCACCAGGGCGATCGCCCCGAACATGAGCGGATAGCGACCCGCTCCGATGACCGCGATGAGCAGCGGAGATGCCACCGTACCGATCCCGAAGCACGCGTGCGCGACGTTGACAAGGGCATGCCCCCTGGTGCCCTGCCCGAGGATGAACAGCTGCGTGATCAGCACGTCGCAGCCCCCGAATCCGAGCCCCGCGATCACCGCACCGGCGAGCACCAGCGGCCAGGCCGGGGCCAGGCAGATCAGCGCGGCGCCGGCCGCGACCAGGGCCAGCGAGACCGAGACCGCGACCCGGTTGCCGAAGACGCGCAGGAGCGGTTGTGCGGCCAGAACGCCGGCCACAGCCCCCGCGGACTGCACGGACAGGCCGCCTCCCGCGGCGGCCTCGGACAGGCCGAACCGGGCCTGCAGCTCGGGGATGACGGGCCCGTACGCCGCCATCATCGCACCGACGGCCACCATCGCCAGGCAGGCACCGGTCGTCGCCGCACGCGTGAACAGCTGGGTCACGGCTTCTCCTCTCACTCCACGAAAGAGCATAAGAGCATCCCTATGTGATTTCCACTCGTGACCGACCCCTCCGCGCGGATGCCACCGGGGCGGCGGAGCGGAAACAGCTACGATACGAGGGGCGACCCGGCCACGGACGGACGGCCAGCCCCGCCCCGACCAAGGAGCCGCCCGATGACCTCGCCTGACGTGCCGAAGCGCTCCGCGCTGGTCAGTCAGCTCATCGACATCCTGCAGCGCGGCATCCGCGACGGCCGCTGGCCCGTGGGCTCCCGGCTGCCGATCGAATCCGAGCTGCTGGCCGAGTTCGGGGTGAGCCGGATGACCCTGCGGCAGGCCGTCCAGGCGCTCGTCCACGTGGGAATGCTGGAGACCATTCAGGGCAACGGCACCTTCGTGCGCGCCACCAGCGAGGTCGGCGCCGTGCTCGCTCGCTATCTGGGGGGCGAGGACACCCGGACACTCCTGGAGGTCCGGCTGGCGATCGAGGGCGAGACCGCGTCCCTGGCCGCGGCGAACGCCGATGCCGGCGACCTGCGTGCGCTGGAGGAGATTCTCGAGGCCTCCCGAGACCTCATCACGAACCAGGATCTCGGGGCCCTGGCGACCCTTTCCCACCGCTTCCACCGCGGCGTCGTGCGCGCCGCGGGCAATCCCGTGCTGCTCCAGTTCTACGATGCCATCGGCGCCGGCGCCGAGCGGTCTTTCCGGGAGCTCGACGGCCCCCAGTCGCCGGCCAGGTTCGTGGCGGAGCACGAGGGGATCCTCGACGCCATTCGCGCCCGCGATGGCGCGCGTGCCCACGAGCTCGCACGCGCACACCTGCTCCCCGTGCTCGACAAACACCGCGACCGATAGAGCATCCCTTGCGGCGCAAAGCTCCGCGATCGGCGCGCCCGGAGTAACCACCGCCACCGCTGCTGCCTCATCGTCACCCCGGAGTTTCAGGGATCTTTCCCGACCGGGCGTCGGACCCTCGCCGACCCCTTGGCAAGGATAGGGATGCCTAATATGCTCTTTGCGTGAGCAAGAATCCGGGAACAGCAGCGCTCGCGGCGCGCGGCATGCGCGTGACCATGAGCGGCCGGAGCATCATCGACGACGTCTCGGTGCACCTGGAGCCCGGCGTGGTCACCGCGATCGTGGGCCCCAACGGCTCCGGCAAGTCGACCCTCCTGCGCACGCTCGCCCGGCTGGTCCCCGCGTCCGCCGGCTCGCTGTCGCTCGGCGAGATCGACGACGCCTTCGCCCTCTCCGCCCCGGGGTTCGCCCGGCACCTCGCCCTGCTGTCTCAGCATGCCCCCACCCCGGCGGGGATGACGGTGCGCGATGTCGTGGGCTTCGGCCGCCACCCGCATCGCAGCCCCTGGCGGGGCTCCGATCCCGACGGCGCCGGGGCTATCTCCCGCGCTCTCGAGCTCACCGGCCTGGACGGGTTGGCGCACGCCCCGATGGAGACCCTCTCCGGCGGTCAGCTGCAGCGCGCGTGGATCGCCAGCGCGCTGGCGCAGCGAACCGCGGTGCTGCTGCTGGATGAGCCGACCAACCATCTCGATGTGCGCTATCAGGTGGAGATCCTGAACCTCATCCGCGAGCTTGCCGATGAGCAGCGCACCGCGATCGGCGTCGTGCTGCACGACCTCGAACAGGCCGATCAGATCGCCGACCGCCTCGTTCTGCTCGACGGCGGGAGCATCGCCGCGGCGGGGACGCCAGAGGAGGTCCTCGACGGCGCTCTGCTCAGCCGGGTGTACGGCACGGCCCTGTCCGCGAACCGCGATCCGCGGGACGGACGGATCAGCATTCGGCCAGAGCAGCTGCGCCGGCGCACCGCCGCGCCCGTGCACGCCGATCCCCGGGAGCCGTGAGCGCCCGCCCAGACCGGGCTGGGCGCACCCTGCGCGCAGCCGATCAGAAAGGAAGCAGACCCATGAGCGCTCCCCTGCGCAGAGCGGCCGTCACCGTGGCCGCCATCGTCAGCACCGCCCTGATGCTGACCGGCTGCGGCACGACCGCAGAGCCCGACGCCGCCGGCGGCGGGGAGAGCATCACCGTCACCGGCACGGACGGCCGCGAGATCACCCTTCCCGACGGACCGGCGCAGCGCATCGTGGCCCTCGAGTGGGAACACGCGGAGACGCTCGCGAGCATCGGTGCCGGCGATGCCGTCGTCGGGGTGTCCGACCTTCCCGGCTACGAGACCTTCGTCGCCCCGGTCGAGCCGCTCACCGGCGACCCCGCCGATCTGGGCCAGCTGGTCGAGCCCAGCGTCGAGGCCATCGCCGAGCTCGAACCGGACCTCATCGTCGCCGGAGACCACTCCACATCCAGCGACCTGCGCGAGCGGCTCTCGGCGATCGCCCCCGTTCTCCTCGTGAACACCGAAGACCCCGCGGACCCCCTCGGTGCACTCGAGGATGCCACCACGATCCTCGGACAGGCCAGTGGGCACGAGGAGGACGCCGCGACGCTCATCACCGACTTCCACGAGCACATCGCCACCGTCGCAGAGCAGGTCGACGCATCCGGAGCGGCCGGAGACCCCGCCGTGTTCGTGGCCGTCATCGCCCGCGGCGGCGACCTGCAGCTGCGCCTGCACGGCCGGGAGAATCAAGCCGGCGCTGTGCTGGACGCCATCGGCCTGCCCCCCGCCTACACCGGCGATGTGGACGGCTCCGGACTCGCCCACGTCGACGTCGAGGGCCTCACGTCGCTGCCGGACGACACCTGGTTCCTTTACTGGCTCGACTCCGGCGACGGAACAGACCCCGTCGCCGTGCACCTGACAGGGAACGCGGTATGGGACGGCCTCCCCTTCGTCTCCGACGGCCGGGCCCACGGTGTCAGCGAAGGGATCTGGATGTACGGCGGACTGGCGTCGATGTCGGCCTTCGCCGACGACGTCGCCCGGATCGTCACCGCCCCCGCGCGGTGAGCCGACGGCCCGAGCCTCCGCTGCCGACGCACCGGGCCATCGATTCCCCGCCGGGCCGGCGGGGAATCGCGGTCGGCGTCGCCATCGTGGCCGCGTGGCTGCTGCTCGCGATCGTCGCGCACCTCACCCAGGGCGCCGCGGACGGTATCGGCCTCGGAGCGATCTGGCAAGCGCTGACCGTCGGAGACGATGCCCAGGCGGTGGCGATCCTGACGCAGTCACGCCTGCCGCGCCTGGCCGCCGCGCTCCTGGTCGGCGCGGCGTTCGGCGCAGGGGGCGCTGCGCTGCAATCGCTCTCGCGGAACCCCCTGGCCTCTCCGGAGACCATCGGGGTGAGTGCGGGAGCCGCCCTCGCGCTGGCGGTGTTCGCCGCGGCCCGCGTGACCCTCGGCCCCGGAGCCGGGATGGCCGTCGCCTTCGGCGGCGGAATCACGGCGGCCGTGGCGGTGATCGGTCTGGCCGGGAGCCGCTCCCTGTCGCCGGTCCGACTGGTGCTGGCGGGTTCTGCACTGGCGATGGGCCTCAGCGCCGTGCAGTCGATGCTGGTCCTGCTCTTCCCCTGGGAGACCCAGGGGATCGTGCAGTGGAACGCCGGATCGCTCGCCCAGAACGGATCCGCCGCGACGGCCGCCGCTGCCCCGGTCGTCATCGCCGCGATCCTCGCTCTGCTGCCCTTCGCGCGCCGCCTGGACCTCCTGCAGCTCGGCGACGACACCGCTGCCGCCTTCGGGGTGCCCGTCGCCGGCACCCGCCGCTGCGTGCTCGTGATCGCGGTGATCCTGATCGCCGCAGCCGTGACCGTCTCCGGCCCGATCGGATTCGTCGGGCTGTGCGCACCGGCGGCGATCCGGCTCCTGGCCCGTCGTCTCCCCGGCCTGCGCCGGACCCGGGCGTTCATCCTCCTCAGCGCTGTGGCGGGGATCGCCCTGGTGCTGTCCTCGGACGTGCTGCTGCGCGCGGTGATCGGCGCGCAACGCGGCACCCTCATCCCCACCGGGGTGGTCACGAGCGTGATCGGCGCGGTGTTCCTCATCCTCCTCGCCCAGCGCCTGGCCGAGAGCGGAGACGGCGAGTCGCTGGCCTCCCTGCGCGCCGGGACCCGGTTCGGCAGCCGCCACCCGGCCCTGTTGCTGGCCACGGCCGGGATCGTGTTCGCCGCCGCGCTGGTCGCCGCGATGCTCCTCGGGGACACCCGGCTGCTCCTGGGGGATGTGTGGCTGTGGGTTAGGGGCTCCGCGCCGCCCCGGATCGACCTGATCCTGGATCTGCGCCTGCCCCGCGTCCTGGGTGCGCTGCTCGCGGGCATGGCGCTCGCGCTGGCGGGGCTGCTCGTCCAGGCCGCCACGCGCAACCCGCTCGCCGATCCCGGCATCCTCGGCGTGAGCTCCAGCGCCGGGCTCGGCGCGGTGATCGTGCTGTCGACCGTGTCGGGTGCGCACACCGCCCTGGTGTTCGGCGGAGCGGGGCTGGCGGCGATCGCCGCCGGTGCGCTGCTGTTGCTGGTGGCGCGGGCGCGCCCGTTGCGGATGGTCCTCGTCGGCGTCGGGATCAGCGCGGGGGCCGGCGCGCTGACCACGCTCGTGCTGGTGCGCACCGATCCCTACAATCAGGCCAAGGCCATGACCTGGCTCGGCGGGTCGACCTACGGCACCACGCTTCCCGCGCTCGCCCCGGTGGCGGTGATCCTCGCGCTCAGCGCTGTCGCTCTGATCCGCACGCACCGTGACCTCGACCTGCTGCAGCTCGACGACGTCACCCCGGCCGTGCGCGGGGTGCGCGTCCCCGCCACCCGGCTCTGGCACCTGACCCTGGCCGTCGCGCTGACCGCCGCCGCGACGACGGCGGTGGGCGTGATCGCCTTCGGCGGGCTCGTCGCCCCGCACATCGCCCGCCTCCTCATCGGCAAGAGACACCGTTTCCTCGTGCCGCTGGCCGCGCTGATCGGCGCGATCCTGCTGCTGCTCGCCGACACCGCCGGCAGAACCCTGCTCGCACCGACGCAGCTGCCCGCGGGACTCGTCGTCGCCCTCCTCGGCGCTCCGTTCTTCCTCTGGCTGCTCGCGCGTATCCGCGTGGACACCCGCTGATCGCCCGGCCTCGAGCGGCCGCCCCAGAACAGGCTGTCGGCACCGGAACAGGCAGTTTGCAGCGATTGCTGCCTGTTCCGGTGCCGACAGCCTGTTCTGGGGCGGCCCGGGCCGTCAGCTGAACGCCGGAAGGCCCGTCAGCGCCCGGCCGAGGATCAGCGCGTGGATCTCGTCGGTGCCCTCATAGGTCCGCACCGCCTCGAGGTTGGCCAGGTGACGCATCACCGGGAACTCTGCGGTCACGCCGTCGCCGCCGAGGATCGTGCGCGCCGCGGAGGCGATCGCGATCGCCTCGCGGACACTGTTCAGCTTGCCGACGCTGATCTGCGCCGGCGTGAGCGTGCCGGCGTCTTTGCAGGCCCCCAGGTGGACCGCGAGGAGGGTGCCCTTCTCATACTCAAGGAGCATGTCGGCGAGCTTGGCCTGCGTGAGCTGGAAAGACCCGATCGGGGCGCCGAACACCGCGCGCGACATGGCCCGGTCGATCGCGACCTCCAGACACGCCCGCGCGGCGCCCATCGCGCCCCAGACGATGCCGTAGCGCGCCTCGTTGAGACACGAGAACGGGCCGCGCAGCCCGCGCGCCTCCGGAAGCTCCGCATCGGCGGGCACGTGCACGTCATCGAGAGTGACATCGCACTGGATGGATGCGCGCATCGCATACTTGCCGACGATCGGCGTCGCGGTGAACCCCGTCGCGTCGGTCGGGACGATGAAGCCCCGGATGCCGTCGTCCGTCTGCGCCCACACGATCGCGATGTCGGCGAGGGAAGCGAGCCCGATCCACCGTTTGCTGCCGGAGATCACCCAGCCGTCGCCCTCCCGGCGTGCACGGGTGGTCATGGCTGCCGGGTCGCTTCCCCCGGCCGGCTCGGTGAGCGCGAAGCATCCGATGACCCTCCCGGCCGCCATCTCCGGCAGCCACCGCTGCTTCTGCTCCTCCGAGCCGAACTTGGCGATGGCGCTCATCGCGAGCGAGCCCTGCACGGACACGAACGTGCGCCAGCCGCTGTCGACCGCCTCCAGCTCCAGACACACCGCCCCGTACGCCGTGGCGGACGCCCCAGCGCACCCGTAGCCGGTGAGGTGCATGCCGAGGAACCCGGCCGCGCCCAGCGCCGGGATCAGCTCGCGACGGAAGTGCGCCTGCTCGAAGTCGTCCTCGATGAACGGGGCGATCTGCTCGCGGGCGAAGGTGCGGGCCTTCTGCTGCCAGGCGCGTGCCTCCGCGGGGAGGAGCGCGTCGACGGCGTAGACCTCGGCGAGCGCCTGCTCACCGGATGCCGATGTGTCGATGGAGGTCATGGCTGCCTTTCTGAAGCGGCCGCGGAGTCGCGGTCCTGGATACGGATGCGGGGGCCGATCGCCGGCGGCGGCGTGCGGTACGTGGCCGGGGTCTCGCTGAACCGGATCGGATGCGCGACCTGCCGCGATCCGTCGACGTCCACGACAGGGTCCAGCCCCAGGGAGGCCGCGAAGTCGAACGCCTCCGGGATCGTGTTGATGAGGCCGGCCGGCACGCCGCGGGCGATGAGGCGGGATGCCCAGTGCGCCGCGGGCTGGGTGACGAAGACGGCCTCCAGCGCGTCCCGCAGCTCCGCCCGGTGGGCGACCCGTCGCTCGTTCGTCGCGAATCGCGCGTCATCCGCCAGCTCCGCCCGGCCGATCTCCTGTGCGAGCGTGCGGAACTGCCGGTCCGTCCCCACGGCGATCGCGAAAGAACGGTCGGCGGCGCGGACGATCTCGTAGGGCGCGATGCTGGGGTGCGCATTGCCGAGGCGGCCCGGCGTCGCGCCGGCGATCAGGGCGGCCGATGCCTGGTTGGTCAGCGCCGAGAGGAGACTCGACAGAAGGTTGACCTCCACCTTCTGTCCGCGACCGGTCTCGGCTCGCGCATGCAGGGCGGCGAGGATGCCGGTGAGGGCGTGGAGACCGGTGATGATGTCGACCAGCGCGACCCCCGCCTTCATCGGCTCGCCGTCCGGGGTCCCGGTGATGCTCATCAGCCCGCCGGTCGCCTGGACGAGCAGATCGAAGCCGGGCAGGGACGCCCCTCCCCCGCCGCCGAAGCCCGAGATGGAGCAGTAGATGAGACGGGGGTTGACCGCGCTGAGGTCCTGATAGGACAACCCCAGGGCGTCCAGCGTTCCGGGGCGCGCATTCTCGATGAAGACGTCGGCGTCGGCGACCAGGGCTCGCAGCGCCGCGATGTCGGCCTCGTCGCGCAGGTCGGCGGTGACCGCCGACTTGTTACGGTTCACCGCCGCGAAGTAGGTCGCGACGCCGTCTGGCCCGGCAGGAGGAACCCAGGCGCGGGTCTCGTCGCCGGTTCCCGTCCTCTCCACCTTGATGACGTCTGCACCGAGGTCCGCCAGCAGCATCGTGGCGTAGGGGCCCGCGAGCACGCGGGACAGGTCGACGACCCTGATGCCGTCCAGCGCCCCGGTCATGCCGCACCTCGCAGATAGATCGTCGACGGCCGGGTGTAGAACTCCCGGGCAGCGGCTCCCTGCTCCCCCGGCCCGAGCGAGCTGCCCTTGACGCCGCCGAACGGGACGTGCGGGTCAGCGCCCGCCGTCTCGGAGTTGATGTGCAGCATGCCGACGTCGAGCCGATCCGCCGCTTCCAGAGCGAGGCCGATGTCGCGGGTGAACACCGCGGCGGACAGCCCGAAGGCGCTGTCGTTGACCAGGTCGAAGGCGTCGTCTGCGCCGTCGACGACGTGCAGCAGCAGGACGGGCCCGAACAGCTCCCTGGCCCAGAGCGCCGATTCCGGCCCCCCGGCCACGATCGTCGGATTGACGATGTGTCCCACCGCACCCGTATCGCCTTCCGGGCGGCGGGTGGTGAGGATCCGGGCGCCCTCGGCGACGGCCGCGGCGATCCCGGCGAGCACCGCGGCGCGCGCCGCGGCCGAGACGAGCGGCCCGACCTCGACGCCCGCGGTGACGGGGTCGCCCACGACGAGGGCGTCCGCGGCGGCGACGAGCCGCTCGGTGAACTCCGCCGCCACCGCGCGCTGCACGATCACCCGTGACGTCGCTGTGCACTTCTGACCGGTCGCCGCGAACGCACCGGCGATGACCTGCGAGACGGCGAGATCGAGGTCGGCGTCGCGCAGGACGACCGCGGCGTTCTTGCCCCCCATCTCGGCCTGCACGGGGATGCCCCGCGCAGCACCGGCCGCCGCGATCGCCCGCCCCACGCCGGTCGATCCGGTGAAGCTGATCGCGTCGATGCCCGGGTGGTCCACGATCGCGCGCCCCGCCGCGCCATCGCCGTGCAGGAGCTGCAGAACGCCCGCCGGGAGACCGGCATCGACCAGCGCCTCCGCGAGACGCACCGCGAGCAGCGGCACGGCGCCGGACGGCTTCCACACCACGGTGTTGCCGTGGACGAGGGCCGGAGCGATCTTCCATGCCGGGATCGCGAGAGGGAAGTTGAACGGGGTGATGATGCCGATCGTACCCACCGGACGCCGCGTGACCAGGATGCGCTCGCCGGGACGGGGCGATGCGAAGACCTGACCGTTGTCGCGATCCGCCTCCGCGCCGACGTAGTCGAGGATCTGTGCGGCGCGACGCGCCTCTCCCACACCCTCCGGCCGGGTCTTGCCCTCTTCGCGGGCGAGCTCGTGCCCGAGCTCTTCCGCCCGCTCCGCGAGCAGCCGACCGGCCGCGCGCAGGATCGCCCCGCGGGCGGCCGTCGTCTCCCGGCGCCATGCTCGCCCCGCGGAGACGGCAGACTGCACGGCCTTGTCTGCGTCCGCCGCGGACGCCTCCGCACCGGCGGCGACCACCTCGTCCGGTCGCGCCGGGTTGCGCCTCTCGAAGGCGGGGCCGGTGCCCTCCGTCCAGACCCCGCCGACGAGGTTCCGAATCAGCACGGTCATGATCCGGCCCCTCTGAGGATCCGGATGTGTCGCTGCTGCATGAAACCGTGCAGCCCCTCCGGCCCCAGCTCACGGCCGAAACCGGACATCTTCCACCCGCCGAACGGCGCGTGCAGCTCGGTGATGTCGTTGATGTTGACACCGATGCCGCCGGCATCGATCCGCTCGGCGACCGCCCAGGCCCTGTCCAGATCGCGGCCGTAGACGTACGCTGCGAGACCGGCCTCCGTCCCGTTCGCGAGCGCGGCGACCTCGTCGATCGAACTGCCGGCACGATACCGGTGCACGGCGACGACCGGGCCGAATGTCTCTTCCCGCATCACCGCGGCGCTGGTGGGCACCGCGTCGAGGACCGTCGGCGCGAAGAACGTGCCGTGGTCGAAAGCGCTGCCGGTGAGCCGCGAGCCGCCCGTGACCACGCGCGAGCCCCGCGCGACGGCATCGGCGATGTGGCGGTCGGCGACGTCGATCACCGCGGCGGTCGTGGTCGGGCCCCCCGTGACCGCGGTATCGACGCCGTGTCCGAGCGCGATCCGCTGCGCCTCGGCGGCCACCGCGTCGACGAACTCGTTCGCGATGGACTCGTCCACGAGGATCCGGTTCACGGCGATGCAGATCTGCCCGGCGTTGGAGAACGATCGTCTGGCCGCTGCCGCGGCAGCGGCAGGGATGTCCGCGTCGGAGAGCACGACGAACGGGCACTGTCCGCCGAGCTCGAGCGAGACGCGCTTCATCGTGTCCGCCGCCGACCGCATGATGGACTGCCCGGTGCGCGTGGAAGCGGTGGCCGTCACCATGCCGATGCCCGGATGAGCGGAGATCGCGCTGCCGGCCTCCAGGCCGCCGGGAAGGTCGGCGAGCACGCCAGCGGGCAGACCGGCGTCGTGCAGGCACTGCACGACCATCCCGATGGCGAGCGGCGCCTCGAGCGGCGGCTTGACGATGATCGCGTTGCCTGCCGCGAGGGCCGGCCCGATCTTCCAGGCGTACAGGTCGACAGGGTAGTTCCAGGGCACGATCGCCCCGACAACGCCGATCGGCGCCCACGTGACGAGCGAACGGATGTCAGCGCGCTGAACGGGACGGATCGTGCCGCCCACCCTCGTCCCCTCCTCGGCGTAGTAACGCAGCACGACGGCCCCGAAGGCGATCTCCTTACGGCTGTCGGCGAGCGGCTTGCCCTGCTCCCGCGTCAGCACGTCGGCGATCTCGGAGATCCGTTCGTCGATCAGATCAGCCGCCAGGCGAAGGATCGCACAGCGCTCGCCGGACGGCATCGCCGCCCACCCTTTGGCGGCGATGGCGGCGCGCTCGACCGCGGCGTCGACATCGGCCGCTCCCGCCACCGCGGTACGACCGACGAGCTCTCCGGTCGCCGGGTCCCGGACGTCGACGAGCTCGCCGGACGTCGCCGGTCGCCAGCCGCCGCCGATGTACAGCCCGCGCTCGATCACTTCACCACCGGCGCCGAGAAGTCGCGGTTGCGCAGCCGGCGCCACAGCTCTTCATAGTTGCGGTCGTTCTGCTGGTGGGCGAACGTGGTGCGGTTCGAGTTCGTGTTGATCATGATCATGGGCTCGATGCCGCGCGCGACCAGCTCGGCGGCCGTCGAGGCGTTGATGGCGTGCGAGACCGCCACCGCGATCGACGTGGAGGTCGGTCCGACCGGGAACTCGAGGCCGTCGATGAACTGCGACGCGTCTTCGAGCGGGATGCCGGTGTCGATGGTGACATCGGCGATCTCGAACAGGCGCTTCCCGCTGGAGTGGCGACTGGCCACCTGCGACGAGTGCGGGACGCTGGTGACGCCGATGACCTTCAGGCCGCGCTCCTGGAACTCCACGGCCATGTCGAGGATGACGGCGTTGATCCCGGAGTGGCTGAACAGGATGATCGAGTCGCCGTCCTTCAGCTGATGGGAGCGGAGGATCGCCTTGCCGTAGCCCTCCTGCGTGTGCATGAACCGGTACTGGGCGGTGCCCTGATCGCCGAGCACGTGGTGCATCAGCGCGATCGAGGACTCGACGATGGGCCGGAAGCCGGTGACGCCGCCGGTGCGGGGAAAAGACTCCAGCGCGGCGAAGCCGCCGTGCCCGGTGCCGAAGGTGAACACCAGTCCGTCGCCGGCGATCGAGTCCGCGCAGATCTGCGCGGCGGCCGCGATGCTGTCGGCCTGCGTGTCGCGGACCTTGCCGATCTTCGCGATGACGTCGTTGAGGTAGTCCTGTGCGATGGTCATGATTGCTCCTTAACGGGTAGCGGTCTCGGTGACGGCGGCGAGCGCCTGGAAGCCTGCCTCGAGCAGCTGGCCCTCTGCGACGGCGCGCTCCGGGCGAGCCATCTTGTCGTTGGTACGTCCGTCGACGCTGGCGAGGCAGAGCGAGCCGGCGCGGACGCCGAGCGCCTGCGCTGCCACGAGGATGGCACTGGTCTCCATATCGGTGGCGACGACGCCCGTGCGTTCGAGCTGCGCGTAGCGGTCCGCGACGGGGCGCTCCCCGAGACCGGTCTCGAACATCTCGGTGTAGAAGCCGTCGTAGCTCGCGAACAGCCCGGAGCGGGTGGGGAGGGCTGCCGCGGAGACGGCGTCCTCCAGCGCGCGGGTCAGGGTGAAGTCCGGAACGGCCGGGTACGCGACGGGCAGGTACGAGGCCGAGGTCGACTCCCCGCGAACCGCGCCGTGGGCCACCACGAACTCGCCCAGCTGGGTCGACCCCACCGTCATGACCGTCCCGAGACGCACGAACCGGCGGACGCCGAGGCCCGCGAGCTCATGCAGCACGACCGCCGCGATGGGTGCGCCCATGCCGAACGCGCTCACCGTGATCCGCACGCCCCGATACCACCCGGTCGCCGTGGTCAGGCCCCGGTCCTCGTTGAGGACCTCAGCGTCTTCCAGGATCCCCGCGGCGAGGAGCACCCGCCCCCGGTCTCCGACCAGGACGGCGGACTCCCCGACCTGATCGGCTGTGCAGCCCAAATACCAGGCGCGTTGTGACATCAGTTGTTCTCCTTCGATGGATCGGTGCACGTGGGTGAGACGCCGCTGCGGGACTGCAGCAGGGCGGCGACCGCGCGGGTCGCTGCACGCATGACGTCGTCGATCTGCGTGTCTGTGAGGTCTGCCGGAGCCGGGCAGGCCGCCAGCGCCCCCGCCAGCGTGCCGACGAACGTGTCGCCGGCCCCGGTGGTGTCGACGCTGCGCACGACCTCCGCGGGGACGAACCCTGCGCGGCTCGGCTCCCCGGAGATCCGCCAGTGCACGCCCTGGGATCCCTGCGTCTCGACCAGGAGCGCGCCGGGCGCCGTCCGGTGGTCTGATCCATCGGGAAAGACGTACGAGCGCTCGCCTCTGCTGTAGCTGACGACTTCGGCCCGTGCCAGCACGCGCCGGATGAGGTCGTCGTCGTAGACGTCATCGTCGTGCTTGACCGCCCATGCCAGCCGCACTCCGTCGGGGAGGGCGTCCAGGAGCGCCGTGGTGAGCGGGCGCGGGGCGACGGTGAGGACGAGCCAGTCGAGATCCCCCAGCACCGAGAGCTGGCGTGCGCTCAGCGCGTCGGCGTGGCAGTCTCCCTGGTCGAAGAGGCAGATGGTGCCGCCCGCCGCGATCTCGATCATCGTCGCCGACGGAGTACGGGTGCCGCTGACGGCGACGCCGCCCGCGTCACAGCCGGAGGCGACGAGCTCACGCGTCCATCGCTGGCCGTCCTCGTCGGGTGCGACCCAGCTGATGACGCTGACCGGCGCGGCGCGGCTGGCGGCGCGCGCGATGTGCGCGACCCCGCCGATGCCGGGCTCCGCGCCACGGAACCCGCGGGAGACGATGCTCGTCGCATCGACGCCGCGGAACGACCGGATCTCTCCGCCGAAGTCGAGACTGGCGTACCCGACGACGCCGAGACGCCCGCTCACAGGGCGGCCTTCGCCTCGGCGAAGCTCGGCACGCGGCCGAAGTAGCGCTCAATGTCTTCCAGGCTCGCTTCTGCGAGGTGCGGACGGTTCGAGTTGGTGGTCTCCCGGGGCACCCAGACGTCGAAGCCGCCCGCGAAGCCGTCCTGCACGGTCGCGCGGATGCACACGTTGGTCTTCACGCCGACGACGATGAGTCTTTCGATCCCCTGCTCGCGCAGGAGCAGGTCCAGATCTGTCGCGTAGAACGCCGAGTAGCGGCGCTTCCCGACCTCGACCTCACGCCCGGAATCGACAGGCTCGAATCCCGGCATGTAAGCGGCGTCCGGGTCGCCGACCTGATGGTGCCGCGGGAGCTTGCGGAACTCGAAGTCGTCGAGTCCGCGATGGTGCCGCTCGACCGCGTGCACGACGAGTGCCTCGCGGGCACGCGCGACGTCGAGAAGCTCCGCGATCGGCTCCAGCACCGACGGCGCCTCGGGATAGGAGTTCGCCTCATCGGGGTCGAAGAACGACGCGATCACATCGACGAGGACCAGAGCGGTGGGCGGGAAAGAGGGGTGGGACATATCAGCTCACAGTTCGGGCGCCGCGACGCACCTGCCGGATGCCGGTGAAGGCGAGCACGGCGACGACGGCGACGTAGGGAAGGGTGGAGATGAGGTCTGCGGACGTGCCTGCCGATGTCTGCAGCCGGATCTGGAGCGCGTCGAAGAACCCGAACAGGATGCACGCCAGCGCGGTCGGCAGCGGCCGGGAGCGACCGAAGTAGAACGCGGCGAGCGCTACGTAGCCGCGTCCGGCGGTCATGTTCTCGTTGAACAGGCCGACGGTCCCGAGGCTCAGGGCGACACCGCCCAGCGCCGCCATCGCCCCGGCGAAGACGCCAGCGAGGTCTCGGATCCCCTTCGTCCGCAGCCCGAGCGACGCACTCGCGCTCTCACCCGCCCCGGTCGCACGCAGACGCAGGCCGAGGCGGGTGTTCGCCAGGGACCACGCCAGCAGCGGGATGAGGACGATGCACAGCCAGAACAGCGGGTCCTTGCCGGAGATGAGGGCGCCCAGGATCGGGATGTCCGCGACGAGCGGGATGTCGATGCGCGGCAGCCGCACGAGCCCCGCCGGCTGCAGCGTGCCGGACGTGCCGAAGACCGTACGCAGGACGTAGCCGATGATCCCGAACACGACGATGTTGAAGCCCAGGCCGACGATGATCTCGTTGGCGTTGAGCCGCGTGATCAGGATGCTCATCAGCGCACCGGTCAGGGCGCCGGCGATGAGCCCGGCGAGAGCTCCCGCTGCCCAGTTGCCGCTCGCGCCGCTCACCACGGCGCCGACGAGCGCGCCCACGATCATGTGCGCCTCGAGGCCGATGTTCACCACACCGGCGCGGCGGTGGATCGCCCCGCCCAGCGCTGCCAGCACCAGCGGGACCGAGAGGGTGACGGTGGACGCGATGAGGGCGTCGATCATGAGCGGACTCCTTCCGCGGAAGCCCGCCGGCTGCGCAGCCAGCGCGGAACGCCGATGGCGACGACGGCGAAGATCATCACGGTGCCTTCGAGGATGTCGATGAGCTGGACGGGCAGGTCGATGAAGAGCTGCACCGTGGCGCCCGCGGCGTTGAGCGCGCCGAACAACAGGGCCGCGATGAAGATGCCGACCGGGTTGAACCGCGCGAGCAGGGCGATGGCGATGCCGGTGAACCCGAACCCGGCGGAGAAGCCGGCCGAGTACCGATGGACGAGGCCGAGAGCGTGCGCTCCGCCGCCGATGCCGCCGATGACGCCGGCTCCGATCAGCGCGGTCGCGATCACCAGGCGCACGCGAAGCCCCTGCGCAACAGCGAATCGGGGTGCGCTGCCGACCGCACGGAACTCGAAGCCCAGGGTCGAGGTGCGCATCCAGACCGCGTAGGCGATCAGCAGGACGATGGCGATGACCAGTGCCCAGCTCATCTGGCCGGGCGGCGCGAGCGCGGGAAGCTCCGCGGACTCGGCGACGTACTGGGTGCTGGAGTTCGCCTGCCCGGGGGCGAGGAAGAACGTCTGCACGGCCCAGCCGGCGATGCCCGCCGCGATGAAGTTGAACATCAGCGTGGTGACGACCTCGTCCACGCCCCATACCGCACGCAGGAGAGCGGGGATGAGCGCGACGATCCCTCCGGCGACGACGGCGCCGAGCAGGGGAAGCAATGCTCCGACACCGACCGGCAGCCCGCCCATGTTCACCCCGATGACGGCGGCGGTGAGCCCGCCAGCGACGAAGCTGCCCTCCACGCCCACCGTGAACACGCCGGCACGGTATGCGAAGGCCGCAGCGATGGCTGTGAACAGGATGGGGGTTGTCGCCGCCAGCGTCGCGTTGATCCGGCTCGGCGAGCCGAACGCCTCGGAGACGAGCAGACCGTAGACCTGCAGCGGGTTGTTTCCGGTGACGAGAAGCACGATGCCGCCGATGACCAGGGCGATGGCGACCGGCAGCAGTGCCCGCCAGGCGATGCGCAGCGTCGCGTCGAGGAGCGCAGGGACGGACGTGTGCCGCCGTGCCCCGGCAGGCTCGACGGGAGCGCCGTGTGTGGTCGTGCTCACGCGGCCTCCTCCTGTGTCGTTCCGAGCATGAGCGCACCGATCCGGGCACGGCTGGCGCCGGCCGGAAGCTCGCCGCTCACGTGCCCGCGGTGCATGACGATGATCCGGTCGGAGAGCTCCCGCAGCTCGTCGAGCTCCTCGCTGAAGAGGACGATGGCGGTTCCCTCATCGCGGGAGAGCCGCAGCAGCTCATGGATGAAGCCGATGCCGCGGATGTCGACGCCCCGCGTCGGCTGGCTGGCGATGAGCACGCGCGGGCTGCCCAGGGTCTCGCGGCCGATGACCACGCGTTGCTGGTTGCCGCCGGACAGACTCGACGCGGGGTCCGCGGCGGAACCGAACTTCACCTGCGCACGCCGCAGCGTCGCGGTCACGCGTTCCGCGACCGCGCGCGGGTTCAGCCAGCCGCCTCTGCCGAGCTCGGCCAGCGCGGGGCTCGCGATCGCGTTGTCGGAGAGGGAGAGCGCCAGCGCGAGCCCCTCATGCTTCCGGTCGGCGCTGACGTATGACATCCCCGATCGCCGCCGCGCACGGATGCCGCGGCGGGCGATGCTCGTGCCGTCGAGGAGGATGTCCCCGCCGGAGAGCACGCGGACGCCGATGAGCGCCTCGGCGAGTTCTTCCTGGCCGTTGCCGGCGACCGCGGCGATGCCCACGATCTCCCCGGCGCGCACATGGAAGCTGACACCGTCGAGCCGGTTGTGCCCGCGGTCGTCGCGTGACCGGACGTCCTGGATCGTCAGCCGCACCTCACCGGGGGTGCCGGGGGTGGCGACCGTCTCCGCGACCGCGGAGTCCCCGATGATCAGCTCGGCGAGCCGAGGCCGGTCGACCTCGGAGCGTTGGAGGTGCTCGATGGAGCGGCCGCCGCGCAGGACGGTGACGTGCTCGGCGATCGCCAGCACCTCGTCGAGTTTGTGGCTGATGAACACGACGGTGCGTCCGGCATCGCGCAGCCGGGTCAGAAGGCCGAGCAGATCGGCGGCCTGCTCGGGCGCGAGCACCGCGGTGGGCTCATCGAGGATGAGCACGTCTGCACCGCGGAAGATCAAGCGCAGGATCTCGACCTGCTGCTGGATCGCGATGGAGGTGGTGGCTGCCGGGGCGTCCCAATCGATCGAGACGCCGACATCCTGCGCCAGCTGGACGGCTCGCGCACGGGCCTGCGCCCAGTCGATCACGCCGGCACGCGCGACCTCGTCGCCCAGGATCAGGTTCTCCAGGAGAGTGAGCTCCGGGATGATGGCGAGCTCCTGCTGCACCAGGCCGATGCCGCGTTCGATCGCGTCACGGGGCGAGGACAGGGCAACGGCCTCATCATCGATCACGATCGTTCCGGTGTCGGGGTGGTCGAGACCGTAGAGCATGCGCATCAGCGTGCTCTTGCCCGCGCCGTTCTCGCCGATGACCGCGTGGATCGTGGCAGGGGCGACCGAGAGGTGCACGTCGATGTTCGCGCGGACGTCACCGAATGCGCGGCTGATGCCCTCCGCCCCGATCCGGCGGCGGACCGTCGGATCGGGAGCGGACGCGCGCGTGCCTGTGGGTGCGCTCATCGCGGAGGGGCCTTTCTGTGTGGGGGGGATGTCGGGAACCGTCAGCTCACTTCTGCGTGAACCAGTCGGGGTATCCCTGGTCGACGACGTTCCAGACCTCGATCTGTCCGTCGATGATCTGCTGGCGAAGATCGTCGACCTGCGCGATCGTGGCTTCGCCGATGGCGTCGCGGGTGTATGTGAGGGCGGAGAGCCCGACGCCGTCCTCCGCGAGGCCCAGGCTGATGGTCTGCCCGCCCGGGAACGTGCCGTCGGCATACTGCGCCAGGATCGACCTCATCGCGACGTCGGTCTTCTTCAGCATGCTCGTGAGCACATGGCCCTGGGCGATCCCGTCCTGGTCGGTGTCCACGCCGATCGCATAATGATCGGCGTCTTTCGCGGCCTGGATGACGCCCGCGCCGGTGCCGCCGGCGACCGCGTAGACGATGTCTGCGCCCTCGTCGAACATCGACTGCGCGAGCTGCTGGCCCTTCGTGGGGTCACCGAAGTCGTTCGAGTAGGAGACGAGGACCTTCACCTCGGGGTCCACATCGCGAGCTCCCTGGACGAAGCCGACGAGGAACTTGTCGATCCCGGCGGCCTGCGTGCCGCCGATGAAGCCGATCACCTTGTCTGCGTTGATCTTCGGATCGCTCGTGTTCGAGGTCTGCAGGGCGGCGAGCGCGCCGGCGAGATAGGACCCCTCCTGCTCCTGGAAGAGCACGGAGGCGACGTTGTCGCCGGCCGCGACGGCGTTGAGCATCACCCAGTCGGTGTCGGGGTAGTCCGCCGCGACCTTGGGAAGGATCTCGGCGTGCGAGTACTCCAGGTCGATGACCAGGCCCAGGCCGCTGTCCCCCGCACGGCGCAGGATCTGCTCGCCCTGTCCGACGACGTCGTCCGACTCGATGGTGGTGCCCTGAACCCCGGTCGCCTCGAGGCCGTCGTTGAACCCCGTGAGCGCCAGGTCGTTGTAGGACTCGTCCCCGAGGCCGCCCTGAGCGATGACAAGCGCGGCGCGACCGAGGTCGTTCTCGGCGACGCCGCCGTCAGTCTGCGCGGCGCAGCCCGTGGCCAGCAGCAAGGCCGCCACCGGTGCGATGCCCAGAATCACTCGATTCTTCATGTGTTGCTCCCGTCGTTGGTGCAAAAGTGATGTGGTACAGATATTCGGTTCCGAGGTAGCGCGCACGCACGACCTCGACGAGTCGCCCGTTCTGATCTCGGGAGAAACGCACGACTTCGATAAGGGCGGTGCCGGCATCGACGCCGAGGAGTTCGGCGTCACGGGCACTCGCGTTGATGGCTCGCAGGGTCTCCTCGCCCGCGGAGAGGAAGACCCCGCCGGCGCGGAGCGCTTCATACAGCGAGAAGCTCTCGCGCGCGGTCTCCTGCTCGTTCAGTCCGATCCGGTCGGCGACGTCCGCGGGAATCAGGGCGCGGTGCACACCGACCGGACGGTCGTCGACGCGACGCAGACGCTCGATCTGGACGAGCCCGGGTGTGGGGTCCATCTCATCGTCATAGGCGGATCGCGGGCGGGCGGGGTCTGCGGCCTCGAACTTCTCGTAGGCCAGCAGCTCGCTCCGGGGCGCCAGCCCCAACCCGTGCACGTGCTCCGAGAAGCTCGTGAGCTCCGGGAGCTGCCGCTCCATGGGCCGCGCGTTGACGAACGTTCCCTTGCCCTGGTGCCGGGTGACCAGACCGCGCTCGACCAGGGTGTCCAGCGCCTTGATGACGGTGGCACGGCTCAGTCGGTTCTCACGCGCCAGCACGGTCTCGCTCGGGAGCTGATCCCCCGGGGCGAGCTTCTTGAGCTCGATGTGGTCTTCCAGTGCCTTGGCAAGCTGCACGTACAGCGGTTGCTCGCCGCGTCCGTGCTCCAGCTCTACATACATCAGGTACTCCATCGTCCCTTGACCGCTTGACCGGTCAAGTTTGCAACACAACCACTTGACCGGTCAAGTCCTTTTTCTGGACGGGCCGGATACCGGTGCGTCATCGGCCGCGTCGAGAACCACCCCGCACGACCACCGCAGCGGCGCATACCGGGCCGGGCACCGCCTAGATCCGCGGGAGGAGAGCCGTCGCCTCAGCGTGCGGCATCCCACATGCCTCAAGCAGGTCGACGCTCAGGGGACGCAACGCGGTGACCAGACTCACCTCCGACTGCGAGGAGCCCGGCGGCAGAAGCTGGGCCGGGTCCAGAGCGGCGGCGATCTCGGAGAGATGCGCGATGGCGATCGCGGTGGAATCCGGGTCGACGACGGTGTGGCCGACCATGATCGTGGCCTTCCGCAGCGCGTCGACGCGCTGCGCCAGGTCGGGACGCGGCTGCTGGTCGGCCTGCAGATAGGCCGCCCGCCGCGCGACGACGCGAAGGTTGCGCACCGCGAGATCGACGCACCGAAGCAGCTGGCGTTGCCGGTCGAACTCCGGACGCCGCTTGCGCTGCAGCGGCGACACGCGGGCGACCGCGACCGCGGCGTCGAAACTCTCGTGCCACCGGTCGATCGGGCGCTGCAGCTCCCGCGCCTTCTCGAGGCCTCGATCGGCATAGGTGGAGTTGCCGGTCTCCAGCCCTTGCACGGTACGGAGCATCGCCGCATCGAACGCGCCGAAGAGCTCCTGGGCGTCGCGGACGACCTCGGCGAGGGCGCTGCGCGGCACGAGCGCCGTAAGGAGAATGGCCATCGCACCCCCCACGGCGCCGTCGATGAGCCGGCCGTAGGGCATCGGCGTGAGCGGCATCGCGAGCGCGATCGCCGCCTGCGTGGCACCGGCCATGGCGAAGACCGGGGATGGCGAGAGCATCCGCCCGACCAGCAGGGTCACCGCGAGCGTCGCCGCCAGCTGCCACCAGCCCGGCCCCACGGCGAGCCGGACGGTCTCGCCGAGGGCGATGCCGAGCAGCATGCCGAGCACGATCTCGGCGATCCGGCGCGGACGGGCGTCCCGGGCGAGGCCGAGGCTGGAGATCGCGACGGTGGCGGACAGCAGCGGGTGCTCATGGTTCAGCAGATAGTGCGAGATCGCGAACCCGGCGGTGGCCGCGACGACGAGCTGCAGGATCGCGGTCCAGGACGCGCGGATCCGTCGCCACCCGGCTTTCGGCAGGTAGGGCTGACCCCAGTGGGTCACGATCGCGTTCGTGAGCGTATCGGGGGTGGGTTCGCGCGGCTTTTCGTTCACCGTGTGGTGGAGACCTTGGTCATGGGGGATTCATCCGGGGCGTTTTCGACGAGGGTTTCGTCACCATCTCCTGCCAGCCTAAGCGCCCCGCCGACGCCGGGGAAAAGCACGACGTCGACGGCGGCAGCGACGCGCTGCACGGAGAGCCGGCACAGCGCCCGCGATCTCGCCGCGCCCGACCGGCACATGCCGGTGCGCGCGCGCCGGCGCCGTGAAAGACTGGCGGCCTCATGGACAGTCCTTCGCCGATCATCGGCACCGTCTCGCTCACCGGTCAGCTGGTGTGCTCGGGGCAGGCGCAGGTCGACGCCGTTCTCGCGCACCTTCCGGCACACATCGTCCGCACGCGCGCAGAGCCGGGGTGTCTGTCGTTCGCGGTCGAGCAGACGGCCGATCCGCTGGTCTGGCAGGTGGAGGAGCTCTTCGTCAGCGCTGCGGCGTTCGCCGCGCATCAGGAGCGCGTACGCGCCAGCGACTGGGGCCGCGCAACCGCCGGCGTCGAACGCCGCTACGACGTGCGCGGACTCTGACCGGCCTCGCCGCCCGGATCCCGGCCGGCCTCCGCGCACGGACATGAGACGATGGACCATCCAGACGCCCTGAACGGAGAACGATGACCGACGAGCAGCTGCCGCCCTGCCCCGCGTGCGCGAGCGAGTACGCCTACCCGCAGGGCGGGTTGCTGGTGTGCCCGATGTGCGGGCACGAGTGGTCGGCCGAGACGGACGGCGCCGATGCCGCCGCGACGGAGGACGACGGCATCCGCGACGCGGTCGGAAACCTGCTCGCCGACGGTGACACCGTGACCCTCGTGAAGAGCGTCAAGATCTCCGGCGGAGGCGGCGGCACGATCAAGGTCGGGACGAAGGTGACCGGTATCCGACTGGTGACCGACAGCGGCAACGGACACGACATCGATGCGCGCGTACCGGGTTTCGGCAAGATGCAGCTCAAGTCCAGCGTGGTGAAGAAGGCGAACTGACCTCCGCGCGTTGATGGCACGCCCCGCCGGGCATGTCGGATGCACCGGACCGCGATGCGCTGGACGACGCATCGTCTCAGGGCACCCCTCAGCCCGCGGAGGACACCGCCCGCTCTTCCCCCGGCTCCGCTGCCGGATGCGCAGCCCTTCTGGCTCGCGTGACGCCGACCGCGAACAGCCACAGCACGACTCCGGCGATGAACACCGCTCCCAGCACAGGAGACGGCACCCCGAGGAATCCGGTCAGCAGCGGATGCGAGTCCCGGACGGCGGCGCCGAAGGTCCAGGACGACTCGGTGCACAAGATCCCGCCGCCCCGCGCGCTCCGGCAGGTTCTGTCGACCGTCGCGTCCCCGAGCGACCCGGCCAGCACGGGCCGGATCCGGAACAGGACGACGAACAAGCCCACCCAGATGAGGAAGGAGAGCGGCCAGGCGTACCGACGCACCCCCCGCCACGCCGCGGCCCAATGGTCGCACCCGGGCCGGGCGCGCTAACGATCGCTCCTTCGCCGCCGGTACGCGGTCGACTTGACCCGGTTCTGGCAGGGCATGCTGCAGAAGCGTCTCTGCTTGTTACGGCCGTGATCCACGAAGTGGCGGCGGCAGCCCGGGGCACCGCACGTCCCGATCCGGTCGGCGTGGTCGGTGCTGTAGGCGATCGCGAGCGCGGCTGAGATCCCCGCCTCCCAGCCATCGGCGAACGGCGCCTCGGCAGCGTGGAAGTGCAGCAGCCGCCTGCCCTCTCGCTGCTCGATCTGCGGTGTCACCGCCAGACTCCTCAGGCGAGCATTGATCAACGCGATGGCGGCGGGGTCATCACGCTCGGCGATCGCGGCGAGCACGACCGAGAGGCGCTCGGCCATCGGGGGGACAGCCGCCCACTCCGCCGGCGTGGTCGGCGCGCGGTACCCGTGGTCCTCGAAGACCGTGCGCGGCCCGCGTTCGAGATCCCCGTGATGCCAGGCGTTGACGAGGGCGACAGCGACGTCGAGTCGCTGCAGCACGTCACTGTTGAACTGGTTCACGACGACTCCTTAACGTTACTGTTCATGGAGCCTATAGCAGTGACGCCGCCGCGAGTCCTCTCCGTCCACGACGCATCGTTGCGAGCGCCGGCGATCGAGATCGAACGACTGACCAGGGCCGGGGAGCTCTACCCGGAGGCCGCCACGGATCAGATCGCAGCGACGCGACTCCTGGAGACCGAGGTCGCAGCGCTCGTGGGGCACGAGGCCGCTGTGCTGATGCCGACAGGAAAGATGGCGCAGCAGATCGCCCTCCGTATCCATGCCGATCGACGCAGCCGAAGCAGGAGAGTGACGCTCGCGCACCCGGCCAATCACCTCTCCGGCTGGGAGGACGCCAATTACGCGACACTTCACCGGCTGCAGATCCGTCACGTGGGCGACCCGCACCGCCTTCTCCACGGGAGCGATCTCGAGCCGGCCATCACGGCGGACGATGTGTCATCGGTCCTGTGGGAACTCCCCCAGCGGGATCTCGGGGGCCAACTTCCTGACGGTGACGACCTTCGCCAGCAGATCTCCCTCGCCGCTCGTGCCGGTGTCGCCACCCATCTTGATGGCGCCCGGCTGTGGCAGGTCGGCCCGTTCTACGGCCAGCCCCTCGCCGACGTCAGTGGTTGCTTCGACTCCGTGTACGTCTCCCTGTACAAAGACCTCGGCGCACCGCGTGGAGCTGTGCTCGCGGGCAGCACGGAATTCGTCGACACGGCTCGCCGCTGGCGACACCGGATGGGCGGGACGATCGACGAGGCGTGGCCTTTGGCGCTTCTCGCGCTGGACGGGCTCCACCGGACGCTGCCGCTCATGCCGGATCTCGTGGCGCATACACGCGCGATCGCGGCAGAGATCCAGCGCACGACCGTCGCCACGGTGCAGCCCGCTGTGCCGCAGGCTGCCATGTTCCACGTCCATCTCCCCGTGCCGGCCGAGGCAGCGCGACGCGCCCACGAGCGGGTGATGACGCGCGGCGGCCTCGGCCTCACGCTGCGCATCCGCGCGGCGGCCGACCCGCAACGTTCCTGGTTTGAGTCGACGGTCGGCGAGAGCGCGTTGCGCATTCCTGCCGCACGCGTTGCCTCCGCCGTCAACGACGTGCTCGCCCTCGCTGCCGTGATCTAGCGCAGTGATGTCGAGACCACACGGCGGGCACGGCTCCGCGTGACGCCGGCTCCGCTCACTCGGCGACCTGCTGATCCGCTCGCTTTCGCACCGACGCGAGCCCGAGGCCGATGGGCATGAGCGCGAGCCAGAGGTTGACCGCCCACCAGGAGGCATCCCAGGTGCCGTAGAGGACGAAGAAGCTGATCGCCATCAGTCCCGCTGCGTGGGTGAACGCGAGAGCGGTCGCGTACATCGGCGTCGCCCACCGGTGCTGCTTCGGCAGGAGCGACCACATCAGGCCGGCGATGATCGCCCAGAGATCGAGCGGCAGGAACGACCAGTTCCACGCGTTGATCCACGCACCGTCGCCGACGGAGATGACGCCGAGTGCGGCAAGCACCCAATAGACAACGAGGCCGAGGTCCGTCGTGACCAGAAAGGCTTTGCGGACTCTCAATTCGTTCCTCCCGATGCCTGGCCGCACCATTCGATGAGCACGACGCCGACCACGATGAGCACGATCCCCGCGACAGCGCCCGGCGTGAGGCGCTCGTCGAAGATCAGCCACGCAACCACGGCGGTCAAGGCGACTCCAACCCCCGACCAGGTGGCGTAGGCCGCCGCCAGCGGAGCCCCGCTCGAGAGCGCGGCGGAGAACAGACCGAACGCGGCGAGGTAGCCGCCGATCGCGGCGAGCCACCACACCCACGACGCCTCGACCCGCGTCGCGGAGCGCAGGGACGTCGTCGCAAGAACCTCGGCGCCGATCGCGCCGAAGAGAAACCACCAGGACATGCGCATGAGGCTACTGTACCGGACGTCCGGTTTAGAACCGAACGTCCGGTACAGTGAGGAACGTCAGAGCATGGAGGAACATCAGAGCGTGGAGGTGATGGCCGTGGCCGATCGAGCACGCTCCACGCGCGACCGCGTCCTGGATGCGACCGCGCGCGTGCTGGCGCGCGAGGGTGGGGATGCGGTGACGATCGCCGCCGTCGCCCGCGAAGCCGGAGTCAGCAAGGGCGGTCTGTTCTACCATTTCGCGTCCAAGGAGCTGCTCATCGAGGGGCTGATCGCCCGGTACGTCGCGTCGTTCGACGCCTTGATCGCCACGGCCGGTGATGAGCCGGGAGCGGCGACACGGGCTTATCTGCGCTCAGCGGAGCAGCAGGGCGGCGAGCCCGCCTCCCAGCCCGTGATCGCGCTGCTCGCAGCGACTGTCGTCAGCCCCCGTGCGCTCGAAACGCTGCGTGACCGTTATCGGCGCTGGCAGCACCGCCTCGACAATGACGGTGTGGCGGCCGGCGTCGCCACGACCATCCGGTTCGCCGTCGACGGCCTCTGGCTCGCAGACGCGCTCGACCTCGCGCCCGCACACGGTGAGAACCGGCAGCGTGTCCTCGCGCGGCTTCTGGCCCTGATGCACGACCACGACGACGAGCACTGACACCCCGGCCAGCGCCCCCTCCCCCGCGCTCGTCCTCTGGGCGCTGTGGCACCGTTGCGGCGCACGCAGACGACAACCCAGATGATCCCGGGCACGATCAACATCAACACAGCGATGGCGAGAGCAAATGCGAACAGGGCGCTGATGACCTCTGTGAGGTCACCGATACCGCCGAGCCGGTCGAAATCCGGGAACATGTTCATCGCGCGTCGCCTGCCGGCCTTCGTCGTGCGGGGGCGTTGAGTCGTTCTCCATGTCGAGAAGGTACGACGCCTCCCGACATACGGAAGTCAGCGGCGGGCCCGGGTGGCCGGTTGGAGCGCGAGTACGAGGATCAGCATGGCGATGATGACGAAAACCGCTGAGGCCCCGCCGTGACGCATGAGCGCTGCGCCGCGCATTGCGAGCGCTCCGACGGTGGCTGCGCCGAGGGTGGTGTCGGTGTTCGTGAATCCGGAAGCAGCTCCGGATTCAGCGGCACCGACGACACGGAAGGCGCGGCGATTCAGCACGACAGAGCATGCGGGGAGTCCGGCGCCGACGAGCACGCCAGCGATGAGCAGGTATCCCCACCCGTTGATTGAGTTCCGCTTTGCATCGCAGGACCCACGCAGGGTGAGATGCTCGCATCGTGACAAGCATCGACTCGACCTTCGCGCCCGCGGTTCGAGGGACGTTCTATCGCGCCATTGATCCGAACTTCCGCGAGTTCGCGATCGCAGGATCACGTTCGGCAGGCCGTTACTCCAGGGCGCATGAACCGACGCTCTATCTGAGCTCATCGGTCGACGGTGTCGAAGCCGCCATGATCGCTCACCAGGACGCCCGGTCGGCGACGCTCGAGATCGTCGAGATCGACGTCGAAGCGTCCGGCATCGTTGACCTGCGGGATGCGAGCGCGCTGGGGGCGGCCGGCATCGACCTCGCCCACGCGGTCGCTCCCTGGCAGGACATCGCCGCCGCCGGAGGAACACCATCGTCGTGGGCGGTGCGCGACCATCTCCTCGAGCTCGGCGCGAACGGGTTGATCGACCCCTCGCGCAAGAGCCCGGGGCTCTGGCACTTGGTGCTGTTCCGCTGGAACGAGGCCGACGCGCCGGCCGTCCGACTGGGCGGAAAGTCGGCCGCCGCCGCAGACTAGCGCGGAGCGACCGGGGCTGATGCCACCGCTACTCAGGAGTACGCGGCGTCCTTCGTCGAAGCGGGCGGGACGCTCGCGCCGACCGAGACTTCGTCGGCGGCCGACGTCGCCAAGGGCACCGAGGCGGGCGCCATGGCCCTCGCGGCATGCCGCGGCAAGAACGGCTTCACCGGGTACTACTGGTTCGGTCCACAGACGGCAATGGACTCATGCAACACGCAGGCACTGATCAACGGCATCACTCTGGCCGCCGCCGGCGGCGGAACCTACGCCGCAGCCTCTGCTCTCACCGTGGCTGGGCTTCCGGCTGCCGCCGTTGTCGGGGTCGTCGCCGGGGTCCTCGGAATCGGGGTGGCGTTCTTGAACATCTGTAAGGACACCAGTAGCGTCAACGCCATCTACCTCAACGGTGGAGTTGCCGGCGTGGTTCCCCCCAGCTGCTGGGCTCAGTAAGGAGAAGAGGTCACTCTCATGTCCGCCGATAACCGTTTCACCAGCGTCGGCATCGTCATCGGCGTCCTCGGCATCGGGATCGGCGTCGGTCTCGTGATCGCGAGCTTCATGGTCGGGCTGGGAACATCACAGGGGTCGGCGTTGTCGTCGTCCGGAACAATCACGACCATCGCGTTCGTGATCTTGACGGTCGGCTTGGCCGCCGCATCGCGGCGGCAACGTCAGCTCGGCAGGCGGGGCTGATCACGATCATCCTGAAGAAGAGGGCCTCGGATGCCGGGGCCCTCTTCTGCTCTCTCCGAAAGAGTCAACCGGACAGCATCTGGCGTCCAGACCCTCTGAGCCAGGTCATCTCCAATTCATCCCGTCCGCACGGCTGTCCAGAGCGTTCTTCCAGAACGACTCGCGCGCCAGGATGATGTCAGTCCGGGTCTTCGAGTCGAAGATCTCCGGGATCGAGTGCTAGAAATTCCCCACGTTGTGGGCCGAGGTCCTGACGGATCTGCTCGAGCTCGCGGCCGACAGGAGATTCGGCTCATCGAAGACGGCGGAAACCTACGAGATGAAAACCGCTGGGAACACCGTTACCGAGATAGTCCCGCGTCAGAAGTCCCAGTCCTCGTCTTCGGTGGCAACGGCCTTGCCGATGACGTACGAGGAGCCGGAGCCGGAGAAGAAGTCGTGGTTCTCGTCGGCGTTCGGGGAGAGAGCAGACAGGATCGCGGGGTTCACGTTCGTGACCGTCGACGGGAACATCGCCTCGTAGCCCAGATTCATCAGCGCCTTGTTGGCGTTGTAGTGCAGGAACTTCTTGACGTCCTCGGTCAGCCCGATGCCGTCGTAGAGATCCTGGGTGTACTGCACCTCGTTGTCGTAGAGCTCGTAGAGCAGCGAGAACGTGTAGTCCTTCAGCTCATCGCGTTCCGCCTGGCCCAGCTGCTCGAGGCCCTTCTGGAACTTGTAGCCGATGTAGTAGCCGTGCACAGCCTCGTCGCGGATGATGAGGCGGATGATGTCGGCGGTGTTCGTGAGCTTCGCCTTGCTCGACCAGTACAGCGGCAGATAGAAGCCCGAGTAGAACAGGAAGGACTCCAGCAGAGTCGAGGCCACCTTGCGCTTGAGGGGCTCGTCGCCGCGGTAGTAGTCCATGACGATATGCGCCTTCTTCTGAAGGTTCTCGTTCTCCACCGACCACCGGAACGCGTCGTCGATTTCCGGGGTCGAGCACAGCGTCGAGAAGATCGACGAGTAGCTCTTCGCGTGCACAGACTCCATGAAGGCGATGTTGGTGTACACCGCTTCCTCGTGGGGCGTCACCGCATCCGGGATCAACGAGACAGCACCCACCGTGCCCTGGATGGTGTCCAGGAGGGTCAGCCCCGTGAACACGCGCATCGTGGTGGTCTTCTCCTGCTCGGAGAGCGTCGCCCACGACTGGATGTCGTTGGACAGCGGCACCTTCTCAGGCAGCCAGAAGTTGCCGGTGAGGCGGTTCCAGACCTCGAGGTCCTTGTCATCCTGGATGCGGTTCCAGTTGATCGCCTCGACGTGGCTGAGCAGCGGGAGCTTCTCGGAGGGGGTCATGTCGTCAGTCCTTGGTCGTGATGTCGGTCTCGGGGCCGGGCCGGCCGGGAGGGCAGAGGTGTCGCTCGCCCTCCCGCGCCGATCCGCGTCGACGCGGCGAACCCGCATCGATCCGAAGGGTCACAGCATGCAGCTGACGCACTCGGTCATGTCGGTGCCTTCGAGCGCCATCTGGCGGAGACGGATGTAGTAGATCGTCTTGATGCCCTTGCGCCACGCGTAGATCTGGGCGCGGTTGATGTCGCGGGTGGTCGCGGTGTCCTTGAAGAACAGCGTCAGCGACAGCCCCTGATCCACGTGCTGCGTGGCAGCGGCGTACGTGTCGATGACCTTCTCGTAGCCGACCTCGTACGCGTCCTGGTAGTACTCCAGGTTGTCGTTCGTCATGAACGGCGCCGGGTAGTACACGCGGCCGATCTTGCCCTCCTTGCGGATCTCGATCTTCGACGCGATCGGGTGGATCGAGCTCGTCGAGTTGTTGATGTACGAGATCGAACCGGTCGGGGGCACGGCCTGCAGGTTCTGGTTGTAGATGCCGTGCTGCTGGATGGAATCTTTCAGCTCGATCCAGTCCGCACGGGTGGGGATGCTGTGCTCTGCGAAGAGCTCGGCGACCTTCGCAGTCTTCGGCACCCACTCCTGCTCGATGTACTTGTCGAAGAACTCACCCGAGGCGTAGGTGGAGTCCGCGAAGCCGTCGAAGGCGACGCCGCGCTCGATCGCGAGGCGGTTCGACGCCCGCAGCGCGTGGAACAGCACCGTGTAGAAGTAGATGTTCGTGAAGTCGATGCCCTCGTCAGAGCCGTAGAACACGCGCTCGCGGGCGAGGTAGCCGTGCAGGTTCATCTGGCCGAGGCCGATCGCGTGCGAACGGTCGTTGCCGTCCTCGATCGAGCGCACCGAGCCGATGTGGCTCTGGTCGCTCACCGCGGTCAGCGCACGGATGGCGGTCTCGACCGTCCGGCCGAGATCGTCGGCGTCCATGGCCAGGGCGATGTTCATCGACCCGAGGTTGCAGGAGATGTCCTTGCCGATCTCCGCGTAGGAGAGGTCCTCGTTGTAGGTGGTCGGGGTGTTGACCTGGAGGATCTCACTGCACAGGTTCGACATGTTGATGCGGCCCTTGACCGGGTTGGCCCGGTTCACGGTGTCCTCGAACATGATGTACGGGTAGCCGGACTCGAACTGGATCTCGGCGAGGGTCTGGAAGAAGTCGCGCGCTTTGATCTTGGTCTTCTTGATGCGGGGGTCGTCGACCATCTCGCGATACTTCTCGGTGACCGAGATGTCGCCGAACGGCACCCCGTACACCCGCTCGACGTCGTACGGCGAGAACAGGTACATGTCCTCGTCGTTCTTCGCGAGCTCGAAGGTGATGTCCGGCACGACGACGCCCAGCGAGAGCGTCTTGATGCGGATCTTCTCATCGGCGTTCTCACGCTTGGTGTCGAGGAAGCGCATGATGTCGGGGTGGTGCGCCGAGAGGTACACCGCCCCGGCGCCCTGACGCGCGCCGAGCTGGTTGGCGTAGCTGAAGCTGTCTTCGAGGAGCTTCATCACCGGGATGATGCCGGAGGACTGGTTCTCGATCTGCTTGATCGGTGCACCGGACTCCCGGATGTTGCTGAGCAGCAGGGCCACGCCGCCGCCGCGCTTGGAGAGCTGGAGGGCGGAGTTGATGCCGCGGGCGATCGACTCCATGTTGTCCTCGATGCGCAGCAGGAAGCAGCTGACGAGCTCGCCGCGCTGCGCCTTGCCCGCGTTGAGGAACGTGGGGGTGGCCGGCTGGAAGCGCCCGGCGATGATCTCGTCGACGAGGGCGATCGCGAGGCCGTGGTCGCCGTCGGCGAGGGTGAGCGCGGTCATCACGACACGATCCTCGAAGCGCTCCAGGTAGCGCTTGCCGTCGAAGGTCTTGAGCGTGTAGCTGGTGTAGTACTTGAACGCCCCGAGGAACGTCTCGAAGCGGAACTTCGCCTCATAGGCGCGATCGTTGAGCTGCTGAATGAAGTCGAAGGGGTACTTCTCGATGACCGCGGCCTCGTAGTACTCCTTCTCCACGAGGTAGTCCAAGCGCTCCTTGAGCGAGTGGAAGAAGACCGTGTTCTGGTTGACATGCTGCAGGAAATACTCCCGCGCCGCGCGCCGGTCGGCGCCGAACTGGATCTTGCCCTCGGCGTCGTAGAGGTTCAGCATCGCGTTGAGCGCGTGATAGTCCAGCCCCTCGTACGCGGGGTCGTGCTTGAAGTCCGCCGCCTGCGTCACTGCCGCTTCCACCATCGTTCCAATCCCTCGATCACCCGATCGACGTCGTCCTGCGTGCCGAACAGCTCGAACCGATACAAGTGCGGCACGTTGCACTTGCGGCTGATGATCTCGCCGGCGAGGCAGAAAGACTCGCCGAAGTTGGTGTTCCCGCCGGAGATGACTCCGCGGATGAGGCGCCTGTTGCGTTCGTCGTTGAGGAAACGGATGACCTGCTTGGGCACGGCGCCCTTCTCGGCACCGCGGCCGACGCCCCCGCCGTAGGTCGGTGTGACCAGGACGAAGGGATCGTCGACGACGAGGTCTCCCTCACTGCGCAACAGGGGGATGCGCGCCGCCGGAAGACCCAGCTTCGCGATGAAGCGCGCGGTGTTCTCCGAAGCGCTGGAGAAGTACACCAGCAGCGGCGCCTGCGTGGCGACGGCGCTCATCTGTCACCTCCCGGGACGAATCCCACCCCTTCACCCTGGACGAGCAGGGCCGGCGATGCGGCCCTGCTCGTGGATCTTCGGATCAGGCGAGACGCGAGGCGAGCTCGTCGATCTTGTCCGGACGGAAGCCGGACCAGTGGTCGCCGTCGGTGACGACGACCGGCGCCTGCATGTAGCCCAGCGCCTTGACCTCTTCGAGGGCCGTCGGGTCCTCGGACAGGTCGTGGATCTCGTAGGCGATGCCCTTCGAGTCGAGGGCGCGGTAGGTCGCCGTGCACTGGACGCACGACGGCTTGGTGTAGACCGTGATCGGCATGTTCTTTCCCCTCAAGACCGGTGAACCCCGGGTAGAGCTCCACCGGGACTTCAATACTACATATGGGTACGGACGTTGGGTCCCACCACTAGGGATAGTAGTTACATCCGTGTCATTTTCCACCGTTCTCCACCGCGAGCCCACAGGTTATCCACCGTTTCATCCACAACGGGCCACCCTCCTTCCGGTGTCGGGAACCGCGAGATCCCGCGCCTCTCGCAGACCCCAGAGCGACCCCCTCCACAGATCGGACGATAGGCCGGGCCACCGACATCCGATTCCCCGTGGATAACCCGGCCCGGCGTGTCGCGGCGACGCCAGCACACCCCCGTCAGATCGCGTTCGCCCCCGCTACCACGGCATGCACTAACGTGTCCTGGTGGCCGGATATGGAGAACTGCTGCGCACCCCCGGAGTGGCTCGAATCATCGCGGCTCAGGTGACCGCTCGGCTTCCCAACGGCATGACGAGCCTCGCCATGCTCATGCACGTCGAGCACATCACCGGGTCCTACGGATCGGCGGGTGTCGTGCTTGCCGCCACGTCGGTCGGCCAGGCCGTCGCAGGCCCCGTCACCAGCCGCTGGATGGGCATCTGGGGCATGCGGCGCGTGCTCACCCTCACCCTCGTGGTGTGCGTGCTCGCCCTGACGAGCATGGCCCTGCTGGTACTGCCCATCGGCGGTTACATGGCACTCGGCATGATCGCCGGCCTGTCGATGCCGCCGATCCAGGCGGCCGTGCGCACGATCTACCCCAAGCTCGTCAACGCCCGCCAGCTGACCCCGCTGTTCTCGCTGGACGCCTCGATGCAGGAGATCATCTGGATCGCCTCCCCGCTGGCGATCACCATCGTCTCGACGCAGATCGGCACCGTACAGGGACTCCTCATGGTGGCGATCGTGCAGACCCTGGGCGGGGCGTGGTTCATCCTCAGTCCCGAGATCGGCCGCGTGCGGCTGCCGCGCAACAAGGGCGGGTTCGGCCGCGTCGTGCTCAAGCCGACCGTGCTGCTGGGCACCGGCATCAGTGTGCTCCTCATCGGCGGTTTCGCGGCGGTCGAGGTGGGCGTGATCGCCGAGTTCGGCGAGGGCGGCCTCGCCGCCGGCCTCATCATCGGCGTGAGCGCGCTGGGCAGCCTGATCGGCGGTCTCGGCTCCGGGCACATCCCGATCGGACCGTGGGCACTCGCGCGCCGGATGTTCGTGGTGCTCGTCGGCACGGCGCTCGCGATGCTCTGGCTCAACGAGTTCTGGATCGGCGCGATGCTCTTCCTCGCCGGCGTCGGCATCGCCCCCGCGCTGGCAGCGCTGACGGCGAGCATCTCGGCGAGCGTGAAGTTCTCGCAGACGGCGGAGGCGTTCGGCTGGATCAACAGCGGTCAGCTCGTCGGCGCGGCGATCGGCTCCGCCATCGCCGGCTTCGCGATCGACCACACCGGCCCCAGCGGCGCCTTCGTGACCGCCACGGCGCTGACCGCTGCCGGCGTGCTGCTCGCGGCGGCTTTCGTGCGCTTCCTGCCGGATCTGCGCGGACGCGACGCGAGCCCCGCTCCGGACACCGCCCCGGTCGACATCCCCGCCTGAGCGGTCGCCGCGCCGCACCCGGCCACCACGCCTAGGCTGAGCGCATGCCAGTGACACTCCCCCGCATCGCCTGGGGTGACGAGGCCTCCCCTCGCCGCGCCCTGCTCGTTCACGGACTCGGATCAAACGGCGCCCTGATGTGGCGCTACGGCACAGCGCTCGCGGACGCGGGATGGCACGCGACAGCGGTCGATCTGCGCGGACACGGCCTCGCGCCGCGCGCGCTGGACTACTCGCTCGCGGCATACACCGACGACCTCGCGCACACCCGTCCGGTCGGCGGCGGCGCATGGGATCTCGTGATCGGCCACTCGCTGGGCGGCACCACGAGCCTGTCGGCGGCATCGGCGGACCCCGCATGGGCGCACCACCTCGTGCCGGTCGACCCGGCGATCCGCCTGAGCCCGAGGATGATCGACGCGGTACGGATCTCCCAGCAGGAAAGCCTGAGCGACCCCAGCATCGCCACGGTGCGCAGCGCCCATCCCTCCTGGCACCCGCAGGACGTCGAGCTCAAGGTCCGCGCCTCCCAGGAGGTCAGCCGGTGGGCGATCGACCGGACGATGGCAGCCGATGCGCCCTGGGACATCCGCCCGGAGGTGGCCGCTCTCAGCGTCCCGGCACGGATCATCGCCGCCGACCTCGCCACCGGGGGGCTGATCAGCGACCCGGTCGCCGCAGAGGTCGCGGCCAACCCGCACGTGACGCTCTCCCGGGTGCACGGCGCATCGCACTCTCCGCACCGTGATCGTCCGGAGGAGACCATCGCGGTGCTCCGCGACGCCCTGGCCGAGTGGTTCCCCGGTGAGCTCACGGACGGAGCAGCCCGATGACCGGCACGACGTTCGACCCCGCAGAGCACCTCCCCGACGCGCTGCTCGCGCGCATCCACGACCGCGCCGCCGGATACGACCGCGAGAACGCCTTCCCCGCCGAGGACATCGCCGAGCTGACCGAGGCGGGATATCTCCGCATCCTCGTGCCCCCCGAGCACGGCGGGGCCGGCCTGGGGCTCCGTCACGCCGCCGTGCTGCAGCAGCGGCTGGCCGCAGCGGCCCCCGCGACCGCGCTGGCGATCAACATGCATCTGGTCTGGACCGGAGTCGCCGCCTACCTCACCGCGCGGGGCGACGACTCCCTCTCCTTCGTGCACGACGAGGCCGCGCGCGGCGAGCTCTTCGCCTTCGGCATCAGCGAGGCCGGCAACGACCTTGTGCTCTTCGGAAGCGACACGGAGGCCGCACCGCAGGGCGACGGCTCCTATGCGTTCACAGGCACCAAGGTGTTCACCTCCCTCTCCCCCGCGTGGACGCGCCTGGGCGTGCACGGGCTCGACACCACGGCGCACGACGAGCCGCGGCTGGTGTTCGCGTTCTTCGAGCGCGACGAGGCCGGCGAGACCATCATCGCCGCGCCGGACTGGGACACCCTGGGCATGCGGGCGACGCAGAGCAGGACGACGCAGCTGCGCGGCGCGATCGCGCGCCCCGACCGGGTGGTGCGGCGGATACCGCCCGGCCCCAGCGCCGACCCGCTGGTCCTCGGGATCTTCGCGGTGTTCGAGATCCTGCTCGCCTCGGTCTACACCGGCATCGCCCGGCGGGCGATCGACCTCTCCGTCGAGGCAGCGCACACCCGCAGGTCCAAGCGCACCGGGGCATCCTATGCACAGGACCCCGACATCCGTCGCCGCGTGGCCGGCATGGCGATCGCCTACGACGCACTCCCCCCGCAGATCGCCGCCCTCGCGCGGGATGTGGACACCCGCGCCGACCACGGCGGACGCTGGTTCACGCTGCTCTCCGGGGTGAAGCACCGCGCGGCAACTGCCGCGAAGGGCATCGTCGACGAGGCACTGCTGGTCGCCGGCGGCTCGTCGTTCTTCTCCTCGGCGGAGCTGTCGCGCCTGTATCGCGACGTCGCGGCGGGGCTCTTCCACCCCTCCGACCCCGAGTCGGCGCATGCCGCGGCTGCCGCCGCCTGGCTGGGGCCGATCGAGGACGCCGGCCGCTGACCGCGACCGGCCGCCGAGTCATCAGAATTCTCCGGTGCTGAGCACATGAGAATCCTGATGACTCGGCGGCGGAGCGCAGCGCTGAAATGACGACATTCGAAGCGTTATGTGGACAAGGCAACGGATTCAGTTGCCAATACGGAGTTCTGATGTCAGAATCAGCACATGAGCACCCCGAGCCGTTCCACGTTGCTCGATGACACCTCCAAGAGGATCATCGAGCTGCTGCAGGAGGACGGACGCCGTCCGTACGCCGAGATCGGGCGGATCGTGGGGCTCAGCGAGGCCGCCGTGCGCCAGCGCGTGCAGCGGCTGACGGAAGCCGGGATCATGCAGGTGGTCGCGGTGACCGACCCGATGCAGCTGGGGTTCCGGCGGCAGGCGATGATCGGCATCCGGGTGTCGGGCGATGTGCACGCGGTCGCCGACGCGCTCGAGACGCTGCCCGAGGTGGACTACCTCGTCGTGGTCCTCGGCGCACACGACATCCTCGCGGAGGTCGTCTGCGAGGACGACGATCACCTGCTCGACCTGCTCACCCGGCGCATCCGCGCCATCCCGGGCGTGGACTCCACCGAGACCTACGTATACGCCCGGCTGCACAAGCAGTTCTACAACTGGGGAACACGATGACAACCGCATCCGCCGACACCACCACCCGCGCGTACGACGAGAAGGCCCTGCAGCAGAAGGCCAAAGACCACCTCTGGATGCACTTCACCCGCCAGTCGACGCTGGCGGAGTCCGGGGTGCCCATCATCGTCCGCGGCGATGGTCACCACATCTGGGACGTCCAGGGCAAGCAGTATTTCGACGGCCTCGCCGGCCTCTTCGTCGTCAACGCGGGGCACGGGCGCCGCCGGCTCGCCGAAGCGGCCGCACGACAGGCGGAGGAGCTGGCCTTCTTCCCGCTGTGGTCGTACGCGCATCCGGCTGCGATCGAGCTGGCCGACCGGCTCGCCGATGCCGCACCCGGCGACCTGAACCGGGTGTTCTTCTCCAGCGGCGGCGGCGAGGCGGTCGAGACCGCCTTCAAGCTCGCCAAGAACTATTGGAAGCTGCAGGGCCAGCCCGGCAAGCACAAGGTGATCTCCCGCTCGCTCGCCTATCACGGCACGCCGCAGGGCGCCCTGGCGATCACCGGCCTGCCCGGGCTCAAGTCGATGTTCGAGCCGGTCACCCCGGGCGGATTCCGGGTGCCCAACACGAACTTCTACCGCGCGGCGGAGGCCGGAGCCCCCACCGACGACATCGAGGCGTTCGGCCGCTGGGCCGCGGACCGCATCGAAGAGGCGATCCTGTTCGAGGGGGCAGACACCGTCGCGGCGGTGTTCCTCGAACCGGTGCAGAACTCGGGCGGCTGCTTCCCGCCGCCCCCCGGATACTTCCAGCGTGTGCGTGAGATCTGTGACCGCCATGACGTCCTGCTGGTCTCCGACGAGGTCATCTGCGCGTTCGGCCGTCTCGGTCACACGTTCGCGTGCGCTGGCCTGGGCTACCAGCCGGACATGATCACGTGCGCCAAGGGCATCACGAGCGGATACGCCCCGATGGGGGCGACGATCGTGAGCGATCGCGTGTACGAGCCGTTCTCCCGCGGCGACGCGATGTTCCCGCACGGCTACACGTTCGGCGGACACCCGGTCGCTGCGGCGGTCGCGCTGGAGAACCTCGACATCTTCGAGGAGGAGGGCCTGAACGAGAACGTGCGGACCAACTCCCCGCTGTTCCGCGCCGAGCTCGAGACGCTTCTCGACCTGCCGATCGTCGGCGACGTGCGCGGCGAGGGCTACTTCTTCGGCATCGAGCTGGTCAAGGACAAGACCACCCGCGAGACGTTCGACGAGGCGGAATCCGAGCGCCTGCTGCGCGGATTCCTCTCCCCCGCATTGTTCGAGGCCGGCCTGTACTGCCGCGCGGACGACCGGGGCGACCCCGTCATCCAGCTCGCTCCGCCGCTCACCATCGGACCGGCGGAGTTCCGCGAGATCGGCCAGATCCTCCGCGGTGTGCTGAGCGAGGCCTCCTCGGTGCTCTGAGCCGTCCGGCACGCGGCCCGTCGATCGCTATCCGCTGAGCGCACGTCACTGCGCTCAGCGGATAGCGATCTGCCGTAGACGGATGACCGATCCTCGCCCGGCGGGCTAACCTGGTCGGCATCACCGGTCTTCGACGACGAAGCCGGGGAGCCTCGAGGACGAGGCTGGGAGCCCACCGATGCATGAGTACCTCACGATGTCGCCCGTGATCGGCACGCGCAGCCTCGAAGAAGCCCGCGACGCGGTCACCCGCGTCTATCTCTCCCACGAGCTGATGGGCCCCGACGACGCCATGAACATGCGGCTCAACGCCGTGGAGAACCGCCGGCTCACGCTCGGCTACCTCACGTATCAGGCTGCGGCCGAGCTGATGATGCCCGCGACGGAGGACTGCTACCACGTCAATCTCACGATCGCCGGCGAGACGCGGGCCGACCGCTCCGACGGCCGCCGGGCGATCACGCTGGCCGGGCGTTCCGGCATCGTCCTGTCGCCCGTGCAGCGCAACACCGTGCGCTGGACCCCGGACGCCGAACAGCTGATCCTCAAGGTTCCGCGCACGAGCCTCGAGTCGCATCTGTCGGACATCCTCGGAGCACCCGTGACCGAGATCGTCGACTTCGACTTCGGCATCGATCTGACCACCGGCTCCGGCCGGGCGCTGCTGCGATCGGTGGAGTTCCTGGCCTCGGAGCTGGACCGACCGGAAGGCATCACCGAGATGCCGGTGGCGCGCGAACAGCTCGAGGCCTACGTGCTCACATCGCTCCTCCACGCCGGCCGGCATCAGTTCAGCGACCAGCTGGCGGCCTCGGAGCAGCGGCGGCGCCTGGGCCGCCTTTCTCCGGTGGTCCGCTACATCGAGGAGAACGCGCACCACGAGCTCACCCCGGAGATCCTGGCGCGCGTCGCCTGCGTGAGCGTGCGCACGCTCCACGCTGCCTTCCAGGATCAGCTGGGTCAGTCGCCGATGGCGTACGTGCGCGACATCCGGCTGTGCAAGGTGCGTGCCGAGTTGCTGCGATCCGACCCCACCGAGGTCAAGATCAGCGATATCGCCATGCGATGGGGCTTCCTGCACGCCTCGCGATTCGCCCAGCAGTACCGGGAGAAGTTCCGCGAGCTGCCATCGGTCACCCTGCACCGCTGAACGCCCGTCACGCGCCCGCCCCCTCGCCGGGGGCGGGCGCTGCGCTGCGCGCGAACGTCCGCTCGGCCACGGCGCTCCGCGGCCTCAACGCCGCCGAATTCGGATATCCCGGCGGCGGATCCCTTTCTACGGTCAATGTCACGGCCATCCCCCGCTCACAGAACAGGAGGTCCATCGTGACCGAGAACCCGGAACTCGAGACGTTCGCCCTCTTCATCGACGGTCGTCGCGTCGATGCGAGATCCGGGCAGACCTTCACATCGGTCAACCCCTACACCGGAGAGCCGTGGGCGGTGCTCGCGGACGGCGGCCCAGAAGACGTCGACGATGCGGTCCGCGCGGCACGCCGTGCGTTCGAGGGCGAGTGGGGCCGGAAGTCTGGTTTCGAACGGGCCGCGGTGATGCGCGATATCGCGGCGGCGATCACCGCCAACGCCGAGCGGCTCGCACTGCTCGAGGTGCGCGACTCCGGGAAGCTCATGCGGGAGATGCTGGGCCAGCTGCAGGGCCTCGGCACCTGGTACACCTACTTCGCCGGGCTCGCAGACAAGATCGAGGGAAAGACCGTCCCCGCCCTCGCACCCGACACCTATTTCGGCTTCACCACGCGCGAACCGGTCGGGGTGGTCGGCGCGATCACGCCGTGGAACAGCCCGCTCCTCCTGCTCACCTTCAAGCTCGCACCCCTGCTGGCCGCCGGCTGCACGTGCGTCGTCAAGCCATCGGAACACTCCCCCGCCTCCACCGTCGCCTTCGCCGAGATCCTCACCGCCGCCGGACTCCCCGCCGGCGTGCTCAACGTCGTGACGGGCTGGGACCGCTCCACAGGCGAATCGCTGGCCGCCCACCCCGGCGTCGACAAGGTCGCCTTCACCGGCTCCACCCCGACCGGCATCGCGGTCGCCCAGGCAGCGCTCTCCAACGTCAACAAGATCACGCTCGAGCTCGGGGGCAAGTCGCCGCAGGTGGTCTTCCCCGACGCCGACCTGGATGCTGCCGCCAACGGCCTGGTCGCCGGGGTCTTCGCCGCCACCGGGCAGACCTGCATGGCCGGATCCCGGCTGATCGTGCACGAGTCGATCAAGGACCAGCTGGTGGCGAAGGTCGTCGAGCGTGCGAACACGATCGTGCAGGGCGACCCGACGGCCGCGGACACCGAGATGGGCCCCGTCGCCAACCGACCGCAGTACGAAAAGGTCCTCGGCTTCATCGCGGGAGCCACGGCCGAGGGCGCCATCATCGCCTGCGGCGGCGAGCCGAACGCCGACCTGGGCGGCCTGTTCGTCCGCCCCACCGTGGTGGTCGCCGGTCACGAGAGCACCATCGCCCGCGAGGAGGTGTTCGGTCCCGTGCTGACCGCTTACACCTTCACCGACGAAGACGAGGCGATCCGGCTCGCAAACGACACCCCGTACGGCCTGGCCGGAGCGGTGTGGACCAAGGACGTGCACCGCGCCCACCGCGTCGCTGCGGCGCTGCGCGCCGGAACCGTCTGGGTCAACGCCTACCGGGTCGTCACCCCCAACATGCCCTTCGGCGGCTTCGGGATGTCCGGCATCGGCCGGGAGAACGGAACCGACGCCGTGAACGAGTACCTCGAGACCAAGTCGGTGCTCATCGAGCTCACCGGCGGCACACGCGACCCCTTCCGGATGGGCTGACCAGCCCGTCCGGATCCCCCTCAACCACCGCATCCCCACAGAAGAGGAGAAGGCACATGACCGTGCTCACCGCGAACGAACGCCTCGGGCTCGCCCCCACCGAACCGCGCCCGAAGAACGAGACCACCCCCGCACAGGACCGTGCGGAGACCAACCCCCTCCTGAACGACCAGCCGATGAAGCTCGGCCTGTTCGGCACGAACTGCTCGTACGGGCTCATCATGTCCCACGCCGAGAGCACATACGAGGCGACCTGGGAGCACACCAAGTCGATCGCGATGCACGCCGACCGGATGGGCATGGAGGTCCTCGTCCCCGTCGCGCGCTGGAAAGGCTTCGGCGGCACCACCAACTTCAACGGCAACTGCTTCGAGACCTACACCTGGGCCGCCGGGCTCGCAGAGGCGACCGAGAACATCGCGATCGCCGCGACCTCGCACCTGCCCACCGTGCATCCGATCGTCGCAGCGAAGATGGCAACCACCGTCGACCGGATCTCCGGCGGCCGGTTCGCGCTGAACATGGTGATGGGCTGGGTCCCGCCGGAGATGGAGATGTTCGGAGGAGAACAGCGCGACCACGACTCCCGCTACCAGTTCGGCCAGGAGTGGATCGACTATGCGATGCGCCTCTGGACCGAAGAGGGCAGCTTCGATGTGGACGGCGCGTTCTTCCACGGGAACGACGTCGAAGCCTATCCGAAGCCGCATCAGGGGCCGCACCCGGTGCTCCTGAACGCCGGGAACTCGCCGGCTGGCGTGGACTTCTCGGCCCGCAACGTCGACATCAACTTCGCAAGCCTGGACACGATGGACAACATCCGCACCTACACCGACATGGTGCGCTCCAAGGCACGCACGGAGTACCAGCGGACGATCGATGTGATGACCTACGGCCTGGTGGTCGTCCGTGACACCGAGGAGGAGGCCAAGCGGGCCTTCCAGAACGTCGTCGACGAGGGCGACTGGGGCGCGGCAGGCAACGTCATCAAGATCGCGCTGTCCGGTGCCAGCCAGTCCTTCGACCACGCCCGCGAGATGTCGGAGCGCTTCATCGCCGGCTGGGGCGGCTACCCGCTCGTCGGCACGGCCGAACAGGTCGTCCAGGGAATGAAGGACCTCAACGACGCCGGGATGGGCGGAATGATCATGGGCATGATCGACCCCAACGAGGAACTGCCGATGTTCCAGGAGCAGGTGCTTCCCCTCATGGTCGAGGCGGGAATCCGGCACTGAGACCGCGGCGGGGCGCACGAGACACCGATGCGCCCCGCCGCGCGCACGGACCGACCGCCCACCCCTGCACCGGAGAAGACCATGCGCAACGGCACCCTGACCCACCGGCTCCTCGCCGACCACCTCGTCGATGGTGCTCTCGTTCCCGGCACCGACATCACCACGGCTGTCGATCAGGTGCTCATCGAGGACGCCACCGGAACGATGTGCGCGATGCAGTTCGAGGCGCTCGGCGCCGACCGCGTCGCCGTGCCGCTGGCGGTGATGTACATCGATCACAACGTGCTCCAGATCGACGATCGGAACATGCAGGACCACCGCTACCTGCAGACCTTCTCCGCCCGATACGGGCTGCACTTCTCACCCGCAGGGCACGGAATCTCCCACTACATCCACCTGGAGAGGTTCGGGGCCCCCGGGCGGCTGCTGCTCGGCGCGGACTCGCACACGTCCACCGGGGGTGCGCTGGGCATGTTCGCGCTGGGTGCGGGCGGTCTCGAGGTCGCGGCCGCGATGGCGGGCTACGGCTTCACGTTCCCCTGCCCGCGCGTGATCGGCGTCCGGCTGCGCGGCAGCCTGCCGGCGGGCGTCGCGGCCAAGGACATCGTGCTCGAGCTGCTGCGCCGATACGACGTGCGCGGCGGGCGGGGTGCCGTGTTCGAGTTCTTCGGCGAGGCGCTGCCCGCCCTTCCGGTGCCCGCGCGCGCCACCATCGCGAACATGATCATCGAGACGGGTGCGACAACAGCGGTCTTCCCCTCCGACGTGCGCACCAGGGAATGGCTGCGGGCCCAGGGCCGGGAGCACGAGCATGTCGAGCTGGCAGCCGATCCGCTCGCCGCATACGACGAGCTCGTCGAGCTCGACCTCACCGCCCTCGTGCCCCTTATCGCGCTGCCCCCGTCCCCCGGCCATGTGGTGCCGGTCGCGGAGATCGCCGGACTCCCGATCGGTCAGGTGTGCGTCGGTTCGTCGGTGAACAGCTCCTACGAGGATCTCGCCGTTGTCGCACAGACCTTGCGCGGAAACCGCGTCGCCCGGAGCGTCCAGATGACGGCGACGCCCGGATCGAAGCAGATCCTCTCGGCCATCCTGCACACCGGCGTCTACGAAGACCTGATGACCGCCGGAGTGCGGATGCTGGAACCGGTGTGCGGGCCGTGTGTCGGCATCGGCCACGCGCCCTTGCGCGACGTGCCATCGCTGCGCACGTTCAACCGCAACTTCCCCGGTCGCAGCGGCACGACCAGCGACAGCGTGTACCTGTGCAGCCCGGCCACGGCGGCGGCGAGCGCGCTCAGCGGGGTCGTCACAGACCCGCGCGGCGTGGTGCGCGCGATCACCACCGCCCCGCCGGCACCCGATCTGCGAGCGCACCAGAACGTCATCATCCCGCCCCTGCCGGAGCCGGATCGCATCACCACCGTGATCGAGCGCGGTGCGGGCCTGGTCGCGCCCGGGGCGCCGCCCGCCCTGCCCGAGACCCTGGAGGGCGAGGTCCTGATCCAGGTCGGCGACGACGTCTCGACCGGTGACATGGCGCCGGACGGGGTCATCGCGATGTCGGTGTGGTCGGACATCGCCGCATGCGCGGAGTTCATGTTCGCGCGATTCGATCAGGCCTTCCCGTCTCGGGCGCGCGCGAAGCCCGGCGGCTTCATCGTCGGTGGTGAGAACTACGGCCAGGGGTCATCGCGCGAGCACGCGGCACTCAGCCCGGTGCACCTCGGCATCCGCGCCGTGATCGCCCGGAGCTATGCACGCATCCACCGCCGCAACCTCATCGCGTGCGGGGTGCTCCCCCTCGTGCTCCCGCCGGACGCCCACCTCACGCGCGGAGAGACCCTGCGGCTCCCGGGGGTGCGCTCCGCGCTCCTCTCCGGAGCATCCGAGGCACCGGCCGCCGTCGCGACTCCCGGCGGCGGCAGCCGCCGAATAGTGTTGCGGATGGAGCTCAGTGACGACGAGCGTCGCGTCCTGGCCTCGGGGGGCCTCATCGCCCATATCCGGGCAGGACGCCGTTCCCCGATCCACCATCGCAGAGAGGAAGGTGCCGTATGAGCGCCTCGACCGGTCCGCTGACGGGTATCACCGTCCTGGAGCTCGGAAACTTCATCGCCGCACCCACCGCCGGCCGGATCCTCGGTGACTTCGGTGCCGACGTGATCAAGGTCGAACGTCCCCGCACCGGTGACGAGCTGCGCACCTGGCGGCTGCACACGGCGACCAACAGCTCCCTGCTGTTCCGCACCCTCGGGCGCAACAAGCGCAGCGTCACCGCAGACCTGAAGAACCCCGAGGGCCTGGAGATCGTGCGCGGGCTCATCGCACGCGCCGATGTCGTGCTCGAGAACTTCCGCCCCGGCGCCATGGAAAGACTCGGCCTCTCCCCCGCGGAGGTGCGGCGGATCAACCCGGACGCCGTCCTCGTCCGCATCTCGGGATACGGCCAGACCGGCCCGTACCGCGACCGCCCCGGCTTCGGCGGCGTCGCGGAGTCGGTCGGCGGCCTTCGCCACATCGTGGGCTATCCCGACCGGCCGCCGGTGCGCGTGGGCATCAGTCTCGCCGACACCGTCGCCGGCATGAACGCCGTCATCGGTGCGCTCATGGGCCTCGTCGCCCGCTCTCGGACGGGGGGCGGCGATGTGGTCGACGTCGCCCTCTACGAGTCGGTGTTCTCGCTGATGGAGGACCTCGTGCCGGAGCACACTGCGTTCGGCGTGGAGCGGGAGCCGGCCGGCTCCCGCCTGCCCGGCATCGTCCCGTCCAACAGCTTCCGCTGCAGCGATGGCGGCTATGTCATCATCAGCGGGAACGGCGACGCGATCTACCGTCGGCTGATGGCCGCCATCGGACGTCCGGACCTCGGCGATGACCCCGCGCTGGAGGCCAACGACGGTCGGGTGGTCCAGGTCGAACGGATCGAACAGGCTCTGGCCGACTGGGCGGCGTCCGTCACCACGGCGGACGCCCTCGCGGTACTGGAGCAGGCCGACGTGCCGAGCGGTCCGATCTACCGGGCGTCGGACATCGTCGCCGACCCGCACTACCGCGAGCGCGGAATGCTCGAAGAGCACACCGTCGACCTCGGCGGGCCGGGTGAGACCACGGCGGTCTTCCCTGGTGTCACGCCCCGCCTCGACCGCCACCCCGGCGGGGTGCGCTGGCTCGGTCCCGACCTCGGAGCCCACACCGAGGAGGTGCTGGCCGAGCTCGGCTACGACACCGAACGCATGGAAGCCCTCCGCGCGAACGGAGCCATCTGATGGCGTCCGTCGAGATCGTCGAGGTCAGCCCGCGCGACGGACTCCAGAACGAGAAGAACATCGCGTCGACGGGCGCGAAGCTCGCGCTCATCGACGACCTCATCGCCGCCGGGGCACGGCGGATCGAGGCGGTCTCCTTCGTGCACCCGCGTCTCGTGCCGACCATGGCCGACGCCGAGGAGGTGATGGCGCGTGTACCCCGCGGCGACGGCGTCCGCTACAGCGGACTCGCCCTGAACGAGCGCGGAGCGCGGCGGGCGATCGACGCGGGCGTCGACGAGGTGAACTTCGCGATCGCGGCCACCGAGGCCTTCGCCCTCGCCAACCAGAACACCACCCGCGCACGCGTGCTCGACGACCTCGCCGCGGTGGCTCCCCTGCTGCATGACGCCGGCATCCCGCTCACGGTGACGGTGATGGTGGCGTTCGGCTGCCCGTTCACCGGTGAGGTGCCGGAGAACGACATCGCCTGGGTCATCGCCGAATCCGCCCGCCGCGCGGAGATCGCCGAGATCGCGCTGGCCGACACGATCGGGTGCGGTGTGCCTGACCAGGTGCGCGCCCTGTTCTCCCTGGCGGAGATGCGCGCGTTCCCCCGACGGCGCGTTCATCTCCACGAGACCAGACACACGGCGGTCGCGAACGCCTTCGCTGCCCTCGAGGCGGGCGTCGCCGCACTGGATGCCTCGGTCGGCGGCCTCGGCGGATGCCCCTTCGCCCCGGGCGCCGCCGGCAACGTCGCCACGGAAGACCTCGCCTGGGCCCTGGAGCGCAGCGGGTGGTCGAGCGGCGTCGACATCGCCCTGGCGACCGAAGCGGGCAGGGCGATCTGCGCGGAGGTCGGCGTGGTCCCGCGTTCCGGCATCGCGGCGGCAGGGACCTTCCCGCCGTTCACGCCGCTGGAGATACCGCGCCAGAACCACCGCTGAGAGCCAGCTCCCCCGGACTACCTCCGGTCGAAGTCGAACGCCTTCAGCAGCTCGGCCACCGCCTGGTCGCGCTCCTCGCCGCCGTGCTCGAACATGTGCACGACATGGGTGTTGAGATGGTTCTCCAGCAGCAGTCGGTTGAGCGACTCGAGCGAGCGCTGAACCGCCCGGGACTGCGTGATGATGTCGATGCAGTAGTCCTCGTTCTCGATCATCCGGGCGATGCCGCGCAGCTGCCCCTCCAGGATGCTGGTGCGGTGCAGCGCGCGCTTCTTGATGTCTTCGATCACCCTGCCGAGATTACCCGGTGGGGGTATGAGCGGGGCGGGTCGGTCGCTCGCTCCCGGCGCGACGATCGATGCTCGGCATCGTCCGGAGAGCGGGTCACGCACGCGAGCGCGCGCACCTCATGACAGGATGACCCCATGCCGCATACGCCCCTGGAGCTGCTGTCGGACGCGGATCGCGAGCGCCTGAAGGGCCTGCGGCGGATGAAGGCCGTCGCCCTGGGCGGCCTGCTTCTCATGGCCCTGCTGTTCGCCGTCGGCTTCTGGCTGCAGGGCAGATACCCCGCCTTCGGCGCGCTGCGCGCATTCGGCGAGGGCGGCATGGTGGGCGCCCTGGCCGACTGGTTCGCCGTCACCGCGCTGTTCCGCCGCCCGATGGGGCTGCCGATCCCCCACACCGCGATCATCCCGACCCGCAAAGACGAGATCGGCCACACCCTGGGGGAGTTCGTCGAGACGAACTTCCTCTCCGCCGATGTCGTGCGCACCAAGCTGTCCGAGACCAACATCGCCGGACGCCTCGGCGAATGGCTGGGCGACGAGGCCCACGCTGCGCGCGTGGGAGAGGAGGCCGCAGCGCTGGCAACCGCCGTGCTGCGGGCGCTCGACGACGACGACGTGCGCGACCTCATCGCCGACCTCGCGCGAGAACACCTGGTAGAGCCGGAATGGGGCCCGAGCCTGGGCTCGATGCTCGAACGCGTGGTGGCCACCGGTGCCCACCACGACGCGATCGACCTCGCCCTGGACAGCATCGGCTCCTGGCTGATCGCCAACGAGCACGCCTTCGACGGGCTCATCTCACGGCGCCTGCCGTCCTGGGTGCCGGGCGTCGCCCACCGGCTGGTCGACGGCGCCGCCTATCGCGAGGCCGTGAAGTTCGTCGAGGCCGTGCGCACCGACGGCCAGCATCCCGCGCGCATCGCCCTCGACGGCTACCTGGCACGGGTCGCCGACGGCCTGCAGAACGACCCCGTCATGCAGGCCAGGCTGGAAGACGCGAAGTCGTCGGTGTTCGACAGCCCGCGGGTGGCGATCCTCGCCTCCGACGTCTGGAACACCGCGAAGGCCGGGCTCATCTCCGCCCTCGCCGACCCGGACAGCGGTCTGCGCCGCCGCGTGCACGCCGCGCTCGTCGACATCGGTCGACGCCTCGCCTCGGAGCCGACGTTCTCCGCGCGGGTGAACGAGTGGGTCACCGGCACAGCGGTCTTCCTCGTGGACCGGTACCGCCACGACATCGCATCGATCATCACCGACACGGTCGAGCGCTGGGATGCGGCGGAGACCACGGAGAAGATCGAGCTCATGGTGGGACGTGACCTGCAGTACATCCGGCTGAACGGCACGGTCGTGGGCGCGATCGCCGGGCTCGGCATCTACCTGCTCGCCCACGCGCTCATCCCCGGCGCGTAGCGGCCCGCCCACGGCGTCCCCAACTCAGGCAAGATCCGCGGGCCGCGGCAAAAAGCGGCCCGAATCAGCCCCGCGCGCGGCTTCTGGCTGAGTTAGGACGCGTGGCCGGCGGCGTAAACCTCCGCGCCGTCCTTCCACACGCGCGACACGAGGGGCACACCGGGCCGGTACGCCAGGTGCACCAAGGTCGGCGCGTCCAGGAGCACCAGGTCGGCGCGCTTGCCCGGGGCAATCACGCCGATGTCGTCCCGCCGGAGCGCTGCCGCGCCCCCGGCGGTCGCCGCGCGCACGGCCTCTGCCGGCGTCATCCCCATCTCGCGCACGGCGAGCGCGATACAGAAGGGCATCGACGAGGTGAAGCACGAGCCGGGGTTGGTGTCGCACGCGATCGCCACGCGCACCCCGGCGTCGATCAGTCTGCGCGCGTCTGGATAGGGCTGACGAGTCGAGAACTCCACCCCGGGCAGCAGCGTGGCCACGGTGTCGGAGGCCGCGAGCGCCGCGATGTCCTCGTCCGTGAGGAACGTGCAGTGGTCGACAGAGGCCGCGCCGAGCTCGACCGCCAGGCGCACGCCGTCGCCGGCACCCAGCTGACTCGCATGCACCCGGGGCGCGAGCCCGCGTGCGATCCCCGCTTCGAGCACCCGCCGGGACTGGTCGACGGTGAACGCGCCGGTCTCGCAGAACACGTCGATCCAGCGCGCATGCGGCGCGCACGCATCGAGCATCGGCCCGACGACGAGATCGACGTAGTCGTCGGCACGGCCGGCGTAGTCCGCCGGCACGACGTGGGCGCCCAGGAAGGTGACCTCCGGGGTGGCTTCAGCGGCCAAGCGCACCAGACGTTCCTCATCGACGACCGAGAGGCCGTAGCCGCTCTTGATCTCGATGGTCGTGGTGCCCTGGGCATGCAGCTCGCGCAGGAACCCCCGCAGGCGCGCACGCAGTTCCTCATCGCTCGCCGCGCGCGTGGCCGCGACGGTCGAGCGGATGCCGCCCGCCTCGTAGCGCCGACCGGCCATGCGTGCCTCGAACTCGGCCGCACGATCTCCGCCGAACACGAGGTGGCTGTGGCTGTCGACGAAGCCCGGGATGACAGCCCGTCCTTCCGCGTCGACCACGGCGTCCGCGGCGGGCGCTTGTGCAGACGGGCCGACCCACGCGATCCGTTCGCCGTCGATCAGCACCGCCGCATCGCGTATCGCCCCGTGCCCGTCCCCCGCTTCCCCTTCTGCCGTGGTGAGCTCCCCGATGTTCCGTATCAGCAGCATCCCGCCATCCCCTCCATCCATCCCGCCCGCCCGCGAGCGGCCACGCAATGTCGCCATTTCGCGCGAATTACAGCTTTTCGTGGCCGCTCGCGCCCGAGGTGGGGAGCATCGGAACGCGCAGGCCGCGCTCGCGCGCCACCTCGCGGGCGTGCTCGTAGCCGGCGTCGACGTGACGCATCACCCCGGTGCCCGGATCGTTGGTGAGTACCCGCTCGAGCTTCTCCGCCGCCAGCGCTGAGCCGTCGGCGACGATCACCTGCCCGGCATGGATCGAGCGGCCGATGCCCACCCCGCCGCCGTGATGGATCGAGACCCACGACGCACCGGATGCGGTGTTGAGCAGCGCGTTCAGCAGCGGCCAGTCGGCGATCGCATCGGAACCGTCCTTCATCGCCTCGGTCTCACGGTAGGGCGATGCCACCGACCCGGCATCGAGGTGATCACGACCGATCACGATCGGCGCCTTGAGCTCACCCGATGCGACCATCTCGTTGAACTTCCGTCCGGCACGGTGCCGCTCCTGGTATCCGAGCCAGCAGATCCGCGCCGGCAGCCCCTCGAAGTGCACAGTGGACCCGGCCTTCTCGAGCCAGCGATGCAGCGCGGTGTCCTCGGGGAAGAGCTCGGCGATCGCGCGATCCGTGGCGTAGATATCCTCCGGGTCTCCCGAAAGGGCCGCCCACCGGAACGGACCGCGCCCCTCCTCGAACTGCGGCCGGATGTACGCCGGGACGAAGCCGGGGAACGCGAAGGCCCGCTCGAACCCGCCCAGCTCCGCCTCGGCGCGGATCGAGTTGCCGTAGTCGAACACGGCCGCCCCCGCGTCCTGGAATGCCACCATCGCCGCCACATGCTGGGCCATCGACTCCCGCGAACGCCGGGTGAACTCCACCGGGTCGCGATCGGCCTCCGCCTTCCACTCCTCGACGGGGATGCCGCTCGGCAGATATGCCAGCGGATCGTGGGCGCTGGTCTGGTCTGTGACGACATCGATCGGGACGCCACGGCGCAGGAGCTCGGGGAAGACCTCCGCAGCATTGCCGACAACGCCCACCGACAGCGCTTGGCCGGCGTCCTTCGCCGCGACCGCGCGCGCGATGGCTGCGTCGAGGTCGGTGGTGTATTCGTCGAGGTAGCCGTGCTCGACGCGCCGGGCCAGGCGCGACTCGTCGACGTCGACGATCAGCACCGCGCCCTCGTTGAGAGTCACGGCGAGCGGCTGCGCACCGCCCATACCGCCCGCCCCGGCGGTGAGCGTCAGCGTGCCGCGGAGCGAGTCGCGTCCGAGCGAGCGCGCCACGGCGGCGAAGGTCTCGTATGTGCCCTGCAGGATGCCCTGCGTGCCGATGTAGATCCACGATCCGGCCGTCATCTGGCCGTACATGGTCAGCCCCAGTTCCTCGAGGCGGCGGAACTCGGGCCACGTCGCCCAGTCGCCGACGAGGTTGGAGTTCGCGATCAGCACGCGCGGCGCCCACTCGTGGGTGCGGAACACGCCGACGGGCTTGCCAGACTGCACGAGCAGCGTCTCATCCGGCTCCAGCTCGTCGAGGGTGCGGACGATCGCGTCGAAGGCTTCCCATGAGCGGGCCGCGCGACCGGTGCCGCCGTAGACCACCAGGTCCTCGGGGTGCTCTGCGACCTCGGGGTCGAGGTTGTTCATCAGCATCCGCTTGGCCGCCTCGGCGCCCCAGCTCTTGGCGGTGCGCTCGTTCCCGCGCGGGGCGCGGATCGAGCGGGTGTGATCGGAAGTCGTCATGACTCGATTCCACACCGCGCCGGCGTGACGCGACAGGACCGGCGAGCGGATGCTGTCTGGCACACCAGACAGCCGGCCACGGTCCGGCACCGGGGCGAAACAGGCACACCGAACCCCCCTTCCCCCACTCAGGCAGAACGGAACCCGCACGCACACCGCGCCGCGCGCTTCTGCGGGCGGCAGCCCGGCCGCTCGGGTTTTGCCTGAGTCGGGGAAGGGTCGGCCGGAGCCTCAGGCGGCGGCCGCCCGCGCGGTCTCCGCCACCGCACCCGACTGGACGAGCGCGGCGACGCCCTCCATCTCGGGCGAGAGGAAGCGGTCGGCGCCCGGGCCGTCGGCGACCGTGCGCACGAGGTCGCGCACGGCGCCGGTGACCGGCCCCGGCTGGAGCGGGGCGCGCAGGTCGAGCGCGCGGGCGGCGGTGAGGATCTCGATGGCCAGCACGCGACCCAGTCCGTCCACCGCGCGACGCAGCTTGCGCGCCGCGGCCCAGCCCATCGAGACGTGGTCCTCCTGCATGGCAGAGGACGGGATCGAGTCCACCGACGCGGGCACCGCGAGCCGCTTGAGCTCGGAGACGATGCCCGCGGCCGCATACTGCGCGATCATGAGGCCGGAGTCCACGCCGACCTCGTCGGCGAGGAACGGCGGCAGGCCGTGGCTGCGAGCGGGGTCGAGCGCACGGTCGGTGCGCCGTTCGGAGATCGAGGCGAGGTCGGCGACCGAGATCGCCAGGAAGTCGAGAACCGCCGCGACCGGCGCGCCGTGGAAGTTGCCGTTGGATTCGACGCGGCCGTCCAGGGTCACGATCGGGTTGTCGATCACCGAGGCCAGCTCGCGCCCGGCGATCGTCGCAGCGTGACCCATGGTGTCGCGCGCCGCGCCGTGCACCTGCGGGGAGCAGCGCAGCGAATAGGCGTCCTGCACCCGCGTGCACGTCTCGGGATCGCGGTGGCTCGCCATCATCGGGGAGCCGGCGAGGAAGTCGCGCAGGTTCGCCGCCGATGCGGCCTGACCGTCCTGCGGACGCAGGGCCATGAGGTCCGCGGCGAACACGGCGTCGGTTCCCAGCTGACTCTCGATCGACATCGCCGCGGCGACGTCGGCGGTGACGACGAGGTCGTGGAGGTCGTGGAGGGCCAGCAGCAGCATCCCGAGCATGCCGTCGGTGCCATTGATGAGGGCGAGCCCCTCCTTCTCCACGAGCACGACCGGCTCGATGCCGGCCGCCGCGAGGGCGTCTCCGGCGGGACGGAGAGCACCAGCCGCATCGCGCACCTCCCCTTCGCCCATCGCGGCGAGAGCGATGTGCGACAGGGGCGCCAGATCGCCGGAGCAGCCGAGCGAGCCGTACTCACGCACCACCGGGGTGATGTGCGCGTTGAGCATCGCAGCGTAGGTGTCGACGACGACCGGCCGCACCCCGGTGCGCCCGGTCGCCAGCGTCTGCAGGCGCAGCAGCTGGAGCGCCCGGACGACCTCGGTCTCGACTTCAGCACCCGTTCCGGCAGCATGGGAGCGGATGAGGCTCGCCTGCAGCTGACGGCGGCGCTCCGGTGCGATGAACGTGGTGGCGAGCGCACCGAAACCGGTGGAGACGCCGTAGTGCGGCTGCGGGTCGTTCGCGAGGGCGTCGATCGTGCTGCGGGTGGCGGCGACGCGGTCGCGGGCGGCCCGGTCGATCTCGACGGGTGCGCCGTGTCGCGCGATGGCCACCACCTCCGCGGGATGAAGGGGTGCTGCGCCGACGACGATCGGAGACGGGGATGCGCTCATCCTCCGATTCCACACCGGCGGCCGCGGCGGGGCCGCGGATGCGTGCCATGCTGTGTCTGTGATTCCAGACGACGAGACGTCGCCGACCGTGCGGACTGGTCGCCGCGCCGGCCCGCAGGTGCCCGCGGCCGACCAGACCCTGCGCATCCTGTCCCATCTGGCGCGCCGTGCGACGCCGGTCGCGGCCTCCGCGCTCGCCCGCGATCTGGAGATCCCCCGGTCGAGCATCTATCACCTGCTGACGACGCTCGCCGATCACGGCTTCGTCGTGCATCTGCCGCAGGAGCGCCGATGGGCCCTCGGCCCCGCCGCATTCGAGCTGGCCGGCGGCTATGCCCGGCAGGAACCCCTCGCACGGCTGGGCCGTCCGCTCGTCGCCTCCCTCGCCGACCGCGTGGGCGAGAGCGCCCACCTCGCGGTGATGAGCGGGCGGGACGTGCTCTACATCGTGGAGGAGCGGGCGCGGCGCCGGCCGGTGCTGGTCACCGAAGTGGGAGTGCGCCTGCCGGCGCACCTCACGGCGACAGGGCGCGCGATGCTGGCAGCCCTCCCCGCAGCACAGGTGCGCGCACTGTACCCCGATGCGTCCGCGCTGACCGAACGCACCGGCCGCGGGCCCGCGCGCCCCTCCGAGCTGCGTGAGCTGCTGCGTCAGACCCGCGCACAGGGATACGCCGACGAGGATGGCGAGGTCACGGTCGGCCTGGCATCGGTGGGCGTGGCCGCGTGCGACGCCCAGGGGTGGCCGATGGCGGCTGTCGCGGTGACCTACCCGGCGGACGGCGGAGCGGATCCGGCCGTGCTGGTGCACGCCGTCACGGATGCCGCGACGGAGCTGGCCAGGCGGATCGGCGCACGCACGGCCCGGTGAGGCACCCCTGGCCGATCAGTCGACCTTCACGACCTCCCCGCCGGTGAGGCGGACCAGCTCGTCGAACGTCAGAGGGAACACGGTGTGCGCAGTGCCGCCCGCCGCCCAGATCTCCGGGTGGTCGCGCAGCGCCTCGTCGACGACGGTCGTCAGCGGCGCCGGATGCCCGGCCGGGGCGACGCCGCCGATCGCCTGGCCCGTGGCGTCGCGCACCTGGTCCGCGGTGGCGCGGCTGATCCTGCTCCGGCCGATGCGCGCAGCGAGCGCCGCCGTGTCGACGCGGTGCGCTCCGCTGGTCATCACCAGGAGCGGGGCACCGTCGGCGATGAAGACGAGGCTGTTGGCGATCGCGCCGACCGCCACCCCCAGCGCCTCTGCGGCGAGCGCCGCGGTGGACGCGGCGTCGGGGAGCACCCGGATCTCGCCGGTGATCCCGGCGGCACGAAGGGCGTCGTGGACGAGGATGCTGCGCGGGGGAAGGGACGCTGTCATGCGCTCATGATAGGGAGCAGCTCGCGCAGACGCCGACCCCGGCCCGGCGCGTCTGCGCCGTTGTTCTCTCGCCGCAGCGGCACGGGCGCCGTGGGACCGGCGCTTCAGGCCGCGTTACGCTCGAACGCCGCGTTACGCTCGAACAATGCTCGACTCGCTCACCGGATTCGCCGTGGTGGGCCTGGCGATCGTCGTCGGGTACATCATCGGGCGCATCGATCTGCTCGGCGAGCATGCCCGGTATGTGCTGGGCAGGCTGACGTTCTTCGTGCTGTCCCCCTTCCTGCTGTTCACCGTGCTGGCGCAGGCCGATGCGCGGATGCTGTTCTCCGCGCTCCTGCCCGCCTCCGCCCTCGCGGCAGCCGTGGTGATCCTGATCTCGGTGCTCGCCAGCCGCCTCCTCTGGAAGAGAAGCGTCGGGGAGACGGTGATCACCGCACTGTCGTCCGGGCAGGTCAACTCCAACAACTTCGGCATCCCGCTCTCGCTCTATCTGCTGGGAAGCGCCGCCTACCCTGCTCCGGTCATCCTGATGCAGCTGGTCGTGCTCACTCCGGTCGTTCTCGGCATCCTCGATGCCGTGACCCGTGAGCGGGTAGCGGTGCGTACCGCGGTGGTCCGCACGATCAGCAATCCGATCGTGCTGGGCTCCCTGCTGGGAACCGCCGTGTCGGTGTCCGGCATCGAGCTGCCGGTCATCGTGATCGAGCCGATGCAGCTGATCGCGAACGCGTGCGTGCCGGTGCTGCTGATCAGCTACGGCATCTCGCTGCACGGACAGCGCGTGCTCGGACCGCACGGCCGACGCCGCGACGTGGTGCTGGCCTCCACGCTCAAGCTGCTGGTGATGCCGGTGGCTGCGTGGGGCATCGCGCACCTGCTGGGTCTTTCGTCCCACGAGACCCTGATCGTCGTGGTGCTCGCCGCGCTTCCGACCGCGCAGAACGTGTTCAACTTCTCCGAGCGCTACGGTGTGGGATCGGTGATCTCGCGGGACACGATCTTCATCACGACGATCGGGTGCCTTCCGGTGCTGTTCCTCGCCACGGTTCTGCTGGGGTGACGTCGGCGGCGGCCGCACGGTTCCGAGCATGGTAATGTAGCTGAGGTTCACGGGCCCATGGCGCAGTTGGTAGCGCGCTTCGTTCGCAATGAAGAGGTCGGGGGTTCGAATCCCCCTGGGTCCACACTGTGTTGAGACAGTGGGAAAAGGCTCCGCCGGAAGGCGGGGCCTTTTCTTCTTTCCCTGCCCCGGCAGCCGGCGAACGCTACGGCACAGGGTCTGCGGCGAGCAGCTCACGGACCCGGGGCGCGACACCCGTTCCGAACAGCCGGATCGTGCGCTCCCGCAGCGCGCGCGGCATGCCCAGCAGATCGTATTTCAGGTCGAAGCGCGACAATCGGTTGACGCGGGCGACCCGCGCGATCTTCTGTGCGACGGTCTCGACCGAGCCCACGAACAGCGCCCCGGTCGTGATCTCCTCGGCGTAGCGCTCCGGAGTGGGCGGCGCGAATCCCCGTTCGATGCTGAGCCGGCGCACCACCGGCTCCCAGAAGGGCCAGTAGTCCTCCGCCGCCTCCCGGTCGGTGTCGGCGATGAGCCCGAGTGAGTGCTGGGCGATGGGGAGCGCGGGCCGACCCAGCTCCGCGAGGGTGCGCAGGTACAGCTCCGCATGCCCGGCGAAGCGCTCTGGCTGGCCGCCGATGATCGCGATCATGAGGGGCAGCCCGTTGCGGGCGGCCCGGATCACCGATTCGGGACTGCCGCCGATGCCGATCCAGACCGGAATGCCGCCCTCCGGCATGCGCGGATGCAGCTCTACCCGGTCGAGCGGCGCACGGAAGCGTCCCGACCAGGTCACCGGCGACTCCCGCACGAGACGCAGGAACAGCTCGAGCTTCTCCTCGAACAGCTCCTCGTACTGGTCGAGGTCATAACCGAACAGCGGAAAGGACTCGACCGCGGACGCCCGCCCCAGGACCAGCTCTGCGCGCCCGCGGGAGAGGGCGTCGACGGTGGCGAACTCCTGGTACACCCGCACCGGATCCTGCGTGGACAGCACCGTGACCGACGTTCCGAGCCGGATGCGTTCGGTGGCCTGCGCGATGCCGCCCAGCACCACCGCTGGGGCGGAGTCCACGCGGCCGGGCTGATAATGCTCCCCCAGGCTGAAGACATCGATCCCCGCCTGCTCGGCGATTCTCGCCTCGTCCACCAGCAGCAGGACGGCCTCCGCATCCGAGAGCGCGCGGCCGGCGTCGTCGAGCGGAACCTCTCCGAAGGAATCAAGACCGAACACGAAATCCTTCGCTTGCGGCGACATGGCATCACGACCCTTCTCGACGGGATACAGCAGGTAGTTGACGTGTCAATGATGAACGCATATGGTTGATACGTCAACTACCCGAGAAACCGACCCCTGGAGGTGACGTTGTTCGATCGCACGAAGAAGCGCCCGATGCCCTCCAGCGAGGAGCTGCGGGTGTGGCGTTCGTTCATCGAGACGTCCTATCTCCTGCGCGGCGCGATGGACCGGCGCATGCAGGCCGCCGGCCTCTCCGGCGGCGACTACTCGGTCATGCTCGCCCTCAGCGAGGCCGAGCATCGCACCCTGCGCTCGTCCGACCTCGCGGCACGCATCGACTGGGACCGCAGCCGCCTCTCGCACCACCTGGGGCGCATGGAGAAGCGCGGACTGATCTGCCGGAGGAAGTGCGCCGAGGACAGCCGCGGATCGCTGGTGGTGCTGACCGACGAGGGCCTGCGGCTGTTCCGCCGCGGCTCCGTTCCGCACCTGCGCGATGTGCGCGAGCTGTTCATCTCCGCGTTCACCCCCGCGCAGCTGGATGCGGTCGCCGAGACGACGCACGCGCTGCGCGCCCACCTCGATGAGGTCCTCGACCGCCCCGCGGAGCCCTGAGCCTTTTCCCCCGACCACCGCGCGCCACGGCACGATCGCACCCGCACGGTATCCCGAGACACACAACAGAGCACGGGCCACGAGCCCCGAAAGGAAACACATGACCAGCGACCTCCGCATCGCCATCATCGTCGGCAGCACCCGCCCCGGCCGCAACGGCCGGGCCGTCGCCGACTGGGTGCTGGAGCAGTCCGCCACCCGCGAGGCGAACTACGAGATCGTCGATCTCGCCGACCACGCGCTGCCGATCCTCGACGAGCCGATCCCGGCGTCGATGGGTCAGTACCAGAACGAGCACACCCGGAAGTGGGCCGAGACCATCGGCGCGTTCGACGGCTACGTGTTCGTGACCCCGGAGTACAACCACTCCACCAGCGGGGCGCTCAAGAACGCGATCGACTACCTCTACGCCGAGTGGAACGACAAGGCCGCCGCCTTCGTCGGCTACGGCAGCCTCGGCGGAGGCCGGGCCATCGAGCACCTGCGTGGCATCGCCGGGGAACTCCAGCTCGCCGACGTGCGCGCCACGCTCACCTTCTCGCTGCTGACCGAGTTCGAGAACTTCTCGGTGTTCACGCCGGGCGACTACCAGGCTGCCGCCGCGCAGGTCCTGTTCGACCAGCTCGAGCGCTGGGCCGGGGCTCTCCAGCCGCTGCGCGGCTGAGCTCCACCGACCGAACTCAGGCAGAAAACCCCCTGAAGCGCCGGGTGCCGCGGAATACCGCGGCACCCGGCGCTTCAGCGTTGCCAGCTGCCTGAGTTCGGCCGTGCCCTCGCGCACGACAGCACGCCCCGCCGCCGGGTGCTCTGGCTATCCGGATTGCTCTCCGGCGTCGGATGGCGAGGCCTCGGCGCGAGCGCGCACCCGCGGCAGCCTGGACCGGTGGATCGTCGCGGAGGCGTGTCGTGCGGCGAGGGGGCGCAGGGAGATGTTGAGGGTGTCGAACACGCGCCCCGCTTCCTCGCCTTTCCAGCCGGCGGGCAGCAGAGAAAGCGGAAGTCCTGGATCTCGGTACGGAAGCCGACGCCAGTCGGTGAGCATCGGCACGTAGACGGCGAAGGCCGCGGCGGGGTCGAGCGGGCCGCCGTCACGGTTCGTGCCGGCATGGCGATACTTGCGCAGGAACTCGATGGAGAGCGATTCCAGTTCGTCCAAGTCCCACCAGGTGGCAACCTCCGTGCGCAGGTCGCGGGGTGCAACGTAGTGCGAGAGGAAGAGGTCGACGTACTCGCTGAGCTCCTGACGCTCGAGCGCGCGACGCGTCTCTGCGGCAAGCGTTCCCGGAGCGATCCACACGCCCGGGGCCGCCGTGCCGAACCCGAGCCGGGTGAGTGTCGTGCGGATCGTATGCCGCTTCTCGCGCTGCGACTCCGGCACCGAGAACAAGACAAGCACCCAGCCGTCGTCGACGGTCGCCCGAGTCGCCTCGAAGATGCGCACGTCGCCTTCCGCGAGTGTCTCCAGCGCGGATGCGGACAGTGCGTATCCCACGGCGTTCTCGCGCCGCTCGCTGAGCAGCACCCCGCGCCGTTTCAGCCGAGAGACGGCCGATCGGACGGCCTGCGCCTCAAGACCGAGCGTTCCGGTCAGCTCGATGAGAGACGCGACAGAGAGCCAGTTGTTCTCCCCCCTGGCATAGAGGCCGAACACGGAGACGACGAGCTGCGACAGGCTGGAATCGCCGTTCTCTGCCGTCCTCGCCGTGCTCGGCCTGCTGGCACCCGTCGCCCGTGGTCGAGACTTCGCCGCCGTTGCGTCCATGTGGGCACGATAGCCGTTCCGGCACCCCGCGGCCGGAAGCGCTGGAACCTGTGGCGTGCCCGTGTCGGCGTTCACCGAGCCGCCACAAAAAGCGCGTCAGCCCTGAGCGCGTCGGCCCTGAGCGCGTCGGTGGCGACGACGCGCCCCTCGACCCACCGCGCGTGCAGGGGCTCGGGCTCCGGCGGCGAGGTCGGCGGGTCCAGCCGTGGGCGCACCGCGCCGGTGCGAACCGATGGCGGCCGGGGCGAACCGGCCAGGAACCGCGGAGCCCCTTCCGACCCGGCAGCCCGGCGGCGCAGGCCCGCGGCCGACGAGCGACGCGCCGACCGGCTCTGTGCGTCGCGAAAGACGTCGCGAGGCACAGAGCCGGGCCGGTCCCCCGCTGGCAGGCTATCTCCGTCGCCGCGTCGCGAGCACCTGCTGTGCCACGAGGTGGCCGGAGCCCGCGCCAAGACCCGGGCCGGGATGCGTGGCGGCGCCCAGATGCCAGACCCCGGGAATCGGTGTGCGGTGGTGGGCGCCGTTCGGGAAGGGGCGCCAGCGCAGGTTCTGATCGAGCTCGCTGCTCCCGCCGTAGGGGTCTCCCTCGATCGCGTTCGGGTTCGCCGCGACGAGGTCGCTCGGGGCGATGAAGTCGGAGGCGAGCACGCTGGAGCGCAGCCCGGGCGCGAAGGCCTCGATCCGGTCCAGCACCCGATCGAGGTACTGCTCGCGCAGCGACGGGTCCTGCCAGCCGCCGCTCACGTCAATGACGCCAGCGGCATCACCCACGGGAGCGAACGGCGCTTCCTGCAGTTGCAACCACAGCGTGGCTTTCCCCTCCGGCGCACGACCCGGGTCGAGCAGGTGCTGTTGGCCGACGACGACCGTGGGTGAGGAGGGCAGAAGACCGGCCTCGGCCTGAGCCACCGCGACACCGGTGCTGCCGGAACCGTCGCTGAGGTGCACGAGGGGCACCGCACGCAGGCGTTCGTCCTCCCAGCCGACCGGCCGGTCGAGCGCCAGGTGGAGCTGGACCGCCGCCCTTCCTGCCCGGTACTGCTTCGCCGCGATGCGCTGGGCGGTCGCGGCGGCCGCGTCCTTGAGAAGGGTGCCGTAGAGCGCGCCGGGCGACACGCTCGCGAGCACCGCATCGGCCGGGATGACGCCGGAGGAGGTCTGCACCGCCGCCGCGCGGCCCTGCGCGAGCACGATGGTCTCGGCCTCGACGCCGGTGAGGATCTTCACGCCGTGGTCGAGGAGCAGCCGCTCGAATGCGGCGAGGAAGTTACCGGCACCGCCCACGACCACCGGCAGGCCGAACTCGTGGATCGCCCCGGCGAACACCGGCAGCAGCATGCCGCCGGTGGCGTGGTCCGGACCGAGGCCGGCGTGCAGCAGCCACGGGGTCCACAGCGCGTCCGGCTCCCAGCCGTCGAATGTTCGCCGCAGCAGCCCGCGGCCGCTGGTGAGCGCATCCCGGATGAACGCCTCGCCGCTGCGCAGTCGCAGCCGGCGCAACGCCAGCCACGCCAGGCGCGCCAGATTCGACGTCGAGCCGAGCTCGGCGCCGAGCGCACCGAAAACCACGTCTGCACGCTTTCCGAAGTTCTGCAGCAGATCACGGTACGCATCGGTGTCACGTCGGAGCGCGAAGCCTTCGGCGGTTTTCACCGGGTCGCGATAGGCCACCACGGTGCGCCGCTCGCCCGCGACATCGGCGGTGCTCGCCGTCACCGCGTCCGGTGCGTTGGCGTACTCGAGGCCCCGGGCCCGCAACTCCGCGCCGAGCACCCCGTAGGCCGCCGACGAGACGAACAGCGGATGCCAGGACGAGTAGGTGTCGTGCACGAAACCCGGCACGGTGCGCTCGTCGGAGGCGATGAACCCGCCGATCCGGTCGGCACGCTCGACGATCGTCACCTCGTTTCCCGCGAGTGCCAGCTCGGCTGCGGCGACCAGGCCGTTGATGCCGGCGCCGATGACGACGACCCTCATCGCGCTTCCCCGCTCGTGCTCTTCCTGTGCTCCACGCGCTCAGTCCTTGCGCTGGGCCACGGTCGGATGCGCGGTGGTGTCGTGGTACATGCCGCGGTGGAACACGAGCGGGGCCGCGATGCGGTACTCGTAGCGTTCCACCTCACCGATGAAGATGATGTGGTCGCCGGCCTCGTGGCGGCCGGCGGTCCGGCACTCGAAGCTCGCCACCGTCCCGGCGAGCACGGGAACACCGCCAACGCCCTCCCTCGTCTCGACGCCGTGGAACTTGTCGGTGCCGGCCGAGGAGAAACGTGCGGAGAGCGCGTGCTGCTCGCTGGCGAGCACGTTGATGGCGAAGTGACCGGCCTGCTCGAAGTGTCGCAGGCTGTGCAGGTGCCTGCCGGGACACCAGAGGAGGAGCGGCGGGTCGAGCGAGACCGAGGTGAAGGAGTTCGCCGTCACGCCGATCGGCTCGCCCTCGAGCGAGAGTGCCGTGACGATCGTCACGCCGGTCGCGAACTGCCCGAAGGCGCTCCGCAGGTCCCGCGTGTCCGGTGCTTGTGCCTGCCCGTTCATGCCGGCGTCCCCGCCGTGGCCAAGTCGGTCAGATAGCGCTCAGCGCCCTCCGCGTCGAGGAAGTAGTCGCCGTAGTCGGCAGGGTCGTCGAAGCCGTTGGCGAAACGCTGCGCGAGCTCGGGGTACTGCGCGGCCGAGGCGAGCACGTTCAGCGCGTGCGGTGCGGGCGGACGGAGCAGTGTTTTCGTCCAGTCGGCGACCGGCTTGATGCGCGCCCAGTAGCGTTCGAAAGCGTGCTGCTGGAATGCGCGGTCATAAGGCAGACCGCCGTGGTCGAGAATCGCGTCGAGGTAGCTCTGGGCCGACTTGGACGCGTTGTTGGACCCCTGCCCGGTGATCGGGTCGTTGAGCACGACGACGTCCGCGATGCCGAGCACGGTCCGGCCGGACGGGAGAACGGCGACGGGTTTGCGCACCGTCGGCGCGAAGCGCCCCTGCAGAACGCCGAGGTCATCGGTGAGAGAGACATCCGTGGCCCGTTCGGCCTCCCAGGGCAGGTACTCGCGCAGGAAGTCGAGCGAGGCCTCGAGGTGCTGCTCTGGCGTCAGCCCTGCCCAACGGTCGAGGGGGCCGCCGGGAATGCCCTCGAACACGAAGATGTCGGCGGGGCCGGAGAGCGTGAGCGTGGGGAAGACGAAGAACTCGCCCACGCCGGGCACGAGGTTGAAGCTCACCCGTGAGAAGTCCGGCGTCGGCTGCAGCCCGTGCACGTACGTGAGGGCGAGGGCGCGCTGCGGGGCGTCGAAGGTGGAGCGTTCGGCGTCGCGGTCGAAGAGCCGGGCGATCTCGCCCTTGCCTGCGGCGATGATGACCAGTTCGGACTCGAGCGTGTAACGCTCGAGGTCCTCGATGCTCGCCTCCTCGTAGACGACCTCGCCGCCGCGGGACGCGAACAGCTCGATGAGCGCGGGGAACTTCACGCGCTGGTCGATCGACTGGGCCGGGGCATCGAGCCTGCCGGACCAGCTGAACAGGCGTTCGCCTGGTCGATCGGGGTTCGGCACGCTGAAGCCGATCCCTTCCACCCAGGGCGCGTCGTCCCAGAGGTCGACGCCGACGGCGCGCTCGTAGGACAGCGCGGTGTGGAACATGCACTGGCTGGAGGCGACGCGGCCCGCGGCGATCTCCTCTGGCGTGCGGTCGGAGATCAGACGCACGGCGTAGCCGTGCTGCAGCAGGCCGAGGCCCAGCTGCAGGCCGGACTGACCGGCGCCGACGATGGTGATGCTGCGTTGTGTCATGGGGGGCTCCTGAAGGCGAAGGCTGGTTCGGTCAGTGCGCTGCGTCGGGGCGCTCGGCGAGGCGGGGGATCTGCGGCTCGCGCTGCTCGGGGCCGAGCGCGGAGTAGCCGCCGTCTGCGGCCCAGTCGGCGCCGGTGACGAAACTCGCCTGCGGCGAGGCGAGGAAGGCGACCACCCGGCCGATCTCGGCGGGGTCGCCCAGGCGACCGAGCATGTGGAAGGAAGCGGCCACGCGATCGGCGTGCGCCCGGTCTCCTCCGGAGACCTCCTCGATGATGTTCGACCACGTCCATCCCGGGCTCACCGAGTTCACCCGGATGCCGTCCTCCGCCAGATCGAGCGCCTGCAAGCGGGTGAGCTGCACGATCGCGGCCTTGCTGACCGGATACACCCACCGCCCGGTCTGGGCGACGCCTGAGGAGATCGACGAGATGTTCACCACGGCGCCGCTCCCGGATGCGGCCAGGTGTGGCCGTGCGATGGCGACCACGCGTACCGCGCTCACGAGGTTGACGTCGAGGGCGCGCAGCCAGTCCGCTCGGGAGGTGTCGGCGCCGTCGTCGAGATAGGTCGCGGCGAGGTTCACCACGACGTCGAGCCGGCCGTGGCGGACGAGGATCCCGTCGACGAGGGATTGCACCTGCTCGTCATCGGTGATGTCGACGTGCTGCGCGTCCACGTCCGCGGCGAGCTGGGCAAGCCCGTCGTCATCGATATCGGCGACGACGACGGTCGCCCCCTCGCCGCGCAGGACGTCGACGACACCCCGCCCGATCTTGGTCGCACCGCCCGTGACGACGGCGACCTTGCCATCGAGTATGCCCATATCCGGGCCTCCGATCGTGTAGATGGGATTGCCGCTCGTCATGGCGCACGCCGGGCCCATCGTGGTGCCCCGCCCGCTTCCTTGCGGCCTGGCGAACAGCTAATCTGATTGCCACCCGCGGCGACTATCCGCCAGGCGCAAGGTATGTCCGACTGACGCAGATGTCAGACGGGCGCGGTAGGAGGAACCCCTGACCCTGATCTCTCCCGTTGCGATGCCACGGGCAGCCGAGGTGCTCCCCTCACGGCGCACCGTCACCGCGCGCGCGATCGATGCTGCTCACGCCACGATCACCGACCTGTTCTGCGAGCATCGGCTGAGCCCGATCGAACGCACCGGTGCGGTGGAGATGCAGTTGCGCTCAGTGCACGACGCCGATATCGGCATCGGGATCGAACTGCTCGACTACGGCGCACCCGTCCGCATCTCGCCGGTGGGGCTCGAGAGCTTCCACCTGGTGCAGATCCCCCTGTCGGGACGAGCGACCATGACCGTCGGCCGCACGGAGGTGTTTTCCTCGCCCGACCTCGCCACGGTGCCGCCGCTCGATCGCGACTTCGTCATGGCGTGGGAGCGGAACACGCCCCACCTCATCGTGTACGCACGGCGCGACCGACTGCTGAAGGTCGCCGCCGGAGTGTTCGGCGCCCTGCGCCCTGACGCACTGCACCTCGCACCCAGCCTTCGTCTGGACACCCGCGAAGGCCGTTCCTTCTTGCGGGCCGTGTTCGAGCTGCACGAGAGCTTCGAGGCGCCGATCGTGTCCGGGGGCTACGCTCGGGCGCTTGCCGCCGATCTCGTGCTCGTGCAGATGCTTCGCGCCGTCGAGAACTCGGTCAGCAAATCGCTCGGCGCCTGGGACACCCCGGCCCCGACGATCCTGCCCGCTGACCGGCTGCACCGGCTCTTCTCCGAGCAGCTCGAACGCGCCATCGACGAGCATCTCGGCGTCGTCGACATCGCGGGTTCGCTGAACGTGCCGCTGCGAACCCTGCAGGAGCACGTTCGCACCGCCTCCGGTCGCACACCCTCGGAGCTGCTGCGCGACGCCCGGTTCCGGCGGGCACACCGGTCGCTGCTCGCCGGCGACCCGCGCGTGGACACCGTGACCGCCATCGCCGAACGCTGCGGCTTCGGGCATCTCGGGCGCTTCTCCGCCGAGTATCGCAACCGCTACCAGGAGACGCCGACGCAGACGCTGCGCCGGTGAGGCGTCCGGCGCAGCACACATCTGGCACCATCACCCCCTTTTTGAGGCAGGGGGCGGTGTCTTCGGTGGCGTCTGGGGTGAGGGGTTCCTGAAGTGCTAAGACCCTCTGGCGGTCGAGATGCACCGTTGGTATCGTGCCCATGACACCGTCGTCACAGATTACGCATATGCCTGGTGGGTGACCGGGTGTCATCCGCACGCACTCGACCATCATCAGGCGCGGGGCCGCTTCAGAGCAGAGGCGGCATTCCGGCCGTGAGAGTAAGGATGATTCATGACCGTCACCGCTTCCGTCCTCAAGGCGCTGTCAACCGGCGCCGTGCGCGTGGTCGACCTCACCAACCCGCTGTCTTCGGAGACGCCGACCCTGCGCCTGCCGGAGCCCTTTGCCAACCTCATCGATCTCACTCTCGAGCAGGTGAGCGCGTACGACGCGCCCGGCCCGTTCTGGAAGCACCACAACATTCACACCGGCGAACACATCGGCACCCACATCGATGCGCCGGTGCACTGGATCACGGGTCGCGAGGGGCACGATGTCTCGCAGATTCCGCCTGCCCGTCTGGTCGGGCCGGCCGTGGTCATCGACAAACGCGCGGAGGTCTCCGCCGATCCGGACTTCCTGCTGGACATCGAGCACGTCGAGGCGTGGGAGGCGGAGCACGGGCGCCTGCCCGAGAACGGCTGGTTGCTGTACCGCACGGGCTGGGACCGCTTCGCGCAGGACAAAGAAGCATTCCTCAACGCCGACGAGACCGGCTCCCACACCCCGGGGGTGACGGCACGCCTCGCCGAATGGCTCGCCGTGGAGCGCCCCATCTCCGGTTTCGGTGTCGAAACCGTCGGCATCGACGCCGGGCGCGGTGCTGAACTCGATCCTCCATTTCCCGCGCACTATCACCTCCTCGGTCACGACAAGTACGGCATCACCTCACTGCAGAATCTCGGCGAACTGCCCACCACGGGCGCCGTGATCGTGGTGGCTCCGCTGCCTCTGGTCGGCGGCACCGGCAGTCCGGCGCGCGTGCTGGCCCTCGTGGAGGCGCAGGCATGACCGCCACCGACATCCGGCCTGCCACGGAAGCCCCCGATGCTGCGAGCACGATCAGCGTCGCTGAGCTCGTCGGCCGCGTGGTCGCGCGCCTCGGCGCCGGGCACGTGTTCGGCGTGGTGGGCTCGGGCAACTTCGAGGTCACGAACGCGTTGCGCGCCGCGGGCGTTCCGTTCACGGCGACGCGGCACGAGGGGGGTGCCGCCACGGCGGCGGACGCCTATGCCCGGGTCAGCGGCACGGTCGCGGTGGTCAGCGTTCACCAAGGCTGCGGATTGACCAACGCGACCACCGGCATCGGCGAGGCGGCCAAGAGCCGCACCCCGGTTCTCGTGCTGGCCGCGGAGAATGCGCGGGCCGCCGTCCAGTCGAACTTCGCCATGGACCAGTCGGCACTCGCCGACAGCGTGTACGCCACCCCAGAGCGCGTCAACAGCGCCGCGACCGCCCTGGTCGACACGGTGCGCGCATTCCGCATCGCGCAGAACGAACGCCGGACCGTCGTGCTGAACCTGCCGCTCGATGTGCAGCACGAGCGGGTGGCGGCGACCCTGCTCGATCAACTGCCTGCCGTCGAGCCACCCGCCGCGGTACGCCCCGGCGTCGAGGCCATCCGCCGGCTCGCGGATCTGGTCGAGGCCGCGCAGCGGCCCGTCATCGTCGCCGGACGCGGCGCCCGTCACGCCGGCCCGGCACTGCGGGCTCTGGGCGAGCAGGCGGGCGCACTCGTGGCGACCTCGGCCGTCGTCAAAGGACTGTTCGCCGGCGATCGCTTCGATCTGGGCATCTCCGGCGGGTTCTCCTCGCCCACGACCGCGGACCTGGTGCAGAGCGCCGACCTCATCCTCGGTTTCGGCTGCGCCCTGAACATGTGGACGATGCGACACGGCACCCTCATCGGCGAAAGCGCCAAAGTCGTTCAGATCGACGTGGAAGACGCCGCGCTCGGTCGTAACCGCCCGATCCACCTCGGGATCCTCGGCGACAGCGAGACGACCGCGATCGAGCTCACGAAGGAGCTCGCGGCACGCGGCGATGCGCGAACCCGTTATCGCACAGAGGAGGTTGCGGCCACCATCGCCGCGACGAGCCGCTGGGCGGACACTCCCTACGAGAGCCTGTCCACCACGACGCGGATCGACCCGCGCGACCTCACCCTGGCGCTCGACGAGATGCTCCCGGAGCAGCGGATCGTCTCGATCGACTCCGGCAATTTCATGGGTTACCCGAGCCAGTTCCTCCGCGTCCCGGACGAGCAGGGATTCGCCTTCACCCAGGCCTTCCAGTCCATCGGGCTGGGCCTCGCCACGGCCATCGGCGCAGCACTCGCACAACCGCACCGCCTTCCCGTGCTCGGCACCGGCGACGGCGGTTTCCTGATGGCGATCGCCGAGTTCGAGACCGCCGTCCGGCTGCGGATACCGCTGTTGGTGATCGTCTACAACGATGCCGCCTACGGCGCCGAAGTGCATCACTTCGCCGCCGAGGACCCCACGGTCGACACCGGCATCGTCGAGTTTCCGGAGACCGATATCGCCGCCATCGCCCGCGGGTACGGGGCACAGGCGACCACGGTGCGCAGTCTGGACGATCTGGCTCCGGTGGCGCAGTGGCTACGCAGTGATCCGACCGTTCCGTTCCTGATCGACGCCAAGATCGCCTCCGATCAGGGCTCCTGGTGGCTGAAGGAGGCGTTCCAGGGCCACTGAGACCGCCCGGTCGGGCGACGTCGGCCGGGGTGGTTGCGTTCTGGGCGGTGGGGCCGGCCCGCCGGTAATCTTGATCGATGCATGTCGTCGAGCGAGGGTCGGGCCGCCCCCTGGTGTTGCTCCATGGTTTCGGCGTCGACCACCGGCTCCTGCTTCCGTTGGACCCGGTCATCGATGCCACGGGGAGCTGGCGACGGCTTTACTTCGACCTCCCCGGCCACGGCGCGTCTCCCGCAGGGGATGTATCGAGCAGCGAAGACCTCGTCGCAGCAGTGGAGGCCGAGCTGCGTTCTCGGGTCGGAGCAGAACCGTTCGCCATCATCGGCAATTCCTTCGGCGGGATGATCGCCCGGCGTGTCGCACACGACTTCCGCGATCAGGTGATCGGGCTCGCGGTGATCGCCCCGGTCATGGTCGCCTCTCACCACCGACGGGTGGTGCCAGAGCAGGTCGTGCTGTCTGCCGATCCTGCCCTCCTGGAAGAACTCGGGGACGCCGGCTCTGCGTATGCGGACATGGCCGTCGTCCAGTCCCGCACGAACGCCGAGGCGTTCTTTTCGCACGTTCAGCCGGGGCTGGCCGCGGCAGACCAGCTGGCGTTGCGTCGCATCTCCGAGAGCTACCCGCTCGACGAGGAGCCCGAACGGGCTTCCCCTGGGCGCTTTACCCAACCGGCGTTGTTCCTGACCGGGCGACAAGACCAGGTCGTCGGGTACGAGGACGCGTGGCGGAATGTCGAGCACTATCCACGCGCGACGTTCGCCGTGCTGGACGCGGCCGGCCACAATCTGCATCTGGATCAGCCTGTTCTCACAGGTGCGCTCATCACGGATTGGCTCACCCGGGTCGGCGCTCCGTAGTCTGCGTGGTGTTCCGGGTTCGGCCGTGAGGACAGGACCACGAGAATGCGCGGCTCCTGCCCACGGCCCGCTGCGTGGCCGTCTCGGTGCGATGGCCACCGCTCTTCTGCGTGCGTCAGGCGGATGACCGGGCGGTGTGTGTTCCTGCTCCGGCGTGGCGATCTTGCGTTGTGCGTGAGGCGCCGGTGAGCGCCCACGCGCCGTCCGAGCCCGACGCGCTCACGCCAGTCCGTCCTTGAGGGTCAGCAGATGCGTGCGGCTGCGGTCGGCGGCTGCCTCCGCGTGACGGGCCGCGATCGCGTCGGCGAGATCGATGTGCGCATCCTGATCGTCGTGGGCATGGCGCGGACGACGGATGCGGAGCATGTCGACCATCGCGTCGCGCAGGCGCGGCGTGAAGCTGTCGAAGAGCTCGACCAGCACCGGGTTGTGCGCCGCCGCCACGACCGCACGGTGGAACGCCATATCCGCGTCGACATACGCCGCCCCGCCCGCGGCAGCGGCACCCGCGCGCACGGCGAGCGCACGCCGGATGCCGCGCAGGTCGGCCGGCGTCCTGCGCGCCGCGGCCAGGGCCGCCGCCTCGGTCTCGATCGCGATGCGCGCCTCGATCACCGAGATGATGTCGGCGCGACGCAGCACCGCGTCCCAGTCCTCGGGGGCATCGAGCGCGGTGACGAAGACGCCGGAGCCCTGGCGCGACGCCAGCACGCCCCGGCCCGCGAGCTGCCGGATGGCCTCGCGCACCGTCGAACGGCCCACGCCCAGCTGCGGGGCCAGCGTGGTCTCGCCCGGGAGCCGCTCCCCCAGCGCCCATTCGCCGGCACGGATGCGCTCGAGCAGCAGCTCGGCCGCCTGGTCGGCCAGCGGTGCACGTCTGATCTGAGCCATCTCGCCTCTCCGCTTCTCTACTTGTCTGAGGAGTTGTGCTACATTCTAGCCGTGCTCGCTCACGTGTTCCTTCTCCTTCGTCGCCACGGCGGGGCCTGATCAGACCGGCTCCCCGTCGTGGAGTCGTCGCCCGCGCCGGTCCAACGACCTCGAAGAGAGAACGCACGACATGACCATGACACCCTTCGCCCGCATCTCGTCCCCCGCCGGCCCCGTACCCGCGCACGCTCCCGCCTGGAACCGCCAGCGCGGCTCGCAGATGCCGTCCCACCGCTACGCCGACGTCTACTCCCGCGTCGACGTGCCGCTCACCGAACGGAACTGGCCGTCACGCCGCCTCACGGCAGCACCGCTCTGGGTGCCGGTCGACCTCCGGGACGGCAATCAGGCTCTCGCCGAACCGATGGATCCGGCCCGCAAACGTCGTTTCTTCGAGCTCATGGTCCGCATGGGCTACAAAGAGATCGAGGTGGGCTACCCCTCTGCCTCGCAGACCGACTTCGACTTCGTCCGCCTGATCGCCGAGACCGACATCGCCCCCGACGATGTCACGATCGTGGTGTTCACCCCGGCGCGACGCGACCTGATCGAGCGGACCGTGGCGTCCATCGCCGGCATCCGCAACGAGGTCGTCATCCACATGTACACCGCGACAGCGCCGACCTGGCGGAGCATGGTGCTCGGCAAGGACCGCGCCGAGCTGCGTGAGCTGATCCTGCAGGGCGGCCGCGACGTGCTCGCGTTCGCCGGGGATCTTCCGAATGTCCGATTCGAGTTCTCCCCCGAGGTGTTCAACCTCACAGAGCCCGACTTCGCGCTCGAGGTCTGCGACGCGATGACCGCACTGTGGGACGCCCGCCCGGAGCGCCCGGTGATCGTCAACCTGCCGGCCACGGTCGAGGTCGCCACGCCGAACGTCTACGCCGACCAGATCGAGTACATGCACCGGAACCTCGCGCGGCGCGACGGCGTGATCCTCTCCGTGCATCCGCACAACGACCGTGGCACCGGCATCGCCTGCGCGGAGCTCGCGGTGCTGGCCGGCGCGCAACGCGTTGAGGGGTGCATCTTCGGAAACGGCGAGCGCACCGGCAACGTCGACATCGCGACCCTGGCGCTGAACCTCCACGCGCAGGGCGTGGACCCGATGATCGACTTCTCCGACATCGATGAGATCCGCCGCACGGTCGAGCACTGCAACCGGATCGAGGTGCACCCCCGGCATCCCTACGTCGGGGACCTGGTGCACACCGCCTTCAGCGGCACCCACCAGGACGCCATCCGCAAGGGCTTCGCGGAGCATCGCGGCCGCGCGGCAGCGCTGGGCCGCACAGAAGGCGAGATTCCGTGGCACGTGCCGTATCTCCCGATCGACCCCGCCGACATCGGGCGCACCTACGATGCGGTGATCCGCGTGAACTCGCAGTCCGGCAAGGGCGGGATCGCCTACCTGCTGGAGACCGAGCACGGTGTGGAGCTGCCGCGGCGGCTGCAGATCGACTTCGCCCGGCGCGTGCAGCAGCGCACGGATGCGAGCGGCGGGGAGGCCACGGCTGCCGAGCTCTGGCAGGCGTTCGCCGACGCATACCTCGCGGACAGCGGCGATGACGTGTCGCTGATCGGCTATGAGACCGCCATCGATGACGACGCGGCACGCACCCGCATCGCACTGCGCGTCGACGGGGTGCAGCACACCTCGGAGCACACCGGCATCGGCCCGGTGGAGGCGCTCGTCTCAGCGCTGGAGCCGCACGGCGTCGGCATCGAGGTCCTCGGCCTGCATCAGACGGCGATCGGCACGGGCAGCGACTCCGACGCGCTCACCCTGCTCGAGTACCGCACCCCCGGGGCGGAAGCCGCGTGGGCGGCCGGGCAGCAGCGATCCGTGCTGGGCGCAAGCCTCGCGGCGGTGATCCGCGCGGCCAACGCGGTCCGCACGGCCGCTGCCCGCTGAGCGCGGCGCGGCAGGCCGGGGCGGGGTGCGTTCACGCCCTGCCCCGGCCTGCCCCAGACCCCGGTCTGACACGATGGCACCATGACCCCCGCAGCCGCCCCCGCTCGCTCCGCCCCCGCCCGCACCGCGATCGCCCTCGCGGCGTCGGCCGGCCTCGTTGCGGGAGGCATATGGCTGTGGCGCAACCAGGGCACGATCGCGATGCGACGACCGGTGAACGAGTGGACGTTCACCCACATGGACGCGCTGATGCCGACCGAGGCCGTCCCCGCCCGCGCTCCGCGCCCGTGGATCGGCGCACCGACCGACCTCCACGGGTTCCGCTACACCTTCGAGGGCCGTTCGCGCGCGCTGGCGGACCTGTACCGCGCCGTGCACACGACCTCCCTTGTGATCGTGCAGGACGGCGTCGTGGTGTTCGAGGACTACCCGGGCGCCTTCGCGAACCCGCGACGGCGGTTCCAGCAGTTCTCCCTCACCAAATCGGTCACCTCGCTGCTGGTGGGGATCGCGCACGGCGAGGGGCTCCTCAACCTCGACGACACCGTCGGCCAGGTCGTGCCGGAGCTCGCCGACAGCCCGTTCGCCACCGCGACGGTCGACGACCTGCTGCAGATGCGCAGCGGCGTGGGCGGCCCGGAGGACTGGACCATCCCGGACGCCCTGATCAACCGCTTCGAGCGCGCCGTGACCGGCGGAGGCTCCGTGCTCGAGGTGCTGCGCACCGCGGAGCAGGCGGGGGCACCCGGCGCCGCATACAACTACTCCACGATCGACACCCACGTGCTGGGATTGATGCTCGAGCGCGCGACGGATACGACGATCGCGGACTGGGCATCGCGACGGCTGTGGACCCCGATCGGCGCGGAGACAGACGCGTTCTACTTCCTCACCCGCGGTCGACCGCGCACGGCGCTCGGCGGCGGCTCGCTCAACGCCACCCCGCGCGACCTCGCTCGCGTCGGTCAACTGTTCCTCGACGAAGGGCGCTGGGGTGACGCGCAGATCGTGCCGAGCCGCTGGATCGCCCGGTGCCGCGTCGCCCCCCACCCCGATCAGCGGGTGGGCTCCTTCGTGGACGCCGGTGACGCTGCGCACTACGGATACGCGACCCAGTGGTGGCTGGCCGATGCCCGGCCGGGGATCGTCACCGGGCGCGGGGTGCACGGGCAGTATCTGTGGACGGATCCGGACGCACGGCTGGTCGTGGTGCACACCGGAGCGTGGCCCAGCGCAGACGACCTGCCGCGCGACGCCGAGTGCTTCGCCGCGTTCTGCGCCCTGGGCGAGCATTTCGCCCGACGCTGAGCGGGAGCACCCACCGGGCACCGATGCCGGCCGGCCGGCCGTGTCGATCTCGTCGCGCGCATCGGTCGCGGGCGGTCATGGCCAGAAGCCTCGGCCTAGGCTGGCGGGGTGTCCACCTCCGAGGACGGCCTCGCCTGGCTCCCCGTGCGGCTGCGCCGCAGACGTCCGGCGACGGGCGCGGATCTGGCCGCCCTGATTCGCGATGCTCTCGGACTCGCGGGCATCTCCGAGCGGATGCAGCGCGCGATCGATGTCCAGGCCGAGATGGACGGCGATGACGTCGCACGCCTCGCACTCACCGCCACGCGACTTCGCCTGGACGAGCTCTGGAGCGCGGAGAATGAGTCCGCCAAGCCCGCCCCCGCATCTGACGTGCCGGCGCCAGCGGCCACGACCGTCGTACCCGCCGTGCTGCGCGAGCTGACACTGCACGCCAGCCGGGTGCGATGGGAGCGGGCGAGCATCGACATCGAGACGCGCCTGCACGAGCTCGCGTTCTCCTGGCTGATGGCGGAGGACACGCTCGTGGGTGTCGACATGCACGCCACGCGACCGCACGGCACCTTCCGGATCGAGACCGATCTCGACCCGCTTGTCGATGCGCTCCGGCGCCGGGTCGACCGCGAAGCCCGGAGCGCGGGCATCCGGGTGCGCCGGCTCGCGGTCGATCTGCACCAGCAGGGGCCGCAGGAGATCGTGGTGAGCGTCCGCGCTGCCGGCCGGTGGCGGGTGCTGCCGCTGTCCGGGCGTTTCCAGGCGACGGTCTCGGTGCTCGCCGAGAACGGCGGACCCACCGCGCTGCGCATCGCCGGTGCACGCATGTCGAGCCGCAACCCCCTCGTGGCCGCGGCCATGCTGGCCGGACGCGGTACCCTGCGGCGCAGCCTGGCCGAGCCGATCCCGCTGCGCGACCTGCTCGGCGGCGGATCCGACGGGCCGGAGCTCACGGACCTGCGGATCCGGGTCTCGCCGCGCCTGCGTGTCGCGGGCGCGTTCACCTGAGCCCCCCGGCGCCCCGGCAGTGCTGGGCCAGGCCATCGCGCCCCCCTCGACAAATGATGTTACGTTGCATAACATATGTCTATGGACCGTAACATCATGGCCGTCGACCGAGGCCGGGGCAGCATCGCCGTGGAGACGCTCGGCGCCGGTCCGCTCATCCTGTGCCTCCCGGGCATGGGCGAGTCGCGGGCCGCCTACCGCCATCTGCTCCCCGGGCTCGCCGCCGCCGGTCACCGCGCCGCCGCTCTGGATCTGCGCGGTCACGGCGACAGCACGACCTCCTTCGACGCGTACGACGACCCGGCCGCGGCCGGCGACGCCCTGGCCGTGATCGACGCCCTCGGTGAGCGCCGCGCCGTGCTGGTGGGCAGCTCGATGGGCGCCGCCGCCGCCGTGATCGCCGCGTCCGAGCGCCCGGAGGCCATCGCAGGAATCGTGCTCATCGGCCCGTTCGTTCGCGACCATGCGACGCCGATCGCGCGGCTGCTGCTCCGGATCGCCCTCACGCGCCCGTGGGGGCGCGCGGTCTGGCGGAGCTACTACGCATCGCTGTTCGGCGCGGAGCGCCCGGCAGACCACGAGGCCCATGTCAGAGCAGCAGACGCGCTGCTCCGACGGCCCGGGCGCTGGCGCGCGTTCCAGAAGACCACGCGCACCAGGCACGCGCCCGCCGAGGCCGCGCTGCCCGGGGTCGCGGCACCGGCGCTGGTGCTCATGGGCGACCGCGACCGCGATTTCGCCGACCCGGAGGCCGAAGCCCGCTGGATCGCAGACGCCCTGACCGGACGATACCGGATGATCCCCGGCGCCGGGCACTATCCGATGGGCGAGCAACCCGACGCCGTGCTCGCCGAGGTCCTCGCCTTCCTGGACGACGAGGTGCACCGTGGCTGAGCGGCTGAGTCGCGCCGCCGTCGTCGCCCGGGCCGCCGTCCTGGCCGACGAGATCGGCCTCGAAGCCCTCACGATCACGCGGCTCGGCCGCGCGCTGGGGATCGCCCCGCCGGGGGTCTACCGGCACGTGGCGGATGCAGACGACCTGCGCCGGGCCATCGCCCGGGACGCCGCACACGACCTCGCCGCGACGCTCGGCACCACGTGCACCGGGCTGGCCGGGCGGGCCGCGCTGCATGCCCTCGCCACAGGGCTGCGCGACTGGGCTGCACACCACCCCGGCCGGTACGCCGCCCTGCAGATCGCCCCGGAGCCCGACGACGCCGCCGGGCAGGAGGCCGCGGGCACCCTCCTCGACGTCATCGCTGCGACACTGCGGGCCTATCCGCTCGCGGACGACGATCTCACCGATGCGGTACGGATGCTGCGATCAACTCTGCACGGCTTCCTCACGCTCGAACAGAGCGGCGGATTCCGGCAGGCGCGCGCCGTCGACGCCTCCCTGGCGCGGATCGTCGACGCCCTCGACACGGCGTTCGCCACCTGGCGCGCCTGACCGCCGCGCCCGCTCACCCGCCCCGCGGAGCCGCCGCCGTTCGCGTCGCCGCTCAGGCGACGCCGCGATGGTGCCCAGGCATCGTGCCGGACCGCGCCGCCTGGGCGAGCACCGTGAGGTCGGTCACCGCCGGGGCATGGGTGATGCCGCGCAGCGCGGCATCGGCGTGCACGGCCATGTGGTGCGCTGCCGCCCCTGGCTCACGTGCGCGGATGGAGACGAAGATGCGATCGTGCTCCGAGATCCGCACCGCCTCGTCCTGCGCGGCGACGATCTCCTCCGCGAGACCGGAGGCCTGCAGAGCGGCGACGAGGCTCGCGTGGAGATCGGCGAGCAGGCGATTGCCGGCGGCCTGGACCACCGCGGCGTGGAACCGCACGCAGCCGCAGACGCCGGTCCCGCCGCCGCGCACGTGCTCGGTGTCCTCCAGCAGAGCGCGCTCCAGGAGGGCGAGATCGCTCTCGGTCCAGCGCGCGGCCGCGGCCTGAGCCGCCTCGACGTCGAGTGCGCGGCGCATACCCACCAGCTCCGCCGGTTCGTACACCGACATGGCGTTGGCGAGGAGGCCGGGTGCCGGAGTGGCCGAGGTGACATAGGTGCCGTGGGCGCGCTTGGTCTCGACCATGCCGAGGGTGGCGAGCGAGCGCACCGCCTCCCGGATGGTGGACCGGCCGACCCCCAGCAGGGCGCTCAGCTCCGGTTCCGTGGGGATGCGGGCGCCGACGCCCCACTCCCCCGATGAGATCCTCTCGCGCAGCGTCGCGAGCGTGCTGCGCGCGAGCACCGTGCCCGTCGCCGTGACACCGGGCATCGTGTCCCGCGTCGCCGGGTCCATGATGTCGTTCACTTCCTCGTCTCCTTCGCCGGGGATCGATGGGTCCTGTTCGCATCCAACCACACGCCCTCGTGCGGGCGCGGTCACCGCAGCCCCGCCACCCATGCGCTGAGCTCGTCGAGTCCGGCCACCGTGCCCCCGAGTCCCAGTGCCTGCACCTGCCGCCCCTCGACGAGAAGCAGCCGATCCTCCGCGACGGCGGAGATGCCGGCGACGGCGGGGTTGGCGAGCAGTTCTGCGAACAGACGGTCGCCGGAGCCGTTCATGTCGATGAGCAGAATGCCGTCCGGCGCCGCCTGGACGACTTGCTCCGCGGTGATGGGCCCGGTCCGCTCCAGACCCAGCTCCGCGCTCGCATCCGCCCCTCCGGCCAGGCCGAGGAGCGCGAGAGGGAAAGCAGCTCCCGCTGTGACGAAGGGCCGCCCGGCCTGATTGCTCAGCACCAGGACGCGCGGGCGCTTCCCGGCGTCCGCCGCCGGCTGCAGGCCGGCGCGGATCTCCTCGGTGAGCGCAGCGGCGGCATCGTCGGCGCCGATCGCCGCTCCGATCAGGCCCACATTCGCGATGAGGTCGTCTGGCGTCGCCCACAGGTTCGGCAGCTGCAGCACGGGAACGCCGGCCTGAGTGAGCGCCTTCCCCACACCGGAGTCCAGCCCGTGCCGCGGACTCAGCAGCACCAGATCCGGCGCGAGCGAGAGGATCACCTCCGGGTCCGTCTCGCTCTCCATCGGAACGGTGGTCTCCACCTCGGCCATCTGGTCGGCATGGTGGCTGAGCACAGGGTTCTGCACCGCGGCCGGCACGACCACGAGCCGGTCGCCGAGCCCGAGGGCGGCCACCGCCTCGGCGGTCTCATAGGTGAGTGCCGCGATGCGCTGCGGCTCCGCGGCGATCGTGAGGTCATAGGCATCCCCGCCCGCCCCGGCCGGCACGGCGACGGTACGCGGGAACGCGCCGTCCTCCTCGTCCGGGGTCTGTGCGGGCGTTGCGCTGGCCGCGATCGACGCCGGCGCGGATGCGGACGTCGCGCACCCCGGGAGTCCGAGCACGGCGACGACGGCGAGGGCGACGGCGGCGAGGCGAAGACGGGTCATGCGAGGTCCAATCGGTGCGGGATGTCGTCTGCCGGGGTGAGGAAGCTGCGGCCGCCGGGGGTGACATGGATGGTGGTGCGCACGCCGTAGACGTCGTGCACGAGGTCGGTGCGCAGGACGTCGGCGGGCGAGCCGTGATGATAGCCGCCCGCACCGTCGAGGAGCATGACCTCTGTGCAGGCGTTGAGCGCGAGGCTGAGATCGTGCACCGCGATGATCACGATGCGTCCGGCGTCTCCGAGGCTCCGGACGACCCGTTCCACGACGCCCTGATGGGTGATGTCGAGGGCGGACGTCGGCTCGTCGAGCACCACGACCGGCGTGTTCTGGGCGAGCACGCGGGCGAGCTGCGCGAGCTGCCGCTGACCGCCGGAGAGGGTGGCGCAGCGGCGATCCGCCAGATGCAGGATGCCGAGGGCATCCAGCGCAGCATCCGGGTCGCCGCCGTCCGCGGATGCGCGCGCTCCGACGGCGACCAGCTCGCGCACCCGCAGCTCCTCGGGGGCGCGGCTGTCCTGGGCGAGCAGGGCGAGGATCGCCGCCCGGCGGCGCGCTCCCCTGGTCGAGAGGTCGTGTGCGCCGTAGCGGATGGCGCCGTCGAAGCGGATGCCGGTGTGCGCGATCGCGGCGAGCAGGGAGGACTTGCCTGCGCCGTTGGGCCCGACCAGGCCGAGCACGGCGCCGGGCTCGAGCCGCAGGTCGACGGGACGGCTCAGGGCCCGTCCGCCGCGGATGGCACGCACGCCGTCGAGCGTGAGCGCCGTGCCCTGATGCGACGCCGCCGCCACGCGAGGGAGCGTCATGCGTTCTTTCCCTTCGCCAGGAGCAGCAGGAGGAACACCGGGGCGCCGACCAGGGCGCAGACCACGCCCGTCTGGAGGATGACCGGGCTGAACGCCGTGCGTGCCACGGTGTCGGCGAGCACCAGGAACACCGCCCCGCACAGCGCCGAGAGCGGCAGCATCCGGGCGTGCGAAGCCCCGACGATGAGCCGCAGCGCATGCGGGACCACGAGCCCGACGAAGCTGATGATGCCGGAGACGGCGACAGCGGCCCCGGTCACGAGCGACGCGACGAGGAGCAGCACGAGACGCTCGCGGTGCACGTTCACCCCGCTCGTGGCGGCGACGTCCTCCCCGAGGGCGAGGGCGTCGAGGCTGCGGATCCGGGTGAGCAGATAGGCGACGCCGGCCAGGATCGGGATGCCCGCGATGAGCGCATGGCTCCAGTCCCGCAGTTCGAGGTCTCCGGCCAGCCAGAACATCGCACCGCGGGCGAGCGCATCGTCTCGCGCATTGGCGATGAGCACCGCGATCCCCGCTCCGGCGAGCGAGTTGATCGACACACCGACGAGGATGATCGACGCCGGCCCCAGGTCGCGCCGGGTCCGCAGCACCGTCTGCAGCACGAGCGCGACCAGGGCGGCGCCGACGAAGGCCGCGATCGGCACACCCCACTGGAGCGAGCCGGCCAGTCCCAGGACGATCCCGGCGACAGCACCCAGCGCGGCTCCCGCCGAGACGCCGGTGACCCCTGGCTCGGCGAGGGGGTTGCGCAGGATCGCCTGCATCACCGCACCGACCGTGGCCAGCGCCGCCCCGACGAGGATGGCGACCACCGTGCGCGGGAACCGGATCGACCACACCACGGCCGCGTCCTGGGGAGACGCGGAGCCCGGGTCGACGAGGGCACCCCAGACGGCGCCGGGCGGGATGGGCACGATCCCCAACGACAGCGAGGCGAGGGACGCCGCGATCAGCAGCAGAGTGCCGACGGCGAAGGCCACCGCGGTCCGCGTTCTGCTCACGTCGCTCCTCAGAGGTTGTGCATAGGGAAATGGTCGAGAATGGGCTCCGTCCGTCCGCCGTGCTCTCATCGAGCACGCGGGTGACAGTCTCCGCCGATGGTGGCGAGACGATCGGGTCCCGGGCTCTTCGGCGGGACAGCCACCCGGGCGGAACCCCCTCGACGAGCTCCGGATTCCGGGGCCGCCCGCGGAGCTCTGCCGCGGGCCCGCCACGAAGAAGCCCTATCATCAGATGATAGGTTAGAAAGCGTGTCTATGACTCCGCATGACCCCGCTGCCGAGCTCACTGCCCCGTATGACGCACTCCTGCTGTGCTCCTTCGGCGGACCGAACCGGACCGCGGATGTCGTGCCCTTCCTGCGCAATGTGACGCACGGCAAGAACATCCCGGAGGAGCGCCTCGAAGAGGTCGGCGAGCACTACCATCTCTTCGGCGGACGCAGCCCGATCAACGAGCAGAACCGTGCTCTGCGCGCCGCGCTGGCCGCCGAGTTCGAGCGTCGCGGCATCCACCTGCCGGTGGTCTGGGGCAACCGCAACTGGCACCCCTACACCGTCGACACCCTGCGCGATGCCGCCGCCTTCGGGGCCAGACGATTCCTCACGCTCGTCACCAGCGCCTATGCCTCCTACTCGGGCAGCCGCCAGTACCGCGAGCATCTGTCCGCCGCCCTCGCCGAGCTCGGCGAGGACGACATCGAGATCGACATGCTGCGCCCCTTCTTCAACGATCCCGGCTTCATCGCAGCCAACCGGGAGCTCATCGCGGACGCTGCCGCATCCCTGGAGGGCGGCGCAGACGACGTGCACATCGTCTACGCGACCCATTCCATCCCCGACGCCATGCAGCGCGGGTCCGCGGCCACCGGCCCGGGTTATGCCGAGCAGCACGAGGACGTACGTGCCACCATAGACCGGATGCTGGGCGAGCGCTTCGGCGTCACGCCCACGTCGTCACTGGCCTTCTGCTCCCGATCTGGCGACCCACGCACCCCGTGGCTCGAACCGGACATCAACGACCACCTCACCGACCTCGCCGCCCGCGGCGTACGCAAGGTGGTCATCGCCCCGATCGGATTCGTCTCCGACCACATCGAGGTGGTCTACGACCTCGACGTCGAAGCGATGGCGACCGCGCGCCGGCTCGGCATGAGCGCCGCCCGCGCGGGAACCGCCGGAACCCACCCCGCGTTCATCTCGGGTCTGGTCGACCTCGTCCTCGAGCGCGCCGCGCGCGAACGCGGAGAGCACACCGAGCCCGTTGTCGTCGGCGCTCTTCCCCCGTTCCCCGACGTCGCACCTCCCGGCAGCTGCCGGATGCGCGACGGCGAGATCACCGGTGTCCCGGTGATCGCCGGAACGGCCGACTGACGTCTCGGGCGACCGCATCCGCCGCCGCCCCCACCGCAACGACAGGAGAGAACATGTCTGACGACGCTGCGCGTCCTCACGTCGACCACTCGGCGGTCGCCGAGTCCGTCAACGCCGCGATCAACTACACGATGTACGCGGTGTTCGCGGCCACCCGCAGCGGCGCCGGCAGCGCTGCGGCCGTCGCGAAGGCGGTCGAGGGCATCGAAGGGCTGACCGTCCGCGGTTGGTACGACGTGTCCGGCTTCCGCGCCGACGCCGACATCATGGTCTGGTGGCATGCCCCGTCCACCGAACCGCTGCAGGCCGCCTACCGCGCTGTCCTGGACGCCGCAGACGGCGGCCTCGAGCCGGTGTGGTCCTCCGTCGGCGTGCACCGCGCCGCCGAGTTCAACCGGGCCCACGTGCCCGCGTTCCTCGCCGGAGACGCACCTCTCGGTTACATCTGCGTCTACCCCTTCGTGCGCAGCCGCGAGTGGTATCTGCTGCCGGACGACGAGCGCAGCCACCTGCTGCGCGAACACGGCATGGCCGCGCGCGGCTACGGCGACGTCCTCGCCAACACGGTCTCGTCCTTCGCACTGGGCGACTACGAGTGGCTGCTCTCTTTCGAGTCGAATGAGCTGGTCCGCCTCGTCGACATGATGCGCGACCTGCGCGCCACGGGCGCCCGCAGGCACGTGATCGAGGAGACGCCGTTCTTCACCGGACCGCGCGTCGAGGCCGTGGAGCTGCTGAGCCGCGTGCTTCCCGCCTGACCGCACGATGCGAACGGGGCGTTCTCCTTCGGGGGTCCGCCCCGTTCGCGTCTGCGTCCGGCGAGGCCGACCACGATACGGCCCGGCTCATCACCGGTCGGCCGCGGGGGGCGTGCGCGGGAACGGGCGGGTCAGCCGGCGCGCGACTGCAGGATCTTCCGCACGTGCGCTTCGATCTCGGCGTCGTCCACGTAGCCCATCCTCGCGAAGGGCGACTCCGGGCGCGGCTCCGGCGCCGGCACCGGCACCGGCACCGGCAGGGGCGTGGGGGCCTCCTCCGCGGCGATCTCCGCAGCGCGCCGACGCAGTTCCTCCAGGCGGGCCGCGCGGGCTGTCGCCTCGCGTTCCTCGATGCGCTGGCGCTCGATGTGCGCGCGGGATCCGGCGACAGAGGTGAGCGGCTCCGGCAGCGCCCGAGGCGTCCAGCTCTCGCCACGGGGGCGCTCGGAGAAGTCCGTCAGCTCCGGTGCGGTGCGCGGCGACGGCGCGACATCCTCCGGCCGGCGTGCCGCGCGTGCGGCGACCGCCGACATACGCTGCTGAACGGCCGCCGCGAGGGCGACCAGGACGACGCCGGCCCAGAAGGTCACGAGCGGCACGCCGGCGACCACCCACTGCCACACGCCGAGTGCGGTGATGCCGAGTCCCATCGCGAGCGCGACTGTCGCAGAGGCGCGCACGCGCCGACGGGCCTTCGCCTGCCGCACAGCCGGATCGGCACGGGTGACGGCCAGCTCCTGGCGCAGCTCCTCAAGCCGCGCCGCCTCACGCTCGGCCTGCAGCCGCTTGGCGAGCCGCTGCTGGGCGAGGGCGGTGCGAGCGTTCAGCTCGAGCTGCACCTCACCGGGCGTCTCACTGGTCTCGGCGAGGACGCGCAGGGCCTGGTTGAGCCGCACGGCGTTACGCTCGGCGGCACGGTACTGGTGCGCTCCTCGCCAGGACGGCAGGAGGTAGAGCATCCACAGGAGGGCAGCGACCAGAACGATCACTCCCCCGCTCAGCACCGGCCCGTCCATGTCCTCAACGGTAGGCGACAGGTCTGCCCTGCTCCGGCATGTCGGCGCGTGTCGTACGACGGATGCGCAGAAGAGATCGCCGGACGTGTCGCGCGGCCCACCGCTGGCCGCGCACCACCGTTGTCAGCGGGCGCCGATCTCCGGCACGCGTCCGACGTCGTCTGGCACGCGGCCCGCCGCGAATCGCGGGAGCACCCCGCTCGGCACCTCGCCCTTGACCAGCGCGAAGGCATGGTGGTCGCGCCAGTCGCCGTCGATGTGGATGTACGACCGACGCATGCCCTCATAACGGAAGCCGAGTTTGCGCACGACCCGCAGGCTCGCGACGTTCTCCGGCCGGATGCAGATCTCGATGCGGTGCAGCCCGAGGTTCTCGAAGGCCATGTCCGTGGCCAGCGCGACCGCCGTCGGCGTGATGCCGCGGCCGGCGAAGCGTTCGCTCACCCAGTAGCCGATCGTGGCGGAGCACAGCGACCCGCGCATCACGCCCCAGATGTTGAGCTGGCCGACCACCTGCCCCTCGTAGAGCATCACGAAGGGGTATCCGCCGCCGTCACGATACTGCTGCAACAGGCGGCGGATGCCCAGACGCATGTCGGTCGTGGTCACCGCGTTCGGCAGGGTCGCCTCCCACGGCTTCAACCAGGAGCGACCCTGCAGAAGCTCGCGTTCCAGAACCCCCGCGTCGCGCGGACGCACGATCCGGATCTCGACCGGTCCATGAGAGGACCCGGCGAGGTCACCGCTGCGGGGGTCGGAACCGAACGGCATCCGCTCAGAGACCCTTCGAGAACTCCTTGAGCCACGGACGCAGCTCCGCGCCGAGGTCGCTGCGGTCGATGGACAGCTGCACGATCGCCTTGATGTAGTCGACCCGGTCCCCGGTGTCGTAGCGCCGGCCACGGAAGATCACCCCGTGCACGCCAGGGCCGTCCGGGTCGGCCGCGAGCTCCTGAAGCGCATCGGTCAGCTGGATCTCGCCGCCCTTGCCCGGCGCAGTGCGCTCGAGGATCTCGAAGATCTCGGCCGGCAGCACGTAGCGGCCGATCACGGCGAGGTTCGACGGGGCGTCCTCGGCGGCGGGCTTCTCGACCAGGCCGGTCACGCGGACGACGTCGTCGGTCTCGGTCGGCTGCACAGCGGCGGCGCCGTAGAGGTGGATGCTGCTCGGGTCGACCTCCATCAGAGCGATGACCGCTCCGCCGCGGCGCTGCTGCTCCTCGATCATGGTGGTCAGCAGCGGGTCGCGCTCATCGATGAGGTCGTCCCCGAGGAGCACGGCGAAGGGGCTGTCGCCCACGTGCGCGCTCGCGCGCAGCACCGCGTGTCCGAGGCCCTTCGGCTCGCCCTGGCGGACGAAGTGGATGTCGGCGAGGTCGCTCGACTCGACGACCCGGGAGAGCCGGCTGTGGTCGCCCTTGTCGGAGAGCTTGAGCTCCAGCTCCGGCACCGAGTCGAAATGGTTCGAGATGGCGTTCTTGTTGCGGCCGATGATCACGAGGACGTCATCGATGCCGGCAGAGACCGCTTCCTCGACGACGTACTGGATGGCCGGCTTGTCGACGACCGGCAGCATCTCCTTGGGCAGCGCCTTCGTGGCGGGCAGGAATCGCGTTCCCAGTCCCGCAGCAGGAATGACGGCCTTGATCTTGTTGTTGTTCCCCACCCGCCCAGCTTAGGCCACCCCTCGTAGAATCAGGACATGGCGACGACGAGCACCGACGAGGCCAAGCGCGCGCTGCGTGCCACCGTACGAGCGCGGCGGCACGAGCGACCCGCTGCCGAGCGCGCGGAGGCGGCCGCCGCCCTGCGCCTCCGTCTCGAAGCCCTGACCGCCGGTCTGTCATCGATCTCGTGCTTCCTCTCGACCCCCACGGAGCCCGGCACCACCGGGTTCGTGGCGGATGCCGTGCGCCGCGGGGTGCGTGTGCTGCTTCCTGTCACGCGGCCGGACGGGCTGCTGGACTGGGCGGTGGCCGGCGAGAGCGAGCTCGCCGAGGGGCCGCTGGGCATCCTCGAACCCGTCGGAGAGCCGCTGAGCCCGCTGGCCGTGGACGAGGTCGAGATGATGCTGATCCCGGCCGCGGCCATCGACACCGACGGCATGCGGCTGGGCTGGGGGAAGGGGTACTTCGACCGCACCCTCGGGTCGATGGCCTCGTGTCCACCTGTGTATGCGATCATCTACGACGACGAGCTGCTCGACGCGCCGCTCCCCCACGACGAGCGTGACCAGCCGGTCACCGGGGTCGTGACCCCGGTCCGCACGATCGATCTCACCTCGTCACGACACTGATCCCCGCACACGATTCGGAGCCGCCATGCCGACCTACAGCTACTCCTGCACCTCGTGCCAGCACCGCTTCGACGCCGTGCAGAGCTTCTCCGACGCCGCCCTGACCGAGTGCCCGGAGTGCGGCGGCCCGGTGCGCAAGCGCTACGACACGATCGGCGTCAGCTTCAACGGCCCCGGCTTCTACCGCACAGACTCGCGCGGATCGGCGGGCGGATCGTCCGACGCGTCCACGTCCTCGAGCGAGGCATCGTCCAGCTCGTCCGGCTCGTCCGGCTCGTCCGGCTCCCCCGCGCCGGCCGCCGCCTCATCCTGAGGCGACGGCTTCACTCCATCTCAGAACAGGAGCAATCGCATGATCAAGGGATTCAAGGAGTTCATTCTCCGTGGGAACGTCATCGACCTCGCCGTCGCCGTCGTCATCGGCGCGGCGTTCACCGCGATCGTCAACGTCATCGTCGAAAGCCTCATCAGCCCGCTGATCGGGCTGCTGTTCAACGCAGAGAGCCTCAGCACCGCGATGGTGGTGACCGTCGGCGACGCCAAGTTCGGCTTCGGCGCGATCCTTGCGGCGATCATCAACTTCCTCGCCGTCGCCGCGGTGGTCTACTTCGTGTTCGTGCTGCCGATGAACAAGGCCAAGGAGGTGCAGGAGCGCCGCGCCGGCACCGCGGCGGCGCCCGTCGAGCTGCCCTCCGAGCAGGAGCTGCTGGTGCAGATCCGCGACCTGCTGGAGAAGAACAAGGCCTGACGGCCTTCCCCCGGAAGCCCTGGTCGATCCGCGCGATCGGCCGGGGCTTTTCGGCGTGCGGGGTGTTCGATCACCCACGGTCAGTAGTGCGGGGGCACCTCGCGCCGCATCCGCTCGTCGTTCGGGCCCGCGTCCGCCCGCCCCGCGCCACCCACGCCCGCGTCGGACGCGGTGAGCGCGTCGGCAGCGGGCTCCGGCTCGGTTCCCGCGGCGGGCGTCAGGCGCGCGCGGCGGCGCCCCGGCACCCGCTCGACGCGCTGCCGCTCAGGCACCGTCATCGCCCTGCCGAACCTCGCGCCCCGGCGACCGGCAACGTCTCGCCGCCCTCCGGTCCGGACGACGGAACGGCTCCCAGCGTCTCTGCCACGCGGCGCGCGGCCGAGACCGGGTCGCTGTAGAGGTCGAACGCATGCACCCGGATGTAATGCCAGCCCAGGCGACGCAGCACATTGGGACGAAGGCGCAGCGACTCCCGCAGCGACTCGCCGCGCGACTCCGGGTCCGGTTCGATGACCGCGGCATTGCCGTTGTGCTGCGCGACCATCGGCAGCACACCGCGGTAGTCGAGCTCGACGCGGATGCCGAGGCGGCGCAGCTCGCGCGCGAGCGCCGACGTCAACGGGTCTGCGTCCTCGTCACGCCGCTCCGCAGGAACCTCGCGGTCGAGCCCCGCGAGGATCGACATGAGGGTGGCAGCCCCGTGCACGAGACGCCCCTCCTCGAACGCGCTCGGCTGCAACGAGGAGACGATCACCATCGACCGGCGCGCGCGCGTCATGCCGACGGTCAGGAGACGCTCGCCGTCGGGCTGCGAGAGATCGCCGAAATCGGTGAGCGCGCGGCCGTGGCGGGTCTTGCCGAAGCCCAGCGAGAAGATCACGCGATCACGGCTCTCGGCCGCGGACTCCTCCAGGGTGAGCACCGCCAGCGGTTCCGCCGTGTCACGGCCCACGAAGTCTGCGACGTCGGATCGCCCGGCGAAGGCCGCCGCGATCCCCGCCATCACGCGTTCGGCATGGCGTTTGCTCACGGTCACCACCATGAGCGATTCCTGTGGTCGGTGCACGGCGTGCTCGACCACAAGGGTGACCACCCGCGCGACCTCGGCATCGGGGCTCTCCAGCGCACCGGACTCGGGATCGGGGGCGACGACGCCGCCCTCGACGTAGTCGACCACGAGGCTTCCCCGGCCGAGGTAGGACCCCGCCCACGGGTAGGAGACGATGTCGCCGCCGTAGAAGGCGTCGTTGATGAGGCCGGCCAGATCCTCTCCTCCGGCGCGATAGCTGCGCGTGAGGGTGGCGACGGGGAGGACGTCTGCGAGCCGCTCGAAGACCGAGACCTCGTCGAAGGGCGCGATCGGCTCCCAGTCCGGCGAGGGGATCGTGGACGTCTCGAAGGGCTGCGGGCGCTGGATCACCGGGTCTCCGAACGCCACGATCTGCTGCGTCCGGCGCACTGCCCCGGCGGCCTCGGCGAGGTTGATCGCCGCGGCGTCCGCCAGGAGCAGCGTGTCGAAGCGCACATCGTCGGGGATCTCGTGCACCTGATAGGGCGAGGCGATCCACACCGGCGCGAGCACGGAGAGCAGTTCTGGCGCCGCGGCGAAGGTCTCGGCGGCGGTCGCATCGCCGTCGCGCAGAAGCCGGCGCAGCCGTGCCGCCTCGGCGGCGTGATCGACGATGCCGATCCGCCACTGGTCTCCGAGCTCGGCGGCGAGCAGCGGGCCGGAGGCGGCGTTGTGGGCGCGATCGACGAGCCGGAAGTCGCGCTCCAGCCGGTCGAGGATCTCGGTGTTCGCCCCCAGCAGCGCTCGACGCTCCCGGAGCTCGTGCTCGAGCAGCGACTGCCACCACGCGAACTCCAGCTCGGCGCCGACGCGGTCCTCCGGGACGTGCCGCACCGACAGGTCCGCCAGCAGCGGACCGAGCCCGAGCCGCGACAGCTCCCCCCGGATCTTGGTGCGCTCGACGAGGTTGTCGAAGACATCGGATTTCGCCGCGAGCTCGGCGAGCGTGCGAACGAGACGGGTGATGGGGAGCGTCGCCAGCGGCTCACGGCGTCCGAGCACGTCGTCGAGCACGGCGAGGTCGTCCTCGACGTGCTGCCAGGCCTCCTGCACCTCCGCGATGCCCAGCGGCACCTCCGGGGCCACGCCGGCGTCGACATAGCGCTGCCACTGGGTGCGCTGCTGCTGAATGCGGACGAGCGGCTCGTAGAGGTCTGCCACGTGCACACCGGGACGCACGTACTCCTTCGCCAGTCGCCGCAGCCTGCGGCGCTGGGCACCGGTCATGTTCTGCGCGTCGCGGCGCGGCCCGTGCGCGAGGATGAGCTCGCCCAGCGGGCGCTCGAAGACCGCAGGGCTGAACCGGTCGAGGGAGTCCCGGATGCCCTGAAGCAGGCTCAGGTAGTCTCCCAGCTCATCGATCGTGGAGAACGCCCGCATGTGGGTCTGCCCGATCAGCTCGTAGCCGCGTTCGAGCAATGCCGGGACGTCCTCGGCGTGCAGTCGGGTGGCCAGATCGTGCGCATCGCGCGCGGCCTGCGCACTGTCGAACGTCACGCCGTACCAGGGCGAGTCGTCCGGCCCGAACCGGAACTCGCCGAGACGAGCCGCCAGCGCGAGCATCTTCGCCGCCGTCCTGCGGTCGCCGGACAGTCGGGCGATCGTCGCCGCGCTGAGCCGCGCCCTGGTCGACGGGGGCGTGGACAGCGAGGCGAGCCTGGTGAGCTCGCGCGTGGCGTCGAGCACCGAAGCGCCGAACTCGGGGTCCGGTTCGGCGAGCGCCTTCCGGTAGTCGCGGAGCACCGCACGCAGGCGAACCAGGGCGTGATCGACGTCGCTCAGGTCTGGTGCTGCGGCCTTCTCGTTCCGGCCGATGGCGCGCACCAGGTCACGCCGCAGCGTCGCCGGCGAGACCGCCAGGCCGTCGAGGCCGATGCCGGAGAGACGGTGACGCACGCCGTCGAGCGTCGAGCGCCTGGCCGAGACCACGAGCACCCGGCGCCCGGCACGGACCAGCTCGCCGATCGCGTTGATGATGGTCTGCGTGCCACCCGTCCCCGGCAGCGTCGAGACGACCAGCGAGCGCCCCGCCACGATCTCGGCCAGCACGGCCTCCTGCTCGGCATCTGCGTCCAGCAGCAGCACATCGGAGGCGGGTGCGCGATCGTCTGCGCTGACCGCCTGCGGTCGTCCGCCGCCCGAACGCAGCCGATCCCGCGCCTCGTCGTCTCCGGCCAGGGCGTTGAGCACCGTGCTGTCGAGGTCGACGGCGTCCTCCCGCATGGCGCGGCCGACCTCCGCGAACGTCGAGACCACGAGCCGGGGATGCACGGAGAATGTGTCGAACGCGGCCGTGGCGGCGCGCAGATGGTCGATCACGGACTGCGGCTTGAAGACGGCGTCGTCATACGCGAGCGCAGCGAGGGAACGCGAGTCCACCACGAGATCGAAGTGCTCGCGCAGCAGCCGCACGAGCGTCGGGTTGACGAAGAACGCGCCGTGCAGCTTGAGCTCGAAGTCGGCGTGGTGGCGGCGGATCGCCAGTGGCCGCAGCAGCACGGGGGCGGCGTAGTCGACGCCGCCGATGCGCCACGTCGCCAGTCCCACCGCGAGGTGCACGGCGTCAATACCCCGCACGGTGCGCAGTTCGATGTTGCGGGCGACGATGCGCTCGGCCGCCCGGCGCGCGGTACGCAGTCCGACCTCGTCACGGAACAGGTTCGACAGCAGCGTCGAACGTCCGGTGATGAACTGCGGGAGGCTTCCGGGGTGCGCTCGTGAGATGTCGACGCCGGACTCGGGGCTGTCGACGAAGCGGGCCAGCGGTGAAGAGCCGCCCAGATCGCCGGCCTCGGAGCGCAGGCGGTCACGCTCGCGGGCAGGGTCGAGCGGCGCCACGGCGTCGATCGTCTCCGCCTGCGAGGGCGATGCGTCGCCCGTCGTCTCGCCACCCGTCTCGGCGGGGGTACCGTCCGGTCGCTCCACAAGACCAGATTAGGCGTGTCATCAGCCGAGACCGCGGATACCGGGCCGGTTTCCCTCGATTCTCCGACCCGCGCGCGCCACGGCGGAGCCGCGCCCGTCGTCCGGATCCACAATCCGGCGGGCGGATTTGTTGCCCACAGCGGGTGCAACCACCGTCCGGCGCGCAGGCCCGGAGCGCGAGGATGGGGCTATGACGTTGCGCTATGACCTCGCACCGACGCCGTTCGGAGATGCCCTCGCGGTCTTCTCCGACGACGGCCTCGTGCTGCTCCAGCTGCCGGAGACCGCCGCGGCGGACGATGGCGCTGAGCGTGTGATGCTCCGCTGGATGCTCTCCGCATCGGCGGAGCGCCTGGGCTCACTGCCCGAGCCGGCGCCGGGTGCGGCCGATGAGCTCACCGGCCTGCTGACCGACTACTTTGCGGGCACCCCCGTGCGCTTCGACACCGAGCTCGCGCTGGACTGGCGCCTGACCGCGGGATTCGCCCGCGACGCGCTCCAGGCGGTGTGCGCGATCCCCTGGGGCGAGACGATGAGCTATGGCGAGGTCGCCATCGTCGCGGGTCGCCCGGGCGCGCACCGGGCCGTCGGGACCGCGTGCCGCCTGACGCCGATCTCGATCGTCGTGCCGGTCCACCGCGTGATCCTCGCCGACGGCGGAATCGGGCAATACGGTGCCCACACCGAACGCAAGCGATTCCTCCTCGACCTCGAAGCGCGCGCCTCGGAGCATCGGAGCAAAAAACGCACCATACGGTGAAGGAATCCGCCGCCGCCGGGACGCACGCATTCATTCGGTGCTATTGTCTGGGGCAGGCGTCGGCGAAGACGACCCCGGACGAGGTGGACCAGTACCCGGAAAGCGACAAGACTGGCCCGAAAGGGATCGCCATGTCATGGCTCGTTCTTGTTCTCTCCGGAATCCTCGAGGCCGTCTGGGCCACGGCCCTGGGGCGGTCGGAGGGGCTGTCCAAGCTCTGGCCGAGCGTCGTCTTCCTCGTGGCCCTGGCCGCGTCCATGGGTGGTCTCGGCTGGGCGATGCGCGAGATCCCGACCGGCACCGCGTACGCGGTATGGGTGGGTATCGGCGCATCCCTGACGGTGGCCTGGTCGATGCTCTCCGGGGAGACCGAGATCTCGTGGATGAGAATTCTGCTGATCCTGGGGCTCGTCGGCTGCATTGTCGGGCTAAAACTGATCGATTCGTCCGCGGAATGATCAGCGCGCCGCCGCAACATTGCGTTCTGCGAAGTAACTCTAATATGCTATCGACATGGCAAAGAAGATCATTCACCAGCTCGTCGACGATATCGACGGTTCCGAGATCGCGGCCGGCGACGGCACCAGCGTTCACTTCTCCCTCGACGGCGTCGCCTACGAGATCGACCTGACGAACGAGCACGCCGCTGAGCTGCGCGCCGCGTTCTCCCCCTACGTCGAGGCCGGCCGCCGGACCGGCTCGGTGTCCTCCGCACGGAGCGCGTCGACCACGCGCTCCGGTGGACGTTCGCCCGGCCGCAGCCCCGAGGCAGCGAAGATCCGCGCCTGGGCCGCCGAGAACGACATTCCGCTGTCGTCGCGTGGCCGCATCCCCGAGCCGGTCATCGCCCAGTACCGCGCCGCACACTGACACCCCTGCACCGCGAGAGCGCCCCGGACTCTGGTCCGGGGCGCTCTCGCGTTCGCGGCGACGGATGTCTCGTCAGAGCGATACGTGCGGAGGACCACCGCGCCCCGCTCGACAGCACAACGATGGACCACCAGGCCGCCCCGCGTGGGGCCGGGCCGGTGGCACGGTCTCGCTGGCGGACAGACAGCACAGTGGTGCCCCTGGAGGGACTCGAACCCCCAACCCTCTCCTTAGGACGGAGCTGCTCTTCCATTGAGCTACAGAGGCAGGCCCGTCCAGTTTAGAGGAACCTGCCGCCCTCACGCCGCGTACGCCAGATAGGGTTCCCACCGCGGGTCACGAGAATCGACCCCGCGCATCGCCCACCCGGTGCTGCGCGGCGGCGCGGGACGGAACAGCAGGCGCCACCCCATCTCCTGCGGCGTGCGGTCGCTCTTGACGTTGTTGCAGCGCAGGCAGCACGCCACCAGGTTCTCCCAGGAGTCGACGCCCCCGCGCGAGCGGGGCAGGATGTGGTCGATCGTGCTCGCCGACGCCGCACAGTATCCGCAGCGGTTGCCGTCCCGTCGCAGCACCCCGCGCCGGGTGACCGGCGTGCGCCGGGCCAGCGGCACCCGCACATACCGGCTCAGCACGATCACCGCGGGACGCTCGTAGCTGCCGCACACGGCGTGGACGGGCTCTCCTTCGACGGTCTCGATCACGGCTGCCTTGTCGTTGATCACCAACATCAGGGCGCGTTTGAACGACACCACCGCGAGCGGCTCGTAACCGGCGTTCAGGACCAGCGTGCGCATTCATGCTCCTCTCGTTCCGCCAGAACGGCTTCCTGGCGCTCACGACGATGTCGCGCGCAGAGCGAGGGAAGAACGAGAAAAGGCGCCGTCTCTCAGCAGAGACAGCGCCTTCCGGCCGAGGCAGCACCGTGGTGCGCCTGGAGGCAATGCCGCCAGAGCCCGCGTCCGTGCACATCCGTGGTTCGGATGTCGAACATGGGCTCCATCGGCTCTCTCCCGTCTCTGTGACGACAACGGGAACAGAGTAGCGCACGCCTCCGACGTTCCGGCGAACATCGGAGGAACGACGCGCGTCGTGTCAGCGCGGGAAGCTCAGCCCGCGTTGGCGTTGAGCCAGTTGAGCGGGTCGACGATGCTGCCGTTGATGTACACCTCGAAATGCAGGTGCGCACCGTAGGAGTTTCCGGTGTTGCCCACGAGACCGATCTGCTGACCAGCGGTGACGGACTGGCCTGCCTCGACGAAACGGCATCCGTAGCACATGTGCGCATACGTGATGCTCACATGCTGGCCGTTGATGACCGAGTCCACGACGACCGCGTTGCCGTAGCCGCCGTAGCTGTCCTGGCCGACGGTGACGGTGCCGCTGGCGATCGCGAAGATCGGGGTGCCCTCGCTCGCGACGAGATCCTGCCCCTGGTGGCCACGCCCTGCCCCCAGGCCCTCGCCCACGTAATAGCTGCCGCCGGCGAGCGGCCAGCGGACCTCACCGGACCCCGGAGCCACCAGGCTCAGATCAACGGATGAAAGAGAGAAGCTGCCGCTGCTGCTGGCCGATGCGGCCTGCTGCTCGGCGAGCTGGCGGGCGCGCTCAGCGGCGGCCTCCTCCGCCTTCTTCTTCTCGATCTCCTCGAGGCTGGTGGCTGTGTACGTGCCGCGATCGATCGGAGCGGCCGTCGCCTCTGAGGCCACGACGAGAGACTGCGCGTCTTCGAAAGCGAGCTGCTGCAGCGTCGTGGGGGTGTCCCCGCCGGACGCGAAGGCCGCAGGAAGCACGGTCGAGCTGAGCGCGGGCAGCGCGATGGCCGCGACAAGAGCACCGACGGCGCCGAGGATCGTCACAGAGCGCACGGCCTTGACCATCCGCCGCGGGGCGGGCGAGCCGGACACCGGGATCGCCGAGGGGCGGTCCAGAGCGCTCTGTTCGGTTGCTTCGGGCTTTTCGACGTCAGATGCCAAGATTCTCCTCCGGCCTCGACGCTCGGGTGCGCCTGACTCGTCCGCACTCATGTCGATCATGCTGCGTAGACCCTGCGGAGGTGACGAGTCAGTCGAGGCGTTCTTCGCAGGTGCCGCTGTCGGGTGTCTTTCGGCGACCGGACCGACGTTACCGGAAGATAACGATCCTGTCACCTCCGAGCGCCTGGGAAACGCCTCCACGCGGCTCCTGCTCCTTCGCCTGCCCGCGGGCAGGTCAGGCGCCCTCGGCGACCAGGAAGATATGCGACGCAAGCTCGACGGGCAGTTCCAGCCCCTCGGTCTTGCCGTCCATCTGGATCAGCACGTAGCCCTCGTTGAAGCGGAACTCCCCGGATGCTCCCGGGACGACACCGGCCTCGCGCAGCTGCGCGAGCAGCTCAGGGTCGACCTGCGCCGGCTCCGCGAGGCGGCGCACCGTGCCCTGCACCGGGGCAGCGGCCTTGTTCATCTTCTCGACAAGTCCCACGACCCCCTCGTCGAACGTCCGCGCTGGCACATCACCGAGGAGGTCAAGGCCCGGGATCGGGTTGCCGTAGGGCGATTCCGTCGGGTGGCCAAGCAGCTCCACGAGACGGCGCTCGACCTGCTCGCTCATCACGTGCTCCCAGCGGCACGCCTCTTCGTGCACAAAGGCCCAGTCCAGACCGATCACGTCGGAGAGCAGGCGCTCGGCGAGCCGGTGCTTGCGCATCACGTCGACGGCCTTGCGGCGCCCGGGCTCGGTGAGCTCGAGGCGGCGATCTTCGGAGACGATGACCAGCCCATCGCGCTCCATGCGGCCCACGGTCTGCGACACGGTGGGGCCGGAATGACCAAGGCGCTCCGAGATGCGCGCGCGCAGCGGCACGATGTTCTCCTCCTCCAGTTCGAGGATGGTGCGGAGGTACATCTCGGTGGTATCGATCAGGTCAGTCATCGCAGCCCCTTGCGCGCCGTGTCATCAGGTATGCCGTGTCATCAGGTATTAGGCAAGCCTACATTCCGCGGAGGGCATCCGCTCCCCTTCGCGCGCGCAAGGCGCGGGTTTTCGCTCCCCTAGAATCGGGCGCATGGTGCTCGAAATCCCCCGCGAACTGCTTCCGTCCGACGGCCGCTTCGGCTGCGGCCCCTCCCTGGTGCGCCCGGCGCAGATCGACGCGCTGGCGGCGGCCGGTCGGTCGCTCCTCGGAACCTCACACCGGCAGGCACCCGTCAAGGGGCTCGTGCGCAGCGTGCGCGAGCGTCTCGCCGATCTGTTCCGGCTCCCCGACGGCTACGAGATCGTCCTGGGCAACGGCGGATCGACGGCCTTCTGGGATGCGGCCGCGTTCGGGCTGATCGACAAGCGCAGCCAGAACCTCGTCTTCGGCGAGTTCGGCGGCAAGTTCGCCGCCGCAGCGCGCGCGCCCTGGCTCGAGGCGCCGGACGTGCGCACCGCGGAGCCGGGGACCCGTGCCCAGGCCGAGGTCGTGGACGGCGTGGACGTCTACGCCTGGCCGCACAATGAGACCTCGACCGGGGTGGCCGTGCCGGTGCAGCGCATCGCCGCCGACGGCGCCCTCACCGTGATCGACGCCACGAGCGCGGCCGGGGGCATCGACGTCGACGCGTCACAGTTCGACGTCTACTATTTCGCCCCGCAGAAGAACCTGGGATCTGACGGCGGCCTGTGGCTCGCCGCGATGTCCCCCGCCGCGATCGAGCGGATCGAGCGGATCGCGGCATCAGACCGTTACATCCCCGACTTCCTCAGCCTGAAGAACGCGGTGGACAACTCCCGGCTCGATCAGACGCTCAACACCCCCGCTCTGGCGACGCTGCACCTCCTCGACTCGCAGCTCGAGTGGATCGGCGAGAACGGCGGGCTCGGGTGGGCCGCAGCGCGCACCGCTGAGTCGTCGCAGGCGCTGTACGCATGGGCGGAGGCTTCCGAGGTCGCAACGCCCTTCGTCGCCGATCCGGCCGACCGTTCACCGGTCGTGGTGACGATCGACTTCGACGACCGCATCGACGCCGCCGCGATCGCCAAGACGCTGCGCGCGAACGGCATCGTCGACACCGAGCCCTACCGGAAGCTCGGCCGCAACCAGCTGCGCGTCGCCACCTTCGTCTCGATCGAGCCGGACGACGTGCGTGCTCTCATCGGCGCCATCGACTACGTGCTGGAGAACCTCGGCTGACCCAGGACCAACAGGTGAGGCCCCGTGCATGCACGGGGCCTCACCTGTCTCGGCGACCGCATCGGATCGGGCGAGCGCCGGAACGGGCGGTCAGTTCTCGCCGGCCGGGCCGACCTCTTCTTCTGCGTTCCGCTCGTCGGCGTCGTCCTGGCCGTCGTCGCCCGCCGCGCTCTCGTCGAGGGCATCGATGTCCACCCCGTCGATGTCGAGATCCGCGCCGTCCAGCGTGTCGAGAATGTCGGCGTCACCGAGCTCGTCGTCGTCGTCGTCGTCGAGGTCATCCTCGTCGTCGAGGTCATCCTCGTCGTCGTCAGTCTCGTCGTCGGATTCCTCCGAGCCGGCTTCGGCTGCGGCCTGTGCGAGATGTGCGCGGTACTCCGCGAGTCGCTCGGCCCACGGCACCCAATCCGGGGCCAGCAGGGCGCCATCGCCCGGGAGCAGCTCGACCTCGAGCACGGTGGGCTCTGCGTCGTCCACTCGGGCGACCGTCACCGTCCAGTACCAGCCCGGGTAGCCAGGGAGGCGGTTCTCGAACCGCAGCGAGACGGGCCCGTCGTCCTCGACGACGTATCCGGCCGGTGGCCCGATCGTCGCCGGCGGGGTGATCTCGTGCAGCGCGGCGAGCGCGAGATCGCGCGCCTCCAGCAGGCGGGCGTCCGGCTCGGCGGCCGCAGCGGGCACCGGGAGCGTCTGGTCCTCAGGCGTCGATGTCATCGGCGACCTTGCGGAGGACTGCGGCGATCTTGCGGCTGTGGCCGGAGGACGGGTATCGGCCGCGCCGGAAGTCAGCGCCGACGCCGTCGAGGAGCTTGACGAGGTCTTCGATGATGACCGCCATATCGTCTGCGGGCTTGCGCTTGGCCTTCACCAGGCTGGGCGGCGCCTCCAGTACGCGCACGGAGAGCGCCTGCGGGCCGCGGCGGCCGTCAGCCACCCCGAACTCGACGCGGGTGCCCTGTTTGACCTCCGCCCCCGCGGGCAGGGCGGAGGCGTGCAGGAAGACGTCCTGGCCTTCATCGCTGGTGATGAAGCCGAACCCCTTCTCGTCGTCGTAGAACCTGACCTTGCCGGTGGGCATGGAACAACCTCGCTGATTGAACTCGCAGTGGGACCAGCACAGTGCGGATGCTGGATTCCGGGAGGAAGATCCCGGCCTTCCAGCCTACCGTGTCGGCGCAGCCGGTAGTCTGGTGCGGATGAGCACGCAGCCCTCCTCGGCAGAGGTCCCGATCCGACGCATCGATCGTCTGCTCGCGTACGCCTCTGTGGGCATCATCGTGGTGTCGGTGGCCTGCTTCTTCACGATCATCATCAGCTCGGCGGCCGGCATGCAGCACACCGACTTCCAGCGGGGAGCGTGGCCGCTGGTCGCCGCCGTCCCCCTGTGGGGCCTGCCGATCGGTCTGCTGCTGATGATCACGCTGCTCGTGACGAGCTTCGTGCGGAGAGGGCGCGCCGCGCGCTCCTGAGGATCAGGACCGCCGCCCGAGCATGAGCACCCACGCCCGCCCGCTGGCCGAGTGGCTGGCCGCTCAGAGCGACGAAACGCTCGATCGCCTTTTCCTCGCGCGAGAGGTACGGCCGGACCCCGGCTGGTCGGACTTCTTCGATGCCGCCGAGGCCCTGCTCTCCCCGCCGTCGATCGATCGGGCGCTGCAGCAGCTGCCCCGCGACGAGATCGCCGCCCTGCTCGCGGCGGCCGAGCGCCGGCCTGCGGACCTCTCCGTCGGCGCCCTGCCTGCCCTCGTGCGCAGCGGGCTGGTCGCCGCCGACGGCGCCCTCTACCCCGAGGTGCGCGACGCGGCGCTCTCCCGCGCCTCCCTTCCGACGGCCCCGCGCGACGCGGCTCCGCTGACCGCCTCCGCCGAGCAGAGCGCCAGGGCGGCGGAACGGGCCGCCGCCGTCGTCGGCGCCGTGGCCGAGCTGGTCCTGCTCGCCGGCCAGGGGCCGCTCGCTCTGCTCACCGACGGCTCGCCCGCTGCCGTGGAACGCCGTCGAGCGCAAGAGCTCGGCATCGTCGTCGACGGCGCGGACCTCGACGACGTCCTCGCGTTCGCCCTCGACGCAGCCCTCCTGGCGGTGCGGGGGCGCAGCGCCGTCCCCGCACCGGCGGCGCAGACGTGGCTGCCCCTGCCCCGCGGAGCGCGCTGGGCGGCGCTGGTGACGGGCTTCGGCGCTGCGCTCCCCCCGGCGCTGCGCACGGACGCGGGCGGATGGCTTCCGCTCGAACTCTGGCCCTATCGCTACCCGTGGCACCCCGAGTGGCCGGATCGCGCTGCGTCCCTCGTCCGTCGGGCTCAGCTTCTCGGGCTCGCCGAGGGTGACGCCGAGCCGGAGTGGGCTGCCGCGGCGCGGGGCGGAAGCACTCCCGTCTCGGCGGGCCTCGAAGCCCTGCTCGGCCCGGAGGTCGACCGCATCTTCCTCCAGAACGACCTCACCGCCATCGCCCCCGGTCCGCTCTTGCCCGCCCTCGACCTGCGGCTGCGGCGTCTGTCTGAGCGGGAGCCGGGTGCGACGGCCTCGTCCTACCGGTTCGGCGAGCGCTCGATCGCCCTCGCCATCAGCAGCGGCGAGACAGCGGAGTCGATTCTCGGTTTCCTCTCCGCGGTCTCGCTCACCGGCATCCCCCAGGCCCTCCGCTATCTGGTGACCGAGGCCGCCCAGCGCCACGGCCTGCTTCACGTGGCGCCGGATCCGAGCGGAGGATCGCGGATCGAGAGCGCCGACGCGACGCTTCTCGCCACGATCGAGGTGGATCAGGCCCTGCGCATGCTACGGCTGGATCGTGACGGCACGCATCTGGTGACGCCGATCGATCCGGTCACGGTTCAGCAGGCACTCTCCGATGCGCGATACCCGGTGCCGGCTCCGCCGCCGACCACCGCACCCCGCACCGAGGCCGCATCCGCCTCTGTGGAGCCTGCCGATCACTCCGTGCTCATCGCCCGGCTCCGTGGCAACCAGGGGGCCGACGCGGATGCCGCCTGGCTGGTGCGCCAGCTCGACGCCGCCGTGCGGGCGCGCGCCACCCTGGTCGTCGAGGTCGGAATGCCCGACGGATCGGCACGCGAACTCACGCTCGAGGCGAACGGTCTCGGTGGGGGCCGCCTGCGCGGCCTCGACCGCGCCGCCGACGTGGAACGCACCCTGCCGCTGAGCAGCATTCGCTCGGTCCGCACGGCGTGACCCCGCCCGAAAACAGGCAAACAACACCAAAACAGGCCGCCTCCCTCGCCATCGGCCTGTCCTCGTGATGATTGCCTGTTTTCGCGCGGGCCCGCGAACGCTGCGCATCCGCTGGCCGCGTAGACTGGAACGCCTATGTCCGATGGCCCCCTGATCGTCCAGAGCGACCGCACCGTGCTCCTCGAGGTCGCCCACCCCGATGCGGAGAGCGCGCGCCACGAGCTGGCCGTCTTCGCAGAGCTGGAACGGGCGCCCGAGCACATCCACACCTACCGCATCACCCGCCTGGGACTGTGGAACGCACGCGCCGCCGGTCACGAGGCCGACGAGATGCTCGCCGTCCTGGACCGTTGGTCGCGTTTTCCGGTACCGCCGTCGGTGTCCACCGATATCCGCGAGACGGTGAACCGCTACGGACGCCTGGTGATCGAGCGGGCCGACGAGCGCCTGCTGCTGCGCTCAGACGACCCGGCGGTGCTCACCCAGGTCGCCGGCAACAAGCGCATCAAGCCGCTGCTGCTCGGCCACCCCTCTCCCGACGCCTATGAGATCGACGCCTGGGCGCGCGGCCAGATCAAGCAGGAGCTGCTGAAGATCGGGTGGCCCGCAGCGGACCGCGCCGGGTACACGCCGGGCACACCGCACCCGATCGCGCTCGCCGAGAGCGGCTGGGAGATGCGGCCGTATCAGCGCGATGCGGTCGACGCCTTCGCCGCAGACGGGTCGGGCGTCGTGGTGCTGCCCTGCGGCGCCGGCAAGACGATCGTCGGAGCCGGGGCGATGGCGGCGACCGGTACCACCACGCTCATCCTCGTGACCAACACCGTCAGCGCGCGTCAGTGGCGCGATGAGCTGCTGCGCCGCACCTCCCTCACCGCGGAGGAGATCGGTGAGTACTCCGGGCAGGTGAAGGAGGTCAAGCCGGTCACGATCGCGACTTATCAGATCCTCACCGCCAAGCGCGGCGGCGCCTACGCGCATCTGTCGCTCCTCGACGAGATGGACTGGGGTCTGATCGTCTACGACGAGGTGCATCTGCTCCCCGCGCCGGTGTTCAAGCTGACCGCCGACCTGCAGGCCCGCCGCCGGATCGGGCTCACCGCGACTCTGGTGCGCGAGGACGGCCGCGAGGGCGACGTCTTCAGCCTGATCGGCCCCAAGCGCTTCGACGCCCCCTGGAAGCAGATCGAAGCGCAGGGGTTCATCTCCCCGGCCGCCTGCTATGAGGTGCGGATCGATCTGCCCCATCACGACCGGATGGAGTACGCCGCGGCGACGGATGAGGACCGGTATCGCCTCGCGGCTTCCGCGCCGGCGAAGATCGATGCGGTGCGCGCGCTCATCGCCCGTCACCCCGGCGAGCGCATCCTCGTGATCGGCCAGTATCTCGACCAGCTCGACGCGCTCTCCGATGCTCTGAACGCGCCGCAGATCACCGGGGCGACCCCGGTCGACGAGCGCGCCGAGCTGTTCCGGCAGTTCCGCGAGGGCGAGATCTCGCTGCTCGTGGTGTCCAAGGTGGCGAACTTCTCGATCGATCTGCCCGAGGCCTCCGTCGCGATCCAGGTGTCCGGGTCGTTCGGCTCGCGTCAGGAGGAGGCCCAGCGCCTCGGGCGGCTGCTGCGACCGAAGCAGTCCGGCCACACCGCGAGCTTCTACACGCTGATCGCGCGCGACACCGTCGACCAGGACTTCGCGCAGAACCGTCAGCGTTTCCTCGCCGAGCAGGGCTACAGCTACACGATCGTCGACGCCGCCGACCTCATCACGGCCTGAGCCCCCCCGGAACCGGTGCTCTCCGGGGCACCGGGCCCGCGCCGCCATCGCCTCCGGCAAGGATCGATATCGGGCGCCGTGCGGTTCGCGGAGGGCGGATACGCACGCGGCGCGCGGAATCATCAGCCAGAACCGGGAAAGCATCACGATAATGGGGGCATGACTGATGCACGCATCCTGGTCGTCGACGACGAGCCGAACATCCGCGACCTGCTCTCGACAGGGCTCGGCTTCGCCGGATTTCAGGTGAAGACCGTCGCCAACGGCGCCGCGACCATCTCCGCCGTGCTCGAGGAGGAGCCCGACCTCATCATCCTCGACGTGATGCTGCCGGACATGAACGGATTCAGCGTCACCAAGCGACTGCGCGGCGCGGGCTTCACGGCTCCCATCCTCTTCCTCACCGCCAAGGACGACACCGAGGACAAGATCGAGGGCCTCAACGCCGGCGGAGACGACTACGTCACCAAGCCCTTCAGCCTCGATGAGATCGTCGCGCGCGTCCAGGCCATCCTCCGCCGGACGATGCAGGCCGACGAGGAGTCGATGATCCGTGCGGGCGAGCTGTCGATGGACCAGGACACCCATGACGTGTTCGTCGGGCAGACGCCCATCGAGCTGAGCCCCACGGAGTTCAAGCTGCTGCGCTACCTGATGCTCAACCCGAACCGCGTGCTCAGCAAGGCTCAGATCCTCGATCACGTGTGGGAGTACGACTTCAACGGCGACGCGGGCATCGTCGAGAGCTACATCTCGTACCTGCGCCGCAAGATCGACCCGCACACCGAGGAGTCGATGATCCAGACGAAGCGCGGCTTCGGGTACATGCTGAAGGTCGGCAAGTAGCCGCACGACGGGCTCCCCGGAAGGGATCCTGGATCGGCACGAGACACGGAGGGAGACCGCATGTCGCGCCAGCCGGATGCGGTCACCCGCTGGTGGCGTCGCATCAGCCTGCGCGCGAAGGTCACCGGCGTCACCGTCGCTGTCCTCGCGCTGGGGCTGGTGGTCACCGGGATCGGGACGATGCCGATCCTGCGCAGCGCGCTGATCAGCAATGTTGACGCCCAGCTTCCGGAGCTGGCCCGCAGCGACGTGTCCAACCGGTACTTCGTGTTCACGCCAGACGGCCGCGGCGGCATCGAGCTCGAGCAGCGCGCCGACGCGCCGCGGCGCACCGACTACTTCTTCGCGGTCTACAGCGCCGACGGGGAGCTTCTCGGCAGCGGCGGGGGGACGGCGGACGCCGTGCACCCGGCCTTCCCGGAGAGCTATCCCCTCACGGCAGCCACGATCGATCAGAGCCGCCCTGACCCGCTCCCCCTGATCGGGGAGGACGGCACCGAGTTCCACGCCGCTGTGGCGGTGCGTCCGGCCCCTGGCCTCGGCACCACGTACACGCAGATGGTGGCGCTGCCCCTCGCAGAGGTCGACAGCATCGTCGCCACCTATTTCGGTGTCTTCACCACCGTCGCGCTCATCACGATCCTGATCGCCGCCTTCCTCGTCCGAGGCCTGGTGACCCTCACCTTCCGGCGTCTCGGCCAGGTGGAAGGCACGGCGATGGCGATCGCCGCCGGCGATTTCAGTCAGCGTCTCACCGACCTCGAGCCGACCACCGAGGTGGGCCGGCTCAACGCCGCGATCAATACGGTGCTCGATCGCGCAGACGCGTCGCTCGCCCAGCGAGACCGATCGGTGCAGCGCATGCGGCGTTTCATCGGAGACGCAAGTCACGAGCTGCGCACTCCCCTGGTGAGCGTACGCGGATACGCCGAGCTGTATCGCATGGGCGCGATCAAGAGCGAAGACGACGTCGCCCGCGCCATGGAGCGCATCGAGAAGGAGGCGGTGCGCATGGGCGCGCTCGTCGAGGATCTTCTCGCGCTGACCCGCCTCGATGAGCGTCGCCCGGTGGAGATCGAGCCGCTCGACCTGCGCCTGCTCTCTCACGATGCCGCCCTCGACGTTCAGGTGGCGGAGCCCGGACGCGCGATCCGGGTCGTCGACACCACCCATGACGCCGCCCCGACCGACGCCGAGCCCGCGACGCCCGCATCGATACCGGCGCTGCCGTCACCCGCGCGCGCACGGACGCGCGCGTTGAACCTGCTCCGCCGTCGACCGCGCGCGGTAGCCGCGGCGGCCGACAGCGCACTCGGAACCGATGAGGTGCCGACGATCGACTTCTCCGCTCCGGCGGTGCCACGTGTGGCGACGCCGCCGATCGTGCTCGGCGCGGAGAACCAGGTGCGTCAGGTGATCGCGAACCTCCTGGGCAACGCCCGGCGGTTCTCGCCCGCCGACAGTCCCATCGACATCGTCGTCGGGGTCGATCGGCGGCGTGCGGTGGGCTGGTTCGCCATCGCTGACCACGGCATCGGGGTGCCGCCGCAGATCCGCGAGCAGATCTTCCAGCGTTTCTGGCGCGCTGACAGCTCGCGTACGCGCGACACGGGCGGATCTGGCCTCGGGCTCGCGATCGTCGCATCGATCGTCCAGGGCCTGAACGGTTCTGTCGAGGTCACAGACACCCCCGGCGGCGGTGCGACCTTCACCGTGTACCTGCCGCTGGCACCGGCCCGCTCGACGCCGGAACACCTGCTCGCCGATACCCAGCCGCTGACCGACGCCGATCTCGCAGAACTGCGCCGTCAGCTGCCGACCGACATCTGAGCGGTCGGCGCCGCGAGCACGGCTTCGCGACCCATCACGGTGGTCCACACCGCATTCCGATGACCGGTTGTCCACCGGACCCGGCGCACCGCCGCACACTCGCCGACCATCCGCCTAGCGTCGGACCAACCCCGCATCCGCGGGCCGGACGAGAGGAACCTGATGGCCGTTTATACCGTCGACACCGATGAGCTCGCCAGCACCGGCGGGGCCGCCCGCAGCATCGGCGAGAACGTGCGCAGCGAGCTCGCCGCGATGCTCGCCCAGCTGGGGCGCCTCGAGGCGACCTGGACAGGCAGCGCCTCGATCGCGTTCCAGAGCGCGGTGCAGCAGTGGCGCGGCGCTCAGACCCAGGTCGAGATCGCGTTCGACGCCCTCATCGCTGCGCTCGACAGCGCCGGCGCACAATACGCCGATGCGGAACGCTACTCCGCGTCGCTGTTCCGCTGAGAGGGCAGAGGCTCCCGGAAACGAGCGCCCGCGTTCGGGCCGGGCTTCGCCCGGCCCGAACGCCAGAAGGCCCCCGGCAGCTGCCGGGGGCCTTCTGAAACAGGGAGCTGGACTCAGAAGTCCATGCCGCCGGTCGGGTCGGCCGGGACGGCCGAGGCCTTCTCCGGCTTGTCCGCGACGACCGCCTCGGTGGTGAGGAACAGGCCGGCGATCGACGCAGCGTTCTGCAGCGCCGAGCGGGTGACCTTCGCCGGGTCGATGATGCCCGCGGCGAACATGTCGCCGTACTCACCGGTGGCGGCGTTCAGGCCCTGGCCCGCGGGGAGCTCAGAGACCTTGTTCGCGACGACACCCGGCTCGAGACCGGCGTTCGCGGCGATCTGCTTCAGCGGAGCCTCGATGGCGACCTTGACGATGTTCGCACCGGTCGCCTCGTCGCCCTCGAGCTGCAGGGTCGCGAGAACGTCCTTGCCGGCCTGGATGAGCGCGACGCCACCACCGGGGACGATGCCCTCCTCGACGGCAGCCTTCGCGTTGCGGACGGCGTCCTCGATGCGGTGCTTGCGCTCCTTGAGCTCGACCTCGGTAGCCGCGCCCGCCTTGATGACGGCGACGCCGCCGGCGAGCTTGGCGAGGCGCTCCTGGAGCTTCTCGCGGTCGTAGTCGCTGTCGGTGTTGTCGATCTCGCGACGGATCTGGGTCACACGCCCCTCGAGCTGCTCGGGGTCGCCCGCGCCCTCGATGATGGTGGTCTCGTCCTTGGTGATGATGACCTTGCGTGCGCGGCCCAGGAGGTCGAGGGTGGTGTTCTCGAGCTTGAGACCGACCTCCTCGGTGATGACCTGTCCGCCGGTGAGGATCGCGATGTCCTGCAGCATGGCCTTGCGACGGTCGCCGAAGCCGGGGGCCTTGACGGCAGCCGACTTGAAGATGCCGCGGATCTTGTTCAGCACCAGGGTCGCCAGCGCCTCGCCGTCGACGTCCTCGGCGATGATGACGAGCTCCTTGCCCTCCTGGATCACCTTGTCGACGATCGGCAGGAGGTCCTTGATGTTGGAGATCTTGGAGTTGGCGATGAGGATGTAAGGCTCCTCGAAGACCGCCTCCTGACGCTCGACGTCGGTGACGAAGTAGGGGTTGATGAAGCCCTTGTCGAAGCGCATGCCCTCGGTGAGCTCGAGCTCGGTGCCGAAGGTCTGCGACTCCTCGACGGTGACGACGCCCTCCTTGCCCACCTTGTCGATGGCCTCGGCGATGAGCTCGCCGATCGAGGGGTCGGCGGCAGAGATCGACGCGGTGGCGGCGATCTCATCCTTGGTCTCGATCTCCTTGGCGTTGTCCAGCAGCGAGGCGGTGATCGCGGCGACCGCCTTCTCGATGCCCTTCTTCAGGGAGATCGGGTCGGCGCCGGCGGCGACGTTACGCAGGCCCTCGCGGACCAGTGCCTGAGCGAGCACCGTCGCGGTCGTGGTGCCGTCACCCGCGACGTCGTCGGTCTTCTTGGCGACCTCCTTGACCAGCTCAGCGCCGATCTTCTCGTACGGGTCGTCGAGCTCGATCTCCTTGGCGATGGAGACGCCGTCGTTGGTGATGGTGGGGGCGCCCCACTTCTTCTCGAGCACGACGTTGCGACCGCGCGGGCCGAGCGTCACCTTGACGGCGTCGGCCAGCGTGTTCAGGCCACGCTCAAGGCCGCGACGGGCCTCCTCGTCGAAAGCGATGATCTTTGCCATGGGTTCTGTCGTCCCTCCTGGACGTAGACGTTGGTCTTTAGCACTCCGACTATGCGAGTGCTAATGCCCATTCTGGCACTCGCCCCAGGAGAGTGCAAGCCGCGTTCAGGAGCCGGCTGAACCGATCCGGTCGAGCCCGATCACGACGGTCAACGGGGCCACTCCGGCGTCATCGGCCTGGGCGTAGACGTCGCTCTGCTCGACCCGCGCACCGCCGATCGCCTCGGCGAGCCCGAGGGCGGCGCCGCGGTCTCCCTCCGTGACGTAGTACACGGTCGTGGTCGCGAAGTCCTGGCTCCCGGCGTCGCTCAGCAGGACGGAAGCGTCATCCCAGCCGGCGTCGAGGAGGGCGGAACGCACGGTCGTTGCCATCGACTCGTCCGGCGTGGCGTTGAGCACCAGCACGGAGTACGAGGTGTCCACAGCCGCCTCCGTCTGAGACGTCCCCGCGGCCGGCCCGAACAGGTTGTCGTCGATCGAGAACCTGTCCATCGCCAGCATCGTGGCGAAGACCCCGCATGCCACGAGGATCAGGGCGGCAACGGCCGACCACAGCAGCACGACCCAGCCGTTCATCCCGGGATTCTCTGCGCGGTGCGCCCCCACACGCCCGTGCGTGCGGGGGGTGTCGTCGAAGCGGTCGCGCACGGGATGAGCCATCCCCCGATCGTACCGGTGGCCCCTGCCGCCGTGCCTGCGGGGCACTCACTCCTCGCCGGAGGCGCCCTCGTCCGCCGCGCGGGCAGCGCTGGCCCCCATCCGCTGGTCCCGCTCGCGGGTGCGGGCCTCGCGCAGGCGCCTCAGGCGCCCGATCAGCAGCGGATCGCGACCGAGGGCCGCCGGCGAGTCGATGAGGCGGTCGAGGAGCTGGTAATAGCGCGCCGGCGCCACCCCGAGTCGCGCGCGCACGGCCTCCTCTTTTGCGCCGCTGTGTCCGGGCCACCGCGCCTCGAAGTCGAGGATCGCCGTGTCGCGCTCCGACAGCTCCTCCGTCATGGCATCGAGGCTACCCGTCCCCGCCGACATCGCGCCGGCGCAGCATCAGCGGCGCAGGGCTCAGCGGCGCGCGCGTCGGCGCCAGGGGAACGCCACCAGCACCGACGCCGCCCCCACCGCCACCATCGCCACCAGGCGCCACAGCTCGGGCCCCGCCGGTGCGGGGAACAGCACGTCGATCACGAGCGCGGTCGCCAGCTGCCCGAAGACAGATCCGAGCGCGAGCAGGAGCACGCCGGTGCGCGCCACGAGGAACGCGGCGAAGAAGATATAGGTCGCTCCGAGCGGACCGCCGAGGTAGAGCCACGGATCAGCCGGGAGGCCGGACGGCGCCCCGCGGAACAGCATCGACACACCGAGAGCGGCCAGCAGCACGAGAGTGCCGACCGCGAAGCTCACCACGGTGGCCGCCAGCGGGGACTCCACCCGCTGCGCGAGCCGCCCGTTCGCGGCCTGCTGCCAGGCGATGCCCACCCCCGTGAGGAAGGGCAGCACCAGCATCCAGAGGGGGGTCCGTGCCAGCGTGTCGCCGACGAGCGACACGCCAACCGCGGCGAGCGCGAGCAGGCCACCCGCCACGCGCCCCATCGTCACCGGCACGACGCCCGCCGGCCCGAACCCGATCCGGTCCAGCACCAGCCCGTGCAGCGTCTGGCCCGCCACGACCCCGACGGTGAAGACCGCGACTCCCAGGGTCGCCGCCGTCACGCCCTGCGTGATGACGGTGAGCGATCCGCACGCACCGCCCAGCAGCATCCAGAACGGGATGCGACCCGCGCGCATCCCCGCCCCCACGCGTGCGAGCCCGGCGCGCCCCGCACGGCCCAGCAGCGCGACGACGAGGACGAGGACGAACCCGACCGCGAAGGAGATCAGCCCGGCGAGCACGCCGTCGTCGAGACGCACCCCGAGGCTTCCGTTGACGCGGGCCTGCACCGCGGTCATCGCCCCGACGAGGATCGTGCCGCCGAGGGCGACACCGGTTCCCATGCGCCGTTCGGACGACGGCGAGGCTGGGGAGGTCACCGGGAGACCCTATCGCGCCCGACTGGCAAGGACCTGCGTTCGGGTCTCGGAGGGTCCGCGTACCCGGCGAGCGCGCGAGAATGGAGCCAGCACGGCGCTCCGCGCCGGAAGACCCAGGAGGAGACATGTCCTACAGCGTGAGCAAGACAGACGAGGAGTGGCGCGCACAGCTCGGTCCCAGCGAGTATGCGGTGCTCCGCCAGGCCGCCACGGAACCGGCCTTCACCGGACCGCTGCTCGATGAGCATCGTGCCGGTCTCTACACCTGCGGCGCGTGCGGCGCCGAGCTGTTCCAGAGCGGCACGAAGTTCGAGTCCGGCTGCGGCTGGCCGAGCTTCTACGAGTCGATCCGCCCCGACGCGGTAGAGCTCATCGAGGACAACAGCCACGGCATGGTCCGCACCGAGGTGCGATGCGCGGCCTGCGGCTCGCACCTGGGACATGTCTTCCCCGACGGCTTCGGAACGCCCACCGGCGACCGCTACTGCATGAACTCCGTCGCGCTGACGTTCCAGCCAGAGCAGGACGGCGCGTGAGCGCGCTCGAGGCCGTCCGCGACCGTCGCTCCTGGTCGAAGGTCGGCGACGAGGCCCCCTCGCACGGCGAGCTCGCCCAGCTCGTCACGGCCGCAGCGCGGGTGGCAGACCACTCCGCCCTGCGGCCGTGGCGGCTGATCGAGCTGCGCGGCGATGACCGCCGCGTGCTCGGAAAGGCGCTCGCGAAGGCCGAAGGGAAGAAGGGCGTGAACTCCAAGCCGATGCGGGCGCCCCTGCTGATCGCTGTGGTGTTCCGACAGAAGAAGAGCAAGGTTCCCGCCTGGGAGCAGGAGGCGGTGGCCTCCGGGGTCGCGCACACGCTGAGCCTGCTGCTCGACGAGGCAGGCTGGGGCGTGTTCTGGCGCACCGGCGACCTCACGCGCAAGAAGGCCGTCGCGAAGGCGCACGGACTGCGCAAGGGCGAACAGCTGATGGGCTGGCTGTACGTCGGCGACAAGCCGTCGCGCGACCGGCTTCCCCGCCGCAAGACGATCGACCCGGAGGACTTTCTCAGCCGGATGCCACGCTGAGAGGCGGATGCCGCTCTCGGAAGGAAGGCCCGCGCGCCAGGCGGACAGGGCGACCAGAGACGGTCAAGGCCCCGGAGTGATCTCCGGGGCCTTGACCGTCTGAGCCGACGACGGGACTCGAACCCGTAACCACCTGTTTACAAGACAGGTGCGCTACCAATTGCGCCACGTCGGCGAACCGCGGAATTCCGCGGGCTGGAGGGATCGGCGCGGAGCCGGTGAGACCGACCCCGCAGGAGCCCCGCACGTTCACGACCTCTGAACGCGCACCATCGAGTCTAGAGCGTCTGCCGCCGCGCCGCCTCCCGCTGTCGTCGACATATCGGTACGCATGGCGACGTGCGCATCTGCACGGCCCGCGCGCTCCGCGACGTGGCGGGGCGCGTCCGGCGTGAGCCGGGGCCGCGACGACGGTGGTTCCGAAGCGCTGGAAGGCGTTGTCGCCCGGCCCCGGTGACAGGCTAGAACGCGCGGAGACGGTCACGCAGCCGCGGCCGGCTGCCGTCGGCGACACTGTCGCGCACCAGTCCGCGCCGCCGTAGCTCGGGGATGAGCCCGTCGACGACCTCGATCACGTACTTGCGGTTGATGCGCATGCCGGGCGCGTGGATGAGGAAGCCGTCTCCTCCGACCTCGCGGTGGATGTGCTCGAGGCGATCCGCCACGGTCGTCGGCGATCCGATGAGGTCGCCCTTGCGCCGCCCGCTGTCGCCGAGGATCAGTTCGCGCAGGGTCTTGCCCTCGCCGCCCGTGAGCATGGCCCGCAGCGTCCCCTGTTCACCGTTGGTCATGAGATCGGCCGGCAGGGGCTGATCGAGATCGAACCGCGAGAAGTCGATGTCGGTGACGTCTGCGATCCCGACGAGCGTGCGCTCCAGGAACTCGGGGTCGGCGATGCGAGCCTCGGCACGCTCCTGCGCGTGGGCATCGGTGTCGCCGAGCGTCGGCGACACGAGGAAGAGCACCTTGATGTCATCGGGACGACGCCCGAGCTCCGCGGCTCGCGCGCGGATGTCGTCGCGGTACGCCCGCATGTCCGCGACGGTCGAGGCCGGCGACACCACGACGTCCGCGTATTTCGCCGCGAGCGCGCGTCCCCCGGGAGAGCCGCCGGCCTGCGACACGACGGGGCGGCGCTGCGGCGACGGCGGGGTGTTCAGCGGGCCGCGCGATGCGTAGAAGCGCCCCTGGAAGTCGATGTCGTGCACCTTCGCACCGTCGGCGTAGGTGCGGGTCGCACGGTCGCGCACGACCGCGTCCTCGTCCCACGATTCCCAGAGCTGCTGCACGAGGTCGACGTACTCGTCGGCCTTCTCATAGCGCAGGTCGTGCTCGGGCATGCGGTCATAGCCGTAGTTCTGCGCTGCGCGATCCTCCCCCGACGTCACCACGTTCCAGCCGACGCGGCCGCGGGTGAGGTGGTCGAGTGTCGCGGTGAGGCGCGCGAGCAGGTACGGCGGGTAGAACGTGGTCGAGAGCGTCGCGATGATGCCGAGCCGCTCCGTCGCCTGCGCGAGGAGCGGCACGAGCGGTGCGGGGTCGAGCTTGGGCGCGTGATACGCGTGCTTCAACTCCGCGACGAACGAGCCGCCATAGGTGTCTGCCACCATCGACTTGTCCTCGAGCAGCATGAAGTCGAAGTCGGCGCGGTCGAGCTGCCGGGCGACATCGATGAGCGTCTCTCCTGACCAGTCCCGGCCGCCGTCACCCCACTGCCCATCCCAGTCGTCGACGGTGAAGTTGAGGAACCACCCGAGGTGGAAGCGCGAGTCGGTCATGATGCTCCTGTCGGCTGAGCGGATACGGTCGAGGGGGCAGTGGGTGCGGGATGGGGCCCGGAGGCCGGCGTGCCGGGGGCCGCGCGACCGCCGGCGCTGCGCCGCTCCAGGCGCGCAACGAGCCGGATCAGCGGCAGCGTGATGATCGCGTAGACGGCGCCGGCGATGACGAGCACCCGCAGGTACTCGAAGGTGATGGCTCCGATGTCGTACGCCCGGCTCAGCAGTTCCGGCAGCCCGAGCGCGAAGGCGAGAGACGTGGCCTGGAACATCTGGATGCAGAATCCGAGCAGCGGGGCGAGCGAGATGCGGACCGCCTGCGGCAGCACGACGGCGATGAACGTCGCCGGTCGGGAGAGCCCGAGCGCCCGGGCGGCTTCGCGCTGGCTGGCGGGCACGGCGAGCAGGCTCGCGCGCAGGATCTCGCTGCTGTACGCCGCCGTCGTGAAGGAGAGGCCGATCCATGCGGCAAGCCGCGCATCGAGCACGATGTGCACGCTCGGCAGCCCGTAGTAGACCAGCAGCAGCACGATGAGCACGGGGGCACCGCGCCCGAGCTCGACGACGGCGATGGTGGGCCAGGTGATCCAGCGCGATCGACGCGTCGCGAGCAATGCGAGCAGCAGTCCGACGAGCACGCCGACCACCGTGCTCACGCCCGCGAGCTGCAGCGAGAGCCCGAGGCCCGGCAACAGGTGCCGCAGGGTGTCCGCGAGACCGTCGGTGATCATGCGCGCACCGGCTTGCGCAGCGCGTGCTCAGCGGATCGGCCGATGATCGCGATCGGAATGCTGAGCACGAGGTAGCAGACGACGGCGACGAGGTACGCGTCGAGGCCGGCCCCCGCCGTGCGATTCGCCTGCGTCGTGAAGTAGGCGATCTCGGTGACGCCGATCACCGAAGGGATCGACGAGTCCTTCAGCAGCGTCAGTGCGAACGTCGTGGCCGAGGGCAGCGCGACGGGGACCGCCTGCGGCGCGATCACGAAGCGGAACCGGTCGACCACAGAGAGCCCCAGGCCGCGCGCGGCATCGCCCTGCCCCACCGGCACGGCGGCGAGCGCCGTGCGGAACACCTCCGAGAGGTATGCCGCGGCGACGATTCCGAGCACGAGCACGGCGGCGGGGAGCGGGGCGAAGTGGAATGTGCCGACGGAGACGCCGAAGTACAGGATGAAGAGCCAGACCAGGATCGGCACGCTCCGCACGAGGTCCACGACGATGCGCACCGGCATGCGCAGCACCGCCCGCTGCGACGCGAGCGCGAGCGAGCCGGGCACCGCGAGCGCCGCGCCGAATGCGAACGCCGCGACGGAGATGAGGATCGTGAGCGGGATGCCCGTCGCGATGCTCGTGATGATCTCGGCCAGGGTCACTGCTCGCGCACGACCTTCAGAAACTGCCGGGTGCGCTCGTGCTGCGGGTCGGAGAAGAGCTGCGCCGGCGGAGCGTGCTCGATGACCTGACCGTCGGCCATGACGAGCACATCGCGGGCGACCTGCTCGGCGAAGCGCATCTCGTGGGTGGCGACGAGCATGGTGATGCCGGTGCCGACGAGCCGGCGCAGCACCTGCAGCACTTCGGCCCGCAGCTCGGGGTCGAGCGCGGACGTCGGCTCGTCGAGCAGGAGCACACGGGGTTCCAGGGCGAGAGCCCTGGCGATGGCCACCCGCTGCTGCTGACCACCCGAGAGCTGCGCGGGGCGGTACCCGGCCCGGTCGGCGAGGCCGACCTGGGCGAGGCCGGAGAAGGCACGCGCGGCCGCCTCGGCGCGGGAGAGCTTGCGCACCCGGCGCAGCGCGAGCGCCACGTTCTCCTGCGCGGTGAGGTGCGGAAACAGGTTGAACGCCTGGAACACCATGCCGACGTCGGAGTGCAACGCCTGCTCGGCGGCGTGCGACAGCCTCGTCCCGGCGGCGTACGCGGTGCCCGCGATCGTGACCGTACCCTGATCGGGCGATTCAAGCCGGTTCAGGCAGCGCAGCATGGTGCTCTTGCCAGAACCGCTCGGACCGATCACCGCGGTCACGGAGCCGGCGGGCACGTCGAAGCTCACGCCGGAGAAGACGAGGTGATCGCCGAACGATTTGGCGAGGCCGCGCACGGCGATGAACGGCTCCGGCTGCGCTGCGGGCGGCGGCAGTGCGGTCATCGCAGGGCTCCGCTCAGCTCGGCGACGACGTCGAACAACACCCGAGCGCCGTTCGCCGACCATTCCGGGGTGATGTTCTCAGCCTCGGCATGGCTGATGCCATCGACGCAGGGGATGAAGATCATGGCGGTGGGAACGTGCGGAGCGAGCTGCATCGCGTCGTGACCGGCTCCCGACACCAGCTCCGTGCCGGTCAGGCCCTGGCCGGCGATGGCACGCCGGATCACCTCGAGCACATCGCGGTCGAACGCCACGGCGGGTTGCACGAGGACGGTTTCGACGGCGATGGTCGTGCCGTTCTCCGTGCCGACTCGGCGGGCGGCGTCCCGGATCCGCTGCTCTGCGCGATCCAGGACCGCCGCGTCGGGGTGCCGCAGGTCGACCGCCAGACGGGTCTGCCCGGGGATGACATTGCGGGAGTTCGGCACGACGGAGAGCTCGCCGACGGTGGGCCGGATGTCGGGATGGACGGTCGACCCGAGCTGCGCGACGACCTCGACCAGGCGCGCACCCGCCACGAGCGCATCGTGGCGACGATCGATCGGCGTGGTGCCCGCGTGTCCGCTCGCGCCGGTCACGGTGACGTCGAGCCACCGGATCGCCTGAACACCCGTGACAAGGCCGATATCGGTGCCCGTCGCCTCGAGATGCGGACCCTGCTCGATGTGGATCTCGACCGACGCATGCAGCGCGCCGATGGCGGGGCGGTCATGCGTCGTCGCAGCGGGGGCATCAATGCGCCCGAGGGCCTCTGCGACCGAGATGCGGTCCGCATCGGTGCGCGCGAGCGCATCGTCCAGCGCGAGGGCGCCGGTGAAGACAGCCGACCCCATCATGCTCGGGCTGAAACGCGCACCCTCCTCGTTGGCCCAGTTGACGAGCACGATCGTGCGCCCGTGCACGACACCGTGGTCGTCGAGCGAGCGGAGCACCTCCAGCCCGGCCAGCACACCGTACACGCCGTCGAAGCGGCCGCCCAGCGGCTGACTGTCGAGGTGCGAGCCGATCAGCACCGGCGCAAGGTCGGGCTGAGACCCCGGCTTCACCACGAACTGGTTCCCGATCTCGTCGCCCTGCACGGCCCAGCCGGCCGCGACGGCGGTCTCCCGGAGCCACCCGCGTACCGCGCCGTCGGCTGCTCCCAGGGCGAGCCGGTGCAGCCCACCACGGCTGGTGCCGCCGAAGGCCGAAGTCTCCATGAGCGTCTCCCAGAGGCGCGCCGGGTCGATGCCGGGCGCGGCGTCCTGGACCTCTCCCCCGGTCCTCCGTGGCGAGCCGCTCATTACTCTCTCCGATGCTCGTGGTTGGCGATCCGCCGATCATAGGAAGAGCGTGGTGGAAACGATCTCGACAGGTGTTCAAAGACCGTTCCCGTTGGGTCACGGCCTGTCACAGTCGGTAACCTGAGGACCTTTTCGACACTTGTCTAAGGGGCGAACGGACGCGGAGGGCGACAGTGGTGTTCCGCAGCCAACCGCATGCCCCTGGGAGACATCATGAACCGCCGCTCGCTCTGGTCCCTTGCCGCGGTCGCGGCCCTCACCGTCGGCCTCACCGCCTGCGCCTCGTCCACGCCTGATCCGTCAGCGACAGCCTCCGACGGCGCTGCCGGCACCGCGGGGTCGTTCCCGACCATCACCGACGGGGTCCTCACGGTGGGCGTCCCCAACTTCCCGCCGTTCGTCGGTATCGACGCCGGGGAGCTGACCGGACCGGATGGCGAGATCATCACCGCGCTGGCCGAGGCGTACAACCTCGAGGTGCGGGCAGAATCGTACGAATTCTCCGCCCTCATCCCCGCGATCCAGCAGGGGCGCATCGACGTTGCGATCGGCTCGATCTTCCGGACCGCCGAGCGCGCGGAGGTGGTCGACTTCTCCGACCCGCTCTACATCGAGCCGGGCGGCGTCATCTCGAAGGACGGCATCGACGCCGTGGACGACTTTGCGACCCTCAGGGTCGGAACGATCCAGGGATACAACTGGGTCCAGGACGTCCAGCAGGTGCTCGGCGACAACAAGCTCACCCTCTACCCCTCGTCTGCCGAGCTGCAGCAGGACCTCACGGCCGGCCGCATCGACGTCGGAATCGACAGCTACGGCACCGCCCTGTACCTCTATGAGGACAGCGGTTTTCGGGTTGCACGGCTGGCCGCAGACGATCGCATCGCTGCCGCGACAGAGCCGGGACAGACGGCTGTTCTGGTGTCGAAGGCCAACCCGGAGCTCACGGCGGCGCTGAACGCGGGGATCGCCGACCTGCATGAGAACGGCCTCATCGCCGCCGCTCTTGAGCGCGCGGGCCTCGACCCGAACGCGGCGGACACCGGCGCACCCCGCATCCTGTGACCGAGGCAGCCGTGCGGCCCAGAATCGCGGTCCTCCTCCCCTCGAGCGACACGGGTGTCGAGATCGAGCTGCCGCGCTTCACGGGCGGGGCAGCATCCCTGCACGTCGCGCGGATGCCTCTGGCCGCTGTCACTGCGGCTGATCTGCTGGCACTCGAATCGGCAGCGCTCGAGCAAGCGGCGAGCCTGCGGCAGATCAGTCCAGCGCTCGGCCTCTTCGCCTGCACCAGCGGCACCTTCCTGCGCGGCGCCGCATTCGAGAGCGGCTTCGTCGCAGACCTCGAGGGGATCCTGGGCGCGCCGGTCATCACCGCGGCGCAGGCGATGGCGCTGGCACTCGCGGCGCGCGGATCCCGGGTGCGCCTCATCGCGACGTACTCGGACAAGATCGTCGCAGCGGAAGCCGACTATCTCCGCGGGCAGGGACTGGAGGTGGTCGCCGCCAGAGGCCTGGGAATCGTGGACGATGAGAAGACAGCGGCGGTCGCCCCGGAGCACCTGCTGGAGGAGTCGGCGCGCTTCTCCGGCGACGGAGCAGACGTGATCATGCTCAGCTGCACCAATCTCCGCACCTTCGACGCGATCCCGCGCATCGAGGCCGCGCTCGGTATCCCCGCCGTCAGCTCGAACTCCGCGCTGGCCGAGGCAGCGCTCCGCGCGATGACGACGCCGGACGCACGTCGGGCGCCGCTGTTCCGCATCACCGGCTGATGACGATGCGCGCGTCGATGCGGGGATTCCGGCCACGAGGGCCGCCGGCAGAACGACGACCGCTCAGATCAGCCCCTCGATCTGCGCCGCTGTCAGACCCAGGTGAAGCGCGACCCGGTGATCGCCCCGTTCCAGGTCGAAGCCGGTATGGTCCTCGATGCGCGCGATCCGGTAGTACAGCGTGCCGCGGTGCACCCCGAGCTCCGACGCGGTCCGCCCGGCGTTCCCTCCCGCGTCGAGAAATGCCTTCGCGGTACGCGCGATCGTGCGGCCCCGTTCGGCCTCGAGCAGGCTCCGCAGGGACCGCGGCACCTCCAGACGTCTGATCGGTGCGATACGGCCGAGCTCGACGAGCAGTTCGTACGCAGGCATGTCGTCGGCGAACATCACGGTTGCGGCGTTGGTCGCCACAGCATCGGCGACCGCATGGACCGCCTCGATCTGATCACGCACCTCATGGGAGGTGAAGAGCACCGGCGAGACGAACACCCGGATACGTCCGATCGTCTCGGCGTCGGCGCTCACGGCGTGCGCCGCGCCGACGACCTCGTGTTCCAGCGCACGCCGGCTCAGGGCCTCGGCCGCGCCGCCCGCGACGAGCACCTCGCGCCCGGCGTCATCACGCGCAACCGACCATCGCAGCGCAGCGGCCGCTGTGCGGAGTCGCTGCAGCACGCGATCGACCGCCGAGAACCCGACGACCCCATCGGGATCGATGATCGGCGGGGTCCGGACTCCGATCGCGAACACCCGGAAAGACCGACACGATGCCAGCAGATGGTCCAGCGGAGCCCGGTGCGCCGCCGCGGCGTGTCCGGTGCCCCCGAGAACCCGCGGAAGCTCGGCGGCAGCCGCATGCTGCAGCCGGAGCCAGTCGCCGTCGGCAACGGCACGATCGCCGTCGATGGCCCAGAGATGACCGACCAGCTCTCCCCGGTGATCGCGGACAGGAAGGTGCACGCGACCGAGCTCGAGACCGGGGAAAGGAGCGATGCGCTGAGGAGCACGGCCGATGAAGATCCCCGCATGGTCGGAGAGCCGACGGCGCACATCGTCGGTGACTGAGCGGCCGAGCAGCAGGGCGAGCCGGCTCCCGTCGAGCGGTCCGGCATGCGGCATCGATGTGAGGGGCCGCATGTCCGCCGTGTTGAGCGCGATCGGCACGTCGACGAGCGCACTGAGACCGGCGAGTGCCGTGATGAGGCTCGGGGGGACGCTCGCCGAACTCATGCTGCGATGATAGGACCATCCGCCCGAACGGTCATCCGCCGTGGACATATCGCTTCACAGAGCGACCGGCGTCTCGGACGTCGTCCGGCCGGACGAGGCACCGTTGGTCACCGGCGGGTCGCCCAGAGCATCGGTGCGGCCGGAACGGTTCTCACCGTCCGGGCAGCACCGCGCTCAGCCCGCGGGGCTCTCTGCGGGAGCCGGGCTCTCGGCCGGCGCCGGGCTGTCGGTCGGCACGGGCACCGGCGCGGGGGTCGTGGACTGCAGGTAGGCGTCGCTGGCGACAGAGAGGACGAACTGCGAGAACTCTGCGGGATTGTCCAGAGCTCCCACGTACACCTGTCCGCTGACGACGATCATCGGCGCGCCGTTGAGGGCGAGGTCGTCAGAACCCGGCAGCGGCCCCTCCAGGGCCCGTGCTGTGGCGTCCTTCGCCCACCCGAGGTAGTCGCCGTCCTCGATGCAGGAGCGCACGCCGCGCGGGTCGCTGACGCCCACCGCGACGGCGAGGTCGGCGAGCTCCTGGTCGCTGCGGCCGTCGGTGTCGATGTCCGGCTGGCTCACGAGCAGCTCATGGTTGTAGGTGGCGAACTGCTCCGCCGAGTGGGTCGCGACGCACGCCGCTGCGGCAGCGGCGCGCAGGGAGTACTTGGTGCCGTTCGAGTTCGCCGTCAGGAGAGCCACCGGGTGGTAGGTGACGTTCGCGGCGCCCTGGCTGACCCAGCTGCCGAGCTGGCGAGCGTTCGCGCTCTCGAAGACACCGGCGTCCGGTGCGAGATAGTCGACATAGATGTGGATGTCGACGGTGTCCGTGGCCGGGTCTTCGGTCTCCACCGGTGCCGGGCTCGCGTCGGTGCCGGACGGCGTGGGGCTCGCGTCGGGGGCGGGCGCGGGCGTTGCCGGGCCGCTCACCGGGAACTGGGTGACGACGACACCGTCGGAGTCCATATTGGCCGGCAGCAGCAGCGGCTTGGAGGCCGTCGAGCCCACCGCCATGTACACGCCGAAGCCGATCGCACCGACTCCCACCAGCGCCAGGGCACCCAGGAGCGTGCGTCGCATCACCCTCGCCCTGGACTGCTGGGCCTGGACCTGCTGGGCTTTCTCTCGTGCCGCCTCGCGCGTGCTGCGGGGGCTGGGCACGTTCGGCGTCTCGTCGCTCGACATCGTTCCCCTTGGAGGCTCCGGCGGCCTCATCGGACTTGCGGCGGAGCCGTCCGCCCCGCGGGCTGCTCGGGTGGCAGCACCTCCGATGGTAGCCACGATGACTGGGAAAAGCCCTGACGGCGGCCGACAGGTGCATCCGAAACCCGCGGTCTATACAAGCACAGGGCCCCATGCCATACTGGCGCTGGCCCGATGGCGGGCCTCGGGGGCCGTGAGGCCTCCGTCCATTCACTACGGATCGTCCGGCACGTACCTGCCGGTGAAGGAGAAATCTGATGGCCTCTGTGACCTTCGACAGCGCAACGCGCATCTACCCCGGCGCCACGCGCCCCTCGGTCGACAAGTTCGACCTCGAGATCGGAGACGGCGAGTTCCTCGTCCTCGTCGGCCCGTCCGGCTGCGGCAAGTCCACCACGCTGCGCATGCTCGCCGGCCTCGAAGAGGTCAACTCCGGACGCATCATCATCGGCGACCGCGAGGTGACCGATGTCCCGCCGAAGGACCGCGACATCGCCATGGTGTTCCAGAACTACGCGCTCTACCCGCACATGACCGTGGCGGAGAACATGGGCTTCGCGCTCAAGATCGCCGGGGTCAGCAAGGAGGAGCGCGCCAAGCGCGTCGAAGAGGCCGCGAAGATCCTCGACCTCGAGCAGTACCTCAACCGCAAGCCGAAGGCCCTGTCCGGTGGTCAGCGCCAGCGTGTCGCGATGGGGCGAGCCATCGTGCGCAGCCCGAAGGTCTTCCTGATGGACGAGCCGCTGTCCAACCTCGACGCCAAGCTGCGCGTGCAGACCCGCACCCAGATCGCCTCGCTGCAGCGCCGCCTCGGCGTGACCACCGTCTACGTCACGCACGATCAGACCGAGGCCTTGACCATGGGCGACCGCATCGCGGTGCTCAAGGACGGCGTCCTGCAGCAGGTCGGCACCCCGCGTGACCTGTACGAGCGCCCGAACAACGTCTTCGTCGCCGGCTTCATCGGCTCCCCCGCGATGAACCTGTTCACCGCCGACCTCGCCGAGGGCGGGGTCCGCTTCGGCACCAAGGTCGTCCCGGTCGAGCCGAGCGTCCTCACGCAGGCGCGCGGGAACGAGGCCACCATCGGTATCCGTCCCGAAGACGTCATCGTCGCCCCCGCCGATGGCCAGGGCCTGTCGGTCGTCGTCGACCTCGTCGAGGAGCTCGGCGCCGACGGCTACCTCTACGGCCACACCGACATCAGCGGCCGGCGCACCGAGATCGTCGCGCGTGTGGACGGTCGCAACCACCCCAACGCCGGTGAGACCGTCGTCGTCGCACCCGTGCCCGGCCACCTCCACGTCTTCGACGTCGAGAGCGGCGAGCGGCTCAACGCGGCGGCGATCAGCTGACCGCAGCAGCGTATGATGCGGCGCGGGCGACCATGTGGTCCCCGCGCCGCTTCGCTGTTCGCCATCCGGTGCGGACAGCGTTCGCCCCCGAACCGCCCGAGGAGGACGGATGCCAGAGGCCCTGACGATCACGACGAGCCGCGTCGACCCGAGCCTGCTGGCCCTGCCGTGGTCACGGCCGCTGGAGTCGTGGCCATCGAGCGCGATCGTCTCCCTGCCCAAGGGCATCTCCCGCCACCTCGTGCGGTTCGCCGATCTCTCCGGCCGGGTCATCGCGGTGAAGGAGACCACCGGGGCGATCGCCCGTCGCGAGTACGACATGCTCGGCAACCTCGACCGCCTCGACGTGCCCAGCGTCGAGCGCATCGCGGTGATCGACGGGCGCCGCGACGATGCCGGACGCCCCCTGCCCGCTGTCCTCGTCACCGAGCACCTGCGCTTCTCGCTCCCCTATCGCGCGCTGTTCACGCGCGTACTGCGTCCCGACACCGCCACCCGCCTGACCGATGCACTCGCGGTGCTCCTGGTGCGGCTGCACAACGTGGGGTTCTTCTGGGGCGACGTGTCGCTGTCGAACACGCTGTTCCGCCGTGACGCCGGGGCGTTCGCCGCCTACCTCGTCGATGCCGAGACGGGGGAGCTGCACGAGGGCGGCCTGAGCGACGGGCAGCGCGAGCACGATCTCGATGTCGCGCGCGTCAACATCGCCGGCGAGATCATGGACCTCGACGCCGGCGGCCGGCTCGAGCACGGCATGGACGCCGTGGCGATCGCGGACAGCGTCGTGGAGTCCTATCGCTCGCTGTGGGCAGAGCTGACCGCGCAGGAGTCCTTCGCGGCCGCCGAGGCGTGGCACCTCACCGAGCGGGTGGAACGGCTCAACGCTCTGGGATTCGACATCGGTGAGATGTCGATCGAGGCCACCGCAGACGGCACCAGGGTGGAGATCCAGCCGAAGGTGGTCGACGCGGGTCACCACCAGCGCCGGCTCATGCGCCTGACCGGCCTGGATGTCGAAGAGAACCAGGCCAGACGGCTGCTGAACGACCTCGACGAGTACCGCGCCCGCTCGGCGCGCACCTGGCCGGACGAGGAGATGTACGCCCACGAGTGGCTGACCCGCGTGTTCGAGCCGGTGGTGCGCGCGGTTCCCCCGGAGCTCAGCGGCAAGCTGGAGCCCGCCGAGGTGTTCCACCAGGTGCTCGAGCACCGCTGGTACCTGTCGCAGGCGCAGGGGCGCTCCGTGCCGCTCGCCGAGGTGCTCACCTCATACATCAACGACGTGCTGCGCCACCGTCGCGACGAGGCCACGCTCACGGCCCCCACGACGGAGACGATGTCGCTCCCGGTGATCACCGGTGCGATCGACGCAGACGCCGACGGCGAGCCCGACGTCGACTGGCGCGACCTGGTGTGAGGCCGTCGGCCTCTCCTGTGACGCCGCTCGGGAGAGGCCGTCAGCCGGCGGGGCGCCCCGCGGTCACCCCTCCGCGGCCGCCCGCAGCGTCGAGACCTGGTACAGCGCGACGGATGCCGCGATGCCGGCGTTGAGCGACTCGGTCGACGCGGAGATCGGGATCGACACGACCTGGTCGCACGTCTCGGTCACCAGGCGCGACAGCCCCTTGCCCTCGGAGCCCACGACGATCACCAGCGGCCGGTCTGCGAGCTCGAGAGCCGGCAGCGACACATCGCCGCCGCCGTCCAGGCCGAGCACGAACACGCCCTGCTTCTTGAACTCCTTGAGCGTGGTGGTGAGGTTCGCCGCGAGCGCCACCGGCACCCGGGCAGCAGCTCCCGCACTGGTCTTCCATGCGGCGGAGTTGACGCTCGCGGACCGGCGCTGCGGCAGGATGATGCCCTGACCACCGAACGCGGCTGTCGAGCGGATGATCGCGCCGAGGTTGCGCGGATCCGTCACACCATCGAGGGCGACGAGCAGCGGCAAGCCCTGCTCCGACGCCTGCTCGAGGAGATCCTGCGGGTGGGCGTACTGATACGGCGGGACCTTGATCGCGATGCCCTGGTGCACACCGTCGAAGCCGGCCATCCGGTCGAGCTCCTGACGGGTGACCTCCAGCACGGGCAGCTCGCGATGCGTCGCGATCGACAGGGTCTCCTTGATGCGGTCGTCCATCTCCACGCGCTGGGCGATGTAGAGCGCGGTCGCCGGAATCTTCGCACGCAGTGCCTCGAGCACCGAGTTACGACCGGTGACGAACTCAGTGTCGTCCGTCGCCTTGCCCTGGCGGGTCGCGCGGTTGGGGTTGGACCCCTGCGGCGAGCGCTGCCCGCTCGGTTTGCCCTTGCCGCCCGCGGCCGCGTAGCGCTCCTGAGCAGCCTTCCGCTTGCCGGCGACGTGCCACGCACGATCTTCCGCCTTCGGGGTCGGCCCGCGGCCCTCCAGGGCCTTACGGCTGTGACCGCCGGTGCCCTTCTGCGGGCCCTTCTTCTTGCTGTTGCCCGCGCCGGGGCGGCCTGGCTTAGCCATCAATGCTCCAATGGGTTCCGTCCGGAGTGTCCTCCAGGGTGATGCCGGCGGCGGCGATCGCATCGCGGATGCGGTCCGCCCCCGGCCAGTCCTTGTCTGCGCGCGCCTGAGCGCGCTGGGTGATCATCGTCTGCACGAGCGCGTCGAGCGCGGCCGCCGCCGGGTCTGCGGCCGCGGTGCGCCCCGTCGCATCCGTGGGGTCGATGCCGAGCACGCCCGTCATGGCCCGCACCTCGATCCGGGCGCGATCAGCGCCCCCGGCGTCGCCGACGTCCAGGGCCTGGTTGCCCTGCCTCACCCGCTCGTGGACGACGGCGAGCGCCTGCGGCACGCCGAGATCATCGTCCATCGCCCGCGCGAAGTCCGCAGGGATCAGAGGGATGTACTCGACATCGGCGGACTGATCCCCCCGTGCGCCGAGCGCCGCGCGGCCGACCGCCGTGCGCTCGGCCGCGCGCTCGGCACGTGCGAGGAAGGTGCGGATCCGGTCGAGCGCGGCCTCGGCCTCGTCGAGCGACTTGGCCGAGACGTCGAGACTCGAACGATAGTGCGCGGCCGCGAGCGCATAGCGCACGACGATCGGATCACGGCGTGCGAGCAGATCAGCGGCGAGGACGACATTGCCGAGCGACTTCGACATCTTCTGTCCGCCCACGGTGACCAGGCCGTTGTGCACCCAGTAGCGGGCGAAGGCATCACCCGCGGCCGCCGACTGGGCCAGCTCGTTCTCGTGGTGCGGGAAGCGCAGGTCGAGCCCGCCTCCGTGGATGTCGAACTCCGGCCCGAGGTACCGACGCGACATCGCGGAGCACTCGATGTGCCAGCCGGGGCGACCGGCGCCCCACGGCGAAGCCCACACGGCGTCCGCGGGCTCATCCGGCTTGGCGCCCTTCCACAGCGCGAAGTCCTGCGGGCTGTGCTTGCCGCGCGGATCCGCGTCCTCCGCGGCCTCCATCGCGTCGACCGACTGATGGGTCAGCGCACCGTAGGAGTCCCACGAACGCACGTCGAAGTACACGTCGCCAGAGCCGTCCTCTGCCGCATAGGCGTGCCCGCGCTCGATCAGCAGGGCGATGAGATCCTGCATCTGCGGGATCGACGCGGTCGCGCGCGGCTCATAGGTCGGCGGCAGGATGCCGACCGCTGCATATGCGGCGGAGAACTCCTGCTCCATGCGGTACGCGAGCGCCCACCAGGGTTCCTCGTCCGTCGCCCCCGCGAGCACCTTGTCGTCGATGTCGGTGACGTTGCGCACGAAGGTCACTCGCCCGAACCGGTTCGCGAGCCAGCGCCGCAGGATGTCGAAGCTGAGCGCCGCACGCACGTGGCCGATATGGGGGCCGGACTGCACCGTCGGACCGCACACGTACATCGTGACGTTTCCTGGGTCGACGGGCACGAAGTCGCGCAGCTGCTGGGCGCGGGTGTCGTAGAGCCGAAGAGTCACTGGTACAGCCTACCGGCGGCCTCGATTCCACGCCGGATGATCGGTGCAAGAACCGCCCGGCTCCGACCGGGGACCCGGCTAGAGCCGGGGAAAGACCAGGGCGACGGCGGTCACCGCGACGCCCTCGCCGCGGCCGGGAAACCCCAGGCCGTCCGTCGTGGTCGCCGACACCGCGACGGGCGCGCCCCCCAGGGCCGCCGACAGCGCGGCCTCCGCTTCGGCCCGCCGCGCGGAGAACCGCGGGCGGTTGCCCTGGAACTGCACAGCCACGTTGCCGATCCCGAACCCGGCCGTCGCGAGCAGATCGCGTGTCCTGCCCAGGAAGACCTCGGCATGGGCGTCGGCGTACTCGGGATGGTCCGTGCCGAAATGCTGGCCGATGTCGCCGAGGCCGGCGGCGGCGAGCAGCGCGTCGACGATCGCGTGGGCGACGGCGTCGCCGTCGGAGTGGCCGGAGAGCGCCGGTTCACCGGGCCAGGAGAGCCCGGCGAGCCAGAGCGGCCCGTCTGCGGCGAAGGCATGGACATCGGTGCCGATACCGACCCGGGGCAGGCCTGCGGCCGGATCCGACGCGGCGAGCAGCTGCCGCGCACGGGCGAGGTCCGCCGGAGTGGTGATCTTGAACGCCCGCGCGGAGCCGGGAATGTGCTGCACCGGGTGCCCGGCCGCGGCGAACAGTGCGGCGTCGTCGGTGTAGTCGACGCCCTCAGACGTGGCCAGGGCATAGGCGGACTCCAGCGGTCCGCGTGGGAACCCCTGCGGAGTCTGCGCCGCGGCGAGATCGGCGCGGTCGACCGCTGCGACGACCTGAGATCCCGCGACGCGTTTCAGCGTGTTCACCACCGGGAGCGCCGGGATGACGCCCTCCGCACGCGTGACGGCATCCGCCACCGCATTGATCTGCTCCGGCGGCGTCAAGGCGCGCGCCGCGTCGTGCACGAGCACGGTGCGCACATCTCCCCAGAGCGCGTCGAGACCCGCGGCGACCGACTCCTGCCGGGTGGCCCCGCCCGTGGTCACCGTGACGAGATCGGCGCGGTCGCCCGCGGCGGCCAGCGCCTCGCTCTCGGCCTCCCCCTCATGACCGGCCGGGGCGACGATCACGACCTGCATCGGTCGCGCAGCGAACACGCCGTCGAGCGCGTGGCGGAGGATCGAGCGCGCGTCGATGCCCACGAACGCCTTCGGCGCGCCGGCCCCCAGGCGCGTGCCGGATCCGGCGGCGACGACGACGATCGCGGTGTCGGGAACGGGGATGGTGCTCACGCCCCCACGCTACCGCCGCCGCGCTCGGGAACCCCGACCGTGTCGCCCGTGCGGGGTGCGCCCGATCTGCGGGCTTTGCTCCATTCTGCGGGCTGTCGGCAGGAATCATGACGGAGATCGGGACAAAGCCCGCAGATCGGGCGCACCCCGCACGACGGAGAGCGGCCCGGGGACGCCGAAGGGGCGGATGCCGCAGCATCCGCCCCTTCGGGAAACTCAGGAGGCGAGGACCTCGTCCAGCAGGGTGCCGGCCTTCTCCTCGTCGACCTTCTCCGCGAGCGCGAGCTCGGAGGTGAGGATCTGGCGGGCCTTGGCGAGCATCCGCTTCTCTCCCGCCGACAGACCGCGGTCCTGGTCACGGCGCCAGAGATCGCGCACGACCTCGCTCACCTTGATGACATCACCCGACGCGAGCTTCTCCAGGTTCGCCTTGTACCGGCGCGACCAGTTGGTGGGCTCCTCGGTGAACGGCGCCCGGAGCACCTCGAAGACCTGCTCGAGCCCCTCCTTGCCGATCACGTCGCGAACGCCGACGAGGTCGACGTTCTCTGCGGGCACCTCGATGATCAGATCGCCCTGGGTGACGTTGAGCTTCAGATACTTCTTCGTCTCTCCCTTGATCACGCGATCTTTGACCTCAATGATCGTCGCAGCTCCGTGGTGCGGGTAAACGACCGTCTCGCCAACCTCAAAAAGCATAGATCTTGCATCCCTTCGGCAAGTTCTAGGATACCACAGGGCCTCTTGCGCTAAGGTCTGCCGAGCACTGCCCCGATCCACAGCACCACGCCGTCCCCCTGCGCCCGGCCGCCGCCCCCGCGCACACGGGAAGACTCGGCAAACCCATAGAATGGGAAGGATCGCCAGGCCCGAACCGAGGAGGACCCGTGAAATCCCGCATCGTCGCAGCCGTCGTCATCAGTGCAGCGGTGCTGCTGGGGAGCACCGGCTGCAACATGATCGCCCCGCAGGCGACCACGATCGAGTACGCACCCTCCGACGGCGTGAACATCTCGGACGACGGCCCCATCGTCGCCCGCAACGTCCTGATCATCGCGACCGAGGACGGCCAGGCCGGCAACCTCGTCGCGGGCTTCGTCAACGAGTCTCCGCAGAACGCCACCGTCAACGTCGCCGTCAGCGACGAGATCATCCAGATCCTCGTCCCCGGCGGCGAGGGCCTGAGCTTCGGCGGCACGGACGAGCCGATTCTCATCGAGAACCTCGGCGCGAAGCCGGGCGCGACCATCGAGGTCTACTTCCAGTCCGGCGACAGCGAGGGCGTGGCCGTGCAGGTGCCCGTCCTCGACGGCACGCTGCCCGAGTATGCCGACCTGGTGCCGGAGGTGCCAGAGGTCTGACCCTCCCTTCTTGACGAAGAGGGCCCCGCCGATCGGCGGGGCCCTCTTCGTCATCCGGGACGGTGTCGCGTCAGTGCTGCTTGCCCTGGGCAGCCACGGCCGCCGCACCGGCGGCAGCGGCCTCCGGGTCGAGGTAGCGGCCGGGGCCGATGGGGACGTTGTTCTCGTCCAGCTCGTAGACCAGCGGGATGCCGGTGGGGATGTTGAGCTCGGCGATGTCGGCGTCGCTGATGCCGTCGAGGTGCTTCACCAGCGCGCGCAGGGAGTTGCCGTGCGCGGCGACGAGCACGGTCTTGCCCGCCTCGAGGTCGGGAACGATGGCGTTCTCCCAGTAGGGCAGCATGCGGTCGATCACGAGGCTCAGCGACTCCGTGCGCGGCATCTCGTCGTCGATCCCGGCGTAGCGCGGGTCGTTCGCCTGGCTGAACTCGCTGTCGTCGGGAAGGGGCGGCGGCGGGGTGTCGAAGGAGCGGCGCCAGGTCATGAACTGCTCCTCGCCGAACTCCTCGAGCGTCTGGGCCTTGTCCTTGCCCTGCAGGGCGCCGTAGTGCCGCTCATTGAGGCGCCAGCTGCGCGACACGGGGATCCACAGCCGGTCGGCGGCGTCGAGGGCGATGTTCGCGGTCTGGATGGCGCGGCTGAGGAGCGAGGTGTGCAGCACGTCGGGCAGGATGCCGGCCTCCGCCAGCAGCTCGCCGCCGCGCCGGGCCTCCTCCTTGCCCTGCTCGGTGAGACGCACGTCCACCCAGCCGGTAAAGAGGTTCAGGCGGTTCCACTCGCTCTGCCCGTGGCGCAGCAGGATCAGGGTTCGGGTCGCAGTCATGCGCCCAGCCTATTGCGTTGCGCGCGCCCGTTCCTCGTTCGCCCGTTCCTCGTTCATCGTCCCGATCCGCGGGCATTATCGGCCCGTCGGTCCGCGGATCGGGACATCGCCCGCAGATCGGGCGACGGGATGGGGGATGCGGCAGGATTGACCCATGGCGTCATCTCCGGTCGGGCACCCCACCCGCGGGACGACCGGCACCAACCGGCTGCGACGCAACGACCGCGCGATCGCGGCATCCGCGGCGCTCCGCACGGCGCACGACCCGCTCGTGGTCGACCTCGGTTACGGGGCGAGCGGGGTCACCGCGTTCGAGCTCGCCGACCGGCTGCGCCGGGTGCGACCGGACGCCCGCGTGCTCGGTCTCGAGCTCGACCCCGCCCGCGTGGCCCTGGCTCGGGCGCAGCTGGCCGACGTGCGTGCCGGCCGGACGTCCTTCCCCGCCGATCTGCGGGTGTCGTTCGACCGCGGCGGGTTCGAGGTTCCCCTCCCCGGCCGGAGCCGGGCCGCGGTCATCCGCGCGATGAACGTGCTGCGCCAGTACCCCGAGGAGGCCGTGCCCGACGCATGGGCGACGATGGCCGCGCGCCTCGCCCCCGCCGGATTGCTGTTCGAGGGCACGTGCGACGAGATCGGCCGCATCGCCAGCTGGGTCGAGGTGGGGGCGGACGCCGGGCCCCGCCGCTTCACGATCTCGCTGCGCCTGGCCTCCTTCGGCGCGGGCGGTCACGAGCACCCGAGCATCGTGGCCGAGCGGCTTCCGAAGGCGCTCATCCATCGCAACATCCCGGGCGAGCGCGTGCACGACCTGCTCGGCGACCTCGACCGCGAGTGGGACCACGCGGCCCCGCTGTCGCCGTTCGGCCCGAGACAGCGCTTCCTCGCCGCCGTCGCCGCGCTGCGCGACCGCGGCTGGCCGGTGCTCGACGGGCCCCGGCGCTGGCGCCTGGGCGAGCTCACCGTGCCGTGGAGCGCGGTGGCGCCGCGCTGAGGCGACCGCATTCCCCTGCCCGCGCATACATCGTTGCCCGGGGCGTGCTCCGGTGTTAGCGTCAGCCGAGGTGGGTGCTAGTACCCGGTGACGAATCATCCTCCGGGGAGACCATGCGGAGAAGAATCACCTGTCTGAGCGCGCTCGCTGCCGGCAGCGTCGTGGCGCTGACGCTGGGCGCCATGCCGGCGTTCGCCGATACGACCGAGAACAAGACGGAGGAGGCGATCGAGGCGATCCAGGCCGCCCCCGAGGTGGATGTGTCGGCCGTCGCCGACACGGTCGAGACCGACGCGGACATGACCGCCGAGGTGCACGAACTCGACATCACCGTCCCCTGGGACGCGTCGGAGGGGCTCCAGCTCGACGTCGACGGCACGACGAAGGAGGTCATCAACATCCAACGGCACGGCACGGCACGGCACGGCACGGCACGGCACGGCACGGCACGGCACGATACCGAAGTGGAAGTGCCTCAACGTCTCGTACGCCGTGGTCTCCGCATCGATCGGCGTCACCAACGGAGCAGGCTACTCGATCACGGCGACGTGCGGAGTCCAGAAGGGCCCCGGCACCGTCACGCTCTACGCGGGAGCGACGAAGACGACCTATCAGGTGCGCACGGTACGACGGTGACGGTACGGCGTTCCCAACGCGGGAGCCAACGGCATGAAGACCGAGATCAAGACGAGCGGGACGCTGACCGCTTTCAAGCCGAACGGGAGATACGTATGCGCGTGAGAGCGTTCGTCCTCTGGGGCGCCGGCATCGGGCTCGCCGGGTCGATCGCAGTCTTCGCCTTCGCCCTCGCGAGCATGGACGCTGCCAACGCACCCTGCACGAACGACTTCGACATCGCGCTCTGCGACATCGCGCTGCTCCGGCACGCGATCCCCGGAGCGATCCTCGCCGGGACCGGCCTCGTCGCTGCGGCGGTCACCGCGGGGCCGGGGCTGATCTCTGCGACGATCATCGCAGGCACGGGCTGTTCTCCTCACCATCCGCTGTCCGCGGATCAGGAGAACCAGGAGACCACGCCGACCCAGTAGGAGCTCGCGCCGAGAGGTGCTGATGCACGCTCAGGAACATCCGTCGCTCGCCGAGGCGAACGCTAACTCAGGAGAAATCAGGCGCGGAGACCCCGAACCGGGGGTTGGCGTAGCCTGGGCGCCGATTCTTCCTGAGTTAGCTTCAGCGCTGGTCGCCCCGCGAGCAGGTGCCCGCGGGCCGGCTCAACGATCGGTCGCCGGGGGAAAGCGGCGCCGGAGCACCAGACGCTGCACCAGGGTCCAGGCGACCGTGATCACGAGGTAGAGCACCGCGGCGAGCGGCAGGAACAGTGCCACCACCGCTGTGATGTAGTGCAGCGCCGACATCGCTCCCCCCAGGCCCGGCAGCTGGGGCAGTTCCGCAGGCCGGAACGCCCGCCGAGACAGCTCCGCCACCAGCACGATCACCGCGATGAGCGCGCCGAAGACCAGCATCGCCTCCGGCGACCCGAGTGACGCCGTCGCGCGCATCCCCAGGGGCACGCCGAGCAGCCGCTCATCGAGCAGGAGATTCGGGTGCCCCGCCACCGAGGTGTGCAGGAACACCGCGTAGATGATGCCGACGAACGGGGCCTGGACGAGCACCGGGAGGCACCCGGCCAGGGGCGAGGCTCCCTCGTCGGCGTAGAGCTTCATCGTCTCGCGCTGCAACCGTTCCCGGTCGGAGCCGTGACGTCTCTGCAGCTCGGCCAGGCGCGGCGCGAGTCGCGAGCGCATCTGCTCCGCCTTGGCCTGCGAGACGCCGACGGGGATGAGTGCCGCGCGCAACAGCAGTGTGACCAGGGCGATCGCCGTCGCGGCCGACGCACCGCCGGCAAGGGGCTCGAGCGCCTCGCTCAGGGCGAGGAGCGCACGGTAGGCGCCGTCGAAGACGGGCGCGATGAGGGGCAGGGAGAAGAGGTCCAAGGATGAGTCCGTTCGTGTCCTGGTGCGCGCAGAAGGCGCGCGGATGCGGTGGTCAGCCGCATGCGGGGACGCGAAAGGATGCCCCGGTGCCGGGGGCGGGTCGGTCGGCGCTACGCGGCGATCGCCGCAGCTCCCGGAGCCCGGGGACGCGGGTGTCCCGCGGCATCCGGATCGCTCTGGGGAAGGAGGACAGAGCGTCCGATGCCCCGGCTCGGATGGCAGGGCAGCTCCGCGGACGACGAGAGCGAGCGCGCTGTGAGCAGCGCGAGCGCCAGCACAGACAGTACGGCGATCGCCACCGCGACGCCGAGGAGACCGGCGCCGGAAGCGCTGAGGCCGGCGACCTCGAGCACGACGAGCAAACCGAAACCCGCCAGCAGCAGGCGGACCAGTGCCCGCAGCGTCGCGATCATGCGGTCGTTCCCGTGCTGCGCGGATCCTGCGCGGTCTTCCGCCGCGACAGACGGGTGATCCGCGGAAGATCAGCGGTGGCACCGGCATCCGCCGGCACGATGACCTCCTGCGCTGCGGCGACGTCGACATCGCCCGCACGCACGGTCAGCTCACTCACGGGCGCCCGACGCGACAGGATGGCCAGCGCGACCGGCCCGTCCTCGTAGTGCTGCGCCGCGGAGGTGACGTGCCCGACTTCGTCGTCACCGGCGAAGACGACATCGCCGGGGGACGGCAGCACGTTCTGGCTGCCGTCGAGCAGAAGCGCGGCCAGACGACGCGGCGGGTGGCCGAGGTTGTGCACCTTCGCGACCGTCTCCTGCCCGCGGTAGCACCCCTTGTTCAGGTGCACGGCGCTGCGCAGCCAGTCGGTCTCGTGCGGGATCGACCGCTCGTCGACCTCCCGCGACCAGCGCGGACGCCATGCGGCGATGCGCAGGGCCTCCGCGGCCAGCGCTCCCGCCCAGCCACCGTCCCAGCTCTGCGCGAGAGCGACGCCGCCGTCTTCATCGATCACGGCGAGACGCCAGTGCAGCTCGTCCCCCGGGTGCCGCGACCCGACGTGGTACTGGTGCCCGCCGGGCGTCACCGCATCCCACGGATCGGACCACACCACGGGCACATCGTTCGGAGCGAACGCGGCGGCCGCGCCCGCCTGCTCGGCGGCGCCTCCGGCGACGAAGCCGACCACCGCCAGCTCTGGACGCGGTGTCACGACCACCTGAGCACGGAACACCATGCGTTTCAGCCAGTTTCCGAGGCCGTCGGCATCACCGTCGTCGACGATGAGCCAGGTCGACCCGCCGTCGTCGAAGACGGCGGCGGCATGCTCCACACGACCGTTCGGATCGAGGACGAGCAGCTCGGTGCTCTCCCCCGGGCCGAGCGTCCGAACCGCCTGGGAGGTGATCGCGTCGAGCCAGCTGAGCCGTTCCGGTCCCGCGACCTCGATCACTCGGCGGTCGCCGAGGGGTGCCAGCGCGGTTCCTGCGGCGAGCGCACGCTGCTCACGGAACGGATCGCCGACGTGCAGCACCAGCGCGCCGGCGTCGTCCAGCACCGCACCCGGCAGCGCACGGAGGGCGGCGCCCATGATCAGACCTTGGCCAGGCGCGCGGAAGCGTGCGATGCGAGGCTCTCCCCGAGAGCGGCGATATCCCACGCCCACAGCAGATGCCCCTCGACGAGACCGTAGAGCCGACTCGCGGCGGCGTACGCCCGCGCCCCGGGAGGACGAATCACGGCGTCGGTCGCGATGTCGACGCGCGGGCCGTTGATGTCCCCCACGTAGAACTCCAGGGTGCCATCGGAGTGCACGAGAGACACCTCCAGCGGGAATCCGCCGGAGGCCTCGCGCAGCGCTTCGACATCGTGCACCGTCCGCACGACGCCCGGCGCGATGGCCGGCAGGAGCGCGGGGCCGGGATCGGCATCGGATGCGGGGCGCGCCAGGCGCCAGAAACCGGTCTCCGACAGGAGGGGAGCCCCCTCCTGACCGTCTGCCGAGACGAGGTATGCGGACGCGGAGTAGTTCAGGAAAGCGCCGCCGTCATGGCTGAAGCTCACCCGCTGGAAGAACTCGCCCTCGAAGCGGCGGTCAGCGGCGACGTACGCGATGACGCCGGTCCCCTCCCACACGCCGAGGAGCCACGACAGCGGCACCAGGTCGGCGGGGAGATCGGTCGGCAGTTCCTGCACGGTCTCAGAACCTCCGGGGGTGCGGTCGCGGAGCGCTCAGCGCTGACCGCGGAACAGGTTGACCAGGACCGCGCCCGAGACGAAGACGATCGCCAGGCTGGCGAGACCCAGCAGGCCCACGAAGAAGAGTTCGAGCGCGACGACATCCATACGCACACTCTAACCCGTTCGCGCCGCGAGCGCGTCACGACGAGAGGCCGGCGCCGGTGTAGACCTCGGGAGCCGCCGGTCCCGCCCGGCCCGGCGCCGGCGTCACATCAGAGCCCGCTGATCACGAAGGCCAGCGACGCGACTCCCATGATCGCCATCAACCCGAGACAGCCGATCGCCACCCGCACGATGAACCCCTGCGTGCGCCCGTAGAGCAGCTGCACGCCGAAGGAAGCCAGCACGCCGAGGCCGAAGGCCACGAGGAGCCAGGGCATCCGCCAGCCGCTGGGAACGGCGAGCCCGATCGCGATGACGGCGACGAGCGCCGCGCCCCACAGCGTCACGAAACCGACGGTGGCCCGCGGCGGTGCGAGCTCGGACTCGGGGGCTGACATGCCCCCATTGTGTCTCATCGGCGGAGGAGATTCTGCGCACGAGCCGCGAGCGATCGCGTTCTGGGCCGTCCGGAGCAGCCGCCCGGGCTCGCTATCATGGTGCGCACGGCGCGGCGTCCGTGCCCGGAAGGATCCCGTGTGGCACGTCTGCTGGTCTTGACCTCCGACCCGGTACCCGATGCTGTTCTGCCTGCGCTGGACCTGCTGGGTCACCGCGTCGCTTCGCTGCCGGCCGAGACCTCCCGGCTGGTCGACCTCCCCGACGCCGATCTCGTGATCGTCGATGCGCGCGGCGATCTGGTCTCGGCGCGCGCGCTGTGCCGCCTCGTGCGCACCGTGCAGCCCGGCACGGCGCTGATCGCGGTCGTCACGGAGGGCGGCATGAGCGCGGTCGCCGCCGACTGGGGGATCGATGACGTTGGCCTGCCCACCGCCAGCCCGGCCGAGATCGACGCGCGCATCCGCCTGGCGATCGCGCGCGAAGCGGCCAAGAGCGCCGGTGTCGCCGACCAGGACGGCGTGCGCGCCTCCGGCATCACGATCGACGAGCGCTCTTATTCCGCCAAGCTGCACGGACGCCCCCTGGACCTGACCTACAAGGAGTTCCAGCTGCTCAACTTCCTGGCCGCCAACCCGTCGCGCGTCTTCACGCGTGAACAGCTCCTCAGCGAGGTGTGGGGTCACGACTACTTCGGCGGCACCCGCACGGTCGACGTCCATGTGCGGCGCCTGCGTGCCAAACTCGGCGACCACGAGCAGATCATCGGCACCGTGCGCAACGTCGGCTACCGGTTCAACCTCTACGACGACGAGTCCTGATCGCGCCGCCAGAGCCCGACGTCACCGTCCGGCAACCTTCCCGACATCCTGGGTTGGCCCTGGCGTCGCTCGCTGACAGACACCGCTGACAGAATGTCCCCATGATCCACACCGTACTCGCCGACTCCGGCCTCGGCGACGCCGAGGACGACGACTTCGATGACGCCGTCGAGGCTCCTGGCGTCGAGCTGCCAGAGCACCGCTATCTGGACAGGGAGCTGAGCTGGCTCGCGTTCAACCAGCGCGTGCTCGAGCTCGCCGAGGATCCCAAGCTTCCCGCCCTGGAGCGGGCGAACTTCCTGGCGATCTTCGCCAGCAACCTCGACGAGTTCTTCATGGTGCGTGTCGCCGGGCTCAAGCGCCGCATCGTCACCGGTCTCGCGGTGCCGACGAACGTCGGGCGCTCCCCCAGCGATGTGCTCGCCGACATCTCCGGCGCCGCTCACGCCCTGCAGCTGCGCCACGCGGATGCGTGGACCTCGCTGGTCAAGCCGGCCCTCACCGAGGCCGGCGTCGAGATCCTCGAGTGGGACGACCTGGCCGACACCGAGCGCGCCGACCTGTCGGAGTACTTCCAGGCCCATGTCTTCCCGGTGCTGATGCCGCTCGCCGTCGATCCGGCCCACCCGTTCCCCTACATCTCGGGACTCTCGCTGAACCTCGCGATCCGCATCCGCAATGCCCGCACGGGCCGCCAGGAGTTCGCGCGCCTCAAGGTTCCGCCGATGCTGCCGCGCTTCGTCACCGTGCCCGGCGGCGCAGGCACGCGCTTCGTACGCCTCGAAGACCTCATCGCGAACCACCTCGAAGACCTCTTTCCCGGCATGGAGGTGCTCGACCACCACGCGTTCCGCCTCACCCGCAACGAAGACGTGGAGATCGAGGAGGACGAGTCGGAGAACCTCATCCAGGCCCTCGAGGCCGAGCTGCTCAAGCGCCGCTTCGGCCCTCCGATCCGCCTCGAGATCACCGACGATATGGACGAGGTGACCCTCGACCTGCTCCTCAGCGAGCTCGCGATCACCGATCAGGAGGTCTACCGCCTGCCCGGCCCGCTCGACCTGCGCGGCCTGTTCAGCCTGCGCGTGGACCGGCCGGACCTGCGTTACCCCCCGCACGTTCCCACCACGGCGCTGGCGTTCCAGCCCGGTGCCAACAACGAGCGGATGGACATCTTCGCCGCGATCCGCAAGTCGGACGTGCTCGTCCACCACCCCTACGAGTCCTTCGCGACGAGCGTGCAGGCCTTCCTCGAGCAGGCCGCGCGCGACCCGCACGTGCTCGCGATCAAGCAGACCCTGTATCGCACCTCCGGCGACAGCCCGATCGTCCAGGCCCTCATCGACGCCGCCGAGGCCGGCAAGCAGGTGCTGGCGCTGGTCGAGGTCAAGGCCCGGTTCGACGAGGCGAACAACATCGTCTGGGCGCGCAAGCTCGAGAAGGCCGGCGTGCACGTCGTGTACGGCCTGGTCGGTCTGAAGACCCACTGCAAGCTCGTCAACGTCATCCGCGAGGAGGACGGCGTGCTGCGCTCGTATTCGCACATCGGCACGGGCAACTACAACCCCAAGACCAGCCGCCTCTATGAAGACCTCGGGCTGTTCACCGCGGACCCGCAGGTGGGCCGCGACCTCAACCGCCTGTTCAACCAGCTCAGCGGCTACGCGATCGAGAAGAAGTTCCGTCGCCTCCTCGTCGCCCCGCTGCACCTGCGCAAGGGGCTGCTGCGCCACATCGATCGCGAGCGGGAGCACGCCCTCGCCGGACGACCGGCGCACATCCGCATCAAGGTCAACTCCATGGTCGATGAGCAGATCATCGACGCGCTGTACCTCGCAAGCCAGGCCGGGGTGAAGGTCGACGTGTGGGTGCGCGGCATCTGCAGCCTCCGCAGCGACCTTCCCGGCGTGAGCGACAACATCACCGTGCGCAGCATCCTGGGCCGGTACCTGGAGCACTCGCGCATCTTCGCGTTCCACAACGACGGCGACACGCAGATCTACATCGGCTCCGCCGACATGATGCACCGCAACCTCGACCGCCGCATCGAGGCGCTCGTGCGCGTGACGGATCCCGACCACATCGACGAGCTGATCGGCTTCTTCGACCTCGCGATGGACGCCGGAACATCCTCCTGGCATCTGGGCGAAGGGGGTCGATGGGTGCGCCACGCCCTGGCCGAAGACGGTTCCCCGCTGATCGACCTGCAGGATTGGACCATGCATCAGATCCAGCGACGCCGGCGGAAGCGCACGGCCCGATGACGGAATCTGCGGTCTATGCCGCCGGCGGCGTGGTCTGGCGCGTCGTGGACGGCAAGGTCCACACCCTGCTCATCCATCGCACGAAGTACCGGGACGTCACCCTGCCCAAGGGCAAGGTCGACCCCGGCGAGATGCTCGCCGAGACGGCCGTGCGCGAGATCTTCGAGGAGACCGGCATCCGGGTCAGCCTCGGCGCCCCGGTGGGCGTCTCGCGCTACCGGATGGCGAACAAGCGGCAGAAGGTCGTGCACTACTGGGCGGCCGAGGCGACCGAGGAGGCCATCCGAGCGTCGGCATTCGTGCCGGGCCGCGAGATCGCCGCGATCGAGTGGGTTCCGCTCAAGCAGGCGCGTGCCCGGCTGAGCTACCCGGTCGACCTGGAGATCCTCGACGAGTTCGACAAGCTCGTCGCCGACGGAGCGCTGCGCACGTTCCCGGTGGTGATCCTGCGCCACGCCAAGGCGATGCAGCGCTCGGAGTGGGATGGTCCGGACGCGACGCGGCCGCTCGCGGCGCGCGGCACGCGGCAGGCCAAGGCGATCGTCGGGCCGCTGCGCGCCTTCGGCGTGCAGCGCATCGTCACGAGTGACGCGACGCGCTGCCAGGACACCGTCGCGCCTCTCGCGGCGGCCCTGGGACGCTCGCCGCGCGTGGAGCCGCTGATCAGCCAGGACTCCTGGGAAGAGGGCGTGTCCGATGTCCGCACCGTGGTCGGCAAGCGCGTGCGCAAGCGCCGCCCGGTGGTGCTCTGCAGTCACGGGCCGGTGATCCCCGCTCTCCTCGAAGAGCTCGCCCTGGCCACCGGCACCCTGCGCGGTTCATATCTCAGCAGTGCCGCAGCGCTGGATCCGGCGGCGTTCTCCGTGGCCCACCTGTCTGTGACCAACCCGGGCTCCGGCATCATCTCGATCGAGACACATCTGCCCAAGGTGTAGCGCGCGCCTCGCTCGCACATGTGCCGTGGATTCCGGCAGACCCCGGAGTTCCCTCCGAGGAAAGCGCACGTGTGCGAACGAGGTGCGCGGGATGCCGGTGCGGATGGAGGCGCGGAGCACGGAGGTGCCAGGATAGATCCATGAGCTTTCCCGCCCTCGCGTCCCTTGCCGCTCGCGTCGCCCTGTTCACCGCTCTCCGCCAGGACCAGCTCTCGATCGCGGCCGACGCCCTCGGCGAGCACCGCTGGGACATCGACATGACGGCCGGCACCCTCACCTTCACCGCCGAGTCGGACCCGCAGCGCACACTCGTCTCGCGTATCCATCTGATCGCCTCGATCGCGCCGGGGCCGCGCTCCCTGCTGTGGGGATGGGCCAATCCGTACGGCGACCCCGCCGGCGTCAGCACCGCGCTGCGCGACTACGGCACGACCTACGGCATCCGCGAGCTGAGCGAGGGCGAGGTGCCCTTCCCCGGCGATGCGCCCCCGTCGGACTCCGCCGAGGAGATCGAGGCGTGGGTCGCCGCGGCAGCCCACGAGGTGGGCGCGGTCGCCATCGAGCTCACCGGGCGATCGCCGTACTACTCCGCCCCGATCGGCGGCGGGTCGCGCGCGGTCTTCCTGCTGGATGCCCCGATCCCGCCGCTCACGGTGCAGGCCGCTGTGATCGCCCTTCCGCGCGTGCTGTCGCAGATCGCGCCGGCGGATCCTCGCACGGCGGTCTGGGATCTGGCGCGTCTCGCGGGGTGGAGCATGCGATGGACCGATGAGTCCTATGGCGGCGCCGTGGTGAACGACGCGACGGGATCGGCGACCTTCACCTTCGACGAGTACGCCCGCATCACGAACGTCTCGTCCTCCTTCGGCGGCTGACGCGCGTCGGGGCGCCCGCCGCGGATGCCCCCGTCCCGGCCGTCGGGATGTGCGAGCCTGGGGACATGAAGAACGCCGTCGTCCGGTTCTGCTCGCTCGCTGTGTTCAATGTCGTGGCGCTGCTGCTGATCGGCATCATCCTGCCGGGGGTGCAGGTCGGTGTGCATGCCCTGTGGGCCGCGGTCGTCCTCACCGCGGCGACCCTGCTGGTCCGCCCGGCGCTGCGCGGCATCGCCGGGCTGTTCCTGGACCGCCGTGGCGCGGACGAGAGAGCATCTGCGCGCGGCAGAGTCGTGCAGTACGCGGCGGTTCTCGCGGTCGATCTCGTGATCTGGCTGCTGACGGTATGGCTGAGCGGCGTGCGCGCCCAGGGATTCTTCTGGGGGTACGTCGTGCCCCCGGTGCTGTTGTTCCTCACGTGGTCGCTCTACGACGCCGTGCTCGCACCGGTGCTGCAGGGCAAGGCTGCGGACGTCTACGACGCCACCGAGGCACGTCTGCGCAGAGGCAGAGTGGATCCGGCACCGTGAGGGTGGACTCGCGGCAGGGCGGCTAGCGGGAGGAGCGCTCGGCGGCTTCCACCACGTTCGTCATGAGCAGCGCGACCGTCATCGGTCCGACGCCCCCGGGATTCGGCGACACGAAGCCCGCCACCTCCGCGACATCCGGGTGCACGTCGCCGAAGATGAGGTTCTTGCCGGTCTCCGGATCCGTCTCCCTCGTCACACCGACATCGAGCACAGCCGCGCCGGGCTTGACGTCCTCCGGGCGGATCAGGTGCTTCACGCCCGCACCGGCCACGATCACGTCGGCCTCCCGGAGGTAGGGCGACATGTCGGGGGTTCCGGTATGCACCTGCGTGACCGTGGCGTTGACGGAACGTCGCGTGAGCAGCAGGCCCATCGGGCGCCCGATCGTCACACCGCGTCCGACCACCACCACGTGCTTGCCGCTGAGGTCGTAGTCGTTGCGCAGCAGCAGCTCGATGACACCGCGCGGGGTGCACGGCAGCGGGGTGTGGATGGGCCCGTTGACGTTGAGCACCAGTCGGCCGAGGTTGGTCGGATGGAGGCCGTCGGCGTCCTTGGCGGGATCGATCCGCTCGAGGATCGCGTCGGTGTCGAGATGCTTCGGCAGCGGCAGCTGCACGATGTAGCCGTGGCACGCCGGGTCGGCATTGAGCTCGTCGATCAGGCGCTCGACGTCCTCCTGCGTGGCGTCGGCGGGCAGCTCGCGCTGGATCGAGTTCATCCCGATCGCGACCGACTGCCGGTGCTTCATCCCGACGTACAGTTGCGAGGCCGGGTCTGCCCCGACGAGCACCGTGGCGATGCCCGGGGTCACCCCGCGTTCTTTGAGGGCGGCGACCCGCTCGGCCAGCTCCGCCTTGATCGCGGCCGCGGCCGCCTTGCCGTCGAGGACCTTCGCGGTCATCGGGCGCTCCTTCCAGCTGGTGTCGCCCGTCGGTCCGTCGCGGAGGACGGCGTCAGGCACCCTGAACGCCTCCTCCGCGGCGGACCGAACGGAGCGGAGTCGGGTGCGTTACTGCTGCAGGCCGGGGTACAGCGGGAAAGCCCCGGCCAGGGCGTCGACGCGGGCGCGCAGCGCGTCGAGATCGGCACCGGGCTGGAGCGCCAGCGCGATCACGTCCGCCACCTCGGTGAACTCGGCATCGCCGAAGCCGCGGGCCGCGAGCGCCGGCGTGCCGATGCGCAGGCCGGAGGTCACCATCGGCGGCCGCGGGTCGTTGGGCACCGCGTTGCGGTTGACGGTGATGTGGATGTCGTGCAGGAGGTCTTCTGCCTGCTTGCCGTCGATCTCCGCATCGCGCAGGTCGACCAGCACGAGGTGCACGTCGGTGCCGCCGGAGCGCACGCCGATGCCGGCCGCGGCGACGTCCTGCTGGGACAGCCGGTCGGCGAGGATGGCCGCGCCACGGACCACGCGCTCCTGGCGCTCCTGGAACTCCGGGGTCGCGGCGAGCTTGAACGCGGTGGCCTTCGCCGCGATCACGTGCATGAGCGGGCCGCCCTGCTGGCCGGGGAAGACCGCGGAGTTGATCTTCTTGGCGAGCTCGGCGTCATTGGTGAGGATGAAGCCGGAGCGCGGGCCGCCGATGGTCTTGTGCACCGTCGAGGAGACCACGTGAGCGTGGGGCACCGGGTTGGGGTACAGACCGGCGGCGACGAGGCCCGCGAAGTGGGCCATGTCGACCCAGAGGTAGGCGCCCACCTCGTCGGCGATCTCGCGGAACGCGGCGAAGTCGAGCGTGCGGGGGTACGCGGACCAGCCCGCGATGATGACCTTGGGCTTGTGCTCCAGAGCGAGCGCGCGCACCTCGTCCATGTCGATCAGCGAGGTCTCCGGGTCGACACCGTAGGCGACGATGTCGTAGAGGCGCCCGGAGAAGTTGATCTTCATGCCGTGCGTGAGGTGACCGCCCTGGTCGAGTGAGAGGCCGAGGAGGGTGTCGCCGGGGCGCGCGATCGCGTGCAGGACGGCGGCGTTGGCGGTCGCGCCGGAGTGCGGCTGGACGTTGGCGAACTCGGCGCCGAACAGGCTCTTCGCCCGCTCGATGGCGAGCGACTCCGCGACGTCGACCTCTTCACAGCCCCCGTAGTAGCGGCGGCCGGGATAGCCCTCGGCGTACTTGTTCGTGAGCACGGAGCCCTGCGACTGCAGCACAGAGACCGGCACGAAGTTCTCCGAGGCGATCATCTCGAGGAAGGTGCGCTGCCGCTGCAGCTCGCGGTCGAGCACCTCGGCGATCTCGGGGTCGACCTCGGAGAGCGGGGCGTTGAAGTAGGGATCGGTCATGGCGTACTCCTGTTTCGCACGGTGAAATCGGGAAGGTCTCATCGGCCCAGGCGCGCGGTCGAATCCCGTCAGGTCGCTCCCCGGTGGTAGCCCACCCAGACGCCAGTCGCGACGAGGCCAGCATATCCGATTCCCTCCACGGCGCCGCTCGTCGAGGATGCCCGCTCCCTGCGGCCGGCTCCCGGCTCCCGCTCGCCAGATGCGGTCGCGTGCGGGTAGATTTTGTTTATGGTCCTTCCAGATCCCCTGCCGCTGGTGCCCTACCCCGTCTCGGTGCGGCGCGGAGACGGGGTCGTCCGTCTCGCCGGCGCCCGTGTCGCCGGAGACCAGGCGGCGATCGCCGCCCTGCGCGGGGCACTGAGCGGGCGCACCGGAATCGACCCGGAGGTCGCTCCGGCACCGGATGCCGACATCGTGCTGCGCGTCGCGGCGAGCGGGAAGGGAGCCGCCGAGGGGTACACGCTGCAGGCGGACGAACGCATCGAGATCGTCGGCAACGACGACGCAGGACTCTTCTACGGCATCCAGACCCTCGCGCAGCTCGCCCGCGAGACCGCGGACGGCTGGGTCGTGCCCCGGGTGGCGATCGACGACGCCCCGCGCTTCCGCTATCGCGGCACGATGCTCGACATCGCCCGCAACTTCTTCCCCGTGGCGGCGATCACGGGCGTGATCGACCGGATGGCCGTGCTCAAGCTCAACCATCTGCATCTGCACCTCACCGACGACCAGGGCTGGCGCATCGAGATCCCCCGCCGCCCGCTGCTGGCGGAGCGCGCCTCGCGCACCGCGACACTCGGCGACGGCGGCTTCCTCACGGCCGCCGACTATGCCCGCATCGTCGACTACGCAGCAGCCCGGCACATCACGGTGGTGCCCGAGATCGACGCGCCCGGCCACACCCAGAGCGTGAGCCTGGCCTACCCCGATCTCGTCGCGGAGCCGGTGCTGAGCGACGAGATCGTGCGCACCGCCGCCGAGCTGGGCCAGGACCTGCCGGTCAACGGGGTGCCCTACCGCGGCTGGACGGTGGGACACTCGTCGCTGCGCATCCGCGATGAGCGCACCTATGCCTTCCTGCGCGACGTCTATACGGCCATAGCCGAGATGACTCCCGGTCCGTATCTGCACATCGGCGGCGACGAGGCGCTGGGAACTCCGCCGGAGGACTTCGCCCTGTTCATGCGCCGGGCCACGGCCCTCGCGCGCGCGGTGGGCAAGACTCCGGTCGTCTGGCACGAAGCGGGCGTCGTCGACGGCCTCGCGCCGGGCACCATCGGGCAGTACTGGGGCTACGCGGAGCCGGAAGGCGCCGAGCATCCCCGCGTGGCCGAGCGGTTCGTCGCGAACGGCGGCCGTGTGATCGCGTCGCCCAGCGATCGCGCCTACCTCGACATGTCACCGGAAGAGGGCTTTCCGATCGGGCAGACCTGGGCGAAGGGGCCCACGAGCGTGGCCGAGTCGTACGAGTGGGAGCCCACGGCGATCTTCGACGGATGCCGCGATGAGCACATCCTCGGCGTCGAAGCCGCGCTGTGGACGGAGACGGTGGCGTCCCCCGCGGACTATGACGCCCTCGCGTTCCCGCGGATCGGGGCGCAGGCGGAGATCGCGTGGTCTCCGGCGGCCGATCACGACACGGCGACCGAACGCACCTGGGAGTCCTTCCGGCGGCGCGTCGGGGCGCAGGCGCCCGCGTGGCGCGCGGCCGGGATCGCCTTCCACGCGTCGGCAGAGATCCCGTGGGCGGAGTGACGCCCGTGCACGATGACCGGCTGGACGCCTCGCCGTCGACCGCATCGGCGGATCCTCAGGAGCCGCTCCCCCGAGCGGCTCCTGAGGATCGGATGACCCGGGCTCCGATGGTCCAGGACCATGCGTGGATGCCCAGGCCCTCCGGCCAGGACGTGCACGGCGCCGGCGTCCGAGTTCCTCCCCCAAGGAGCTCGATGCCGTCCCCGACACGAGTCCGCGACTCCGAAGCCCCCCGGCTCGGCATCGCGCACCCACAAGAGAAGATCAGGGTTCTCGTGATTCCTTACGCGACATCGTCGAATTCTTTCGAGATCGTCCTCCCGGCCGCTCGGCGAGAACGGCCGAGCGCAGCCGGGCCCGCCGGCCGACGCGAGCCGAGCCGGCCCAGAACGGTCCGATTTCTGACCCGATTCCGACCCTGGGGTGGTCGGATCCATCCGAACAGGACACAATGGAGTGCCCCCGTGCACCCCGTGCCTGCTGACCCGGAGGCCACACGACCATGACGATCACCCACGACAGCGCCGCACCGACCGGCATGCCCGACCGCGGCGACACGGATCTCGTCCTGCGCTCACGGTCCGGTGACGCCGAGGCGTTCGCCGAGCTCTGGCAGCGTCACTATCGTGCCGGGATCCGGATGGCCCGCTCGGTGACCACCGCTTTCGATGCGGAAGACCTCGTGCAAGAGGCCTTCGCCCGCATCTACCAGGCGATCCGCAAGGGCGCCGGCCCGACGGCTGGCTTCCGGTCGTATCTCTTCGCCAGCATCCGCAACACTGCCGCGGCCTGGGGCCGAGCGTCGCGCGAGGACACGGTCGAGGATCACGATGTGATCGACCACGACACCCCGGAGTCGGCGGCGGATGCCGCGCTGGAACGCGGCATCACCGCGCAGGCGTTCCTCAGTCTCCCCTCCCGCTGGCAGGAGGTGCTCTGGTACAGCGAGATCGAGCAGATGAAGCCGGCTCAGATCGCGCCACTGCTGGGCATGACCACCAACGCCGTCTCGCAGCTGGCGTTCCGCGCGCGGGAGGGCCTGCGCGACGCCTGGGTGCAGGGTCATCTGTCGAGCCTCGCCACCGACCCGGCATGCACCTGGACCGTGGAACGCCTGGCAGCGTACTCGCGCAGCACGCTCGGCGCCCGCGATACCCGCAAGGTCGAGTCGCACCTCGCGGAGTGCGAGGGCTGCCGCAGCGTCAACGCCGAGGCCACGCATGTCTCGCACCGCCTCGCCTTCGTGCTCCTGCCGCTCACCGTCGGCACGGCCGCGGCCAGCACCTACCTCGCATCGGTCGCCCAGGGCGCCGCGGCACCCGCCATCGCGCTGGCTGCGATGCCCGCAGATCTCGCGACCGACGCTGTTCTCGCCGGGGGGACGGCCCTGTCCGGACTCATCGGAACCGGCATCGGCGCGGGCGGCTCCGGAGCCGGCGGCTCTGGTGCTGCCGGATCCGGCGTCGGGGGATCCGCCGTGGTCGGCACGACCACCAGCACGCTCGGAGTGACCATCGGTGCCGCGGCAGCGGCGGTCGGGGTCGCCGTCGCGGCAGCCGTCGTGGTGCCCTCTGCGCTGTTCCCCCCGGGAACACCGAGCGCCCCCTATGCGGCATCGGCGGCGTCGGCAGCAGGCGCCCCACCGGTCGCCGCCGATATCGCGCCGGACCCGACGTCGGTGCGCCCCGCTCCCGTTCCCGGCAGCCCCGTGGCCAATCCTCCGTCGACGACGCCGCGGGAGGACGAGCGTCCGCGCGAAAACGTCCGCCGCACACCGACCACATCGCCGACCATCTCGATCCCGCCGGAGCGCCCCGTGCCGCCGGTGCAGCCTCCGGTCGTCGAGCCTGTTCCCGAGGCTCCGGCACCCGAGCCCGCCCCCGAGCCCGGCACAGAGCCGGGCGGCGAGGACCCCGGCGGCAACCAGGGCGGCGAATACCCCGGAGGAGAGAACCCCGGAGGCGAGAACCCCGGAGGCGAGAACCCCGGCGGCGAGAACCCCGGAGGCGAGAACCCCGGAGGCGAGAACCCCGGAGGCGAGAACCCCGGAGGCGAGAACCCCGGCGGCAACCAGGGCGGCGAATACCCCGGCCCCGGCGTCGAGGTGAGCACCCTGCAGTTCACGTCGATCTCGGCAGAGTGCGTCATCGAGGACGACCAGCAGGGCAGCATCCGCGACATCTCGGTGAGTGTCGAGGGCGACCCGCTGCGGCTCGTCTCCGTCGCCGTCGGAGACGGAGAGCCGACCTGGGCCATCCTGGGCTTCGACGGGCGGGCGATCGTCTCCGTGGCCGGCTCCTTCGCCGCCTCCGAGGATCTGACCACCGTCCCGGTGCACGTGCGCTACGTGTTCGACGGAATCCTGGGCGACACCGGCGGTGCGGACACCACCCTCGGAGCCCTGCTCCCGGCGGACGTCTGCGCCCCGCTCGACCCCGGTGCTGTCGACCCGGGTGCTGTCGACCCCGGTGCTGTCGACCCGGAGCCGGAAGACCCGGCGCCCGAGCCAGAGGGACCAGAGTCGTCACCAGCCGACCCCGAGGAGCAGCCCGCCGTCCCGGACGATGCCGCGACAGAGGCCGCGCCGGAGCCCGAGGCGACGGACACCGCGCCGGACGACATCGACTCCGCCGAGACGGAGACGGACGACGCCGTGAACGCGGAGCCGGACACCGGTCTCGTCCTCGCCGTGGCCCCTGCCGCGCACCCCGAGGCCGACCCCGTCACGGAGGACGCTGCTCCGTAGGGCACGACCGGTCGCGACGCGCCTCCTCGGAGACGTGCCCCCTCGTAGACTGGGGGCATGGCAACCGCTTCCTCGCCGTCCGGCGACACCGCAGCCCCGCGCCCCGCGAGCGCGCTCGAGATCGTTCGCGTGCTGATTCTGATCGTCGCGCTCGCCTCGCTCGCCCTGTGGGGCCTGGGTGCGTGGGAGACACCCTGGAGCATCGTGGCCGCGATCGGGGTCCCCGCGGTGACCCTCCTGGTGTGGGCGCTGTTCCTCTCGCCCCGGCCCGTGCTCTACGTGCATCCGTTCGTGCGCGCCGCCCTCGAACTGCTCATCTACGCCGGGGTCACCATCGCTTGGTGGTCGATGGGGCACGCGTGGATCGGCCTCGGCTTCGCCGTCGTCGCCATCGCGGCCGGTCTCGTGTCCGGCCGCCGCCGCCTGGCATGAGCGTCGTCGAACGCCTCCGCGCGGAGCTCGGCGACCGGGTCGACACGACACCGGACGCGCTCGAGGCCGCGCGACGCGACGAATCCGGTCACGCATCGGGCGGTGCTCCGCTCGCGATCGTGCACGCTGAGAGCGTGGCGGACGTCCAGCGCACGCTGCGCATCGCCACGGCCAGCCGGACCCCGGTGGTCACCCGCGGCGCCGGCACCGGCCTCGCGGGCGGTGCCAACGCCGGCCCGGGCGAGGTCGTGCTCTCCACCAGACGGATGACGCGCGTGCTCGAGGTGCGCCCGGACGATCTCCTCGCCGTGGTCGAGCCCGGCATCCTCAACGCCGACCTCAACCACCACCTCGCCGAGCACGGCGTGTGGTGGGCACCAGACCCCGCGAGCCGCGAGATCTCGACGGTGGGCGGCAACATCGCCACCGGCGCCGGCGGTCTCCTGTGCGCCAAGTACGGTGTCGTCCGGGACGCCGTCCTGGGCGTCGACCTCGTCCTCGCCGACGGGCGGCTGCTGCGGCTGGGCCACCGGAGCGTCAAGGGCGTGACCGGGCTCGACCTCACCTCGCTCGTGATCGGCTCAGAGGGCACGCTCGGGGTGATCGTGGGGGCGACGTTGAAGCTCCGCCGGCTCGTGCCGGGTGCGGTGTGCACGATCAACGCCGTCTTCCCCGGGGTCCGCGAAGCCGCCGCCGCATCGGCTGCGGTCACCGCGGCCGGCCTGCAGCCCGCCATCATGGAGCTCATGGACGCGCGGAGCCTCGGCGCCGTGCACGCGCTGCTCGACCTCGACGCACCGGACCAGGGCGCCGCTCAGCTGACGATCCAGACCGATGGGCCGGCGGCCCCGGACGAGGCAGACCTGATCGCCGCCGTCCTGCGCGGGTCCGGAGGCCAGGTGGCTCTCTCCCACGATCCGGAGGAGAGCGATCGGCTGCTGCGCATCCGGCGTTCGGTCCACCCGGCTCTGGCCGCACTGGGGACCTCTCTCATCGAGGACGTCGCCGTGCCCCGCAGCGCGCTGCCGGCGATGTTCGACGAGATCGCGCGGATCGAGCAGGAGCACGGCCTGGCGATCCCGACGGTCGCGCACGCCGGCGACGGCAACCTGCACCCGAACTTCATCGTCGACGGACCGGACGTGCCGGACGAGGTGTGGGAGGCCGCTGCCGACCTGTTCCGCTCCGCGCTGCGCCTGGGAGGCACCCTGACCGGAGAGCACGGCATCGGCGTGCTCAAGAAGCGGTGGCTCGCGGAGGAGCTCGGCGACGACCAGTGGGAGCTGCAACGACAGATCCGGCGGGTGTTCGATCCGCTCGGCATCCTCAACCCCGGAAAGGTGTTCGATGCCTGACATCCATGTGAGCGCGGCAGTGGTCACCGATGCCGACGGGCGCGCGCTCGTGGTGCGCAAGCGCGGGACGCAACGCTTCATGCAACCCGGCGGGAAGCCGGAGACCGGGGAGACGCCGGTCGAGACTCTCGTGCGCGAGCTCGAGGAGGAGCTCGGCCTGCGCGTGCCGGTGACGGCGCTGCACGCGCTGGGCACGTTCGTCTCGGACGCCGCGAACGAACCGGGTCATCGCGTGGTCGCCACGGCGTTCTCGCTCGTGGTCGACCCGGCGAGCGTGCGTGCGCAGGCGGAGCTCGACGAGCTGCGGTGGATCACCCCGGCGGACGCCGCCGCCCTGCCGCTCGCGCCCCTGAGCGTCGATCACCTGCTGCCCCTCGCCTGGCCGACCGCCTGAGCCGAGCGGCATCTCGCCGGGCTACGCCCCTGGCACCCAGCTGCCGTCCTCCACGCGGAACGCGATGTGCGTCTCGGTGGCCCGCACGAAGGGCAGCGTCGTGACGTGGTCGAGCACGAACGTGCGCAGCTCCTCCGCATCGGCCACGGCGACGGTGACCATGAAGTCGAACCGCCCCGTCAGATTCATCACGCTGAGCACGTTGGCACGCGTCCGCATGTTCTGCATGAACTCGTCGACCACCTCACGGGTGTGCCGGGCGAGCGAGACGATGACGACAGCTTTGAGGGGATAGCCCAGTCGCGCGTGATCGACCTCGAGACGCGCCCCGCCGATCACCCCCGTCTCGCGCAGCCGGCGCAGGCGGTAGGCACACGTCGACTCCGCGATCCCGAGCGCCGCGGCGAGCGCGCGGTTGCTGCGGCCGGGATCATGGCTGAGGGCCCGGATGATCGCGAAATCGACCTCGTCCAGGCTCTCCTGCGCGCCTCGCGAATGCTTCACTCGGACCGCACTCTCCCCGCCGTTTCTGTGATGTTCTTCAAAATAAGGCTATCTGACGGGGATATCAGCAAGCATCATTTCTTTCTGCTGCAGTATCCACCACACTGCGGGACATGAATGCACTGTTCCTCGATGCCGTCCCGGATGCCGCGCAACAGGCAGGACTGCGGTTCGACACCGTCGCCGTCCACGCCGGGCGGGAAGACCTCACCGGCCTCGGCGTGCACGCGCTCCCCCTCGATCTCTCGACGACCTATCCCCTGCCCGACATCGAGGTCGGTGGAGACTCCTATGAGGCCCTGGCGACCGGCGGGACGATGCCCGACGGCGGGAGCGCCGTCTATGCGCGCCTCTGGAATCCGACCGTCGCCCGATTCGAGGCCGCGCTGGCACGCCTCGAGCACGCGGCAGACGCGGTCGCGTTCGCCTCCGGCATGGCGGCCACGACCGCTGCGCTGATGGCCTTCACCACCGCGGCCCGCAAGCCCCACGTCGTCGCCGTCCGGCCCCTCTACGGCGGCACCGATCACATCCTCGCCTCGGGGATCCTCGGTACCACCGTCACCTTCTGCGCCCCTGACGAGGTTGCCGCCTCCCTCCGCCCCGACACCGGTCTCGTGATCGTGGAGACCCCGGCCAACCCGACCCTGGAGATCGTGGACATCGCCGCGGTCGCCGCGCAGGCGGGCGACGTGCCACTCCTCGTCGACAACACCTTCGCGACCCCCGTGCTCCAGAACCCGCTCGACCACGGCGCCTCGCTCGTGCTGCACAGCGCGACCAAGTACCTCGGCGGTCACGGCGACGTCGTCGGCGGGGTGATCGCGTGCTCATCGGCGCATGCGGAGCTCCTGCGCCCGGTGCGGGCGATCACCGGCTCGATCCTGCACCCCCTTGCCGCGTACCTCCTGCACCGCGGATTGACCACCCTCCCGCTGCGCGTCCGCGCCCAGCAGGCCTCGGCCGCTCGTATCGCGGACTGGCTCGCGGAGCACCCGGCGGTCGACGAGGTCTTCTACCCCGGACGCGACGGCGACCCGCTGGGCGTCATCGGCCGACAGATGCGCGGCACCGGCGCGATGGTGTCGGTGCGCCTGCGCGGCGGCTACGAAGCCGCCCTGCGGGTGACCAATGCCACGCAGCTGTTCACCCACGCCGTGTCCCTCGGCGGCGTCGACTCGCTCATCCAGAACCCCGCGGCCCTGACCCACCGGCCGGTCGCCGCGGAGGCCAAGCCCGACGCCGGCGTGCTGCGCCTGTCGATCGGCCTCGAGGACGTCGACGACCTGATCGCAGATCTCGCCCGCGCGCTGGACTGAGGGACAGGCTGCCGCGTCGTGCACGGCCAGACGATTCATCGGCGGATCTGCGTCATGATGTATCCCGGCGAGGCCAAATCCGGTTTACTCGTCGTCAAGCGATCCCTGACAACGAGGTGAGGACCCGATGACGCAGGACCAGGACGAGCACCAGTTCGAAACGTCGGTGCAGACCGACCCGCCCCGCGCGAACTCCCGCCCGCTCTCCGCCTCCTCGGGCGAGCACCCGCTGCGCGAGATCTCGCAGCGGGTGCTGTGGACGGCGACCGCGATGATCGACGCCGCCAACCGGGGTCGGGAGAACCCCGACGGCGTGAAGGTCGGCGGACACCAGGCGTCATCGGCCTCGATGGTCGGAATCATGACCGCGCTGTGGTTCTCGGAGCTGACAGCGCTGGACCGGGTCTCCGTGAAGCCGCACGCGTCCCCGGTCCTGCACGCGATCAACTACCTGCTGGGAGAGCTCGACCCGGCCTACCTGCCGACACTGCGTTCGCTCGGCGGCCTGCAGCCCTACCCCTCACGCACGAAGGACCCGGATCGCCCAGACTTCTCCACCGGATCGGTGGGAATCGGCGCAACCGCCCCGCTGTGGGCGGCGCTCACCCACCGTTACCTCGAGGACCGGTTCGAGGGCACCCCTCCGGCGGGACGCTTCTTCTCCCTCCTCGGCGACGCGGAGATGGACGAGGGCGCCGTGTGGGAGGCGATCATCGACCCCGAGGTGCGCAACCTCGGGGAGGTGGTGTGGATCGTGGACCTCAACCGGCAATCGCTGGACCGCGTCATCCCCGACGTCCAGATCGAGCGGCTTCGCGGGATGTTCGCCGCCGCCGACTGGCAGGTGCTCTCGTGCACCTGGGGGCGCCGGCTGCGGGAGGCGTTCGCCTCCCCGGGCGGTGCGGCGTTCGAGCGCCGGATGCGGGAGATGCCCAATGAGGAGTATCAGCGCATCCTCCGCGCACATCCCGAGGAGGTGCGCTCACGCCTGCTCGCCGGTCTCGACCCTGCCGACGCCACGGCCATCAGCGACGTGCTCGCGCCCTTTGACGACCTCGGTCTCGCGGAGCTCGTCCGCGACCTCGGCGGCCACGACCTGGAGGAGCTGCAGTCCACGTTCGCGAGCATCGAGGACACTCGCCCGACGGTGATCTTCGCGTATACGATCAAGGGTCGCGGTCTGGCGATCGAAGGCCATCCCGGCAACCACTCCGCCCAGCTCACCCTCGAGCAGATGCAGGAGCTCGCCGAAGCCTCCGGCATGAGCCTGACCGACCCGTGGCAGCGGTTCCCCGCCGACAGCGAAGCGGGCCGGATCTGCGCAGACGCCGCCGCGCGGCTGCGCCGGGAACCGATCGTGCCGGTCGCCGTGGCCGCGGTGCCGGCCGAGCTCGGGTGGCGCCACCGTGCGGTGACATCCACCCAGGCGACTCTCGGACGATTCCTCGGCGACTTGCGCCGGGCCGCACCCGAGGTCGCCGAGCGCGTGGTGACCGCGAGCCCGGACGTCGCGAGCTCGACGAACCTCGGCGGCTGGATCAATCGCACCGGTGTGTGGTCTCTCGCCGGCCGCCAGGACTGGTTCGCCGACGACGACGAGCGCCTGCTCAAATGGCACGAAAACGCGCGCGGACAGCACATCGAGCTCGGTATCGCTGAGGTGAACCTGGTGGGCCTGGCCTCGGAGCTCGGGCTCGCGGGCGCCCGCTGGGGCCAGCCGCTCCTCCCGATCGCGACCCTCTACGACCCGTTCATCAATCGCGCACTGGAGCCCTGGACCTTCGGGCTCTACGCCGGCGGACGATCGATCGTCATCGGCACCCCGTCCGGTGTGACCCTGGCCCCGGAGGGCGGCGCACACCAGTCCATCAACACGCCATCGGTGACCCTCGAGATCCCTGGCCTGACCAGCTGGGAGCCTGCCTTCGCGCAGGATCTGGAATGGACGATGCTGGAGGCGCTGCGCTCGCTCACCGACCCCGATGGCGGATCGGGGTACTTCCGGCTGTCGACCCGTCCGGTGGATCAGTCCCTCGCCCGCCTTCCGGAGGACCCCCTGCTGCGCGAGCGGCGGCGGCAGGAGGTGATCGCAGGCGGATACCGCCTGAGCGAGCATCCGGCCGAGCGCGACGACGTGACCCTCGTGGGCGCCGGGGCGATCATGACGGAGGTGTGCGCGGCCGCCGAGCGGCTCGCGCACCTGGGCGTGACCGCCGGCGTCGTGTGCGTGACGAGCCCCGGTCTGCTGTTCGAGGCGTTGAACGCCCGGGGCCGCGTGGCGGCGAGCCCGCGATCGGCCGTCCTCGACCGGCTCTTCCCCGCGGAGCACCCCGCGCCGCTGGTGACGGTGATGGACGGGCATCCCCACACCCTGGCGTTCCTGGCCGGGGTCCGCGGCGACCGGGTGCGGACGCTCGGCGTGAGCACCTTCGGCCAGGCGGCGAGCGTGTCAGACGCCTATCGTCTGCATGGCATCGACGCCGAGGCGATCGCCGGGGCGGCCCTCGACCTGACCCGCTGAGTCTGCGCACCGTTCAGGACGGGGACGGCTCCCCCGCCGTCCCCGTCCTGAGCCGATCCCCCCGGCCTCATACGACCGTGTCAGATGTGCTGCCAGGCCATCTTGTTGTCGTAGGTGTAGCGGTAGTAGTCGGCGAGGCGCAGCCGCGATGCCGCCGCTTCGTCGACCACCACGGTCACATGCGGATGCCGCTGAATCACCGAAGCGGGCAGGAACATGCTCTGCGGCCCCTCGACCGCAGCCGCGACGGCCTCGGCCTTCCCCGCGCCGAAGGCGAGCAGCACGAGGTGGCGGGCGTCCATGATCGTGCCGAGCCCCTGGGTGATGCAGTGCATCGGCACCTCCTCCGGCGAGGAGAAGAAGCGCGCGTTGTCGGCGCGGGTCTGCTGTTCCAGCGTCTTCATCCTGGTTCGTGAGGCGAACGACGAACCCGGCTCGTTGAAGCCGATGTGCCCGTTGGTGCCGATGCCCAGGATCTGCAGATCGACGCCGCCCGCCGCGGCGATGGCCGCCTCATACGCCGCCCCCGCCCCGGCGATGCCGTCGACGGCGCCGTCCGGCACGTGCACACGTGCCGGATCCAGGCCCAGCGGCTCGACGACCTCGCTCGTGATGACCGATCGATAGCTCTGCGGGTGCTGCGGGTCGATGCCGACGTACTCGTCGAGGGCGAAGCCGCTCACCTGGGACACATCGATGCCCGCGAGACGCGTACGCAGCGCCGCGTACACCGGCAGCGGGGTCGAGCCCGTCGCCAGCCCCAGCACCGTGTCGGGCTTCTCGGTGATGCGACGCGCGATCTCCTCGGCGACCAGCGCGCCGGCCTCTTCCGCATCCGCCACGATCACGATCTCGGCCATGCGGCCCTCCTCTACTCTCGACGACTCTGGAACACGCGCGCTCAGGAGACCCCGAGGCGCTCCCGCAGCACCGTCACGGCAGCACCCCGCAGGACGATGTCTTCCTGGGCGGTGCGGCGCACGACGATCCCGGCGGACACGCGCTCCAGCGTACGGGCACGCAGGGTCTCGACGACGGCGCCGAGCACGACCGCGTCGATGATCTCCGGCGTTCCCGCGAGCACGACCTCGGAGAGGTCGAGCGCGCTCACGATCGGCGCGAGAGCGATGCCCAGACGGGTCCCGGTGTCGCGCAGCACGGCGTCCCGGCCCTCCGGGCCGGCGTCGGCGATGCGTCGTCGCAGCTCGTTCTCGCCGATCCACGCCTCCAGGCAGCCATCCCGGCCGCAGACGCAGCGCGGGCCGTCGTCCGTGCCGATGACGACGTGGCCGATCTCACCGGCGGCGAAGCGGCTGCCGACCATGGGCTGCCCGCCCGAGATAACTCCGGCCCCGACGCCGCGACCGACCTTCACGAGGATGCTGTCTGACCGTCCGCTGCCGAGCGTGTACTCCGCGAGCGCAGCGCCGTTCGCGTCGTTGCAGAGCGTCACCGGCAGACCGAGCTCCTCCTCGAGGAGGCGCTGGAGCGGCATGTCTGTCCAGCCGAGGTTGGGCGACTCGAGCACCACGCCGTCGGAGCGGACGATGCCGGGGCTGCACACGCCCACGCCCAGGATCGATGCGGACGCCGCCGCGACGAGCTCATGCGCGAGGCTGCGGATGGCTTCGAAAGACCCCTGTCCGTCGGGTTCCGCAGGACGCGGCACCTCGTGACGGGTGTTCACCTTGCCGTCGAGGCTCATCACTGCGCCGCGGAACACCTGCGGCTCGGAGAGATCGATGCCGATGATCTCGTGACCGGCGCGATCGATGTCGATGAGGATCGCGGGCTTTCCGGGACCGCTGACCTCGCGCATCCCCTTCTCGACGACGAAGCCCTCACCGATGAGCTCGGCGACCAGGTCGGAGATGGTGACGCGGGTGAGGCCGGTTTCGCGGGATAGATCCGCACGGCTCATGGCACCAGCGTGGTACAGATGCTGCAGGACGAGAGCGCGATTGTGGTCGCGTGCCTGCTCGGGAAGCATCTTCCCCTGCGAGCGCAGCCGACGACCCGTTCCCTGGGCTCCCGGTGCCGGGGCACCGGGCCAGGACAGCGAGGGTTCGTGGGGCGCGGACATATTTGTTAGTACACCTTACGAACACAGATCGCGCAAGCGCTTCGATGGGACGATGCGCTACGGGTTATGAAAACGTTACCGCCCTGCCGCATCGTTCCGCGGCTCTCCGGGCATCTCTCCCGGCTGGGACACCAGCACCCGACCGTAGAATGGACTAATGCATTCAACCGCATCGGGAGGTACACACCCATGAGCGAACGGACGCCCGCGCCCGCCCGCCCGGGGGAAACCACCGGATCCCTCCCGGTCATCGCGCAGCACCCCTCCGGCGACGAGATCGTCACGGAGCACGTCGGCGACCTCGAAGCCTCCGACCGGCACGCCACCGACACGCTCTCCCCCGCAGACCCGGAGAACGCCGCCGACACCGCGGGTACGGCTCCGGAAAGCCCGGCCGAGACTCCCGAGGGCTCCGTCGAGACCCCGGAGAGCCTGGCCGAGACCCCCGTGCCCTCCGATGAACCCGTGCCCTCCGATGAACCCGTGCCCTCCGATGAACCGGTCCCGGCCGGCGTGCCCTCCGAGGACGTCGCTCCCGCTCCGCAGGCCGACGCGCCAGCGACGGACGACCCGGCAGACGACGAGATCGCCGCCGAGGCCGCCCCGGTCGCCGCGGAGGACACCTCCGCATCCGCCGCCGCCGACACCGCCGAGACCGCTGACACCGTCGCGACAGGCGAGGCCGCGGCCCCCGACAGCGCCGAGCCTGCCACGGAGGAGGAGCCCTTCGACATCTCCCGGCTCTTCGACGCGCCAGAAGCAGACACCGACGTTGCGGCCGTGGTCGGCGCCGCGACGGCCGACGCCATCGTTTCCGCACCCGCCGAGGCGTCGCCGACGGACGAGAGCGCTCCGATCCCGGAGACCGCAGCGACCGAACCGGAATTCTCCGGCGTCATGGCGCCGCCTGCTCCCCCGGCCCTCCCCGACGCAGAAGTCCTGCCCGCGCCGACGGGCACGAGCACCTCGGACGCCGAGGCCCGCGACGCCGCACCCGCTGGGCCCGGCCTGGACGACACGGCCGCCTCCGACGACGATGCCACCCGAGAGACCCCGGTGACCGGAGAACAGGCTCCCGCGGCGCTCCATCCTGCGGTGGCGACCATCGCGGCCACGCCCGTCGTCGCCGCGGCACCGCCTGCGCCGCCGACGCCGGCGCCCACCCCGATGTCGGCGGAGGCCGAGACCATCGCATTCGCCCCTCCCGCTGCACGCACGCCCGCCGAGACCGCCCCCCTCTCGGCGGCCGCCGGCGGGGACGGCTCGTCCGGCACGGGCGACGACGACAACAGTGGCGCGCAGTGGGCTCCGCCGCCGCCGCGCAAGAAGCGCCGTGTCGGCCTCTGGGTCGCCGCGGCCGCCGGTGCGCTCCTCGCCGCGGCAGCCGTCACCGCCTCCCTCGTCCTCATCGCGCCCGGCGTGACCGTCGCCGGCGTTCCGGTGGGCTGGCACACCGCCGGCATGGCGACAGACAAGTTGTCCGAGCGGCTCTCCGACATGAGCGTCACCTTCACCGGCGCCGACGGGGAGGTGACCGTACCGGTCACCGACCTGGGCGCGACGATCGACGCCGATGCCCTCGCGGCGGAGGCCTTCGAGAAGTTCCCGCTGTGGAACGTGGACGGCTGGCAGGCGCGGGACATCGACGCGGCGATCACGCTCGACCCGGAGCCTGCGGAGGCGGCCCTGCGCGCAGCACTCCCGGCGCAATACATCGAGCCCATCGACGCGGGCATCGTGTTCGATGCGCAGAGCGCGACCTACACCTCCACACCCGCCGTGCTGGGCACCGGCATCGATCTCGATGCCGTCACCGAGACCATCGCCGATGCCTTCACGGCCGGCGTGGCCAACCCCACGATGGAGCCCGTGGTCACCGACGTGGCCGCCCCCATCGACGACGCTTCGGCGAACGAGACCGTGGCCGAGCTCAACACCACCCTGGCGTCGGTCGGGTTCTACGTCGACGCGGAGCGTACCGTGCCGGTGTCTCCCGCGACCGCGGCCGGATGGCTCGCGATCGACGACGTGGACGGGGAGTTCGTGATCACCGCGGACGCCGCGGCCATCCAGAAGACCGTCGACACCCTGCCCGAGACCGTCAACCGTGAGCCGATCAACGCGATCGCCGTGGTCGACGGCGACGGCGGCGTGCTCGAGACCCTGCGCGAAGGCGTGACAGGGCGCGCGATGGAAGGCACAGCGGGGGTCGGAGAACGCTTCGCCGCACAGCTCCAGTCGGGTGACGGCGTGCTCGCGCTCCCCGTGAAGGAGACCCCCTTCACCACCGACGAACGACACCGCAGGATCTCCGTGAACCTGGCGACCCAGACACTGACAGCGTGGGAGAACGACACCGCGGTGGACTCCTGGTCGATCTCCTCGGGAGCTTCGGGCTTCGAGACGACCCCCGGTTCGTTCACCATCGGCTGGAAGACCACCCAGCAGAACATGGGCAACCGGGACGTCACGCAGGCGCCGTACTACTTCCAGCCCGACGTGAAGTGGGTGATGTACTTCCACGGCGACGAGGCGTTCCACGGCGTCTACTGGCACTCCAGCTGGGGCACGCCGACGAGCCACGGCTGCGTGGGGATGCCGGAATGGCGCGCTCAGTGGCTTTTCGACTGGGCTCCCGAGGGTGTCCAGGTCGACATCCACTACTGATCCCATCCGGCGCGGCGCCGACGGCCCGCACCACCCTGTCCCGGACTCAGGCAGAAGGCGGGTTGGAGGCGGTATGCCGCCTCCAACCCGCCTTTTGCGCACTGTTTGCCTGAGTACGGGATCGCGCGCGCAGACACGAAAGCGGGGGCGGATGCCACGGCATCCGCCCCCGCTTTCGTCGGTGGATCAGCGCAGCGCGTCGATCACGCCGTTGAGCGTCGCGGACGGGCGCATCACGGCCTCCACCTTCGCGACGTCCGGGCGGTAGTAGCCGCCGATGTCGGCCGGCTCGCCCTGCGCCGCGATCAGCTCGGCCACGATGGTCTCCTCGTTCGCGGCCAGCTCCTCGGCGATCGGTGCGAACGCCGCCGCCAGCTCGGCGTCGACGGTCTGCTTCGCCAGCTCCTGCGCCCAGTACAGCGCCAGGTAGAAGTGGCTGCCGCGGTTGTCGATCGTGCCGAGCTTGCGCCCAGGGGAACGGTCCTGCTCGAGGAACGTGCCGGTGGCCGCGTCGAGCGTGTCGGCGAGGATCTTCGCGCGGGCGTTGCCGGTGAAGTCCGAGAAGTGCTCGAAGGACGCAGCGAGGGCGAAGAACTCACCGAGCGAGTCCCAGCGCAGGTAGTCCTCTTCGAGCAGCTGCTGGACGTGCTTGGGAGCGGAGCCGCCCGCGCCCGTCTCGAACAGGCCGCCCCCGGCGAGCAGCGGCACGATCGAGAGCATCTTGGCGCTCGTGCCGACCTCGAGGATCGGGAAGAGGTCGGTCAGGTAGTCGCGCAGCACGTTACCGGTCACCGAGATGGTGTCCTTGCCCAGCCGCATGCGGGCGACGGTGTACCGGGTGGCCTCCTCGGGCGAGAGGATCGAGATCGTCGCGCCCTTCGTGTCCAGCAGGGCCAGGGCCTGGTGCACCTTGGCGATCAGCTGGGCGTCGTGCGCGCGGTTGAGGTCGAGCCAGAACACCGCGGGAGCCCCGGTGGCCTTCGCGCGGTTGATGGCGAGCTTGACCCAGTCCATCACCGCGACGTGCTTGGTCTGCGTGGCACGCCAGATGTCTCCGGCCTGCACATCGTGCTCGATGACGACGTCTCCGTCTCCGTCGACGACCTGGACGACACCCGCCGACGGCACCTCGAAGGTCTTGTCGTGGCTGCCGTACTCCTCGGCGGCCTGCGCCATCAGACCCACGTTGGGAACGGTGCCGATGGTCGCAGGGTCGAGCGGACCGTGCGCGATCACGTCGTCGATGACGGCCTGGTAGACACCCGCGTAGGAGGAGTCCGGGATGACGGCGATCGTGTCGTCCTCCGCACCGTCGACGCCCCACAGCTTTCCGCCGTTGCGGATGAGCGCGGGCATCGACGCGTCGACGATCACGTCGCTCGGCACGTGCAGGTTGGTGATGCCCTTGTCGCTGTTGACGTAGGACAGCCGGGGGCCGTCGGCGATCGCGGCGCGGAAGGCGCCGGCGATCTCTGCACCGCCCTCGATGCCGTCGAGTCCTGCGAGGATCGAGCCGAGGCCGTCGTTGGCGCTGAGACCGGCGGCCTCGAGCTGGTCTCCGAACCGGTCGAAGACGTCGGAGAAGAAGGCACGCACGACGTGACCGAAGATGATCGGATCACTGACCTTCATCATCGTGGCCTTGAGGTGCACCGAGTAGAGCACGTCGTCCGCCGCGGCCTGGGCGAGCGTCTCGGCGAGGAACGCGTCCAGCGCCGCTGCGGACAGGAAGGTCGCATCGACGATCTCGCGCGGCAGGACCTTCAGGTTGTCCTTGAGCACGGTGACGGTGCCGTCCTGCGCGACGTGCTGGATGGTGAGCACATCATCGTGGGCGGCGACCCACGACTTCTCGTTGTGCTTGAAGTCGTCCTCCGTCATGGTGACGACGCGGGTCTGGGATCCGGCGCCGAACGGCTTGTTGACGTGCGGGTGCTTGCGGGCGTAGTTCTTCACCGACAGCGGGGCGCGCCGGTCGCTGTTGCCCTCACGGAGCACCGGGTTGACCGCCGAGCCCTTGATGCGGTCGTAGCGGGCGCGCACGTCCTTCTCGTCGAGCGTCGCCGGCTCGTCCGGGTAGTCGGGGATGTCGAAGCCCTGCGACTGGAGTTCGGCGATGGCGGCCTTGAGCTGCGGGATGGACGCCGAGATGTTGGGCAGCTTGATGATGTTCGCCTCGGGGAGGGTGGCGAGTCCGCCGAGCTCTGCCAGTGCGTCGCCGACCTGCTGCTCCGGGGTGAGCCGCTGCGGGAAGGCGGCGAGCACGCGGGCGGCGAGCGAGATGTCGCGCGTCTCGATCGGGACGCCCGCCTGGCCGGCGAACGCCTGCACGATCGGGAGGAGGGAGGCCGTCGCCAGTGCCGGCGCCTCGTCTGTGTGGGTGTAGATGATGGCGTCGTCGGTCACCGGGATCCTCTTCCGTTCGCGAGCTTTTTTCTCTCGATACCAAGATACCGGAGCGCAGGCGCGCCGCCCTGGCCCCGGCCGACCCGGCGGATACCGCGGGACGACGGGCAGGGAAACTTCCGATGCGGCGGTCCCGGCGGCGGCGACGACGCGTTAGCCTGTTCCCATGACGAACTTGCGACTGGTCGAACTCTCCGCCGCGACGATCGTCGCGGTCAACAACCTCTCCCTCAAGCCAGGCCAGGAGCAGTTCCTCGCTCCGGTGTCGTACGGCACCGCCGCCACCGTGCTCGATCCGCAGACCACCTGGCAGCGCGTGGTGCTGGACGGCGACGAGGTCGTGGGCTTCATCAGCGCGAACTTCGATCCCGAGCAGCAGGAGGAGCACTTCCGGTGCGTGCTGTGGCGGATCAACGTCGACGCCGACGACCAGGGTCGTGGCGTGGGACGGTTCGCCGTCGAGTCCCTGGTCGCCGAGGCGCAGGAGCGCGGCTTCGATCACGTCGACGTGGTCTATGAGGCCGGCGAGGGCGGCCCCGAGGCGTTCTTCCTGCGCGTGGGCTTCGAGCCGGTCGGTGAGACCGAGTACGGCGAGGTCATCGCATCAGTGCGGTTCGGTTCTTGATTCCCTGGCCGACTCCGGCCAACCGGCCCGTCGTGGTCATCCGCGGGTCTTCGCCAATGGCAGACTAGAGGGTGCGGCGGGGCCTCGGATCCCCTCCCCCACCGAGACCCCGTCGCACCGGCCCGGCTGCGCTCAGCGCGCCGGGCCGCTCTCGTCTCTCCCCCCCGATCCCCGCGCGCGCTGGGAGCACGCTCGTCACGAGCGCGCTCCGCTCCCGCGCAGCCCAGCCGCGCAACGCAGCCGCGCACCGCTGCCGTCCAGCCCGACCGCACAGCCCTGCCGCGCAGCCCGACCGCACAGCCCTGCCGCGCAGCCCGACCGCACAGCCCTGCCGCGCAGCCCGACCGCACAGCCCGACCGCACAGCCCGACCGCACAGCCCGTGCGCGCAGCCGTGCGCGCAGCCCGTGCGCGCAGCCCGTGCGCGCAGCCGTGCGCGCAGCCGTGCGCGCAGCCGTGCGCTGCAGCTCACGCTGCGCGCGCGAGCCGAATCACCAGGATTTTCAGGCCCGCGGGCCTGAAAATCCTGGTGATTCGGCAGACCGAGCGCAGCGAGGTCCGCGATCCGCGATCCGCGATCCGCGATCCGAGGTCCGAGGGAGACGACGCGACGGGACGCGACGGGACGCGCGGGGACGGGACGCGACGGGACGGGCGGGGCGCGGTCACTCCCCGCGGGAGACGGTCACCATCTCATCGCGGTCGACGACCTTCACCCGCGCGCGCTCATGCGGCGCACCCAGGGCCATCTCGTGCTCGTCGAGGCGGTGCCAGCCGTCGAGGTCGGTCCAGCGCACGCCGCGCTCGAGGAGCAGAGCGGGGATCGCCTCCTCCGACGGGTCGACCGGCTGCCACCAGGATCCCTGGTCGTTGACCAGATGGCGCACCGTCTCCATCGCATCCGACTTGGTGTGGCCGATCAGGCCGACCGGGCCGCGCTTGATCCAGCCGGTGGCGTACACGCCGGGCACCCGCTCGTTGGAGTCCGGGTGGAGAACCTGGCCCTCATGGTTGGGGATCACGCCGTGGTGCTCGTCGAAGGGCACGCCCGGCAGCGGGGAGCCGAAGTAACCCACGGCGCGGTAGAGCTGGCCGATCGGAACCTCGCGCAGCTCGCCGGTGCCTTCGACGCCGCCCTCGCCGTCCGGCCGGGTGCGCTCGTACACGAATGTCTCCACGCGGCCGTCGGCGTCCGAGCGCACCTCGACCGGCCGAGCGTAGAAGTGCAGGTGCAGTCGGCGCGAGGCCTCGCCGCCGGCATTGTTCACACCGGGGCGCTTCCGCCACGACTGCAGCACGCGGTCGATGACCATGACCTGCTTGTTCGACGCGATCGCATCGCGCGAGGCGTCGTCGTAGTCGAAGTCCTCGTCGTAGACGACCATGTCGACATCGCGCAGCTCACCGAGCTCACGAAGCTCCAAGGGGGTGAACTTCACCTGCGCCGGCCCGCGACGACCGAACACGTGCACATCGGTGATCTTCGAGGCCGCGAGCCCCGCGTGCACGTTCTCGGGGATCTCGGTGACGAGGAGGTCCTCGGCGTGCTTCGCGAGGACGCGGGCGACGTCGAGCGCGACGTTGCCGTTGCCGATCACGGCGACCGACTCGGCATCCAGCGGCCACTCGCGCGGGAAGTCCGGATGCCCGTCGTACCAGCTCACGAAGTCGGCCGCACCGTACGAGCCGGCGGCCTCGATCCCCGGGATGTCGAGGTCGGCATCGCGCACCGCACCGGTGGCGAAGATGACCGCGTTGTAGTGGTGCTTGAGGTCGTCCAGCGTGATGTCGACGCCGAAGCGCACATTGCCGAAGATGCGGATGTCTCCACGGTCGAGCACCTCACGCAGAGCCGTGATGATGCCCTTGATCCGCGGGTGGTCGGGGGCCACGCCGTAGCGCACGAGCCCGTAGGGCGCGGGCAAGTGGTCGAACAGATCGATCGAGACGTCGAACGAGCGCTCCGTCTTGAGCAGGATGTCTGCGGCGTAGATGCCCGCGGGGCCTGCTCCGACGATGGCCAGCCTGAGCTTGGTCATGGGGTCCTTTCAGCTGTGACGTTCGGCCAGGGACCGCGCGAAGCGCACAAGCGCCTCCCGCACCGGGCCGGAGGGCAGCGGATCGAGAGCGGCGACGGCGTCGTGCGTCCACTCCCTCGCGAGCGCCTCGGTGCGCGCGGTGGCCTCATGCTCACGCAGATCGGCGAGGGCGCCGTCGAGGATCGACGGGTCTTCGCCCGCAGCGATGCGCGCGATCCCGGCGTCGATACGGTCGGCCAGCTCTGCCCCCGGGGCGTCCGTGCCCCGCAGCAGCAGGTACGGCATCGTCGGCACGCCGGCACGCAGGTCGGTGCCGGGGACCTTGCCCGTCGTGTCCGGGTCTGCGGAGAGGTCGAGAACGTCGTCGAGGAGCTGGAAGGCGACGCCGATCTTCTCGCCGAACACCCGTACCGGCTCCTCGTACTCCGCTGGTGCGCCGGAGAAGATGACGCCGCCCTGCGCGGCCGCCGCGATGAGCGAGCCGGTCTTGTCCGCCAGCACCTGCAGATAGAACTCGATCGGGTCGTCGCCCTCCTGCGCTCCGACGGTCTCATGCATCTGCCCGAGCACGAGACGCTCGAACGTGTCGGCCTGCAGGCGGATGGCCCGCTCGCCGTGGCGCGACATGAGCTGGCTGGCGCGCGAGAACAGCAGGTCTCCGGTGAGGATGGCGATGCTGTTTCCCCACACCGTGTGGGCGGCAGCGACGCCCCTGCGCCGGTCTGCGCCGTCCATGACGTCGTCGTGGTACAGCGAGCCGAGATGGGTCATCTCGATCGCCTTGGCGATGTCGATGACCGCGGGCACATTGCCCTTGCCGAGCTGTGCGGTGAGCACCATGAGCATCGGACGGACGCGCTTGCCGCCCGCCTCGTACAGGTAGCGGCTGGTGGCGTCCGCGAGCGTGTCGGTGATGCGCAGGTCCTCGGCCAGACCCCGCTCGACGAGGTCGACGCCCTCCTCGACGCGGCCGGCGAGCCGACGCGCGCCGGGACCAGCGAACATGCGGTCGCTGAGACCGAGGCGGCTCGCAAAACGCGAGCCCGCGGCGGCGGGGCTCGAAGTCACGCCTCCACCCTACCCGGGCGGACCGGAGCGGACGCCGTCCCGTCGGGTGCCGGCGCCGGCTTCCGCGCGCGGTGCAGGGCGACGATGCCGAACGACAGGTTGCGGTAGGCGACGTCGACCCAGCCGGCGTCACGGATCCACCTGGCCAGCACACGCTGATCCGGCCAGGCGCCGATCGACTCGTTCAGGTAGTCGTACGCGCCCCCGTTCGTTCCGGCGACGCGGGCGAGCCGCGGCAGAACGGTTCCGTTGTAGAAACGATAGAAGCCGCGGAACAGCGCGCTCGGCGGTGTCGAGAACTCGTTGATCACGAGGCGCCCCCCGGGCTTCGTCACGCGCAGCAGCTCCCGCAACGCCTGACGGGGGTCTTGCACGTTGCGCAATGCATAGGACATCGTCACCGCGTCGAAGGATGCGTCGTCGAAGGGGAGGTCCATCGCATCGGCCTGCACGAACGACAGGTTCGCGAGGTGCCCGTGCCTGCGTCGCCCCTCGGCGAGCATCCCCGGCGAGAAGTCGGCGGCGACGACGTCCGCGCCGCTCCGAGCGAGAGCTGCAGACGACGACGCCGTGCCCGCCCCCAGGTCGAGGATGCGCTCACCGCGGCGCGGCGCGACGGCGCGGGTGGTCGCGGCGCGCCACAGCTGGTCGTTGCCGACCGTCATCACCGTGTTGGTGCGGTCGTATCCGGGTGCGACCTGGTCGAACATGCCGCTCACGCGAGCCGGGTCCTTCTCGAGGTCGGCTCGGTTGGGCTCTGCGGGATGCGGGCTCATCCGTTCGAGTCTACGCAAGCCGGTGCGACCGTGCTCAACGCGGGGGCGCCGGCGGGAAGACCTGGGCGATGAGATCGTCGGGGGTGAGGCCGGCCCGTTCCGCCTCAGCGACGACCCGGGCGATCGAATCCGCCGAGAGCGGCCCCCGGCTCTCCCCCTCCGATGCGGCGCCGACCGGCTCCGGGCCGCGATCGCGCAGGAACAGGGACATCACCGGAACGATCACGATGCCGAGCGCCGCGAGGATCCAGACGGTGCCCGTGATCCGCCAGAACCCGTCACCGCGGGGCGTCAGTTCCCAGATGAGCAGCACGCCCAGGAGCAGGCTGATGCCCACCAGCGCGACCGTGGTGCGCAGCCCCGTCCGCACCGCGGCTCTGCGGTGGTCGGAGAGGAGAAGCAGCAGCGACACGAGCGCCCCGGCGAGCGTGCCGGCCCAGAGCGTCCACAACACCCTCCAGAAGGACGAACCCAGCGACCACGACCCGTCATGCCACACGACGAAGACGGCCAGGGATCCCGCGATGAGCGAGACGAGCGCACCCAGATAGCCCACCCACTGTTGTGGACGCCCGATGAGCGCGGCGCAGCACAGCACAGCCACGCTGAACACCCCGACCAGGGCCGTCGTGGCCAGGACCCGGCCGGCCGTGTCGGAGAGGGCCCCGGTGAGCAGCACGAAGATCCCGCCGAGCGCGGCGACGCTGAAGGATCCGATGATGACCCAGACCAGCACCCGCCGGATGGTTCGCGCTGGTGTCGTCATCTCGGTCTCGGTGGCCACAGCCCTCACCCTACGCGCCACGCACGCCGGTCAGGCGCCGGGCATGTCTCGCGGGAACGATGCGCAGGGAACCCCGCCCACGAGGGCTGCGGGACGGGTCGACCGGGGGTTGTTCATTCACTTGAATTAAGTAAGGGTAGGCTAATCTTATGAACTCTGGTTATCGTGCCCTCGCGGCCGTGTCCCTCCTGCCCGCCCTGCTCCTCACCGGTTGCGCCGGCCAGGAGCAAGCAGCGGACGACGGCGGCGCACCCGGCGAGTACCGCACGGTCGAGACCGTCCTCGGGGAGGTGAACGTCCCGGTCGAGCTCGATTCCGTCGTCGTCCTGGAGGGGCGCCGAGACCTGGATATCGTGCTGTCGCTGGGGCTGCCGCTGACCGGTTATCCGTACGAGAAGGCGGGATCCCTCGACCTCGAGTCGCCGATCGCCGACGCCCTCGCCGCGGCACGGGCCGACGGCGCACAGGAGCTGTTCCTGGCAGACGAAATCAATCTGGAGGCGATCGTCGCGGCCGAGCCCGATCTGATCGTCAGCCGCCTCGACGACATCGAGCCGATTCGCGAGGAGCTCGAGGCGATCGCGCCCGTGCTCGCGATCGGTGAGCAGAACACGAGCACGTGGCAGGATGACCTGCGTCTCGTCGCCGCAGCGACGGGGACAGAGGAACGTGCCGAAGAGCTCATCGTCACGTACGAGGACGGGGTGGCCTCCCTCGCCGCGGAGTACGCCGACGTTCTCTCCGCCAACGCCTTCGTGCCGATGAGCTACAACGGCGAGAGCGTCGAGACGCGTCCGAACCGACTGCTGTCGCTGACGCTGCGCGACGTCGGCGCCACCCCGTCGGCCGCTTTCCAGGCGGCGATCGACGGCGCGGAAGCCAAGTACAGCCTCGAGCAGATGCTCGCGGGCTTCGGCGACGCCGATGCGATCGTGGCGCTCGTCAACGACCCCGCTGTCTGGGAGCAGCTGCAGAACGACAGCCTGTTCCAGCAATTGCCCGCCGTGCAGGAGGGTCGCCTCGTGCGCTCGGACAAGCAGACGCACGAGGGCGGGGCGCTCACGGCGATCCACACGCTGGGCGTCGTGAAGCAGCTTCTTGAGATGTTCTGATCGACGTCCCGGAGGCGCCTGCCCGTTCCTGGCGCGGAACGGGCGCGCTCACGGCCGCCGCGGCGGGGCTCGCGCTCGTCATGCTGGCCAGCATCTTCATCGGGTCTCGCGGGCTTGATCCCGTGACCGTCCTGTCTGCGCTCGTGAGGAATGGCGGCGCGGAGGCCGAGGCGATCGTGTGGGATCAGCGCGTGCCGCGCACCGTCCTGGGTCTCCTCGGGGGAGCGGCACTCGCCGTGTCCGGAGTCGTGATGCAGGGGCACACCCGCAACCCGCTCGCCGATCCCGGCCTCCTGGGCGTCACGGCAGGGGCATCGCTCGCCGTCGTCCTGAGCATCGCGTTCCTGGGCCTGTCGACGCCCTCGGGGTACTTGTGGTCGGCATACGCGGGCGCCGCGCTCGGCACGGCCGCCGTCCTCGCGATCGGCGCTGTCGCGGGACGGCGCCGAGACGCGTCACCCGCCTCGCTGGTGCTGGCGGGTGCGGCGGTCTCCGCGCTGCTCAGCGCGATCACCGGCGTGGTCCTGCTGCTCGACGCGACGACGCTCGACCTCTACCGGTTCTGGACGGTCGGATCGCTCGCAGGAGGGCGAGGCCTCGACGAGGTGTCCCTGGTCGCGCCCCTCATGCTCGCGGGCGCTGTGCTCGTGGCCGCTCAGGCACCCGCCCTCGACGCGTTCGCGCTGGGCGACGACGTCGCCCGGTCGCTCGGAAGACGCCTCATGCCCACCCGGATCATCGGCCTCGCGAGCGTCACGCTCCTCGTCGGAGGTGCGACCGCGCTGGTCGGCTCACTCGGCTTCGTCGGGCTCGTCGCGCCCCACATCGCTCGCGGTATCGTCGGGCCGACCCACGCACGGCTGCTCCCCCTTTCCGCGCTTCTCGGCGCTGCTCTGGTGCTCGCCGCAGACACGCTGGGAAGGACGATCGTCGCGCCGGCTGAGCTGCCGGTCGGCATCGTGATGGGCGTCGTCGGCGGTCCTGTGTTCCTGGTGCTCGTCGTCCGCCTGTTCCGGGGGCGGGAATGACGGCCCCCCGATCCCGCCGCCGCATTTTTCGCGCCGGCCGGGTCTCGTTCCGCTGGTCGCCGCGTGTCCTGGGCATCACGGCCGTGTCCGTGGTCGTGGTGGCGACGCTGTGCGTCGTCTCCCTCGGAACGGGCGATGCGCCGTTGTCGCCCCGGCGCGTGGTCGAGGTGCTGGCCGGCGGCGGCACCCCCCAGGAGCGCCTCGTCGTGATGACGCTGCGTCTCTCCCGGATCGTCCTGGGTCTCCTCGTCGGCGCGATGCTCGCCCTGTCCGGGGCCATCGTGCAGACGACGACCCGCAACGGTCTCGCGAGCCCTGACCTGCTCGGCGTGACCGCAGGTGCGAGCACCGGGGCCGTGGCGGTGATCGTCCTCGGCGGAACCGGCCAGGCCACCACGGGTATGGCGTCGCTCCTGCACGGGGCAGGCACATCGGCGGCAGCCCTCGTGGGCGGACTCACCGCGGCAGCCCTCGTCGGCACGATCCTCAGGCTGGCCTCGGGTGGCAGCCTTCACATGCTGCTCGTCGGCGTCGGATCGTCAGCCCTGTTCAGCGGGCTGACCAGTTGGATGCTCGTCATCGCGTCGCTCAACGACGCCGAGCGTGCGAACGCGTGGCTGGCAGGGTCTCTCAACGGGCGCGGCACGGTCGAAGTGGTCGTGGCGGCATCCGCACTCGTGCTCGTGCTCGCCATCCTCATTCCGCTGTCGACCCGGCTTCCGGCTCTCCAGCTCGGGCCCGACATCGCGTCAGCCCTCGGGCAGGACGTCCGCAGGACTCGCGGCCTCCTGCTGGTGTGCTCCGTCGTCCTCGCGTCGATCGCGGCCGCGGTGGCCGGACCCATCGGGTTCGTCGCGCTCGTCGCACCGCACATCGCGCAACGCGCCGCGAAGGCGCCCCGTCCGCCCCTTCTCGCCTCCGCGATGATCGGCGCCGCGATCGTCTCCGCGAGCGACCTCGCCGCCCGCACCGCGACAGCTCCGATCCTGTTGCCCACGGGCGCGGTGACAGCGATCGTCGGCGCACCCTTCCTCATCTGGCTGCTTGTTCGGCAAGGAAAGGAGACCATGCGATGAGCGAAGCCTTCCGCATCCACGACCTGGAGGTCGCCCTCGGCGGCAGCACCGTCCTGCGCGGGGTGACGCTGAGCATCCCGCGGGCGCGGACGACCGCGATCGTCGGACCGAACGGGTCAGGGAAGTCGACGCTGCTGCGCGCGATCGCGGGTCTCCAGAACCGCCAGGGCACGATCCTCCGCGGCGGCACGGACATCGCGCGGATCCGCGCCCGCGAATACGCCCGCCAGGTCGCGCTGCTGCCGCAGGGCCCTGATGCGCCGGAGAACCTCGCCGTCATCGACCTCGTGTCCCGCGGGCGCGACCCGCACCGACGCTGGTACGACCAGTGGTCGCACGAGGACGAACGCATCGTGCGTGACGCACTCCGTGCGACGGGGATCGAGGAGCTCGCCGAACGCGCGATCGGCACCCTCTCGGGGGGTCAGCGGCAGCGGGCATGGATCGCCCTCGTGCTGGCGCAGTCGCCGGAGGTCCTCCTGCTCGACGAACCCACCACCTATCTCGATGTCGCCCACCAGATCGAGGTGCTGGAGACCGTGACCGAGCTGCAGCGCCAGCGCGGCCTCACGGTGGTCATGGTTCTGCATGATCTCGGTATGGCTGCGCGCTACGCCGACCACATCATCGCGATGAGCGACGGGAGAGCAGCCGCAACCGGCGACCCCACGACGACGCTGGCGCCCGACCTCCTGCGCGACGTGTTCGGCATCGACAGCCGCATTCTCACGGACCCCGTCACCGGGAGACCCGTGATCGTGCCGCACCGCCTGAACAACAGGACCCCCTGAGCAACAGGAGGGAGAGCCAATGACCGCCGGATGGTCGGCGCTGGTCACATCGCCTCGATCTCAGCGCTCACGAGCGTCACCCCACGCACCGCGAACGCCCCGGGGCGGGTGCTGCTCGGTCAGCGCGTCCAGCCGGGCGAGCCACCCTGCTGCGGTCGCCCCGTCGAAGGGAGCGCGCCTGGCCCGCACCCGTTCCTCGAGGTCGAGCGCGAGCGCCTCCAGGTGCGCCATCACCGCGGCCGGATACCCGTAACGGACGCTGTGCTCTGCCCATTCGTCGCGGTCGTCCACCCATGTGCCGCGCCCATCAGCGACCCGGACGACATCGAGATCCATGTCGATCCCGGTCACCACGAGCGGGTCATCGCTCCAGCGCACGTCCCACCCCAAGTCGATATAGACCTCCATGCCGTCGGCATGGTCGCGGTACAGGGTCGACGCATGGTCACCAGCGGCCGGGATACACGTGACGTTCGCGACGCGCGCCGCTCCCGCGCGGCCCGGGCGGGAGCTCCACCACGCGGGCAGCTGACCGAGCCAGTCACCCCACTCGTCCGATCCGAGGTAGACGCATTCGTGCTCCCAGTGCGGGCTGCCGTCCCACTTGCGCCACCGGAAAGTCACCAGAGAGGGTATATCCGGTCTTCCCGCTGCCATCTGCCTCCGCCAATCTCTCGATCACGAAGAGGGTAGTTGAACCGGCCTGCCTGTGGTTCCCCTCGGGAGCCTGTGCCGGTGGATGCCGGCTGGGCGGATTCGAGGCCGACATCGGCGGCGTCCCCGACGTGTTGGGAGACGCCGGCCGCGCGTCCGCAACGCGCGCCCGCGCGTCTCCGGTGAGCGGTTCGTCCTCATGGAGATCCCTGCTCACGTGAAGAACGGAAAGAAAGCCAGACCGCGCCTGTCCCCGAAGACCCGACAGACATCCGGTACTCGATATCGATATCGTCGATCCCCGGGGAGGCCGCCGGACCGCTCGAAACACCGGATCTCAGAGGACAGAAACACCGGGGCTCAAGTGATCGGCGCGACCCCCTCACCATCGCGACTGTCGTCATCCCCGACTTTCGTCATCCCCGTCGGGGTAGCCATCGGCTACTTCTCGTGCGCCGTGGCCTGGACGATCGATCCCTCCCCGGTCGCCGCCACGGGATGGACGCACGCCGCGCTCGCACCCCTGTCGGGCGTGACCTTCTCTCTCGCCATCACGGCCTTCAGCGGACAGCGGGTCATGGGCATCGCCGTCGGGGTCACCGGTGCGGTTGTGTGGTACCTCCGCGCCATCATCAACGCTCGGCGCAACTCGAAGGACACCGCGCTGCGACCCGGCATTCTTCGCTCAGCGCGCGGACTCACTATCGGTGTGACACGAGGCACCACCGGAACAGGACCCGGGTTCCGGGTGCCGGCCTGCACGTCATGGTCCCCTCCCTGCGCCGAGCAGACATCCCCGGCGCAAGTAGGCTGGGGCACGTGACGGAACCCGGTCGCCTGATGGTGCGCACGCACGAGATCGACCCGACCGACGACCCTCTTCGCTACGCGGCGCCCCGGGACGGACTCGCGGTCTGGCAGCGACGCGGCGACGGCATGGTCGGCTCCGGGGCTGCCGCCGTTCTCGAGGCCACCGGCCCGGAGCGCATCACCACCCTCTCCCGTCGCTGGCGGGCGCTCGCGGCCGCCGCGGTGGTCGAAGACACCGTGCGCGTGCCGGGCAGCGGCCTCATCGGCTTCGGCGCGATCTCCTTCGATGCAGCCTCCGCGGCCGTGAGCCGCATCCACGTGCCCCGGCAGATCGTCGGACGGCGAGGCGGGCGCACCTGGCTCACCACCATCTCGCGCGACGACGAACCGCACCCCGGCATGCCTCCGGCATGCGCAGACGGACCGGCCTGGTCGGCGTCCCTCGGGCCGGGACGCCAGGACGCCGCCGGCTACGAGACCTCGGTGCGCACGGCGCTCGGCGAGATCTCCGCGGGCACCGCAGACAAGATCGTGCTCGCCCGCGACCTGCGCGGCACGGCCCCCGCCGACGCCGACCTGCGTCGTTTCGTGCGCGCCCTCGCCAGCGGCTATCCCGACACCTGGACCTTCGCGGTCGACGGTCTGATCGGGGCGAGCCCGGAGACCCTCGTGACCGTGCGCGGCGGCACCGCCACCGCCCGTGTGCTCGCGGGCACAGCGGCACGGGGCGCCGACACGGACGGCGACACCGCGGCCGCCGCCGCGCTGGCCTCCAGCCGCAAGGACCTCGAGGAGCACCGCTACGCCGTGCAGAGCCTGCTCGCATCCCTGCGGCCCCACGCCCGCGCACTCGCGGCGAGCGACGAGCCGTTCGTGCTGCGACTGCCGAACCTGTTCCACCTCGCCACCGACGTCGAGGCCGAGCTCGGCGACGACGCAGGGTCCCTCGATCTGGTGGCGGCACTGCACCCGACCGCAGCGGTGGCCGGAACGCCGACGGCGACGGCGATCGAAGCCATCCGCCGCATCGAGCCCTTCGACCGCGGACGCTACGCCGGACCGGTGGGGTGGGTCGATGCCTCCGGTGACGGGGAGTGGGCGATCGCGCTCCGCTGCGCGCAGTTCGACGTCCCCGGTGCGGGAGCGATTCCGGTCACGGCCTATGCCGGCGCCGGCATCGTCGCGGGCAGCGATCCGGAGCAGGAGCTGCTGGAGACCAGGGTGAAGTTCCGCCCGGTGGTGGACGCACTCGCCTGAACGCCGCGGAGCGGCAGGCTCAGCGGTCCAGCGGCACCTCGATGAGCTGCGGGCCGGTGATCGGCGACGTGAGCGCCTGGTCGAGCGCGCCACGGGTCTGCACCCGGCGGTACTCCCACCCATACGCGGCGGCGAGGTGTTCCAGCGACACGTGATGCGGGGTGTAGAACACCCGATCCAGATCGGACGCCGACGCGGTCGCCGCGACCTCGAGACCGTCGAAGATCGTCCCTCCCCCGTCGTTGCCCACGATCACCTGCAGGCGCGGCGCGGGCTCATCGGGCGGGAGGGCGAGCGCACCGGCGTCATGCAGCAGGGCGAGGTCGCCCAGCAGCACGCGCGTCACCCCCGGCGCTCCGGCGGCCTGGCTGGCCAGCGCGATCCCGGTCGCCGTCGCAACAGTGCCGTCGATACCGGCCAGGCCGCGGTTGGCGTGCACCGGCACCTTCCGGCCGCTGAGGACGGCATCGGCCACGCGCACCAGCCGGGACGAGCCGAACACCAGGCGATCGTGCGGCCAGGTCGCCCGCCACACGGCGTCGGCCAGCAGCGCGCGATCCAGCGGCCGCCGCACGGCGTCGAGCTCGATCCGCACCGCCTCGCGCCTGGCGACGTTGTCCGGCGAGTTCAGCCGCTCCTGATCGGGCGGCGGAGCGTCGAGATCGACCGCGAGCGGTGCGGCCGCGCGCATCCAGGCACCCAGCCACGCCCGGTCGGCCGGGCCGTCCGCCACCACGACACGATCCGCCACCGTGCCAGGGACACTCTCCCCGCCTGAGCGCACCGCGACCACCTCGACCCCGGGTGCGGCCAGCAGGGCGGCGACCTCACGGCTCAGGGTCGGGTGCCCGAACACCACCACACGCTCGATCTGCTCTGCGAGCCCGGGCGCCTCCTCCCCGGACAGCAGGGCACGGTAACCGTGCACCACCTGGCGGCCAAAGCGGGCACCGCTGACGATCTCGGCGATGAGCGGCCAGCCGCCGGCATGCGCGATCTCCTCGGCATCCGGTCCGGCGTCCGCTCCGGCGACCACGACGGTGCGCCGATCCCGCTCGAGCACGAGGGGTGCGCCGGCCGTGCGGGCCGCCACCGGGCCGGGAACGGCAGTGAAATCCGCCGGCAACGGCGCCGAGAGCGGAGCGCGCATCGGCAGGTTCAGGTGCACCGGCCCCGGCACGGGCACGCCGGCATCATCCAGACCCATCGCCGCGCGCGCGCCCCGCCGCCCGAGGCCGTCCCATTCCGTCCCGTCGACCGGCGTCGGGGCATCGATGGACCAGCGCGCCCACGGCTCGAACATCCCCGGCTGCACCGTGGCCTGGTTGGCGGCGACGCCGCGCAGCTCCGGCGGGCGATCGGCGGTGAGCAGCACCAGCGGCACCCCGGCATGGTGCGCCTCCATCGCCGCAGGGAGCAGATGGGCCGGCGCTGTTCCGGACGTGCAGACGACCGCTGTGGGCGCCCCGGTCTCCCGGGCGATGCCGAGGGCGGTGAAGCCGGCCACCCGCTCGTCGGTGCGCACGTGGACGCGCAGCAGATCGTGGTGAGCGAGGTGCGCTGCGGCGAGCGCGAGGGCCTGCGAACGAGAACCCGGCGAGATCACGACGTCGGTCACGCCGTTGGCGATGAGCTCGGCGAGCAGGGATGCTGCCGCATCCGCCGCCGGAGAAACGGCGGCGTCAGGTGGCGCGGTCACGACCGCTCGCCGGAATGACCTGTCGGCCCTGGCTCGTCGTCGAGGCGGGCGAGCTCTTCCTCGAGCTGGCGGATGCGCTCGTCCTGCTCGCGACGACGCGCCTCGTCCGCCTGGGCGCGCGCAAGCGCGGCGGGGTCGTCGTCGAGGGGGAGGAATCCGCCGGCCTCAGCCCCGGGGCCGCGCGACCCGCGCCCGAGCGCGAACCACAGGATCCCGCCGATCACGGGCAGCACGGCGACGATCACGATCCACAGCTGCTTGGAAACGCCCCGATGACGCGTCGCCGGCTGCAGTGCGCAGTCGACGATGCTGTAGATCCAGAAGGCGGCGGCGAAGACGCCACCGATGATCAGCCCGCGTGCCATCCCTCCAGTCTAGGCGGCGGGTCGAGCATGCGCCCCGGCTTCGCGAGCACCGTGCACCGCGCTCCGACCGCTGATGTCAGGGCTCGCCAAGCAGCCCTGCCTAGACTGATCGGGTGAAGCTCCCGCCCCTCCTCGTGTATACCGTGCTGCGCCTGCTCGCGTTCCTCGTGCCGCTGGGGCTGATGTGGCTGCTCCCGATCTTCCGCGAGTACTGGTGGCTGACCGCGATCTTCGCCGCGCTCATCGGCATGAGCATCTCGCTGATCTTCCTCCGCAGCCCTCTGACGGCCGCCTCCCAGGAGCTGTACGAGCGACGCCGGCGCAAGGGCCTCATCGACGACGAGGAGATCGAAGACGCCGAGGCCGCAGCGGGTTCAGCGCCGGATGACTCCGGTCAGCCCACGAACGCCCAGAACAGCGCCAGCGAGTAGGCCAGCGACGTCAGCGACGTCAACGCCAGGGCTACCACCAGCTCCTGCGCGGCGCGGTACGTCCAGACGATCAGCACCGCGGGCAGGGCCGCCAGCAGCGCCAGCAACGCCAGCCAGGCGATCGGGTAGAACAGCGCCAGCAGCGCCGCCAGCACGAACGGCGCGAGCATGAACACCGTGTAGACCACCTGCGTCGCCCGGCGCCCGATCAGGACGGTGAGAGTGCGCTTGCCGGCCGCGCGGTCCTGGTCGATATCGCGCAGGTTGTTGCTCAGCAGCACGGCGCACGCGAACAGGCCCACCGCGATCGCCCCGATCCACGCCTCCTGCGGCAGGAAGAACGCCTGCACCCAGGTGGTGCCGAGGGTCGCCACCAGCCCGAAGAAGACGAAGACGAAGACCTCGCCCAGACCCGCGTAGCCGTACGGGCGCTTCCCGCCGGTGTAGAACCAGGCCGCGATGATCGCCACGGCGCCCACCGCCAGCATCCACCACTGCCCCGTGCGGATCACGATCGCGAGCCCGACGAGCGCGGCGAGCGCGAAGCAGCCGAGCGCGATGGCCAGCACCGCCCTGGCCGGCACCCGGCCGGAACCGGTGAGGCGGGCAGGGCCCACCCGGTAGGCGTCCGTGCCGCGGACGCCGTCGCTGTAGTCGTTGGCGAAGTTCACGCCGATCTGCAGCAGGAACGACACCGCCAGGCACGCCAGCGCGATGACCCAGTGGAACTCGTGGTCGATGATGCGCGCGGCGCCCGTGCCCACGATGACCGGTGCCGCCGCGAGCGGGAGGGTGCGGGGGCGGGCGCCCTCGATCCAGTCCTTCACGGTCACGGGCGGAAGGGCCTCCACGGGGCGCTTGGCCGGGTTGCCGGAACGGTGCGGAACAGGGCGCGCATGCGCGCGCCGCTTCGAGGGTGCAGCCACTCCGGCATCCTACGACGCGCCGCGTGCCGCGCCCTCGCCCGTCCCCGAATCCGCTCTCGGTGCGCCGGGTCCCTGCCGCGTGGACGGTCAACCGGGGCGGATTCGGGAGCGGCGCCGCGGGGATTAGTCGCCGGAGACGATGGGGCGGTGCTCGTAAAAGGTCTGCAGCACGACGGTGGTGCGCGTTCGCACGTTCGCCACCAGCCGGATATCCCGCACCAGCTCCTCGAGCGCGCGCGGGGAGGGGACGCGCACGAACAGCATGTAGCTCGCGTCTCCCGCAATCGAGTGGCACGCCTCGATCGCGTTGAGATGCTCGAGAAGCTCGGGGGCGTTGTCCGGCTGTGCCGGGTCGAGCGGTGTGATCTCGATGAACGCCGACAGCGGCACGCCCACCGCCTCAGCGTCGAGCACGGCGCGGTATCCGGCGATCACCCCCCGCGCCTCCAGCCGGCGAATGCGCGATTGCACAGCGGAGACCGAGAGACCCACCGCATCGGACAGCTGGGCGAGCGTGGCTCTTCCGTCGCGGGAGATGGCAGCGAGCAGTGCTCGGTCGACAGCGTCATCCATACGTGAAATAATATCGGTTAGATCCGGCTGAAACCGGAAATTTTCCTCTACACCTCATGATCGGAGGTTCCGATGTCCACCATTCCTGCACAGAGCCAGGCCATCGTCGGCGAACCCGAGGTCGTCGAGGACGCCCGCACCGCCGAGCACTCGGCCGCCTGGCGGCTGCTGAAGTCGTCCGCCGAGTCCCTGCGCCTGCTGCAGGCGCAGGACGGATCGGTGCCGAACGAGGCAGACCACGACGCCGCGCACCAGTACGTCGCCGAAATCATCGCGGGCATCACCGCCCTCGCCCCCGCGTTCCCGCACGATGCGTCCTACCTCACGGCATCCGTGGCGGACTTCCAGCGGTGGGCGGCGGAGGGCTTCGGCGTCCCCGACTTCCTCGACTCCCTCGTCGAGTTCCAGCCCCAAGAGAATCGGGTGGACGGCATCCGCCACCTGGTGGTCTTCCCGATGTACACCCAGAACGGCTCGGCCGACCGCCTCGTGGAGGCCCTGATCGTCGAGGTCATCTGGCCGGAGTTCATCGCGGAGCTCGAATCCGGGGACTACGGCAACAAGCTGTTCGTGTCGCTGCGTCTGGTCGACTTCACGCCCGGATACGACACCAACTCGGCCGTGCTGTTCCCGGAGACCGTCGCGATGCGCGAGATCCCGACCTTCACCTGGGGGGCGATCTTCCAGGACCGCGAGGCCGCCCGCTACCGCCGGGTGGTGCGCGCTGCGGCAGACATCACCAAGCTCGACCTGCCGGAGCAGGCCGCGCAGATGCTCGAAGAGCCCACCCTCACCGAAGACACCTTCGTGATGTGGGACATCATCCACGATCGCACCCACATGCGCGGCGACCTGCCGTTCGACCCCTTCATGATCAAGCAGCGGATGCCCTTCTTCCTCTACTCGCTCGAAGAGCTGCGCTGCGATCTGACCGCGTTCCGCGAGTGCGTCAGGATCGAGCGAGCCCTGTCCGCGCGCAAGGACGGCGGGGAGAACCTCACCGCCGTCGAGGAGAAGACGCTCGAGACGGCCCGCCTCGTGCAGTACGCGGTGATCTTCGATCGCATCTTCCGCTTCGCCATCACCGGCTCGCGCGTGCGCAACTACGACGGGCTCGGCGGTCAGCTGCTGTTCGCCTGGCTCCACCAGCGCGGCGACCTCAACTGGACCGACACGCAGCTCACCTTCGAGTGGGATCGTGTTCCCGACGCCGTGGTGGCGCTGGGCGACGCGATCGACGAGCTGTACTGGCACTCGATCGACCGGCCGAAGACCGCGCACTGGCTCGCCGCCTACGACCTCATTCGCAGCGTCGTCGAACCGCACCCCGCGTCGACGTGGGCCCGCGGCCTTCCCGATGAGATCCTCGCCGGCGCCCCGAAGGGATACACCGACGCGGTGATGGACGACGAGTTCCCGCTGTCGATGTTCTTCGAGGCCCTGGAGAAGAAGATGCGACCGGTCATCGAGTCGACCGTGGGCATCCGCGGCGAGGACGCCTGACCCGGCAGCGGTCTGACAGTCTGAGACACATGACAGAGAGCACGGCCGCCGGCCGCACCGTCCTTCTCGCCGGAGCGACCAGCGCCGTCGGGCTCGCCCTGACCCTCGCCCTGACCGCGGTCGGGGCGAGGGTCATCGCCGTCGGCCGCACGCCCGCGAAGCTCCGCGCCATCGCCGGAGCGGGAGCGGAGACGGAGGTCTGCGACCTGACCGACGCGGCCGCCGTCGCCGATCTGGCCACCCGGATCGGCCCCGTCGACGCCGTTGTGCACCTCGTGGGCGGATGGCGCGGCGGGGGTGGCCTCGCCGGGCAGACGGAGGAGGACTACCGGTTCCTGGAGCAGTCGTTCACCGCTCTGCGCACGGTGACCAGGGCCTTCGACCCGGCGCTGCGGGCATCCGACGCCGGGCGCCTGGCGATCGTCTCCTCGACCGCCGTCGCCCGCCCGCTGGCGGGCGGCGCGAACTACGCCGCTGTCAAGGCCGCGAGCGAGGCCTGGGCGCGGGCTGTGGCGCAGGGGTTCTCGAAGGCCGCTCGCGATGCCGGCGAGCCGCTGCGCGCCGCGTCGGTGATCTTCCGGGTGAAGTCGCTCGACGATGCGCAGGACGACTTCGTGTGGGCCGTCGAAAGCCTCTGGGACACCGACGCCGCCGACCTCAACGACCGTATCGTCGACCTGACAGCGACATAGACCCGCGGTCGAGGGCGGGATGCACGGCGCCCACCTTCCCCAGCTCAGGCAAAATCCCCGTTCCGAGGCCGAACCGGCCGCTTTCGGGCGATCCGGGCTGACCCTGCCTGAGTCGGGCATCGACCCCGCCGATCAAGCCGGCGGCCGGCACGCTGCGCGTCTCGAAGGAGACCCAGAACGTCGAGGCGAACCACAGGAAGCTCGTCGTGACGTTGGCGGTCATGGTGTTCGCCACCAGATGCCTGAAGACGCGCACGCCACCCGGAGGGGTACGCGTCTCACGGTCCGTCATGGGCGGAGAGCACCGCGAGCCACCGGTGTCGCGACAGCCCCGCATCGCATCCGCAGGCCGCGGGCCCGCGCCCCGCAGAAGCCGTCGAGCAGCCGTGCTGCGGCACCCCGCACCGGTAGAATCGACAGGTGACGACGATCCACGACACCGACCTGCGCGGCTTCGCCTCGGACAATTACTCCGGCATCCACCCCGAGGTGCTCGCGGCCATCGCCGCGGCGAACGAGGGGCATCAGGTCGCCTATGGCGAGGATGTCTACACCGCACGCCTGCAGGAGATCTTCCAGCAGCACCTGGGCGCGGACGTCGTGGCGTTCCCGATGTTCAACGGGACGGGAGCGAACGTCACCGGCATCCAGTCGATGCTGCCCCGCTGGGGCGCGGTGGTGTGCGCATCGACAGCGCACATCAACGTCGACGAGGGGGGCGCACCGGAGCGCATCGGCGGAATGAAGCTGCTCACCGTGCCCACCGACGACGGCAAGCTCACCCCCGAGCTCGTCGACCGCGAGGCATGGGGCTGGGGCGACGAGCACCGCGCTCAGCCGCTGGTGGTGGCGATCACGCAGTCGACCGAGCTCGGGACCCTCTACACGCCGGACGAGATCCGGGCGCTGGCCGACCACGCCCACGAGCGCGGGATGAAGCTCTACCTCGACGGCGCGCGGCTCTCCAACGCCGCCGCGGCCCTCGACCTCCCGCTGCGGGCTTTCACCCGCGACGCCGGGGTGGACGTGATGAGCTTCGGCGGGACGAAGAACGGCGCGATGCTCGCCGAGGCGGTCGTGGTGCTCAACCCCGCCGCAGCGGACGGGTTGCTCTTCTCTCGGAAATTCAACATGCAGCTCGCGTCGAAGATGCGCTTCATCTCGGCTCAGCTCGTCGCGCTGCTCGAGGACGACCTGTGGCTGCGCAACGCCCGCCATGCCAACGCGATGGCCCAGCGCCTGCGCACCTCGATCGAGGCGGGGCTGGCCGACGGCACGATCAGCGGCGTCGGATTCACGCAGAAGACCGAGGCGAACGGCGTGTTCGCGACGCTGCCCGCCGGGGTCGCAGACCGGCTGCGCGAGCGGTTCCGCTTCTACGACTGGGACGCCGCGCGCGGCGAGGTGCGGTGGATGTGCAGTTTCGACACCCAGGAGAGCGACATCGACGCGATGGTCGCCGAGCTTGGCAGCCTCACGACCGCCTGACTCCCCCGCCCCGTCGCACCGAACTCAGGCAGAAGCGCGGCCGGCCGCCCGAAACCGGCGGTTCTGGCGCGGTCGGCGTCGTCCTGCCTGCGTTGGGGCAGGCGTCAGCGCAGCAGGCCCAGGTGCGCGAGCGCCTGCCGCACGAGCGTGCCCCTGCCGCCCTCCATCTCGGCGGCCACCGTCTCGGAGGCGGCCTCAGCGGGCGTGAACCAGGTGACCTCGAGCGCGTCCTGACGGGGCTGGCAGGTGCCGGTGACCGGCACGACGAAGGCCAGCGACACCGCGTGCTGCCGATCGTCGTGGAAAGCGCTCACGCCAGGAAGGGGGAAGTACTCCGCGACCGTGAACGGCGCGGGCGAGGCGGGAAGCAACGGGAACGCCATGGGGCCGAGATCGTTCTCGACGTGGCGGAACAGCGCGTCACGCACCGTCTCGCCGAACCGCACGCGGCCGGAGACGATCGTGCGGGTGATCTCTCCCAGGGGCGTGGACCGCAGCAGGATACCGACCTCGGTCACCTGCCCCATGCCGTCGGTGCGCACCGGAACAGCCTCGACATAGAGCATCGGAAGCCGCCGGCGGGCCTCCGCGAGCTCCACCTCGGTCAGCCACCCCGGGCTCGTGCCGGCGCCGAGCACGGGAAGGTCGGGAGTGTCCTCCGGATCGGGGTCGGGAGTGCGTACCGTCATGGCTCCTTTCTATCAGCGCATCCGGCGACGCGCCGGCGTGTCGGATGCCCCTGGCAGGATGGACGTATGGCCGATACTCCCGTGATCGACACCGCCGCGACCCGCTGGGCCAACCGCGAGCCGTCTCTGCCCCTCCTGGTGCTGCTGCACGGCTACGGGGCCGACGAGAACGACCTGTTCGGCCTCGTCCCCTTCCTGCCCGATGGCATCGCCGTCGCGTCGGTCGCTGCGCCGCTCGCCCCGCGATGGCCGATGTCCGGTCGGGCCTGGTATCCGATCGAGGGGCTCGACAGCCGAGACCCCGACGCGGTCACCGCGGCCGCGCGGGCGCTGCACGCCTGGCTCGACGCGGAGGCCGAAGGCGCGCCGCGCATCGCACTGCTGGGGTTCTCGCAGGGTGCCGCCGTTTCGCTGCAGGCGCTCCGCCTGGATCCAGCCCGCTTCGACGCCGTGGTCGCGCTGAGCGGATACGCCGCCCCCGGCGAGCTGCCCGGCGACACCACCCTGCACGAGACACGCCCCGATGTCTTCTGGGGCCGCGGCAGTGCCGACGAGGTCATCCCGCTCCCGCTCATCGAGCACACCGCCCAGTGGCTGCCAGACCACGCCACCCTCTCCGGCCGGGTGTATCCGGGCCTCGGTCACGGCATCTCGCAGGACGAGCTCGCCGACATCCGGGGGTTCCTCGACCGGTGGCTCGCGGAGCCGTCACAGGGCTGAGTCCCGCGCAGCGCGCCCACCGCCGGACACTCCGACCGCGACGCCGGCCGGCACGTCCGCTCTCTCCGCCGCATCCCCCTTGCGCCGGGTCGCCGTTCGTGGTTAGAGTCGAGGGTCCTATCCGCCGTCGAAGGAAGACCGATGAAGCTGATCGTCGCATCCGCGCCCCTCACCTCGCGCTGACGACGATCGCCCCCGCGGCGGCTCTCGACTCTCCCGGCATCGGGTGATCCGGCCTCGGTGTGTTGCGGCTTCACGCCGCCACACCGCCCGATCCCCCCCCGGACCTGCATCCGATGGATGCGTCGAACACCTGCCGTCCCGGCCGCGCCTCGCGTCAGCATCACCCCTGACACCTGGAGGCAGCATGTCCGCACATCCCCACTCCCCCGCCATCGTGCTCGACCGAGTGCGTTTCACCTGGCCGGACGGAACCGTCGCGCTCGACGACCTCTCCGGCGCGTTCACCGACGGCCGCACCGGCCTGGTCGGCCGGAACGGATCCGGCAAGTCCACGCTCCTGCGCCTGATCGCCGGTGTGCACGCCCCGACGGCGGGTCAGATCCGCGCGACGGGCGATGTCGCCTACCTGCCGCAGCGCCTCACACTCGACCCGGCCCGACGCGTCGCTGCTGTTCTCGGCGTCGCGCCGGCACTCGATGCCGTGCGTGCGATCGAGGCCGGCGACGCAGACCCCGCCCACTTCGATGCGGTCGGCGATGACTGGGACGTCGAGGCCCGCGCGCAGGCCGCGCTCGGGGAGGCCGGGCTGGATCCGGCGTTCCTCGACCGTCGTATCGGCGAGCTGTCCGGGGGCGAGGCGATGCTCACCGCCATCACCGGGATCCGCCTGCGACGTGCTCCGATCACCCTGCTCGACGAGCCGACCAACGATCTCGACCGGTGGGCGCGCGCCCGGGTGCGCGACATCGTCTCCGCCTGGCGGGGGACGCTGCTGGTCGTGAGCCATGACGTCGAGCTGCTCGAGATCATGGATTCCACCGCGGAGATCTACGGCAGTGAGCTGAGCGTGTTCGGCGGGCCATATTCTGCCTGGCGCGCATGGCTGGAGACCGAGCAGGAGGCCGCCGAGCAGGCTCTGCGCTCCGCAGAGCAGGCCGTGCGTCGCGAGAAGCGCCAGCGCATCGAGGCCGAGACCGTGATCGCGCGCCGCGAGCGCGCTGGGCGCAAGGCCACGGCGGAGAAGCGCGAGCCGAAGATCGTGATGGGCGGGCGCAAGCGGGCCGCGCAGGTCTCGGCCGGGCGCATGCGCGTCGAGGCGGGTCAGAAGGAAGCCGAGGCGCGCTCGGCGCTGGATACCGCGGAGCGCCGCGTGCGGGACGACGCCATGCTCCGCATCGACCTGCCCGATCCGGCGGTGCCCGCGGGGCGACGTCTGGCGACCCTCGGCGATGACGAGCACACCTGGATCATCCAGGGTCCGGAGCGCGTCGCTCTGGTCGGCCGCAACGGCGTCGGCAAGACGACGCTCCTGCGGCGCCTGGTGGACACCGACCCCCTCCGCGGCATCCACCCTCATTCACCGGGTTCCGACCCCGCGGGCGACCCTGCGGCGCGGACCCGGCACCAGGAGGGCGGGCTCGGCGATGCGGACGGAGAGACCGGTGCGACGGGATGCGCTGAGGCGCACACGGAACGCATCGGCTATCTGCCGCAGCGGCGTGACGACCTCGACGAGAACGCCAGCGCGCTCGTCAACATCGCGGCCGCAGCGCCGTCCATCCCGGAGAAGGAGCTGCGCAACCGCCTGGCCCGCTTCCTCCTGCGCGGCACGATGGTCGACCGTCCGGTCTCCGCGCTGTCCGGCGGAGAGAGGTTCCGTGTCGCGCTCGCCCGGCTCCTGCTCGCCGACCCGCCACCCCAGCTCGTGGTGCTCGACGAGCCGACGAACGACCTCGACCTCGACACCGTCGACCAGTTGGTCGACGCGCTCTCGGCGTATCGCGGGGGCGTGCTCGTGGTCAGCCACGACGACGCGTTCCTCGCCCGGCTCGGCCTGGACCGCACGCTCGAGCTCGATGCAGACGGACGGCTCCGGGAGCTCTGAAAGCCCGGACGACGAGACGTGCCGCCGGCATCGTGACGCCGGCGGCACGTCTCCTCGTTTCCGCCTCGTGATCAGGCGTGCGGGTTGACGATGATCTTGACGTGCTGCTCGTTGTTGTTGATCAGCTGATCGAAGCCCTCGCTGACCAGCTCGTCGAGACCGATCCGGCCGGTGATGAACGGCGCGAGATCGAGCTTGCCGCTCTGCACCAGCTCGATCGTCGCCGGGTGGTCGCCGGCGTAGCCGATGGTGCCGCGCAGATCGATCTCCTTCAGCACGATGTGGGGCATGTCCACGGCCGGCTTGTGACCCCAGATCGAGACGTTGACCACCACGCCGCCCGGGCGCACGGCATCGATCAGCATGTCCAGCACCGCGGGCACCGACGAGCACTCGAAGCCCACATCGGCGCCGCGGCCGCCGGTGAGCTCGCGGATCTGCTCGGCGACGTCACCGTCACGCGGGTCGAACACCGCGTCGGCGACGCCGGTGGTGCGCGCCATCTCCTTACGCGCCTCGGAGAGCTCCGAGATGTACACGGTGAGGCCCTCGGCCTTGAGCACCGCGGCGGTCAGCAGGCCGATCGGCCCCGCGCCTCCGACGATGGCGACCTGGCCGGCGCTCGCGCCGGAGCGGACGAAGGCGTGGTGGGCGACCGACAGCGGCTCGATGAGCGCGGCCTGATCGAGCGGGATGTCGCCGATCGGGTGCACCCAGCGGCGCTCCACGACGATCTTCTCCGCCAGGCCCCCGCCGCGTCCGCCGAGACCGATGAAGTTCATGTCGGGCGAGAGGTGGTAGCTCTGCCCGGGGCTCGTGTCGACGTCGTCGCGGATGATGTACGGCTCCACCACCACGTTCTCGCCGACCGTGAGGTCGGTGACGCCCTCGCCGAGGGCGGTGACCGTGCCGGAGAACTCGTGTCCGATGGTGACGGGGGCCGACTCGCCGGAGATCGGATGCGGGTGCCCCGCCGGCGGGATGAAGATCGGCCCTTCGAGGTACTCGTGCAGGTCGGTGCCGCAGATCCCGCACCAGCCCACTTCCAGCTCTACGGTCCCCGGGGCCAGCTCGGGCTCGGGGATGTCCTCGATCCGGATGTCCTTGCGGTCGTAGTAGCGTGCAGCCCTCATCGTCGCCTCCTGCCCACCGGAGATGCCCGGCGGGCAGCTCGGCTCCGGTGCTCACCATCGAGCCTAAGCGAGCGCGCGACACGGCGGAAGGAGACCGAGCACACCACGGAATTTCTCCTGCCGGTGCGCACGGACGCCCGGCAGGGCCGCGTGGCAGGCGATCCGGCCGGAGCGCGCCGATGTCGGAGGCACCAGCGAAGATGGGGGGATGAGCGACGCCCCAGCAGACTCGGCGCACCGCGTGCTCGACCGGTTCAGCCCCGCGACCCAGGACTGGTTCCGCGGGGCGTTCCGCGCACCCACCACAGCGCAGGCCGGAGCCTGGGAGGCGATCTCCGCCGGCCGGAACGCGCTCGTGGTGGCTCCGACGGGCTCCGGCAAGACGCTCTCGGCGTTCCTCTGGGCGATCGACCGCGTCGCCCGCGAGAAGGCAGCCCGTCCCGCGGCGGGCACCGCCGCGGGGACGGCCGGCGCGAAGGGCGCCCAGAAGGACAAGAAGGCTCCCGCAGGCACGAGCATCCTCTACATCTCCCCGCTCAAGGCGCTCGGCGTCGACGTCGAGCGCAACCTGCGGTCCCCGCTGGTCGGCATCGGCCAGTCGGCGCGGCGTCTGGGCGTCGACGCCCCGGCGATCACGGTGGGTGTCCGGTCGGGCGACACCACCTCCGCCGACCGCCGCAAGCTGGTCGCCGCGCCGCCCGACATCCTCATCACGACCCCGGAGTCGCTGTACCTGATGCTGACGAGCCGAGCAGGGGAGACCCTGCGCGATGTGCACACCGTCATCATCGACGAGGTCCACGCGGTCGCCGCCACCAAGCGCGGAGCACACCTCGCGGTGAGCCTCGAGCGGCTCGATGCGCTGCGCCGCGACGGGCGGCCCGACCTCCCGCCGGCCCAGCGCATCGGCCTCTCGGCGACCGTGCGGCCGATCGACGAGGTCGCGCGGTTCCTGGGCGGCTCCGCCCCCGTCGACATCGTGGCGCCGCGAGCGTCGAAGACCTTCGACCTGAGCGTGGTCGTGCCCGTCGACGACATGCTCAACCCGCCCCCCGCACCCGATGCGCCACCCGACGACGACGACGACGTGTTCCGCCCGCCGAGCCTCACCGAGATCACCGGCTCGATCTGGCCCCACGTCGAGGAGGCGATCGTCGATCGCATCCTGCAGCACCGTTCCACGATCGTCTTCGCGAACTCCCGGCGCCTGGCCGAGCGTCTCACGGCGCGACTCAACGAGATCGCCGCAGAGCGCGCAGGGCTCGATCTGCCGGAGCCGGCCAGACCGGCAGACATGATCGCGCAGTCCGGGATGTCGTCCGGCGCCTCCCCGGTGCTCGCCAAGGCGCACCACGGGTCGGTGTCGAAGGAGCAGCGCGCCCTCGTCGAAGAAGAGCTGAAGTCGGGGGCCCTGCGCTGCGTCGTCGCGACGAGCAGCCTCGAACTCGGTATCGACATGGGTGCTGTCGACCTCGTGATCCAGGTCGAGGCGCCGCCCTCCGCCGCCTCGGGCCTGCAGCGCGTCGGACGCGCCGGGCACCAGGTGGGCGAGATCAGCCGGGCAGCACTCTTTCCCAAACACCGCGGCGACGTGCTGCATACCGCCGTGGTGACCGAGCGCATGCTGGCCGGTCAGATCGAGTCGATCGCCGTGCCCCGCAACCCGCTGGACATCCTCGCCCAGCAGACCGTCGCGGCGTGCGCCCTCGAGCCGCTCGACGTCGAGGAGTGGTTCGACACCGTGCGCCGCAGCGCACCCTTCGCCGCTCTCCCCCGCTCGGCCTATGAGGCGACGCTGGACCTGCTGGCCGGCCGGTACCCCTCGGATGAGTTCGCGGAGCTTCGCCCGCGGCTGGTGTGGGATCGCGATACCGGCACCCTCACCGCCCGCCCCGGCGCGCAGCGGATCGCCGTGACCAGCGGTGGCACGATCCCCGATCGTGGGCTGTTCGGGGTCTTCGTGGCCGGCGAGACCACCGGCGCCCGTGTGGGCGAGCTCGACGAGGAGATGGTCTACGAGTCACGCGTCGGCGATGTGTTCACCCTCGGCACCACCAGCTGGCGCATCGTGGAGATCACCCACGACCGGGTGAACGTGGTGCCGGCTTTCGGGCAGCCGGGGCGCCTGCCGTTCTGGCACGGAGACGGCCTCGGACGCCCGTTCGAGCTGGGCGAGGCGCTGGGCCGGTTCACGCGCGAGGTGGCGTCGAGCTCGCCCGCCAGGGCCGAGGAGCGCCTGCGCGAGGCCGGTCTCGACACCTTCGCGCGGCAGAACCTCCTCGCCTACGTCTCCGAGCAGAAGGCCGCGACCGGCACGCTCCCCACCGATCGTTCTCTGACCGTGGAGCGCGGCCGCGACGAGGTCGGAGACTGGCGGCTGATCCTTCATTCCCCATACGGCATGAAGGTGCATGCGCCGTGGGCTCTAGCGGTCAATGCGCGCATCAGGGAACGTCTCGGGGTCGAGGGATCCGCGGTCGGCAGCGACGACGGCATCATCGTGCGGGTGCCGGACGCGGAGTCCGAGCCCCCCGGCGCCGAGCTGTTCGTCTTCGACGCGGACGAGCTCGAGCAGATCGTGACGGCCGAGGTGGGCGGATCCGCGCTATTTGCCTCGCGCTTCCGCGAGTGCGCCGCCCGCGCTCTCCTGATGCCCCGCATGAACCCCACCCGGCGCACCCCGCTGTGGCAGCAGCGCCAGCGCTCCGCGCAGCTGCTCGACGTCGCCCGCAACCATCCGACGTTCCCGATCATCCTGGAGACCCTGCGCGAGGTGCTGCAGGACGTCTACGACCTGCCCGCGCTCCGGCGTCTGGCGACCTCGATCGCCGACCGCAGCATCCGTCTCGTCGAGACGGAGCCCGGCCAGCCCTCCCCCTACGCCCGCGATCTGCTGTTCGGATATGTTGGCGCGTTCATGTACGAGGGCGACTCCCCGCTGGCCGAACGCCGCGCGGCAGCGCTCTCGGTCGATCCTGCGCTGCTGAGCGAGCTGCTGGGCACCGTCGAGCTGCGCGAGCTGCTCGACCCCGCCGTCATCGCGCAGTTCGAACGCGAGGTGCAGCGGCTCGACCCCGCGCGCCGGGTGAAGGGGCTCGAGGGCGTCGCCGATCTGCTGCGGATGCTCGGCCCCCTCGACGCGGCGGAGGTCGCCGCACGACTCCGCGGCGACGACGCCGGAGACGACGCCGAGGCCGCCGGTGCTCCCCCGGCCACGGTCGCCGAGGCGGCCGCCCACCTGCAGACGCTCGTGACGGCCCGCCGCGCGATCGAGGTGGTCGTGGGCGGAGCGCCGCGCATCGCGGCCATCGAAGACGCCGGGCGCCTGCGGGACGCCCTCGGCACGGCGCTGCCGGTCGGCATTCCGGTGGCGTTCCTCGAACCCCTCGCCGACCCGCTGGGCGACCTGGTCGCGCGCTACGCGCGCACGCACGGACCGTTCACGACGTCCGCCGTCGCCGAACGCTACGGCATCGGCGGCGCTGTCGCCCGCCACACGCTGCAACGCCTCGAAGCGGCCGGACGCGTGGCGTCCGGCATCTTCCTCCCCGAGGGCAGGCCGCCCGGGACGGCGGACGATGCCGAGTGGTGCGACGCGGAGGCATTGCGCCGGCTGAGGATGCGCTCGCTCGCGGCGATCCGCGGCAGCGTGGAACCGGTGGCCCCCGCCGCCTACGCGCGGTTCCTTCCGGCGTGGCAGCACGTCACCCGCCCCACCGAGGGGATCGACGGCGTACTGGCGGCGGTCGAGCAGCTCGCGGGCGTGCCGATTCCGGCCAGCGCCTGGGAGTCGCTGGTGCTGCCGTCACGGGTGCGCGACTACTCCCCCGCGATGCTCGACGAGCTCACCACCGCCGGAGAAGTGGTGTGGGCGGGGGGCGGCACCCTTCCCGGCCGTGACGGCTGGGTGTCGCTGCACCCGGCCGACCTCGCCCCGTTCACGCTCGCCGACCCGGCGGACGAGATCGCTCCCGGTTCGCTCGAGGCACACCTGCTGCATGCGCTCGGGGTCGGGGGCGGTTTCTTCGCCGCGCAGCTCCGCGAGGCGACAGGGGCCGCGAACGAGCAGTCCGTGCTGGAGGCGCTGTGGAACCTGGCGTGGGCCGGTCGCGTCACCAACGACACCCTCGCCCCGGTCCGCACCCTCCTCGGCGGCGGATCGCAGGCGCACCGTGCGGTGCGCAAGACGCCGCGCACCCGGGCGTACCGGGGTGTCTCGTTCGGCAGCGCGCCGACGACCCCGCGTCCGAGCGGCGGGCGCTGGTCCCTGCTGCCCGCGGTCGAGACCGATGCCGCACGGCGCGCCACGGTGACCGCCGGTCTCCTCCTCGATCGCTACGGGGTGGTCACGCGCGGTGCCGTCCAGGCCGAGGGCGTGCCCGGCGGCTTCGCGCAGGTGTACCGGGTGCTGTCAGGGTTCGAACAGGCGGGGCACTGCCGCCGCGGCTATGTGATCGAACGTCTCGGCGCTGCGCAGTTCGCGGCATCCACGACCGTCGACCGGTTGCGCGAGTTCGCGGCCATCGCCGACCCTCCACCGCTGCGGGCAGTGACCCTCGCCGCGACCGATCCGGCGAACCCCTACGGCGCAGCGCTGGCCTGGCCGCGCCTCGAAGGTGTCTCGCACCGTCCCGGCCGCAAAGCGGGCGGTCTCGTCGTGATCGTCGACGGCGTGCTCGTGCTGTACCTCGAGCGCGGCGGCAAGTCGGCACTCGTCTTCGATGAGGACCCGGATCGGCTGCAGGCCGCAGCGTCCGACCTCGCCGCGACCTCGCGCGCGCGACGCCTCGACACGCTCACCGTGGAGAAGGTCGCGGGCGATGGCGTCTTCGGCACCCCGCTGGCATACGCGCTGACGGCGGCCGGCTTCGTGCAGACGCCGCGGGGCCTCACCCTGCGCAAAGCGATCTGACGCCACCAGGGCTGCGCGGACCGGGCGGATATCACCCGCCCGATGTCCGCGACCCCGGGTAGCGTGAACACCATGCTGAGCGAGTTCTGGGCGGGGGTGGGCACCCTCGGGCGCGGATTCCGCTTCTGGCGCAAGCGACCGGGGCTCATGGCCGCCGGCCTGGTCCCAGCGGTGATCGCGTTCGCGATCATGCTCGCCGCCCTGATTCCGCTGGGGCTGTCGCTGGGATCTGTGACCACCTGGTTCACCCCGTTCGCCGAGACCTGGGACGAAGGGTGGCGGGTCGCGCTGCGCGTCCTGCTCGGCGTGGTCGTGATGGCGGCAGCGATCGGCCTCGCGGCCATGCTCTTCACGGCGCTGGCGCTCGCGATCGGGGAACCGTTCTACCAGCGCATCTGGCAGGCGGTCGAGGCGGATCTGGGCGGCCCGGTGCCCGAGGGCGGGTCGTTCTGGCGCGCGCTCAGCGAGAGCGGCACGCTGGTGGTGCGCGGCCTCCTGATCGCCCTGCTGTGCTTCGGCATCGGCCTGATCCCCGCGATCGGCGGAGCGATCGGCGGTCTGCTCGCGCTGGTGCTCAACGGCCAGCTGCTCGCCCGCGAGCTCATGGGGCGATCCCTGGACCCCCGGGACATCGACGCCATCGGCCGGAAGGCCCTCATCGCCCGCGGCCGGGCCCGCACCCTGGGTTTCGGAATGGCGACCAACGCGTGCTTCCTCGTGCCCCTCGGCGCGATCGTGACCATGCCGGCCGCGGTCGTCGGCTCGACCCTGCTGGCCCGCGAGCTTCTCGACCGTGCCGGTATCACCCCCGCCGCGGAGCCCGGCGCGGCCGAACCAGCGGCGCCGACGCCGAGCGTGCCGCAGCGCCGCCCCGCGCCCGGAGCCGCTCCCCTCCCGCCGACACGCGCCCCCGCGCCGCCCCGCCCTCCGGCCGCCGATGCCTGAGGGCGACACCGTCTACCGCGCGGCCGCGCGCCAGCATGCCGCGCTCGCGGGGCGGCAGATCGGACGCTCCGACCTGCGGGTGCCCGCTCTGGCCACCGCCGACCTGCGCGGCGAGACGGTGATCGAGGTGGTGGCGCGCGGGAAGCACATCCTGCATCGCATCGGCGATCGCACCCTGCGATCCCACCTGCGCATGGACGGCTCATGGGAGCTGTACCGCGCCGGGGAGCGGTGGCGAAAGCCCGCCCATCACGCTCGCGCCATCCTGGCGACGTCGCCGTCGGACGCCGGCACCGCGTGGGAGTCCGTGGGCTTCGAGGTCTCGATGCTCGACCTCGTGCCCACCGCGCAGGAAGATCGACTGATCGGCCACCTCGGCCCCGATCCGCTCTCCGACGACTGGGATGCGGCCGAGGCCGTCCGACGCCTGTCGGCGGACTCCCGGCCGGTCCACGTCGCCCTGCTCGACCAGCGCAACGTCGCGGGCTTCGGCAACGAGTACGCCTCAGAGCTGCTGTTCCTGCGCGGCGTGCTGCCCACCACCCCCGCGACGGAGACCGACACCGCCGCGCTCATCGACCTGGGGGTGCGCACGATGCGCGCCAACCGCGACCGCCGAGATCGCACCTTCACCGGAGACGCCCGGCGCGGACGCACCGACTGGGTCTACGGGCGCGCCGGGCGCCCCTGCCGGCGCTGCGGCACACCGATCCGCACGGGCGAGCTCGGCGCCCGCGCCGACCGGGAGCGCATCGTTTTCTGGTGCTCCCGCTGCCAGCGCTGAGGACACCCCCGAGCTCAGAAATCCTTGAAAAACCAGCCGGAATAAATCAAACGGACTCCTCGTTGTCTCTTTTCGGGAACTCTGAGGAGGAACATCACGTGGGCAAGAACTACGTCGACATCGAGAACGAGCAGGGCACCACGCTGCGCTACCGCAAGCATGCGAACGGCCGCGGGCTCGTCGCGCACGGCGCCAAGGTCCATCCGCAGGCACTCGTCGAAGCCGGAGCCTACATCGAGCCCGGCGTGCGCATCGCCGCGGGTGCACACATCTCGCGCGGCGCCTGGGTCGAACCGGATGCCGTCATCGGCGAGGGCGCTTACGTCGATGCCCACGCGCACATCGGCGCGGGAGCTGCGGTCGGCGACGGTGCGCGCATCGGCGTACGCACCGACATCGGACCGGGTGCCCGCGTGCTGCGCGGCACCCGCATCGGCGCCGACGAGACCATTCCCGCAGGGTCCACGGTGACCACCGATCACAAAGGCTTCTGGCTGGCGGCCTGAGCCACCCGGCACAGCACCGCGGGGAAACCCTCTACCCTGAAACCATGAACCGACCGGGCAAGAAGCGGGTGCCGGGCGCCCGCGCCCCGCGTCGGCGCCCGGTCACGGCGAAGCCCGCCGCCGCCCCGCGGCGCGCAACGCCGGCACGAGCACCGCGCCAGAGCGACCCCGTGGCGGAGAGCGCTCTGGACCCGAAGCGCGTCTTCCGACTCGGCGCGATTCCCGGAGCGCGGCCCGGCAAGTGGATCGACGCCTGGAACGACCGGATGACGGTTCCTCTCGAGCTCGTGCCGCTCTCCGTCGCCGAGCAGCGCGGCGCCCTGGACGACGGCTCCGTCGATGCCGCCCTGGTGCGCCTCCCGCTGGACCGCGACGGGCTCCACGTCATCCCCCTCTACGACGAAGTTCCCGTCGTCGTCGTCTGCGTCGATTCGCATCTCACTGCTGCCGACGAGCTCGCCGCAGAGGACCTGGCGGGCGAGGTGCTGCTGACAACGCGGGACGACGTGCTCGGCCCTCTCGATCTGCCGACCGAGCCGGCGACGATTCCTCCGCTCGAGACCACAGCCGACGCCATCGCCACGGTCGCCGCGGGGGTCGGAATCCTGGTCGTGCCGATGTCCCTGGCCCGCGCCCACCAGCGCCGCGACGTGACCTACCGCCCGCTTCGCCACGGCCCGCTGTCGAGCGTGGGGCTGGCCTGGGTCGCCGACCGGACCACGAGCGACATCGAGACGTTCGTCGGGATCGTGCGCGGGCGCACGACGCGGTCCTCCCGCTGACCGGCCGTTCGCCGCAATCCCGCGCAACACCCTCGCCCGCGGTGGGGTCACGGCATAGACTCGGCGCATGGCATCGCTGGTTTACATCTGCGTGCGCCCGGAGCGCGGTGCGGCCGACCGCGAGTTCGCATCCTTCCAGCGGGCCCTCGATGTGGCCGACCTGGACCGCATCGACCTCCTCGACACGCCCCTCACCGAGGAGCTCCTCGACCGATATCGGGGCTTCGTGATCGGTGGATCCCCGCTCAACCTCACCGATTCCGAGGTCTCGCCGCTCCAGCAACGCATCGAGCGCGACCTGGAGCGCATCGCCGCACAGGCGCTGGACGGCGGCGCACCGGCGTTCTTCACCTGCTACGGCATCGGCGTCGTGACCCGCATGCTCGGCGGTACCGTGCACCGCCGCAACCCCGAATCCGCACGCGTCGCCGTCGCGAGGCTCACCGGTGTCGATGACGACCTGTTCCGTACCGAGCTGCCTGAGTTCTCCGTGCTCACGGCGCACAAGGAGGGATCCAGCGAGACCCCGCCGGGCGCCGAACTGCTCGCCACGAACGACGACTGCCCCGTACAGGCCTATCGGGTGGGCATCCGGCTGTACGCCACGCAGTTCCACCCCGAGGCCACCCCGCGCGACTTCGCCGACCGGATGGCGTACTACCGTACTCTCGGCTACTTCGATCCGGTGGAGTTCGAAGAGGTCGCCGGTCACGTCCTGGCGGCGTCCGTTCCCGAACCGGCCGGATTCCTCCGCCGGTTCGCGAAGCGCCTCGCCGCCTGACCGCCTACACGCCGAACATCAGGTCGATTCGCTCGTCGAGATATGTCGAGAGCGGCATCCACCCGCCCGCGGCGTTCCAGCGCACGAGCACGGTCCCCTCGTGCATCCGCAGCGGACCGGACGCCGCCCCGGACGCCACGGCGTCGAGGTCGACGCGCGTCCAGCCGATGTTGACCGTCTCGCCCGGCGCGAATCCCCCGCGTACGGCCTCGGCCCGCCGCTCGGCACGAGCCCGGGCCGACTCTGCCGTATAGCCGCGCCGGCCGAGCTCGGCGGCACGCAGCACCTCCGCACTGGCGAGCACGTCACGATCAGCGAGGAGCAGCACCCCGACACGCCAGGCGCGACCGGCGCGCACCAGTCGTCGGCCGCGCCAGCGCGACTCCCGTTCGACCGCCAGTGCCTCACGGGGATGCGCAGCGAGGCGCGCGCGGGCGCGGGCGAACATCTCGTCGAGGTCGATGCGCGCGTTCACCCCCTGATTCTATGAAACTGCCGAGAGCAGGCGTGCCCCCGAAGTGGGGCAGAATCGGAGCCATGTCAGAACAGCGCCTCGACGACACCGCCCGCCTCCTGATCACCTGCGACGACCAGCCCGGAATCGTCGCAGCGGTGAGCGGAGCGCTCGCGGAGCACGGGGCCAACATCATCTCCCTCGACCAGCATTCGACCGACGCCGAGGGCGGCCGGTTCTTCCAGCGCACCGTGCTGCATCTGGACGGCTTCGCCGCCAAGCGCCCGGCCCTCGAGTCATCGATCGCCGCCATAGCGGAGCGCTTCGGGATGGAGTGGTCGTTGCACGACACCGCCCGCCGCAAGCGCGTGGCGATCTTCGTGTCGAAGTACGATCACTGCCTCATGGAGCTGCTGTGGCGCACCCAGCGCGGCCAGCTCGACATCGACATCACGATGGTGGTGTCCAACCACCCCGACCTCGCCGAGTCGGTGCGCTCCTTCGGTGTCCCCTTCATCCATGTCCCCTCGGGCGACAAGGCGGCAATGGAGGCGCGGCAGCTCGGCCTGCTGCAGGGGAACGTCGACCTCGTCGTGCTGGCGCGCTACATGCAGATCCTCACCGACGACTTCATCGAGAAGGTCGGCGCCCCCGTCATCAACATCCACCACTCGTTCCTGCCGGCGTTCATCGGGGCCAACCCCTACGCCCGCGCCAAGGAGCGCGGGGTGAAGCTGATCGGCGCGACGGCGCACTATGCCACCGCAGACCTCGACGAGGGTCCGATCATCGAGCAGGACGTGACGCGGGTGACCCACGCCGAGACCGCCGCCGAGCTGCAGAGCCGCGGCGCCGAGGTCGAGCGCGTCGTCCTGGCGCGCGCGGTGCAGTGGCACGCCGAGGATCGCGTGATCGTGCACGGTCGGTCGACCGTGGTGCTCTGACACCTCTCTTCCCCCACTCAGGCAGATATCGCCGGCGCGGGCTCGGATAGGCCTGCTGCCGGGGCCGGCGTCGATTCTGCCTGAGTACGGGCTGGCGGCTGGGCCCGGAAGGCCGGGCGGGCGCGCGGGATACGATCGAAGGACCCTGCCGCTCCGTCGCCGAGCGGGAAGTCTCAGCAGGAAGGCCGCCATGTCCGCCGCCCCGGCAACACCCGCCCACGCCCACGCCGAAGACCTCGCCGACTTCGTCGCCGCGTCTCCGTCGAGCTATCACGCCGCCGAAGAGGTCGCGCGCCGTCTGGAGCGTATCGGCTTCACGCGGCTGAACGAGGCGGATGCGTGGCCGACCCTCCCGGGCGGACGTTTCGTCGTGGTGCGCGATGGTGCGGCAATCGCGTGGGCCGTGCCGACGGATGCCGGGCCGACCACCCCGGTCCGCATCCTCGGGGCCCACACCGACTCTCCCGGCTTCAAGCTGAAGCCGAAGCCCACGACGGGCACGCACGGCTGGCTGCAGGCCGGCGTCGAGGTATACGGCGGACCGCTGCTGAACTCCTGGCTGGACCGCGAGCTGCGCCTTGCCGGCCGCCTGGTCCTCGACGACGGCTCCGTCGTGCTCGCGGCCACCGGCCCCCTGCTGCGTCTGCCGCAGCTGGCGATCCATCTGGACCGTAGCGCCAACGACGGCTTCACTCTCGATCGGCAGCAGCACACCCAGCCGGTCTGGGGGCTCGGCGATCCGGCCTCGGCCGACCTGCTCGGCGAGCTGGCGGCCTCCGCAGGCGTGGACCCCGCCCGTATCCGCGGTTTCGATGCCGTGGTGGCCGACAGCGCACGGGGCGCGGTCTTCGGCAAGGATGACGCGTTCTTCGCCAGCGGTCGCCTCGACGACCTCGCCTCCGTCCATGCCGCCACCGCCGCCCTCGAAACGGTGGCGGCGGACGGCTTCGACGCACCGGCGATCGCGGTGCTCGCCGCCTTCGACCACGAGGAGATCGGGTCGGCGTCGCGTTCTGGCGCAGCCGGTCCGTTCCTCGAGGACGTGCTTGCTCGCATCGCCTCCGGGCTGGACGCGGACGCCGACGACCGTCGGCGCGCGCATCACGCTTCGTGGCTGCTGTCGAGCGATGTCGGCCACTCGGTGCACCCGAACTACGCCGGAAAGCACGACCCGGTGGTCGCACCGCTTCTCGGTTCCGGACCGATCCTGAAGATCAACGCCAATCAGCGCTACGCCACAGATGCGGTGGGCGCTGCGGCATGGAACGGGTGGTGCGATGCCGCGGGCGTTCGCTCCCAGGAGTTCGTGTCGAACAACGCCGTGCCGTGCGGATCGACCATCGGCCCGATCAGCGCAACGCGCCTGGGCATCCGCACGATCGACATCGGCATTCCGATCCTCTCGATGCATTCGGCTCGCGAGCTGGCGGGGGTCTCCGACCTGTACGACCTCTCGCGCGTGATCGGGACCTTCTTCACGACATGACCCCCGCCCACCCGGCGTACGGCCCCGCTTGACATCCAGGATACCCCCGGGGGTATCCTGGTCCGGCGGGAGGAATACTCCCCCCGGTATTGAGAGGACGGCATCGTCATGTGTCAGCCGGTGAAATGCCGCACGTGCGGAAAGACCACCTGGACCGGATGCGGCCAGCACGTCGCGACGGTGCGCGCGTCGGTCCCTGCTGGGCTCTGGTGCCCGGGGAAGCACACCCCCGGGGAGACCGCAGCAGCGCGCGCCGAACGCGGCGGACTCTTCTCCCGCCTGTTCTCGCGCTGATCACGGCCGTCGGAACGGCGCAGAAGCACCGCACGACGCGGGGCGCGCCGTGCGGTGCGAGGTCAGGCCTCCTCGGTCCGCTTGCGCCGCGCCCAGCGTGCAGGACGCCCGCGACCGTCCCACACCTGGATGATCGCCCAGGCGACCGCGGTGATCGGAACGGCAAGCACCGCACCGAGGATGCCGCCGAGCGCGGTCCCGACGGTCAGCGCGATCAGCACGACGAGAGCATGCAGGTTCATCGATCGCGACATCAGCACGGGCTGCAGGAAGTTGCCCTCCAGCTGGTTGACGGCCACCACCACGCCGACGACGAGGAGGGCCACGACCCAGCCGTTGGCGACCAGCGCGACGAGCGCCGCCAGGATGCCCGCCACCGTCGCTCCGACGATCGGGATGAACGCGAGCAGGAACACCAGCACCGCCAGCGGCACCGCGAGCGGCACCTGCAGAATGAGCAGACCGATGAGGATGCCGATGGCATCGACGAGCGCGACGGTCGCCGTGCCCCGCACATAGGACCCGAGCGTGGTGACCGTCGCCTCGCCGATGCGGCGGGCACGCTGATAGGCCTCGCCCTCGAAGGGGCGCAGCAGGAACGCCCAGATCTGGGGTCCGTCCTTGAGGAAGAAGAACAGCACGACGACCATCAGCACGAGGCCGGTGACGAAGCTCACCACCGCGCTGACGCCGGCGAGGGCACCCGAGCCGAACTGCGCGCTGGTGATGAAGTCCTGGAGCGCGCCCAGCCACTCGTCGATCTGCGCGGAATCGATCGAGAACGGCAACGTCTGCACCCAGGCCATCAGCTGGCTGGCGCCCTCCTGCGCCTGGCTGCTGAGGTCGTCCCACTGGTCGCGCACGGCCCACACGATGAGCCAGGCCACCAGGGCGAGCAGCAGGATGATCGCCAGGAACGACGCCAGCGTGACCAGCAGGGGCGGGACACCGCGTTCACGCAGCCACTTGGTGACCGGCCAGAACGCCGAGGCGAAGATCAGCGCCAGCAACACCGGGATGGTGACCACCGACACCTGCTGGATCCCGAAGAAGACCGCGGCGGTGAGCACCACGATGACGATGATCTGCAGTGCGCGGATGCTGGTGCGCCCGAGGCCATCGGCCCACAGGCTCCACGGCGCCCGCCGCGCCCGCAACTCGATGCCGACGCCTTCGACCCGCACCTGACGCGGGGAGCTCCCGAACAATCCCATCCCTCGACGCTAGTCGAGGGATGGGACATTGGGGAGCCCGGTGGCGGAGAGTCCGCGCGCGCTGCTCCGCCCCGCCCGCCTCAGGTCAGCGTGGTCTGATCGGTGAAGGCGCGCTTGGGCACGAAGCACAGCGCGACGGCGCTGACCAGCGCCGTCGCGCCGCAGATGGTCCACACCGCGAAGTAGCCCGTGAGCGAGCCGGCCGTGCTGCCGGCGTCTGCGATGCCGTGCATGAGCACGATCCCGAACACCGCAGACGCGATCGCGCCGCCCACCGTCTTGGTGGAGTTGGTGAGGCCGGTGGCCATGCCGGTCTGATGATCGGGCGCCGCTGCCGCTGCCGCTGCCGGCAGCGCGGCGACCAGGGCACCGGATCCGAGGCCGGCGATGAACATGTTCGTCAGCACCTGCGCGTAGAAATCGTGCATCGGCAGGAACAGCAGGTAGCCGACACCCACCAGGCAGCTCGCTCCGATGAGCGTGATGCGCGGGGTGAAGCGGCGCGCGAAGCGCGGGAACAGCAGCGCCCCGATGATCATCGCGATCAGATAGACGCCGATCAGAAGCGATGTGACGAAACCGTTCGTACCGAGGCCGTAGCCGTGCACGGCGGGATCGGTGCGCGCGAAGGTCGACAGCGGCGCCTGAGCGCCCAGCACGCTCACGCCGAAGAGGGCGGCGGTGAGGAACACCGGGGCCAGCGCCGGGGAGCGGAACATGCGCACATCGATCAGGGGATCCGGATGCTGCAGCTCGTACCGCGCGAACGGCACCAGCAGCGCGATGCCCAGCAGCACGGTGCCCCAGGCGTGCGGAGACTCCGCGCCGTGCAGACGCAGCAGGCTGAGGCCGCCGGTGAACGCGATCAGGGCGATCGACAGCAGCGAGAGACCGACCAGGTCGAGACGCCCTCCACTGTGGTCGAAGCGGTCGCGGACGCCGAACGCGATGACGAAGAAGCACGCCACCACCAGCAGCGCCGGCACCAGGAGCACCAGCCACAGCGGCAGCGCATCGATCAGGATGCCGCCCACCAGCGCCCCGCCGATGGCCCCCGCTTCGAGAGCGGCGACCATGATCCCGGCCGCCTTGGCGGTGAGCATCGAGGCGTTCTCATGCCGGCGGCTGCGCGACCACACGATCGCGACGTTGAGGGGCAGCCACACGACATAGAAGCCCTGCAGCGTCCACGCCACGAGGAATACCCAGAACGACTGCGCGAACGGCAGCGCGAGTGAGGCTGCGGCGGTGAGCGCCGTGCTCCACAGCAGCATCCGGCGGTGGCCGAACATGTCGCCGAGCTTGGCGAAGGCCGGCACGACCAGGGCGGAGAGCATCAGCTGAGTGCCCTCGAACCAGTTCACGTCGGCGTCGTGGATGCCCAGATGGCGTGCGATGTCGGTGAGCATCGGCGTGTAGTAGCCCTGCAGCACGCCGCTGGTGAACTCCACGAACGCCAGGAAGCCGACCACCCCGGCCAGCACCCCGAGCCTCATGCGCGAACGCGCTGGTCGTGTCTCGGTCATGCCGCAGCCGTCCCGTTCCCCGGCAGACGCCGGATGAGCGTGCGGTGGAAGACCTCGCCCCGCACGAGCTGTTCGATCGCCACGCTCTCATCCACGCCATGGATCGCGGCGCGCTGCGCGGCGTTCATCGCCAGCGGGGCGAACCGGTAGGTGGCCGGGCAGTAGCGATGGAAGTAGCGCGCGTCCGTCGCAGCCATCGTCACGTAGGGCACGGTGATCGCCTGCGGGTGCGATGCCCGCACGGCCTCGGCGATCAGGGCGAACGGGGCGCCGTCCGACGGGGACTCCGGCGATGCATCGTTTCCCTCGACCACCTCGACCGTGATGCGCGGGTCGCGGATGCGACGCCGCAGCGTGCGAACGGTGCCGTCCACGGTCTCGCCCAGCGCCAGCCGCAGATTCACCGTCGCCGCGGCCTGGGAGGGCAGGACGTTGTTGGCGGTCCCGCCGCTCAGCCGCGTGGGCGCGATCGTCGTGCGCACCATCGCCGCGGCCTCGCCGCCGAGCGCGGCGAAGACCCGGCCGTTGAGCCAGGGCCACGCGGCGAGCGCACGGTAGAGCAGCCGCCCCGGGCCGGTGCTGCGCGCGACGAACATGCCCAGCATGCGAGGGAGCGCTCGCGGGGCCCGCGCCCGGAACGTGCCGGGGGTCAGGCGCGTGACCGCACGGGAGACCCGCGACACGGCGGTCAGCGGCGGGGGCACCGACGCATGGCCGCCGTCCCCGCGCGCCGAGATGCGCACGGTCGCGATGCCCTTCTCCCCCACGCCGACCATCGCCGCCTCGCCCGTGACGAACGGCAGGGGGGCGTCGGTGACGGCACCGCCCTCGTCGATCACCATCCAGGGGGTGATCCCGCGCTCGTGGAGGGTGCGGGAGATCTCGTCCGCGGCGTCGCCGAAGGTCTCCTCATTGCCGCCGAGCGAAAGGTAGACGTCGCGTGCCGGCGTGAACCCCGCCGCGAGGAGGTTCTCGACCGCGTCGAGGAGGACGACCATCGGCCCCTTGTCGTCGAGGGCACCGCGTCCGTAGACGGATCCGCCGTCGATGCGCCCCTCGAAGGGCGGGAAGGTCCACGGGTCGCTCTCGTCGACCGGCACCACGTCGTAGTGCGCCATCAGCACGAGGGGGCCGGCCGTGGCATCCGCACCCCGCCAGCGGTACAGCAGGCCGAAGTCGGTGATCCGCTCCCGCTCCAGCCGTTCGCGGATCAGCGGGTAGAGCTCATCGATCAGATCGACGAACGCCTCGAAGGGCTCGCGCCCGCGCTCTTCGAGCTCTGCCGAGACGGTCGGCAGCTGGATCATCCGGGAGAGCCGCTCGGCGATGCCGTCTCGGGGATCGATCGCGGTGGTCTTCGACATGCCCAAAGTGTATTGCTCTGGATGCGAATGGCCAGCAGGCGGTGGACGACCGCAGCGTGGCCTGACGAATCGCCCGGATGTGCGCCAGACTCAGTCCATACCCTGCGCCATGCCCAGGAGCGTGCGGTGCGGCCGCGACCCCGCCGTACCCTCCTGGGCCGGACCAGCCCCCACCGAGACAGGAGATCCCCGATGAACGAAGCAGTCATCGTCGACGTCGTCCGCACGGCGTCCGGCAAGGGCAAACCCGGCGGCGCCCTCTCCGGCGAGCACCCCGTCGACCTTCTCGCGACGGTCCTCGAAGCGCTCGTCGAGCGCACCGGCATCGATCCGGCGCTCATCGACGACGTCATCGGGGGGTGCGTGCAGCAGGCCGCGGAGCAGGCCACCAACATCACCCGCAGCGCCCTGCTGGCCGCCGGCTTCCCCCAGCACGTTCCCGGCACCACGATCGACCGCCAGTGCGGCTCCAGCCAGCAGGCGGCGACCTTCGCGGCGCAGGCGATCGTCTCCGGCTTCCAGGACGTCGTGATCGCGTGCGGCGTCGAATCGATGAGCCGCGTGCCGATGGGGACCGCCCCGATGGGCCAGGACTTCTCCGGGCCGCGGCTGCACGCCCGCTACCCGGACGGGCTGGTCCATCAGGGCATCTCCGCGGAGCTCATCGCGGCGCAGTGGGGGTTCTCCCGCGCCGAGCTCGACGACTTCTCCGCGCGCTCTCACACCCTCGCCGCCGCGGCGGAACGGGACGGCGCCTTCTCGGACGAGATCGTTCCCGTCTCGGTGACCGGCGCGGACGGCAGCGCCCGCACGCACACGGTGGACGAGACCGTGCGTGCCGCCACGACCGCCGCGGGACTCGGCGGTCTGTCCGCCTCGTTCGAGAACCCCGCAGACACCGCGCGCTTCCCCCAGATCGACTGGAAGATCACGCCAGGAAACTCATCGCCCCTCACCGACGGCGCCTCGGCTGCGCTCATCATGTCGGCGGAGAAGGCGCGGGCCCTCGGGCTCACGCCACGGGCGCGTTTCGTGTCCTTCTCCGTCATCGGCGACGACCCGATCATGATGCTCACGGCGCCGATCCCCGCCACGCAGAAGGTGCTCGCGCGCGCGGGCATGCGCATCGACGACATCGACGCCTTCGAGGTCAACGAGGCCTTCGCGCCCGTGCCGCTCGCGTGGCTCGCCGAGACCGGGGCCGACCCCGCGAAGCTCAACCAGCGCGGCGGCGCGATCGCGCTCGGGCATGCGCTGGGCTCATCCGGCACCCGGCTGCTCGCCACCCTGGTGAACCAGCTCGAGGCCACCGGCGGCCGCTACGGCCTGCAGACCATGTGCGAGGGCGCGGGAATGGCCAACGCCACCATCATCGAGAGGATCTGAGCCATGTCAGACACCGTTCTTTCCGAGCGCCACGGCCACGTCGCGGTCATCACCCTGAACCGGCCAGCGGCGATGAACGCCGTCGATCAGGAGCTGGCCGTCGCCCTCGGCGACGCTCTGGAGCAGGCCGAGCACGACGCCGACGTTCGGGTCGTGGTCCTCACCGGGGCGGGGGAGCGCGCCTTCTGCGCCGGCATGGATCTGAAGGCGTTCGCCCGCGGGGAGTCGGCCGCACCCGCGGCGCATCCGGAGTGGGGATTCGCCGGCTATGTCCGCCACCGGATCGCTCAGCCCACCATCGCGGCCGTCAACGGCTTCGCCCTGGGCGGCGGGGCAGAGCTCGTGCTGGCGAGCGATCTGGCCGTCGCCGGGCGCTCCGTGAAACTGGGCTTCCCCGAAGTGACCAGGGGCCTGGCGGCAGCCGCGGGCGGCGTCATCCGCCTGCCGCGGCAGATCCCGCAGAAGTTCGCGCTGGAGGCGCTTCTGTCCGGCGACCCGATGTCCGCGGATCGCGCCTTCGAGCTGGGTCTGGTCAACCGCGTCGTGGACGACGACGCCGTGCTGAGCACCGCGATCGAGCTCGCGGATCGCATCGCCCGCAACGCGCCGCTGGCCGTTCAGGCCTCCAAGCGATTCGTCTACCGCTCCGCCGATTTCGGCGCAGACGGCAACGACGACCTCTGGCGGGCGCACGACGCCGAGGTGATGCCCGTCTTCTCCACCCAGGACGCCCGCGAGGGCGCCGTCGCGTTCGCCGAGAAGCGCGCGCCCGTCTGGCGGGGCCGGTGACGGAGACACCCGTCACCGGCTGACGGGCAGCGGGCCGTCAGCGCGGCCGCCCTGGTGCATCGTGAGGCACCAGGACAGCCGCGCTGATGGCCTGCCGCGTGGCGTCAGCCGCCGTTTCCGGTCTCGCCCGCTGCGCCGACGGCGATCCGGCGCGGAATCGGCTGGCTGGGGTGCGGGGTGTCCCCGAGCCTGGCCTGCTCTGTCCACATCGCGGCCTCCAGCTCCTCGCGCAGGTCCCGGTAGTCCGGATCGGAGGCCAGATTCCGCATCTCCTGCGGATCGGCCAGGAGATCGTAGAGCTCCCACTCCGGCGGGTACACGAAGGGGCCCGTTCCGGGGAGCCCCAGACCGTCGTTGTAGTAGTAGATGAGCTTGTAACGATCGGTGCGGTAGCCGTAGTGCGCCGGCGCATGGTGGAAGGCGTCGTCGTGCTCCCAGTAGCGGTAGTACAGGCCGTCCGCGGGGGGCTGTGCGGCTTCACCTGTCAGGTCTCCCCAGAAGCTGCGCCCGTGCATCCGCTCGTGCACCGCGACGCCGGCCGCCTCGAGGATCGACGGGGCGAAGTCGACGTTCGACACCAGACCCTCGTGCACGCGCCCACCGGGGATCGCCCGCGGATAGCTCAGCAGCATCGGCATCCGCAGCGACTCCTCATACATGAAGCGCTTGTCGAACCAGCCGTGCTCGCCCAGGAAGAAGCCCTGGTCGGACGCATACATCAGCAGCGTGTCCTCGAAGTCGCCGCGTTCGCGCAGCCAGTCGATGACCCGCCCGACGTTCTCGTCGACGCTGTGCACGCAGGCCAGGTAATCGGCCATCAGGCGCTGATACTTCCAGCGCGCGGCGGCGTCGTAGTCCAGCCCCTCCGGGACGGGCTCCTTGAGGTCCTCGGTGTTGAGGCTGTCAGCCACGCGCATCAGTGCACGGCGCACGGAGCTGGAGCGCGTCTCGTAGGCGTCGTCGAAGGTCTCCGGAAGCGGCACGGCATCACGGTAGAGCGCCGCATGCTCCGGCTTCGGCTCCCACGGGCGGTGGGGGGCCTTGTGATAGATCAGCACGCACCACGGCTCGTCGCCGTCCAGCGTGTCGACCCAGTCGAGCGCGAGGTCGGTGATGACATCGGTCGCGTAGCCCGGCACCGTCCGCTCCCCCTCGGGGGAGAGGAAGAGCGGGTCCCAGTACTCGCCCTGCCCCCCGGCGCCCACCAGCACGTCCCAGTAGTCGAAGCCCTCAGGGTCGTGCCCGGCGCCGTGGCCCATGTGCCATTTGCCGACCATCGCGGTGCGGTATCCCGCGGCCCGCAGCTGCGAGACGAACGTCGGCTGGCTCGCGTCGATCGGCGTGACGAGGGTCGTCACCCCGTTCACGTGGCTATGGGTGCCGGTGAGGATCGACGCACGGCTCGGCGAGCACAGCGCGTTGCCCACCAGGCAGGTGTCAAAGCGCCACCCCGCCTGCGCGATCTCGTCGATGCGTGGCGTGGTGTTGACCTCGGAGCCATAGGCCCCGATGGTCCGCGATGCGTGGTCGTCGGTGAGGATCATGACCACGTTGGGTCGTCGGGGAGCCGTCATCGGACCTCCACCTCCACCGCGGCGGCCGCGACGATGTCTGCAGCGCTGGTTCCCACCCCGAAGCGGTAACTCCCCTCGGGGATCTGCCACACCCCGTCGCGGTAGGCCGCCAGATCGGCCCAGGCCACGGACAGGTCCACGCTGCGGCTCTCCCCGCCGGCGAGGTCCACGGACGCGAACGCCTTGAGGTGCGCGACCGCGCCACCCGGTGCGGTCACGTAGAGCTGGGGCACGACGGTTCCGGGGCGTTGCCCGGTGTTGTGCACGGTGACGGTCACGGGTATCCGTTCCCGCCGTGCGGCGCTGGATGCCGCCTCCGCCGAGACGGTGACCCGGTCGGGAGCCACGAGCCCCGACACCTCGGTCGTGGCGTAGGACAGTCCGTACCCGAACGGGTACGCCGGGGCCGGCGCGCCGTCCTGTCCGACGTAGCGGTATCCGGTCTCCGGCTCGTCGAGCCGCACCGTCCCGTCCACACCGGGGAACCGCTCTGGCGCGAAGGTCGGCAGATCCTCATCACGGTCGGGGAAGGTCACCGGGAGGCGCCCTGCGGCGTCGCGGGCGCCGGTGAGCACGTCCACGATCGCCGCGTTCCCGCGGCTCCCGCCGTACCACCCCTGCACGAGCGCTGCAACGCTCCCCCGCCACGGCGTCAGCACGGCGCTGGCGGTCTCGAGGACAACGAGGGTGCGCGGGTTGGCCGCCGAGACGGCGCGGATGAGGTCGTCCTGGCGCCCCGGAAGCGCGAGCGTCATCCGGTCGAACCCCTCGCTCGCGATGTCGCGCACCACGACGATCGCGATGTCGGCGGCTGCTGCGCGGTCCGCGGCCTCCTGGATCGCGGCGGGAAGCACCGGCGCCGGCTCGTGCAGACCGACCTTGACCGCCGCGGATGACCCGTCGACGAACGCCCGATGGGTCTCGTCTGGTGCGCGATAGCTCACCTCGATCTCATGCTCCCCGGCCGAGAGGGTGACCGTGGCCTCGGTGCGCGCCGAGCGACGTCCGCCCCCGTCGTGCTCGAGCACCACGACGCCGTCGACCCGCAGCACGACAGTGCCGCCGGTGACCGCGTCGAAGGCGTGCACACCGGCGGTGCTGCTCCACCGCCCAGACCAGGTGGCCGCGACAGCACCGGTGGGCAGCGCGGCCCTGGCCACCTGCCCGCCGAACGCCCAGTCCGCCGCCTGCAGAGCGATCCCCCGTGCCGCGGTGGTCTCCGTGCGCTGTCCGTCGCCGTCGAGGAATGCGAGCTCGAACGCCCCAGCGCCGCCGTCCCGGTCCTGGTCGATCGCGAACTCGGCGAAGCCGTGCAGCCCGTCCGTGGCCGCCACCGGATCGATCCCGGGGATGTACTCGATCTGCGCATTCGGCAGACCGGCCTGGAGCGCGGCAAGGAAGGTGTCGCGGTCGGCGATCGGCCGGGTCGGCCCGCCCGCGATCGCGTCGTCGACAGCGGCGGGTCCGATGACAGCGACGCGCGGCGCTGCTGCGGGATCCAGGGGCAGGAGCCCATCGCGGTTCTCGAGCAGCACGACACCGCGGGCCGCAGCCTCGCGCACCGCTGCGGTCTCCTCCTGGGTCGCTCCGGCCCAGACGACGGGCACCGGGGCATCGTCGAACAGGCCCGTCTCGACCATCGTGGTGAGCACCCTGCGCACCGCCACGTCGAGGTACGCCTCGTCGAAGCTCCCGTCTGCGATCGCGTCGATGAGCACCTGTCCGAAGAACTCCTCGTCACGGAACTCCTGGTCAAGTCCGTATCTCAGAGAATCCAGCGAGTGCACCGCCATCGCATCATTGCGCGCAATGCCATCGAAGCCCCACTCGCGACGCAGCAGATCGAAGCAGCCGGGCTGGTCGTTCACGTGCGCGCCGTTGATCTTCGCGTAGGCGGTCATCACCATCGCCACGCGCATGTTGGCGAGCACCGAGCGGAACGGTGCCAGGTAGTGACCGACCAGACGGTCGTGGTCGATGCGGCAGTCGGTCGTGAGCCGGTCCGTCTCGACGACGTTCAGCCCGAAGTGCTTGATGTCCGGCACCACGCCCTCCTGCGGGAACGCCCTGGCGTAGGCCTCGCCGAGGAGCGAGACGAGCTGGGCGTCCTCGCCGAAGTTCTCATGTGCTCGTCCGTGCCGCGGGTCGCGCGTGACGTCGAGAGTGGGCGCATGCCACACCCCGTAGCCCAGCCGGCGTGCCTGGGCGGCCAGGACCGCCGCCGCGCGGCGAGCGGTCGCAGGATCGAATGATGCACCCAGCGCATGCTCCGAGGGGATCTGGGTGACGTCCGGCGGGCCGACGAGGATCGCGGCAGGGCTGTCGCCCTGGGTGACGTCCGGCACGCCGAGCCGGTCGTTGCCCTTCACCCAGGCCTGCCAGACCTGTCGCTCCGGGGAGACCTTGAGGCCGCGCCCATAGAGCAGCGCGGACTTCTCTGCCACGGTGAGCTCGGCCAGGAGCAGCTGCGCCCGTTCGCCGGCCGATCGGCCCCGATCGGCCCACGGCGCCCCCTCCGGGACCGGTGGCGGCGTCGCCGACCGGACCTCGCTGTGGGAGAAGAAGGAGAAGATTTCGTCATCCATGATGGCCTTCCATGTTCTCGGGCAGCCGCGTCCCCGCGCTCAGGAGAGCGGGGACCGGCGGATGCGCCGTCTCGTCGATGTGGTTCGTGGTGTCCGTTCGCAGGAGGCGGGACTGCCTCATCCCGCCGCCCCCGGCGCGTTCGCGCTGAGCTCGAGGAACCGCCGTCGCTCCTCACGCCGAGCGGCCTGAAGATCCGGGTCAGCGATGGGCGAGGCGAGCAGGAGCTGGCGGGTATAGGGGTGGTCCGGCTCTCTGGTCACGCGGTCTCCATCGCCGAACTCGACGATCTCGCCGCGGAACATCACGGCCACGCGGTGGCTGATCGCTCGCACGACATCGAGGTCATGCGAGACGAAGAGGTAGGAGACGCCGGTGCGGTCCTGGATGGAGCGGAACAGGTCGAGCACCCGCGCCTGCGTGGAGAGATCGAGCGCCGACACCGGTTCGTCGCACACGATCAGGCGCGGATCGAGCGCGAGCGCCCGCGCGATCGCGATCCGCTGCCGCTGCCCGCCGCTGAACTCCCGCGGACGCCGCTCCCCCGCGTCGGAGGGCAGCCCGACCATGTCGAACAGCTCCCTGATCCGGCGGCGTGCGTCGTCGCGCGCGACGCGACGGACGGTCAGCGGTTCCGTGAGGATCTGCTCGACGGTCAGCGCGGGGTTCAACGACGTGTAGGGATCCTGGAACACCACCTGGATGTCCGTCGCCAGTGCCCGCCGCTCAGCGCGGGAGACATGGGCGATGTCGCGGCCGTCGAACATGATCTCGCCCTGCGTGACGGGGGCGAGCCCCAGGACCGCACGCCCGAGGGTCGTCTTGCCCGACCCGGACTCCCCCACCAGGCCGACGCATTCACCGGCGGCGATATCGAGCGACACGCCCTGCAGGGCACGGAACGGACGCCCGCGCAGGCCGCGCCCCGGGTACTCGACGGTGACATCCCGGATGTCCAACTGCGGTTCAGACATCGATCGGCTCCTTCTCCTCGCGTGCCGCCAACGCGGCGCGCGGCGGGACATTGTGCAGGATCGACGCGAGCAGACCCTTCGTGTAGTCGTGCTGCGGGGCACGGAAGATGTCCCGCACATCGGCGCTCTCCACGATGCGGCCGTCCTTCATGACCGACACCCGGTCGCAGAGGTCGGCCACCACGCCGAAGTTGTGGGTGACCAGGAGGACGGCCATCCCCATCTCGGCCTGGAGGCTCCGGATGAGCTCGAGCACCTCGGCCTGAACCGTCACGTCGAGCGCCGTCGTGGCCTCGTCGGCGATGAGCAGATCCGGCTTGCAGGACACGGCCCCGGCGATGAGCACGCGCTGCGCCATGCCGCCGGAGATCTGATGCGGGTAGGAGTCGAAGACACGCTGTGGATCGGCGATGCCGACGCGAGCCAGCAGACCGAGCGCCTGCGAGCGGGCCTCTCGGCGCGACAGGCCCCGCTGCAACCGCAGGGGCTGGGTGAGCTGGCTGCCGATCGTGAAAGACGGGTCCAGGTTCGACATCGGCTCCTGCGGGACATAGGCGATCCGCGTGCCGAGCAGGGCGCGGCGCTTGCGCGGGTCGAGCCGGCGGATGTCCTCGCCCGCGAGCTGGATGTGCCCGTCGAGCACCGCCCCGCCCGGCGGGAGGAGACCGAGCACCGCCCACGCGGTCTGCGTCTTTCCCGATCCGGACTCACCGACCAGCCCGTGCACCTCCCCGGCTCGCACGTGGAGGTCCACGCCGTGCACCACGGCACCGTCGTCGTCGGCGCTGCGCGGATATCCGATCGTGAGCCCCGTGACGGTGAGGATGTCCTGTGCGACGCGCTCGGGGGCCGTTCCTGTGCGCCGCTCGGTCACTCGCACGCGTGATCCGCGCCGCGGTCCGTCCAGCTCGTCTCGGATGGTGTTGCCCAGCAGCGTCAGCGAGAGGAGCACCAGTGCGATCGCGAGCGCCGGCCACAGGATCAGCAGCGGCGCCCGGTACAGGTTGACGAAGCCGTCGCTGAGCATCGAGCCCCACGTGGGCACCCGGATGTCGCCGAGCCCGAGGAACTCCAGGCCGGACTGCATCGCCAGGCCGACGCCGCCGATCAGCGCCGACTGGACGATGATGGGCGCGCGGACCACCGCGAGAACGTGGCGCCGGATGATGCGCGCATCGCTCAGCCCGGACACGCGCGCCGCATCGACGTACAGCTCGGAGCGGACGCCCCGCACCGAGGCGTGGACCAGGCGGAAGAACGCCGGGGAGATGAGCACACCGAAGATGATCATCGCGATCCAGAGCGACGGGCCCACCACGGCCCGCGCCGCCAGAAGGACGATGATGCCGGGGAGAGCCATCAGCAGCGACACGATCCAGCCGGAGACCAGATCGATCCAGCCGGCGAAGTAGCCGGCGATCAGTCCCCCGCTGACACCGATGACCAGCGCCACGATCAGAGCGAGGGCTGCGCCGGCCAGGCTCGACCGCGACGCAGCGATCAGGCGCGACAGCACGTCACGGCCGGCGCTGTCGGTGCCCAGGAGATGTTCGGGCGAGGCCGGCGCCAGGAGGTTGCGGATATCGGCGTAGTTCGGGTCGTAGGGCGCGATGAACGGAGCAAGGACGGCGACGAGAACGGCGATCATCAGCACCGTGGCGGCGATGACCGCGACGGGGCTGCGCAGCACGCGCCGGACGAGATGCTCGCGACGCCCGGAACGGACGCCCGGCAGCGGGGCGGGGGCCAGAGTGCTCATGAGACACGCACCTTCGGGTTGAGCCAGCCCTGGAGGATGTCCACGGCGAGGTTGAAGACGATGACGATCGCTCCGACGACCGTGACAAGACCCATGACGAGGGGGATGTCGCCCTGGGCCGTCGATTGCACGGCGACCTGACCGAGACCGGGGATCGCGAAGACCTGCTCGACGATCACGGCGCCGCCCAGCAGGCCGACGAACTGGACGCTCAGAACCGCGAGGGCGGGGCCTGCGGCGTTCTTGAGGACGTGCTGGAGGACCACGACCTGCTCCGGGAGCCCGCGGCTGCGGAGCGTGCGGACGTAGTCGTTTCCCAGGGCGTCCAGCACCGAGCCGCGGATCTGCTGGGACACACCCGCCACACCGCCCACCGCGAGCGCCACGACCGGCAGCGTGACGGTGGACAGCCACCCCGAGACCGAGGTGCCGATCGGAACGTAGCCGGTGGGGGCGAACCACCCCAGTCCCAGCGCGAAGACGAGCACGAGGCCCACGGCGAGGAGGAATCCGGGAATCGCCTGACCCAGCAGAGCGATGAACTGGACGAGACGATCCACCCAGCCGCCCCGTGTCGCCGCGACCACGCCGAGCAGCACCGAGACGAGCGCGATGAGCAGGATCGTCCCGCACACGATCGACAGCGTGACCGAGAACCGCGAGAGGATTCCCGCGGTCACCGCCTGGCCGCTGAACCACGACGTTCCGAAGTCTCCGCGGATCGCGTGGACGAGCCAGTCGCCGTACTGCTCGATCAGCGGGCGATTCACGCCGAGCTGCTCCGCTTTGCGGAGCACGGTCTCGGCGTCGGCGGATTCACCGAGGATCTTGCGGGCGATGTCGCCGCCGCCCGCATAGAGGAGCGTGAACGCGACGACCGTGATCGCGAGCAGCAGAACCGCACCCGCGCCGAGGCGTCGAAGTATGAAGCCGATCATGGGACTCCTTCCCAGGGGATGCGGGGCCGCGCGGCCCCGCATCCGCTCAGGCCTGCGGGACGATGTCGAGCAGGTTCGGGTAGACGTTGCCCTGGTGAACGGTGACGGCCGTCGCGGGCGAGGTGACGAACGAGTTCTGCGAGGTGTACCAGGGGTTGAACCACGCCTGGTCGACGAGGTAGGCGTTGAGCTCCCGTGCCGCGCTCTCGGCGTCGTCGCCGCCCGCCCTGACCTGCGCGATCAGCCGCTCCGTTGTCGCGTCGCCGCTGTGGAACGGGTTCCAGGTCGCATCCGGTGCCACCATGAAGCTGATCAGCTGCGAGTCGATGGGGTCCCGCTGGAGCTGGAAGTAGGCGGCGGAGTACTTCGCGCCGAGCACGTCGGTGATGAGGTTGGCGCCCGCGTCCGTGAAGGTCACCCGGATGCCGACGTCGCCGAGCTGCTGGGTGACCAACGCGGTCACCGACTGCGGGATGCTCCCCGCCGTCGGCAGGCTCAGGTCGAATCCGTCGGCGTAACCGGCCTCTGCGAGCAGCGCGCGCGCCTGATCGGGGTCGTAGCCGTAGCGCTGGTCGAGCGCCTCGTCCCAGCCGAGAGTGCCGGGGCGGAAGACCTGGTGCGTGAGCTCGCCGAGGCCGTATCCGAAACCGGCCAGGAACGCCTCCGCGTCGATGGCGTAGTTGATCGCCTGGCGCACCCGGACGTCCCCGAGCGCGGGCGTGAGGGTGCCCTCCCGATCGAAGAGATAGAGCCCGATGAGGTTCAGATGCGAGGCCGACACCGTGAATCCGGCCTGCTCCAGCTGCGGAAGGGTGCCGTTGTCCATCACGCTCGCGGCGTCCAGCTGGCCGCCGCGCAGGGCGTTGAGCATCGCCGTCGGATCCTGATACACGTTCACGGTGACCGAGCCGTAGCGCACCGCCTCCGGATCCCAGTAGTCGTCGTTCGCGGTGAAGACGTACGACGTGCCGACGACCGTCGCGGCGGTATCGATGACGTAGGGACCGGTTCCCACCGGCTCCGTCGCGGCGTTCGGGTTGTCGAACGTCGCCGGGCTCGCCTGCAGGCCCGCGGCCTGGGTGAGGTAGACGAGGAACGCCGGGTCCGGCTGCTGCAGCGTGATGCGCAGGGTCGTGTCGTCCGCGGCCACCACGTCGACGACGTTCGCCGCCTTGACCCGCTGCGGCGATGTGCCATCACGGAAGCGCAGCAGGTTCTGCGCGGCGACCTCTGCGGTGAAGGGCGTCCCGTCGGTGAACGTCACGCCGGTGCGCAGGGTCAGCGTCAGCGTCGTCCCGCTGTCGTCATAGGCCCACTCGGTCGCCAGCCCCGGCTCCACGTCGACCCCGTTGGGGTTCGAGCGCAGCAGGGTGTCGTACACGGCCTGCGCGTACACCGACTGGTTGCCCCAGTTCATGCCGCTCGCCTCCAGCGTGGTGGGCGCGACGATCGCTCCCAGGCGCAGCGCCTCCGCCGTCGTCGCCTGGCCGGCGGGAGTCTCGGACTCCCCCGCCGTGCATCCGGTCAATGCCAGTCCTGCCACCGCAACCGCGGCCAGAAGAGCTCTCCGCCAACGCATCGTTACGTCCTCTCGCTGTGCTGGTGCACCTGGTGCACAGCTCGTCCACCTTGACGAGTCGATGACAGCTTGGCACGTCTCCCGAGTTTTTACAATGTTTCGGAATTATTCCGGAAGCGGCGCTGTCGCCATCGAACTGCGCAGAGCCGCACGGACCGCGGAGGGCAGGACGATGCTTCGCCGGTCGGCAGAGCGAGGCGGCGGGTGCGGGACGGAGCGGGAACGACTCAGCGCCCGATCGGGCGGTCGTAGCGCGCGAGCTCTTCCTCCGATGACAGCGCCAGCGCGATCGCCCCCCGAGCGGAGCCGAGCATCCCCAGCTCGGCGGCGCGGATGTCCGCCTGCGCCGCGATGTGGTCTGGCGCGAGATCCGCGAGACACCGGGCCACCGCCTCCACCACCCCTGGCAGCCGTCCGACCGATCCGCCGAGCACGAGGACGCGGAGATCCAGCGCGGAGAGGATGCCGGACGCGATCTGCGCGATGCACGCGATCTCGTCGCCGATCCGCGCGATCCCCTCCGGCCGCGCCAGTTCGTCGAGGCTCTGCACCCCCGCCGCCGCCAGCATCCTGGACTGCCCGACGTAGGTCTCCAGGCAGCCGCGTCCGCCGCACCAGCACTGCGGGCCGGCACGGTCGACGCACATGTGCCCGAACTCGCCCACCGTCCCGGTGCCGCCCGAGAGCAGGCGGCGGCTGAGCACCAGGCCGCCGCCGACGCCGGCATCGAGATGCAGATAGGCCAGATCGTCGACATCGCGGGCGACCCCGACCTGCGCCTCCGCGAGAGCGACGAGACGGGCGTTGTTCTCGAACACCGCGCGCACACCGAACCGCTCGAGCATCCTGGCGTCGATCGCGTGCATGACGGCGCTGCTCTCGTCCGGCGCACGGCCGAACGACAGGGGGGTGCCGACGACGATCGCCTCGACCTTGGCCGCGTCCACACCGGCACCGGCCAGCACCGCGCCGACCGCATCGGCCGTCAGGTCGGCGATGCCCTCGGCCGACCAGCCGGACGGCAGGTACGTCTCGCTGAAGCCGACGTCGTCGTGGGCCTGGTTCGCCACCAGCACCGTCAGGTGCGTGCGCCCGATCTCGACGCCGACGAAGATCGCCGCAGCGGGGTCGAGCGCGAGCACCGTCTCCGGCCGCCCAGGCCCGGCAGCGCCGGGCACCCTGGTCTCCTGAAGAACACCCGCACCGAGCAGATCCGCAACGATGCCATACAGCGTGGTGCGCGACAACCCGACGGCGGCCTGCAGCTCCCGGCGCGACGACGGGCCGACCAGGCGCAGATGCCTGATGACGTCGCGTTCATGAACCCGCCGAAAGCGGCTGAGCGGACTGACGGACCCTTCCCCGGACATGAGCACCATCATGCCCGATGCCGGTGATCCGGGCGGCGGCGTCCGCCTCTCACTCCGGGACTGCGGAGCGACGCCGCCCCGCGACCAGCAGGCCCACGCCGCGTGCCACGAGGAACAGCGCGGGCACGGTGACGGCCACGACGACCCAGATCAGCGTCGAGAGGCCGGTGAGCGTGCGCCGCTCACGCCAGACGATCGCGAGTGCCACGATCGCGCAGATCACATGGGCGACGACGGCCACGCTCCACACCAGATCGTACGCCGTGGGGAGGAGAGGATTCTCGGCCATATCAGCAGTTTACGCTGCCTCCCGCGCCCGCCTCCGGGGGAAGCTGCGCCCGCGGAAGCGGGGCGGCCTCCCCCGGTCGGGAGCGTCATGCCGTGACGGGCGCGCTCTCCGCGGTCGCGGACGCCGCGGCGGGCGGCGCGGGCGGGTCGTCGCCGATCGCGGCGAGGAGGTCGGCAGACGGCGCGAAGAAGGTCGTCCCGGTCTGCGGCGTGGAGAAGTCGAGCAGCTTGTCGTGCAGCCCGGGCGGGTCGCCGATGAACATGCGCTCCAGCATGCGTTCCAGCACCCACAGCCGGCGCGTGTAGCCGATGAAGTACGTGCCGTACTCGCCGTGGGCTGGCCGGGCGAACGGCATGTTGTCGCGCAGGATGTCGTGCTCGCCGTTCTCATCGACGATCGTCGCGAGGGTCTTGTGCGACTTCTGGCCGCTGGTCGCATCCGGCAGCTCGACGTTGTCCGCCTTGCGGCGGCCCATGATCGCCTCCTGCTGCTCGGTCGTGAGCGCCTGCCATGCCGACAGCGGGTGCGTGTACTTCTGCACCACCACATAGCTGCCGCCCCGGAAGTCGGGGTCCTCGTCGCCGACGAGCGTCGAGGCCGGCAGCGCCGGACCGACCGGATTGGCCGTGCCGTCGACGAAGCCCAGCAGGTCACGGGCATCGAAGTAGCGGAACCCGGAGACCTCGTCGGCGGTGGAGACGCTCTCGCCGAACGACTCCAGCAGCAGCCGCTCCAGCTCGAAGCACAGGTCGGCGCGGTCGGCGCGGATGTGGAACAGCAGGTCGCCCGGTGTCGCGATCGCGGTGTGGTCGGCGCCGACGATCTCGCGGAACGGATGCAGTTCCGCCGGCATGCTCCGGCCGGTCAGATCCGGCCAGATCCGGGCGCCGATCCCGACGGTGCACGACAGGTGGCCGGTGAGATCACGGAACGCGACGTCCTTCACGAGGTCGCTGATGCCGGAGACGACCTCGCGCACGGTGTTCATCGCGCCGTCGGCGTCCGCGACGACGAGAACGAGGAACACGGCTGTCCCGGTGAGGGGCGCGTCGACCTGCTGCGGCGTGATCGGAACGCGACCACTCGATTCGACGGTCACGATGCGCTTCCTCCGCTCGCGCTCACGGCGCACGGCCCGGTCGGTCCTGGCCTCCTCCGGCGTCGGACGGATCCCTCACGCACACCGCCGATGCGTCGGGCCTGCACTTCTTCGATCATGGGGCACCTCTCTCGTCGTCGTGTCCAGCTCGTCGTCCGTTCCAGTCTGCATCCGTTCTTCCCGCATCACGCACACGGCGTCCCGGAGACGGCGCCCGGACCGACCAGACGCGGACACCGGCACGCCCGGCGGGAGTCCCCGGGTGATGACGCTCAGGGAAACCTGAGCGGATGCCCGGGGAACGGAGGACGAAGGCATGCAGACTGGACGAAGGCCGAGCGACCGCTCCGGATGCTGTGACGACGCACGAGAGGATTCCCATGGGACACCACAAGGACAACGACGAGCTGCGCGAAGACCGTACCGAGCAGGAGGAGCACCGCCAGGACATCCGCGACGAGGTCTTCGAGGAGACCGGCGGCGAGGCGGACGACCTCGGCTCGCAGGACGAACGGCGCAAGGACGGCCTCGGCCGCATCTGAGCCCCGCTGTTTTCTGGTCGCCCACCGGCACACCGCCGGGCGACCAGAAAACGGAGAAAGCCCCGCACCCGTCTTGACCGGGTGTGGGGCTTTCTCACGGGTGGCGGTGACGGTGACGGTGGGATTCTTCTGCGGGTCACGGGCCGGTCATTCCCACGCCATTGGCGCGTCCCCGCCCCACCGGGCCCCCACGTGTGCCCGCCCATCGCACATCGGGATCAGGCCCGTCATCGTCGGATCGTATCGACGCGGCGTGCGGGCGTCACGGCAGTCTCGGACCGTGTCACGTTCGCGCGTCATGAACTCGATGCTCTCTCTACTCCACTTCACATCAGGGTGAATTTCTCTCACATTCGTCCGCGGTGCCATTCTTCGAACACGAATGGGGGCGGTCGACGTGCGGTTGCAGACGCCATCAGACCTCGCCCGCCTGGTCAAGAACGCCCGCGCCCAGCGGGACCTCATGCCGCAGGACGTCGCCGCCGCACTGTCGCCACGATCACCCGGCGAGGCGAGAGCCTGCAGCTGCGATACGTGGCCGAGCATGTCGAGTCGGACACCCCGTTCCCTTCTCCGTGACACTCTGAATCGGCCTGATTTTCGTTCCTCTGGTGAGGTTTGTCCGGCAGGTGCCGGGTGTCCTGATTCTTGGCCAGCGCAGTACGCGTTCTCGACCTCGACCTCGATCGGGGTGCGCATGTCGAGCTCGCTGTGGAGGCGGGAGCTGTTCCACCACCACACCCACTCGAGGGTCGCGAGCTCGACCTGCTCGACTGTCCGCCAGGGTCCGCGTTGGCGGATGAGTTCGGTCTTGTAGAGGTTGTTCACCGCCTCGGCCATGGCGTTGTCGAACGAGTCGCCGACTGTTCCGGTGGAGGGAACGGCGCCGAGTTCGACGACGCGGTCGGTGTAGACCATCGCCATGTAGTTCGAGGCGTGGTCCGAGTGGTGGGTCAGCCCGGTGAGGTCGCCACCAGCGTCCCCCGCGGCCATACCGAGGGCCTGCAGCGGCAGGATTTCGGCCTTGAGCGTGGCTGCGACGTTCCAGCCGACGATCCGGCGAGCGTAGATGTCGGTGACGAACGCGACGTACGCAAACCCGGACCATGTCGCGACGTAGGTCACGTCGCAGACCCAGAGCCGGCGCGGGCCGTCGGCCGTGAACCTCCGGTTGACAAGATCCTGCGGCAGAGACTGCGTCCGATCGGTCTTCGTCGTGAACACCCGCTTCGACTTCTTCACCCCGCGCACCCCGGCCAGCTGCATCAGCCGTTCGGTCTGGTCGCGGCCGACATCCCATCCTTGCCTGCGCATCAGCGCATGCATCTTCCGGCGCCCGTAGACGCCGTAGTTCTCCGCATGCAGCCGGGCGACCTCCGGCACCAGCAGGTCGTCGCGCAACGGCCGCGCTGACGGCGCACGACCGGCGGCGGCGCGGCAGCCGCGGGAGGTGAGGAACCCCTGAACTGCCGGTCGGAGGACACGGCAGATGAGCTCGACCCCGAAACGATCGCCCCGATGCGTTCCGGCAGGCAAGCGAAGGTCAGCTTCGAGCTGATGAGGGATGGCGGCACTGCACCGGTTCTGGTCGCCGACATCCTCATGATCATGATCTCTTCATGAATGAGCTGCTCGGGCGTCGCTGCACGGCGCCGCCGCACGCGGGCTTCGCCGCCGCCCTGCACGGAAAGCTCACATGAGACGGGCCGACCCTGAGCCGGTGAGCCGTCCGCGCCACCACTCCGGAGGGAGCCTCGTCCCTTCTCCGAGGAAGGATCACGAGGAGTCCGATGTGTCTATCTTCCCTTGACATATCGCCATAGCCTCCCTTCACGGACAGCGGCGAATCCGATGACGGCACCGGCAAGCGTGCCTGCGAAGAAGGTGATGACGATCTCTGCTGACCTGATTGTGAGGCTTGTAAGTTCAGTCGGTGCGGTGGTGGCGGATGCGAAGAAGCCGAGTAACCATCCGGCCGCGGCGGCAGGAAGTGACCAGGCGATCGTTTCGATAAGCTGTTGGAGGTAGAGCGCTCCTCGTGTGCCGCCGGCATGCAGGTTCGACGCGATCTCGACTCGTCGGTTCGAGATGGCGATGCTTCCGAGCATGAGCCCGATGAGAAAAACCGCATGCGGCGCATATTGGGTGATACGCGTCTGGTACGCGGTTGTTCCTGCGAATGTAACTCCGTACTTGGTGTTCAGCTGCGAGACCTGGGGCTGTTCCGTCGAACCGCCGCCGGTTGCGGGAGTAACAGCAGACAGCATGAGTTGCCTTAAGTCGGGGCGTTGTGGCCAGGCCAGCACCCAGCACTCGTCGAAGACACCGTCGTCCGGACTGGTAGGAGAGAGTACCGCCCAGCCGAATCCGGCACGTCGTCCGTCAGATGGGTACGCATACACCCCGCGGACAGCGACGGGGCGGTCAGCGATAGGGATCGATGTCGCCCCCAGGCTCGTCGCGACGTCAGTAGGGATATATACGCCTTCGCCGTAGCCGTCCGCGCCAAGGACCTGCGCGAACGTCGGCGTTGTCGTGTAGAGGTCGAGCGGTTCGCCGGGAAGCGTTGTTGCGGAGACTTTTCCGGATTCGCGCATTGCGCCGGCCGCGAGCACGTTCGGCACTTCGGCCAGCGCTTCGCAAGACTCACCGTTGATGCGTCCGGGAGCCGTGAGCGTGATGACGGCGGATCCGGAGCTGCGGTACTCGATGGCGTCATCGACCATACGGCTGATCGTGAGGATATCGGAGAGGAGGATGAGACTGACGCTAATGGCCGCCACGGAGAAGAAGGTGCCCAGCCGTGACGTGCCGGAAGTAAGGTTTCGGGATACCTCTCGAAACAGCGCATGAATCTTCATGATCTCGTGGTTCTGGGTGAGTGCTGGCTGAGATCGAGATGCACGTCGCAGGCGTCGCGAGTCTCTTCATCGTGTGTGGCAACGATGACGATGGTGTTGTCGGTGACGGCATGCGAGAGGACACCGTTGACGACATGGGCGGTGGCGCGGTCGAGTTGGGCGGTTGGCTCATCGACGAGGAGAAGATCTGGTGTTGATGCTGTGGCGCGGGCCAGCATCAGTCGTTGCGCCTCGCCGCCCGACAGGTGCCTGAACTGCCTGTCCGCCACAGGAGCCAAGCCGAATCGACCCATCAGCGCTTCAGCGCGGCTGTCGGCTACGGCAGCAGGGAGTCCGCTGGCGATCAACGGGAACGCCACATGATCGAGTGCTGTGCGTTTCGCGGTTCCGTGCGGGTTCTGGAACACCCAACTGGTGCGTTCGACGCCATTGCGTTTCACATGACCTTCGGTTGGGGCTGTCCACCCGGAGAGGATGGCCATGAGTGTGCTCTTTCCTGAGCCGGACGCGCCGGTGAGTGCGTAGCTGTTTCCCGGAACGAACGTGTAAGAGAGGCCTCGGAACAGCCATGCGTCCTCTACATAGGCGTGCCCGAGCTCTGCGACCTCTACGTGCATGATGCCTGGTGGTTCGACTTCAGCGCGTCGATCTCGGCAGGCGGTTGCACCGAATCGAAGAGGATGAAAGAACTGCCGAACTCTGAGCCCACGACCGTGACGGGAACCGCCTTGTCACGAGTGAACACGCATGAAGCCCCAGCAGAGTCCACGACGACGGCGGTTGCCGGAACAGCGGCGACCTGGACGGGTTCTTGCAGCACGATTCTTGCCTTGAGCGTCAGCACGGAGGCCTCCGGCGCTCCGCTTGCGGCTTCACGGAACGCGCTCGAGTCACGAATGGCCGAGATGCTCAGATCCGCCGGGAGTTCTCCGCCCTCGCCCAGCGGTACTGGCTCCCGCAACAGTTCGAGGTTCCTCGGCCCCGCTATCCGCCCTTCCGGCAACGACACCGACGAGAGCACGACCCCTGAATCGACTTGAGCAAGGATCTCACCCGGAGAGACCGTAGCTCCGAGACCCTTCTCGCACGAATCGACGGTTGCCCTCGGAGCGGGCAGCCAGACCACGAGATCGCGTGGCAGGGTGCCATCGAGGCGGACGCCCGCAGCTGTTGCCAACTCATCAATCGTGACCATCTCAGCCCATGACAGGAACGCGTCAGCCTTCGCGGGCTTGCCCAACCTGACGAGTTCGTTCTCGACGGCCTCCACGTCTGTTCCTTCCGCACCTGGAGCGAGATCCCGCCAAAGAGGAACGCCGGTGGCCAGGTTGAGAAGACTTACCCCGTCGACAGCCACCGAGGATTCTCCCGACATCAACTCGGTGCCTATCGTGCAAGACCAAGCGGTGATCGTTCCGGAGCGTGGAACGGTGATGCTTGACGGCGGGAGAACCTGCGCCGTCAGCTCGACAGAGCGTGGATCGTCGAACGCCTGCATCGTCACCTGGATCGAGGACAGCTCGTCGCTCGGCTTCAGCGTGTCGGGGGTGGGCGATGCCAGAAAACCGTATGCTGCGGCGATTCCGACCGCGCCCCCGATAACGAGGGTGCACCCGACAACGGCAGCCTTCGAAAGAAGGGAGCCTCTCATTTATTGAATCCGAAGTCCGCGTTGCACGATTCGAAGATCTCAAATCCGTGATGATCCACGAACGGGAAAGCCAAGTCCGGTGCGTCGACGAGGTACTGCTCCTCCGTGTAGGACGGGGCCACCGCGCCATTGCGCACCATACACTCCGTCAGCAGCTGCGTCGCCGGCACGTTATCGGGATTGCTCGTCTGCGATCGGTAGAGGTAGCTGATCCATGCCTCGCCGCTCGTCTCCTCACAGGCGCCCATCTTCTCGTTCGCGACGTCGCCGTTCATCTGACCGACGTTGACCTCGTAACTGCCATCCTCGTTGTAAACATGAAGGGAAATCCCGCTCTCATCGAGGCAGGTCTCGAGCGTCTTGAGAACCTGCGACCATTCTTGGTCAGTGATCGTCTCGTCCGCGAGAATCGTCCGCACAGCGTCAGTGGAACTCTTCTCCCAGGCTTCCTGATACTCAGCAGCAAAGCTCCCCTGAAACGCGGGTGCAGCAACACTGGCCGAGTCCGCAGGCACGGGTGAGGTCTCCGTCGGTCCTGTTGCGCTGCACCCTGAGGTGATCGTCAATACCACCGCCACGGGTACGAGCGCACCGAGAAACCTGAACTTAGATCGCATCACTTACCTCAATCGTTTCCACTATCGCGCAAGACTCTCTTGCTATGGAGAGCCAACTCAACCGGAGATGCCCCGATGGCTGCTCGCGCCGTCAGGGCATCTCCGGTTTATAAGAGCTCAGTAGGTGTACCAGTAGGCCTTGTTACCCCAGACGGTGCCGGGTTGCGTGGCGCGCGCCCAGACGCCCCCAGCCTGGTCAGATGATCGGACGGTCTGTCCGGTGCTGTTCTGCACACTCGCGCGGTGCTTCTTCGTGGCGTGGTAATAGCTGCTGTCGTTGCCTCGGTTCGAGCCGTTGAGGTTCTCGTGGACGCCGTACCAGTGCTTCCCGCCACCGACGACGCTTCCTTCTTCCTTGGAGCTGGCCGCCCACCCGTGGCCCAGGTCGTGCGCACTCGCGGACACGGTGCCTCCGGCAGCGAATCCCGCCACAAGCAAGGCGGCGAACACAGACATGGTGCGTTTCTTCATTCTCTTATCCAATCTGACAAAGGTGGCGAGCGGCTCCCGCTCCGGTGCTTGCAGGGCGTCGTGCCGGCGCCCTACTACCTGTGTTTGGGAACTCGGCACAAGGTAACACGCAGACGCTCACAGGAGGACCGGAGACCGCAAGGCCTGCCAGCGGTTCAGCGGTTGGATCGAGTGTGTTACCTCGAGGGGGACTCGCCAAACATAGTCTGTAGGGATCAGTGACAGGGAAAGGGTTCTCTCGATCGACATCGAACGGTCAGCGACACGGACTCGTCGGTTCGAAGACCTCTTCGGCCGGTACTTCGGCGTGGTCGTCACGGTGATCGGCGGGCGTGTTTCCGATGTCCATGAGGCCGAGGACCTTGGCATGGCAGTCTTCGAGTTGGCGTGGGAGCATATCAGGAAAGACGAGCCCATCGGGTTGCCGTGGCTTTATCGTTGCGCGCGCAACGTCGTTGGCAACGAGTACCAGCGGCGGAAGCGGTCGCAGAAGCTCACCTTGCATCTGGTCAGCGACTATGTAGCGAACGCGCTCATCCTCCCGGCAGAGCGGGACCCGCAGCTCGTGGAGGCGATCAACCGTCTCCCCCTATCTGATCGGGAACTGATCGCGATGGTCTATTGGTACGATCTTGCGCTCAAGGAAGTCGCGGAGATCATCGGTGTAAGCGAAGCGTCCATCAAGATGCGCCTGTCGCGCCTCCGCAAGAAGCTGCGGTCGATGATCGACTCACCGGGGAAGGAGACGACGAGGGTGGGAGCCACTCATGGACGACCTTGACGCACGGCTGAGAGCGATACGCCCCACCAAGACCGACCGGGACCACCCGGTGCCCGGTAGGGCCAGTGATCGGATGCGCCAGCTTACTGACGTCGAGCCACATCGGGGGAACAGCGCGCGTCGTAGACCTATCACCCTGACGGTGGCAGCGGCGGTCCTTGCCGCGGTCTTCGTGATGGCCGGGCTCGGCCACGGTGCGAGCACACCCGCGGGGCGCTGACACCACCTCCGCTGCAGTTTGAGCGAAGCGAGATGGAGGCGAGTGAGATGATCCGTCAAGCGATGAGGAATCTGGATCGCAGCGCGGGGCCCCGGCAGCCGGAGCGGCATGCGCAGTACACGGGTTGGTACGCCCGGATCAACGGCGACGCGTGGCCCCAGAATCCCGTGGTCATCGTGCCAGAGACCACCGATCTCACCTGGCAGCATGATCTCTCCGCCGTTCAGACTGTTGTCACCAGCGAACCCTACTGGGCGGATCTCAATCGTTCCGGGCCGTTCGACGACACTGTTCCTACACGCTCTGGAAAGGAGCACAGTGAAACCCGACCACGCCCTGCTTATTCTCGCCGCGGCGGCAAGCCTTCGGGTCTGGACGCGGGCGTTCAGGCGACAGCCGCGTCATGCGGGTTCGTTCTGGTCGCGTAGCGACGAGATCGTGGTGATGGCGCGGTCGGTGAAGCGGTCGAATAGATCGTCGCTGGTGTAGGCAGGAAGCTGTGTCGCACGGCGAGCCCAGGGGGCATCCACCTCGGGGTGCGCGTCGAGCCACCCCCGCGCAACAGGGTGATGCAAAGTGGGGCGCACGTCCGCTGCCGCGTGGTCGTGCAGATAGTCGATCAGGAGAGTGAAGCCGAACAGGTCGGTGAGGAACTGGGCCCGCCAGATCAAGGCGTGCTCGAGCGTGAGCCCGATGGCGGTGAGGAAGGCGAGCATCCGTTCGGACTGGAGGATGCGCTCGGCGGGCAGCTCCATAGGAGTGACCGTCTCATCGAGCGCGAACAGCACCGTCCGCCCCATCGCCCGGCAGGCGACCCGTCCCTGCGCGTAGAGGCGGCGAACGCTCTCTTCCCACTCGTGCGGGTCAAGATCGTCGTCGGGCTGCAACTCGATCATGCGAGCCGCGACGAGATCGATCACATCTTGGCGGCCGGCGACGTGGTTGTATAACGGCCGGACGGTGACGCCCAGACGGTCGGCCAGACTGCGCATCGTCAAGGCCCGGAAGCCCTGGACCGAAGCGATCTCGAACGCTGCGTCGGCGATGCTCCGCCGGTTCAGAGGAACGGTGCCTCCGCCCTGCTGGGGCCGTCCCCGCCCTCGGCGGGGCGAAGTGGGAGCGCGATCCGACATAGGCCAAGGATATCGGCCGGCGATGAATAAGACACACGGTGTTGTTTATTGATGCTGGCGACTATAGCGTGGTCGTCATGGCTCACCTCACCGACGCTGCCCGCGCCTCATCGCAGAGCAGTTCGCCCGGATCCACGCGCGGCAACCGCGTCCGGGGTGCTCTCATCCACGGGCTGCTGTCGGGCCTGGCGATCAGCTTCGCGGCACTCTTGCTGCTGCGCCTCAATCCGCTGTTCGCGCTCCAAGACCTTCCCGATCAGATGGCGCGTGAAGTGCAAGGGCTCACATTCCTGCATGACATCGACGCCTACGACATCACGCTTGCGGCGCTGCTCATGGTGCCGCTGCTGATCGTGCTCATCGGCGACCTGGTGCGCAGACAGACCGCCCCATCATGGGGCAGGACAGATCGGTTCCTGCCGCTGCACTTCTACCTCGTCGGGGTCGTCTGGTTCCTCGCGGTGTTTCTCACAGATCTGATCGCCCTCGACTGGGGCGTGTACGCGACCTTCCACCTTCCCGCGCTGGGGATCGAGCACCTGCTGAGCGCGGAGGCGGTGGCAGAGTTCCAGTCCTACGGGTTCCACGCGCAGGAGCACTTCGCCCACCCCAACAGCTACCTGGCATTGGCGACTGCGCCGCTCGTCCTCGCCCTCGTTCTCACCGTGGTGCATCGGATTCGCCATCGGCGGCAAGGCTGAGCCTGCCCGTGAGTCTCCAGGCCTGAGTCGCGCCTATCCCCAGGCAAGCCTCGCGGAAACGGCGGAACACCATGCTCGGCAACGGGGTGCATTGCAGGGTCGCCATCACCTCCGAGGTTCAGGCCCCCGCTGCGAGGCGGGTTTCCGCGATGACGAGGTCGGGGTCGGTGATCGGCGCGTAGTGGGTGAAGTTCGGTCCGAGCACGCGGCGGCCGCGTCGAGAGGCGGCGGCGCGCGTCGCGTGCGAAACGTTCGCGGCGGCGCGGATGCGTCGGGTCATACCTTCACCGGGCCGGGCGCCGGAGATCACGGTGACCGGGATGCTGCCGAGGGTTGGCGGATGCTCCCGCCACGCGGCGAGTTCGCCGAGGAACGTTCGCGCCTGGGCAGCACGCGTGCGGATAACCTGCACCGTGAATCCCTCGCGGCGCACATCGTCGCGCACATCGGCTGCGGGCATCGTATCGAGCATCCAGCGATAGAAACAGTGGACAACGCCCACGCGTGCGACCATAAGGGACTCTTCGGACATTCGGTGGGGGCCATGGGGTGAGGCCACCGGCGGCGAGGAGCATTCGGAGCCGGTAGTTGTCGTCGTTGGTGAAGCCGCGGGCGCTGCGGCCAGCGAGTTCGATGAGTCCGTTCACGGCTTCGGCGCTGCCGTTGGATGAGCGGTCGGTGGTCCAGGAGGCCAGGAGTGCGTCGCACCATCGGGTCAGAGTCTTCCCAAACTGGGCGATCTCGGGGACCGGGCAGGAAGGGAACGATGCGGGCACCTGCTCGGCGATCTTCCGCCCCTCTGACAGGCCGGGATGCTTGTAGGCGTCGCGGAGTTGATGCGCAACATGCCAGGCGACCTCGACCTCGACCTACTCTTCCCGCGCGGCGACGGCGTCGTCGAGCTCATCGTCGAGGGCCTTCTTGTATCCGAGGAACGGGTCCAGGGTGGCGATCTGCGCCCCGTCACGGAATGTCTCGCCGCGCTCTGGGAGCCAGTCCGTGTAGGCCTTCGCGGATCGACCGGGCACCAGATCGAGCAGCCGCGCTCGCCCGCATCCGGTAGCGTCGCGGGTCGGATCGACCATCCCGGTCAGTTCCTTCGGGCCGCGCCCGCCGTCGGCGACGGGCGCGGTGGAGACGTGGTGCCAGAAGTGCTTGTCCAGGCGGAGGGTGCTCACCCCGCCAGGCCCGGCGGGGACTCAAGATCGACGTGCGTCACACCCAGCGTGGGCTCATACAAGCCCACCGCCCGGCGATGGAACTCGGCGGTGTCGTTCTTCCTCACCATCCTGGGATTCTGCCCCAGCATCGTGCTGGATCCCGCGTGTCCAAGATTGAGAGTTAAGCCCCGATTTGATCAGATCGAGGACCCCGTTCGATCAGCCGGATCGGACTCGATTTGGTTCCGTTGTTCCCACGTCGTTGCCGATATCGCCTGCCATGGCGGACTCGAACAACCGCGGGTACTGGGCACCCGATTCCGCTCTCGCACTCAATACCGCTGCCCCAAAGGGCCTGCTGCGGTTGAGAGCCCGTAAGCGCGCATCCACCCGCGTGCGTCTCAGGCGCTACGGCGATCGAGCGGACGTACGAGCACGGACTGCGGGCCGAGGACCGGCCATTGAGCGTCTCCAGCTTCAGTAATGGTCTCGCGCTTGGAGGATCACGATGTATTCGTCCGTCACGTAGTAGACGAGCCGGTTCTTCTCATCGATGCGCCGAGACCAGGCGCCGGACAGGACGTGGCGGAGGGGCTCGGGTTTGCCGATCCCTTCGAACGGATCGCGAAGGACGTCCGCAATAAGCATGTTGAGCCGCTTGAGGGTCTTGCGATCCTGCGTCTGCCAGTACACATAGTCCTCCCACCCGTTCGGGTCGAAGGCGAGCTCGCGGGTCACTCGTCGAGGAGGTCGTGCTGCTCGAACTCGCCCCGACGTGCGCGCTCGACGGACTCGAGCAACCGCTCCGCGTTCGCAGGGTTGCGCAGGAGATAGGCAGTCTCGGTCAGCGCGTCGAAGTCATCCTTGGACATGATCACGGCGTTGCCGCGTCGAGAGACGACTTCGACGGTCGTGTGGTCCTCATTGACCTGCTGAATGAGCCCGAACAGGCTCTTTCGGGCTTCGGTTGCGGTAATAGCGGACATGACGACACCTCGGATTGAGTAGTACGTAAAACAGTACCACTTCTTCGTCCGGCTCGGGACCCGCACGCGGAAGCTTCTCGGCCATTCCGGGTTCGTTGCGGTGGATGCTGCCCCGATCGACACCCACGCGCGGGACGGACAGCACGTGTCGCCCACCGAGTGCGAGGACTGGCTGGCTGCGTTGCTTGCCTGAGACCTCGCCTGATGTCGGCGGATCTTCCGCCGCCGTGCCGCCCTGCTCATCTTCCGGACGGGGAGGCGCTTGCCTATCGTCAACCAGGGTCACGCCAACGGCGGCGATCTGCATGACGATCGCGTCGTCATCGCCGAGGACTCGTCGTGCGAGTCTGGCGGCGTGCGAAAGATCGGGGTGCTCATCGACAGCTTTCCGGAGCCGACCCTGCGGCACACCCAATTCGTGAAGCAGATTCAGGATCACCAAGCTCGCGGTGACCTCAGCGACAGCATGAAGGTGGTTCAGGTCGTTATCGGCGGTTCCGACGTGCGCGAGATTGTTGCGCGCATCTTTCGCTGCTTTGGCCCACGCCTCGGGTTCATGCCCGAGGCGGACGCCAGCTGCGCCGACTCGGTCGACACGGCCGAGGATCCGCTGCGTGAAGGTGGGGACATTTGAATGCTCCGCGAGACGGTCCGAGCGCCACTCCTTGCGGTCAGCCGGCGCTGCTTCCCGGAGGGCTTTGCGCAACAACTCGAACTCCTCCGGAGGAATCGGCGGGGCCGGATCGAGCGCGCGATGAAGCGACTCCGCGGCGGCGACCGCCGTAACCACTCTTGTCACGATGCACCCGCTCTGCACATACCGCAGACCGAGAGTCGTGCTGCGCTCGGCAGCGAACCTCTCGCGGACGTCTCGCCACCCAGGAAGGAGGTCCTCGGAGGCAAGATCATCAAGCGTCAGGACGCGTTGCGCAGGTCGAGGGCCTTCGCATCCGGCTGAGGCTTGACTCCCCGCATGCTGCATGATCCCGCCCCGCGCGAAGCGTTGAGACGGACAACAGGTCTGCCATGCCGCTGAGCAGATCGAGCCAGTACTCGAAGGACTGCCGCCCCTCGCGCTCGAATCGGATGACCTGATGTTCGCGCACGCGCGTCAGAGTTTGGGACCGGGTCTGCGCAGAGCGCGGATGCCATGCATAGCGGCTGAGCGCGGCTGTGAGCAGGCCCGATTCGATCGTGAGGGCTTCCCGGTGCTTCAACTGTCCGGCGAGTAGGTCAGCACCCCAGGCACCTTGTTGTCGGGATCCCCGGCTCACCACCACGGGCCCGTCCAGTCCTGTTGCTCGTCCAGCAGGGTCTCAGTCACACCGTCATGTCGGACCCGAGCTGTGGCACAGAGCCGCGTCGGGATATCGTCCCGCGACCGCGAGCCGACGTGTGGGCCTCGTCGTGCGATTGGGGATGCGCCAGGGTGTGGCGAGCACTCCACCATCGGCACCGCGTATACAGCAGCGGGACTACGGTGGGCGATCATCCCACCGTACGTCGGGGCGCCGTTCACGCCCTGCCGAAGCGGAGATCCGCAGGATTCCGCGGATCTCTCACACGGGACGGACGGTCACGAAGGCCCGTGACACTATCCGTGAGAACAGGACGGGAACGAAAACCGCCGCGATCTGTTCCCACACCTGTCCCCAAACGCAGATCAGCCCCGCGAAAAAGCAGGGCTGATCTGGGATAAAAGTGGCGGTGACGGTGGGATTTGAACCCACGGTAGGGGGTTACCCTACACAACTTTTCGAGAGTTGCACCTTCGGCCGCTCGGACACGTCACCGGGATCAAGTTTACATGCTCCGCAGCCTGCGTGCGCACACCCGCCTGCCGGTCGCCACACGCGCACATGTGCGCGAACCTCGGGCATATCGCGCGCAAGGCCCCGAGGGAGGGGCACCGGTACGAGCGAAGCACGCGCATGCCGTCGGGGTACGCCCGGTCCCCGCCCACCGCGCTTAGGATGCCCTCAACGGCGGGATGCGCGAAGGGCGGATGCATGACGGACGACACAGCACGACAGCACCTCACCTCAGCCGCCCTGCTCCGCACCGGCTACGTGCTGCTCGACGCGGACGAGACGCCCATCGACCCGGGCGAGTGGGAGGGGCTGGAATACCTGCCGTGGCGATCGTCGGGGATCACCCGCTTCGCTCCGCTCAGCTCTGCGACCGGCGATCTCGACTGCAACGGATTCTGGAACCACACCCCGCCCCGCGCTGATCGTGACGGTGTGTGGATCGCCACGCAAGCCGCCCGGGCTCCGACGCTGGTCGCACATGCCACGGCATCGGGGGCCGCCGTGGGGCGCTGCCGGGTGATCGAGCTGCAGCCCAACACCTACGCAGAGGCGATCTACAACCTGCACCGCGACGACAACAATCGCCTCAATCCTGCGGGCGCCGGGTGGGTGGTGCGCGGCTACCGGAACCTCACACACGATCCGGACTCTGTGATGATCCTCCGCGAGAACCGGCTCGATCCGGCATCGGAGGTGCGCATCCCGCTGCCCGCCGGCACGCAGCTGATCCTCGACACGCAACGCTTCTGGCACGCGGTCTGGCACCGTGGCACAGCGCCGCGCTATGCCCTCATCACCTCGCTCAGCTCCGGGCCAGAGCTCGACGCGCATATCGAACGCCACCACGGCACCAGCGAGCTCCCCGTGGTCGGCATCGACCCAGCGATCATCGCGCGGGCCGAGGCAGACGCCGCGGACTGGCGCGCGGAGCGACGCAGCACCCTGCTCGCCATGGGCATCACGGTCGACCAGGACGACGAGGACTGGTGACGACAGCCCACGGCCGCGCTCACCGCCCCGGGAGGGTGCGCCCTGCTGCGATCCGCACCGTGCGGTCGATCGTGCCGGCCGGCGGAGCGACGTGGGAGATCAGGACCACCGCGCTGTCATCGCCGACCGCGCCCAGCAGATCGCGCAGCAGCGCGTCGGAGGCCGCCGGGTCGACGCCCGCGGTCGGCTCGTCGAGAACCAGCACCGGGAAGCCGCGCAGCAGCGCGCGCGCGAGCGCGAGGCGCTGCGCCTGACCGCCGGAGATGAGCACACCGCGCTCGCCCACGCGGGCGTCGAGGCCACCGCGCTCACGCACCCAGGCGCCCAGGCCCACCCGGTCGAGCACCGCGAGCAGCTCCGCGTCATCCGCGGTGTCGCGGGCGAAAAGCAGGTTCTGGCGGATGTCCTCGTCGAACAGGTGCGGCGACTGCTCACAGAGACCGACAATCGTGCGCAGGTCGGGGCCGGAGATCGCAGACGCCTCCATGCCACCGACGGCATATTCCCCCTGGTAACTCAGGAATCCCACCAGCACAGCGGCCAGCGTCGACTTCCCGGCACCACTCGGCCCCGTCACGAGCACGCGCTCCCCCGCCGAGACGTCGAGATCGACGCCCCGCAGTGCGCTGTCGCCACCCGGCCATGCCGCCCGCACCCCCCGCAACCGTATGGCGATGCCCTCGGCGCCATCGCGGGCCGCCGTGGCCCCGCCGTCCGGCCGGATCTCCGCCGGCAGCGCCGCCGGGCCCTCTCCGGGCAGCACCTCGGCGATCCGCACCGCGCTGGCACGCACGCCCCGCCACGCGGATGCCGTCTGCGGCACCACCGCGAACACGTCGAAGACCGCCATCGGCACCAGCACCGCCACCGCCAGCCAGGGCGCGTCGATCACGCCGGCAGCGAGCCCCGGCGCGGTGGCGGTCAGCGCCCAGACCGATGCGAGACCCGCCATCACGGACACGACCGCGGAGGACACCGCCTGGGCCAGGCCCGCCCGGGTAGCCGTGCGGCGGAGCTCCGCATCTGCGCGTTCGATACGCTCCCGCGCGTCCTGCTCCGCGCCGAACGCGACGAGCACGTCGAGCGATCCCAGATAGTCCACCAGCGCGGACGACAACACGGCCCTCGCCCGCGTGAGCCGCGCCTCCGCGCGCGCCCCGAGAATCCACCCGACCGCCACGGACACCGCGACCGCAACGGCCAGGCACACCGCGAGCGTCACCGCAGCCACCGGAGAGAAGAACCGCAGGAATCCCACCGCCGCGACGCCGACCAGGCCGCCCGTGAGCAACGGCTGCACGACCCTCAGCGGCAGGTTCTGCAGGTTCTCGACGTCGTCCACCAGCGCAGCGAGCACCGCGCCCTGATCGGTCGCGCCCAGGCCGGCTGGCGAGATCGGGATGAGCTGCCGCACCATCTCCGGGCGTGTGCGGGCCACCTGGCGGAGGGCAGCGTCATGACCGGCGATCCGTTCCAGGTAGCGGGTCACCGCGCGGGTCACCGCGAAGAAGCGCACGCCGACGATGGCGATCTGCAAGGGAACGAGGAAGGTCACGATCGAGGCGGTGACGATCAGCCAGCCGCTGGACGCCAGGAGCCCGATGGCCGCCGCCGCCGACGCCACTCCCCAGAGCACCCCCGGCAGGAAACGGCGCATCGGCGGCATCGCCAGCCGCAGCATCTCCCGCGCACCCGGCGTCAGGCCCCGGGCGGATGCCGACACCGGACGCTCACCGGACCCCGCCGGCCGCTCGCGCACGCTCATGCCCGCGGCCCCGTCACGACCGGCCCCGCGGCGGCCGGCATCGCCAACGAGATCACCTGGTCGGCGATGGAGCGGGCGCTGCGCCGATGCGAGACCAGCAGCACAGCGGCGCCGGCATCGGCGGTCGCCCGGACGCCCCGCCACAGCACGGCCTCCGTGTCGGCATCGAGGGCGCTCGAGGGTTCATCGAGCACAAGAACACGCCCCGGCTCCCAGCGGTACAGCGCGCGCGCCACCGCGACGCGCTGCGCCTGCCCGCCGGAGAGCCCTGCCCCCTGCGTGCCGAGTTCCAGCAGAGGATCCAGCGCCCCCGCACAGGCGGTGTCCAGGGCGTCACGCACCCGCGTCTCGTCCGGGTCGGCGCCGAGCGCGACATTCGCCGCGACGGTGCCACGCACGAGGCCGGGCTGCTGGGGCGCCCACGCGAGCCACGCGGCAGGGTCGATCTCCCGCAGGTCCACACCGTCGAGACGGATCCGACCGTCGTAGGCAGCGGCGCCACGCAGCGCCGCGAGCAGGCTCGACTTCCCGGCACCGCTGGGCCCCTCGATGACGGTGACGGTGCCGGGGCGCGCCGTGAACGACACCGGGGGCAGCGTCCGCTCACCGCGGCGCACACGGACGTTCTCGACCTCGAGCTCACCCGGCCCTCCGGAGCGGAGGTCGGATCGGCGCGGCGGAGCGTCCGCGTGCGCCACCCGGGCGTCGTCGAGCACCGCGAACACGTCCTCGGTCGCCGCGACGCCCTCTTCCGCCGCGTGGAACTGCACACCGACCTGCCGGATCGGCAGGAAGGCCTCCGGGGCGAGCAGCAGCACGAACAGGCCGGTGGCCAGCGACATGTCGCCCGCGAGCAGCCGTAGTCCCACCGCCACCGCCACGATCGCGACGGCCAGCGAGGAGAGCAGCTCGAGCGCGAAGCCGGAGAGGAAGGAGAAGCGCAGCACCGTCATGGTCTGGCGCTGATAGTCGTCGGCCGTCTGCCCGATGCGATCGGCCGCCCGGCGCTCCCGGCCGAAGATACGCAGTGTCGAGAGGCCCTGCACGGTGTCGGCGAACTGCGTGGCCAGACGCTGCAGTCCACGGAACTGACGCTGCTGCACCGTGCGAGTCGCCATGCCGATCAGCGCGAGGAACAGCGGAATGATCGGTACCGTCGCGGCAGCGGTCAGCCCGGCAGGCCAGTCGTGCCACCACATCACCGCGACGATCACCGGCGTCGCGATCACCGTGAGCACCAGCTGCGGGATGTACCGGGAGAAGTAGGCGTCGAGGGCGTCGAGTCCGTGCCCCGCGGTCACCGCGAGCGCGGCCTGGTTGCGCTCGGCGAGCCATCCGGGGCCGAGCCGGCCGACCGCGCGCACCAGCGCGGCGCGCAGCTGCGCGCCCGCGCGCGCCGCGGCCGAGAGCCCGAGCGCCTCGCTGGCCCACAGCAGCACCCCCCGCAGCACCACAACGCCCACCAGCGCCGCGACGGAGCCGGAGACGTCGCGCCCGGCGAACACCCCGGTGAGGGCGTCCGTCAGCAGCCACGCGAAGGCGATCACCACGGCGGTCTGCAGCACTCCGATCAGGGCGGAGGTCGCGAGATAGCCGCGCGCCGCCGGCGCGTAGCGAAGCAGACGGGGGTCGAGGGGCTTCACGCGTGCGCGGGAGCGGCCTCGATCGATGCGCGGGTGACGCGCTTGCGGAACACCCAGTACGTCCACCCCTGATACAGCAGCACCAGCGGCAGCGAGAACACGGCGGTCCACGTCATGATCGTGAGGGTGTAGTCCGAGCTCGACGCGTTCTGGATCGTCAGGCTGAACGCCGGGTCGGTCGTGGAGGGCAGCACGTTCGGGAAGAGCGCGGAGAACAGCGTCGCCACGGCGAACAGCACGGTCGCGGCGCCGAACGTGAACGCCCAGCCCTCCCGGTCGCGCAGGTTCGACAGGATCGACAGCACCAGCGAGACCGCGGCGAGTGCGGCGAGCACCAGCACCCAGATCGAGAAGTGCGCGACCACGGTCCACACCAGGAACGCCGCAGCCACCACCAGGGTCGCCACGCCCGCCTTCAGGGCGAGGCGGCGCGCGTCGGCGCGCAGCTGTCCGTCGGTCTTCAGCGCGACGAAGGTCACGCCGTGGGTGAAGAACAGCAGCAGGGTGGTCAGCCCGCCCAGCAGCCCGTAGGGGTTCAGCAGCGTGAAAAGCGTGCCGGTGTAGATGTGGTTCTCGTCGAGCGGCACGCCCTGCACGATGTTCGCGAAAGCCACGCCCCACAGCAGCGCCGGTACGGCAGAGCCCACCACGATCATCGTGTCGAAGCGCCGCTTCCAGCGGGGGTCTTCACGCTGGTGCCGATACTCGAAGGACACCCCGCGGGCGATCAGGGCCAGCAGGATCAGCAGGAGCGCGAGGTAGAAGCCGCTGAACAGCGACGCGTACCACTCCGGGAACGACGCGAACAACGCGGCGCCGGCGACGATGACCCAGGTCTCGTTGAGGTCCCAGACCGGCCCGATGGTGTTGATGATCTGCCGGCGCGAGACATCGTCCTTTCCGAGGAAAGGCAACGACATCCCGACGCCGAAGTCGAACCCGTCGAGCACGAAGTAGCCGACGAACAGGAAGGCGACGATCCAGAACCAGAGAGTGGCGAGATCCATTTCAGGCTCCTCGGATCAGTAGACGACCGACGGCAGCTTGGCCGTCTCGTCTGGTTTCTCGGACGTGTCGGGCCCCTTCTGCGCAGCCCGGATGATGAGTCGCACCTCGACGACGGCGAGGGCGGCGTAGATGGCGGTGAAGGCGACCAGCGAGATGAGCACCTCGAGGCCGGTGACCCCCGGCGATACGCCGTCCTGGGTGGTCATGAGACCGAACACGATCCACGGCTGGCGCCCCATCTCGGTGAACACCCAGCCGACGATGTTGGCCATGAGCGCGAGCGGGTACGACCAGATGGCGATCTTCCACATCCACGCCGCCGGCTCGCTCTTCGCGCCCTTGCGGGTGACCCACAGGCCCACCAGCGCGATCAGGGCGTGCGCCATGCCCAGGCCGATCATCCAGCGGAAGGCCCAGTAGGTGACCCACAGGATCGGGGTGAAGTCGGTGATGCCCGTGTCGGCATACGTCAGGGCGTACTCGGCGTTGAGGTCGTTGATGCCGTGGACGCAGCCGTCGAGCGAGTGATTCGACAGCACGGACAGCAGGTACGGCACCCGGATGGAGAACAGGTCGGTCTTGCCGTCTGGCGTGCCGAGGGTGAACAGGCTGAAGGCCGCGTCCGGGCCGCAGACCGTCTCGAACGTCGCCTCGGCGGCGGCCATCTTCATCGGCTGGGTGGCGTACATCGCGAGGCCGAGCTGGTCTCCGGTGATCGCCACTCCCGCGGTGGAGAACAGCATCGCCCAGAGGCCGAACTTCAGCGCGGGGCGCATCGTGTCGATGTGCTGCGCACGCGAGAGGTGCCACGCCGCCGTGGAGATGATCACACCGGCGGCGAACATGAACGCGCCGAAGATCGTGTGCGGGAACGCCGCCAGCGCGACCGGGTTGGTCAGCAGGGCGACGAAGTCGACCAGCTCCGCGCGGTTCGTGACCGGATTGTACTCATAGCCCACCGGGTTCTGCATGAAGGCGTTGGCCGCGATGATGAAGTACGCCGACAGGATCGTGCCGACCGCGACGCCCCAGATGGTGAGCGCGTGGATCTTCTGCGGCAGCTTGTCCCACCCGAAGATCCAGAGGCCGATGAACGTCGCCTCCAGGAAGAACGCCAGCAGCCCCTCGAACGCCAGCGGAGCGCCGAAGACGTCCCCGACGAAGCGGGAGTAGTCCGACCAGTTCATGCCGAACTGGAATTCCTGCACGATGCCGGTGACCACGCCCATCGCGAAGTTGATGAGGAAGATCTTGCCGAACAGGCGCGTGAGGTGCAGGTAGTGCACCTTGCCGGTGCGCACCCAGGCCGTCTGGAAGATCGCCGTGGCCGTGGCCATGCCGATCGTCAGCGGCACGAACAGGTAGTGGTAGACGGTGGTCAGACCGAACTGCCAGCGCGCCAGGGCGAGCGGATCGAGCCACTCCATGCGGATGCACCTCTTCTCAGGCGCCGGACGCTGCACACCGGCGCGTCCTCGCGAAGCGATCCGGATATCGGGCCCCGGATCATGAGCCGCCGTCCACGTGGATGTGGACGTGGCTCCAGGCTAGGCCGGGCCAGGGACAGATGCCAATCATGCCGCCGTGAATATCCGCGGCGCCCGGCGGGCGGACCGCCCTCAGGCCGTGACGAGCGCCTTCGGCCCCGGGGCCGGGTCGCTCGACGGGCGCTCGATCAGCTCGAGCTCGACGGTGCAGTCGTCCGACTGCTCCGGGGGGCGTACGCAGCGCGCCCGCAGCGGCCCGCCGGCCTGGGCGAGCACTCCCTGCATGATGGTGAGGTGCACCTGGCACAGCATCGGACGATCCTCGGGGGCGGATGCCGCGTGCGGGCACGGGGAGAGCTCCAGCGTCATGCCCGTCTCGTCGAACACCGGCTCGAAACCCGACTCCTCGAGGTCTTCGACCAGCGCGTCGAGCTGGTGCACCGCCTCCGCGCCCAGGGCCTCCACACCGGCATCCGGCACGACGCGCCGCATCAGGTCGCCCCGCCGCGCCGCCGCCTCGGCCTTGCCGCGGGCCACAGGGCTGGATGCCTCCGGCGCCCCGGTCGCTGCACTGAACAGCGTGCGCGGGCGGCCGCGCGTGGTGCGGTGCTCGGTGGTCTGGATGACGTAGCCGCCCTCGATGAGCCGCTGCAGGTGCTCCCGCACCGTGTTCGGATGCAGCCCGGTGGCCTCGGTCAGTTCCGCGATCGTCCGTTCCGGGCGGGACTGGACAAGGTGCAGGATGCGCACCCGTGAATAGCTTGAGATCGGGCCGTATACGACCTTCCCCTGGGTCATAACTTCATTTTCTCCGGTCCGCCGTGAAAAAACGAGACCGACAGCCGTAAATAAAGATCCGCTCGCCCGCCGGCCCGGCGCGACGCCGGTTCGCGCGGCGCCCCCGGCCGAGTGCACGCGGCACCGGGGCGCGGAGAGTCCAGGAGCCGCGGCCGATGTCGGCGGCCGCGGCTAGCCTTGCTGCATGGCCACCCGTCGCACCGCTCCCCCCGCCTACGTCTGCACAGAGTGCGGCTGGACGGCGGCGAAGTGGGCCGGGCGCTGCGGTGAGTGCCAGCAGTGGGGCACGGTCGTCGCCCAGGGCGAGAAGACCGGCATCGTGCGCCAGGTCGCCGCGGCGGCGCCGACGCGTTCCGCCCGCCCCATCACCGAGATCACCACGGTCGACGCCCCGCGGCGCACCAGCGGCGTCGGAGAGTTCGACCGCGTGCTCGGCGGTGGCATCGTGCCGGGTGCCGCGATCCTCCTCAGCGGCGAACCGGGCGTGGGGAAGTCGACGCTGCTCCTCGAGGTCGCCGCCCAGGCGGCGCGCGCCGGACGCAGGGTGCTCTACGCGAGCGCAGAGGAGTCGCCGGCCCAGGTGCGCCTGCGGGCCGAGCGCACCGGCGCACTGCACGACGAGCTCTACCTCGCGAGCGAGACCGATCTGGCCACCATCCTGGGTCACATCGACGAGGTTCGCCCGGAGCTGGTGATCGTCGACTCCGTGCAGACCGTCGCCTCCTCGCTCGTCGACGGCGCCGCCGGGCAGCCGAGCCAGGTGCGCGAGGTCGCCGCCACGCTGATCCGGGTGGCCAAGGAGCGCGACCTGCCGATCATCATCGTCGGGCACGTCACGAAAGACGGCCAGGTGGCCGGTCCCCGTGTGCTCGAGCACCTGGTCGACGTCGTCTGCCATTTCGAGGGAGACCGGCAGACCGCGCTGCGGTTCGTGCGGGCGCTGAAGAACCGTTTCGGTCCGACAGACGAAGTCGGCTGCTTCGAGATGACCGGAGCCGGCATCGCCGAGGTTCCCGACCCCAGCGGGCTGTTCCTCTCCCGCGGACGCCCGGAGCCCGGCACGTGCGTGGCCATCGCGATGGAGGGGCGCCGTGCCCTCCCCGTCGAGGTTCAGGCGCTCACGATCCCCACCCAGGCGCCCAACCCGCGGCGCGTGGTGCACGGGCTCGACTCTTCCCGCGTGGCGATGGTCCTGGCCATCCTCGAGCGCCGCGCGTCGATCAAGACCTCCGACCAGGACGTCTACGTCTCCACCGTGGGCGGGGTGCGGTTCACCGAGCCCGCCGCCGACCTCGCGATCGCCCTCGCCGTGGCGAGCTCGCTCGGCAACAGCCCCGTGCCGCGCACGTTCGCCGCCGTCGGCGAGCTGAGCCTCGCGGGCGAGGTGCGCCCCGTCACGCAGGCCGCACAGCGCCGCAGCGAAGCGGCCCGCCTCGGCTACGAACGGGTGATCGACGACCGCTCGGGGCGCCTGCGCGCGGCGCTGGGCGACATGCGCACCGCGTCCGCCCGGCCAGACGACGTCCCCGAGTTCTGACGGCGTCCTCCCGCCGCGACCATCGGCCCGGGCCGGAGGGCGCGGACGCTATGCCTCGCCGAGGCTGAGCACGCGCAGCAGTTCATCGGGCGACGCCTGCATCGGATGCGGCCCGGCGATATCGAGGAACACCGTCGTGATGGTGTCGCGATGTCTGGCCAGGAACGACGACAGCCAGGCCGGCGAGAAGATGCCCACCCCCGGCGGGAGGGTCTCCGGCTTGTTGCGGGCATCGCTGAACAGCAGCAGCGCGACCTGCCCGGTTGCGGCATCACGGTACGTCCACACCTCACCGCGGTCGAGCGGGTCGTCCCGGGTTCCCGCGGAGAGCAGCGGCACCACGATGTTCCCGTTCCGCAGCGCGAGCGCGACGGCCGCCATGTCCTGGCGCTCGAGCGCCTGCGCGAGCGCCTCGGAGCGGAACTCCTCTGGCGCCGGCTTCGTGGTCTTCGTGCTCTTCTTGGCGGCCATGCCTCCAGCCTAAGACGCCGGGGCCGCTGACCTCAGCGGTCGGCTACTCCAGGAAGACCTGCACGCTCTCCGACTCCGGCAGGCCACCGATCGAGACCCGTACGTGATACGAGGCACCGGCACCGGGGGCCTTCGGCCGGCTCTCGGGGGTCGCGCAGGTGTCGACGTTCGACCGGGTGCGGTCCCACACCACCGGCTCGGCGCTGGTCACCGTCTTGCCGGGCTCGAGCGTGACCTCCATGTCGACCGGGTTCTCCTGGCAGTCCGTCGAACGCCACCACACGTCGTTTCCGCTGGTCACCGTGAACGCCTGGGTGGTCGTGCCGACATTGAGGGTGCAGTCGTGCGCGCCGCGATTGGTGACCGCGATCGACATCTGCGGGTTCTGGCCGGCGGCATAGACCTCGGCATCCGTCACCGCGACGACCTCCACGTCGGAGGCCCGGCACGGCCCGAGCTCGGGCGGCTCGGTGGGGGTCGGCGTGCTCTCCACCGCTGCTTCCCCCTCCTGGTCGGGCTCAGCGGAGGCAGACGGATCCGCCGCAGGGCCGGCCGACGGAGTGTTCGACGCCGCGGGCTCGACCGGTTCGACCGTGTCCAGAGCCCGGGCGACGAGCGACCAGATCAGCGCCGTGATCGCCACGACCACCACCACCAGACCGAGCAGCACCACCAGCCGACGGCGGCGGTACACGGCGGGCGACGGACGTGAAGGCATGGCTCCAGGGTACGGCCGGCGGCTGAGCGGATGCCGCAGGGCAACGCCGCGGGATCAGAGGCGTTTGAGCATCCGCGTGTTGCCGAGCGTATTGGGCTTCACGTGCGCGAGGTCGAGGAACTCCGCGATGCCCTCGTCCGGGCTGCGCAGCAACTGCGAGTAGACATCGGGGTCGACCACGTGCTCGCCGATCGGGGCGAAACCGTGCCGCGCGAAGAAGTCGACCTCGAAGGTGAGGCAGAACAGCCGCGTGAGACCCAGGGCACGGGCGTCCTGCTCCAGACGATCCACGATCGCCCTGCCAACACCGCGGTGCAGCCAGTCCGGCCGGGTGAGGAGCGTGCGCACCTCGCCGAGGTCCTCCCACATCACGTGGAGCGCACCGCATCCCACGACCGCGCCGTCCACCTCGGCCACCACGAACTGCTGAACTGATTCGTAGAGCACCACGAGATCCTTGCCGAGCAGGATGCGCTGCGCCACGAACGGCTCCAACAGGTCATGGATCGTCGGAACATCGGCTGCGCGCGCATGCCGCACCAGGAACTCGCTCACACGAAAAGCCTAGAACCGCCGGCCCGCCGACACGGCCTGGTTCTCACAGGAGTTTTGCGGCGAGCGCGACACCGGCCGTCTCAGCGCCCGATGTATCGCCCAGGGCGGTGGTTCATCGCGAGCACGAGGTTCAGCAGCACGGCCCCCGCCGCGCTCAGCAGGACGCCCGGCCACGGCATCACCAGCAGCGCCCCGAGCACGATCAGGACGTCGAAGACCATCAGCGTCCAGCCCGCGCGGAAGCCGGTGCGGTCCTGCACGATCAGCGCGATGATGTTGACGCCGCCGAGGCTGCCCCGGTGGCGGAACACGATCAGCAGGCCGACGCCGGCGAGCAGATTTCCCGCGAGCGTGCCGTAGACCGGCTGGATGTCGTCGATCTGCACCATGTGTCCGTGCAGCACGGAGAAGCCGGAGACCAGCCCGATCCCGAGCGCCGTGCGCAGGGTGAAGCTCCAGCCGCGGCGGCGGATGGCCAGCACCACGAACGGCAGGTTGACCGCGGCGAAGATCGCCCAGAACGGCCAGCCGGTTCCCAGCCCGATGAGCAGCGCCAGGCCGGCTGTGCCGCCGGTCACCGCACCGCACACCTTCAGCAGGTATAGGCCGAGGGAGACGAGGAACGTCCCGGTCAGCAGCCCCAGCACGTCCTCGGGGATGGAATGCCTGGTCGCCTTCTCCTCGAAGACGAGTGATGGACCGGTCTCGGGATGCTTCGCGGGCATGTCGGTCACGAGCATTCATTCTCGCAGGCCGTCGCTCGGCGCAGGTCCCCCGATCCGACGGCAGGAAAACAGGCAGACAGCGCCAGAACAGGCCGGTTCTGGGGGGATGGGCCTGTTCTGGCGCTGTCTGCCTGTTTTCCTGCGGCGGTGTCAGCCGCGCGCGGCCTCCGCACGGTCGGCGCTGTCGATGTGCACACCGTGCGCGTCGGCGAGAAGGCGGATGACGTCCTCCTGCTGCTTGCGGCTCTCCTCCTCGCTCCAGCCGAGCGGACCGGCGATCGCCTCAGCGACCTCGGCGATGGTCTCTGCCGTCATCCCACCAACGAAGGCGAGCGAGGTGCGCCGGAGCAGCACGTCGGCGAGCGTGACGACCTGCTCGGTCTCGGCCAGGTACGCCAGTTCGTCGCGGGTGTACTCCGGAGCGTGCGGCAGCGGCTCCTGCGGCGCGTCGAGGGCGTCGAGGAGAGCCGCAGCGCGCGTGCCGTACCGGGAGAGCATGCGCTCGGCGAACGCGGCATCGTGCTCGCCGCGGTGCGCGTCGATCCAGGTGCGGCGTTCCCGCGGCGAACGCGGGAAGCCCTCTCCGCCGCCGATCGCGCGGTCCAGCGTCGACACGGTGCGTGCGCGCCCCAGACGGTTGAGCACGGCGTCCGCCAGGGTCTCCCCGAGTGCGCGGAAGGTGGTCCACTTGCCGCCCACGAGGCTGATGAGCGGGGTGCCGCCGAGCGTGCCGTCCTCGAGCCGGTAGTCGCGCGACACGAAACCGGGGGCCATGTCGTCGTGGCGGGGCAGGGGGCGGATGCCGGCGAAGGAGTACACGATCTGCGAACGATCGACCGTGATGTTGGGGAACACCTGGGCGACGAGCTCGAAGAAGTAGTCGATCTCCTCCTCCGTGCAGTGCACCGGCTTGGAGGGGTCGGCATCGATGTCGGTGGTGCCGACCATCACGCGTCCCTTGAGCGGGTAGATGAGCACGATGCGGCCGTCTGCGGCCTCGAAGAAGATCTCGTTGCCCCGGGTCGCCGCGGCGAGCTCCGGGTTGTCGAGCACGATGTGCGAGCCCTTGGTTCCCCCCATGAAGGAGGTCGGCTTGCCGAGCGCCCGGTTGGTGAGATCGGTCCACGGACCGCTGGTGTTCACGACCACCTTCGCGTGGATGTCGAACCGCTCTCCGGTGATCTCGTCCTGCACGGTGACGGCGCCGTCGTTCTCGCCCACCGCCGCGACGTAGTTCACGGCGCGCGCGTGGGGGCCGGTGCGCAGCCCGTCGTAGAGCACGTCGAGCGCGAGGCGCTCCGGGTCGTGCATCGACGCGTCATGGTACGTCGCGGTGTAGCGGAAGCGGTCGTCGAGCTCCGGGAAGGCACGCTGCGATGCGCGCTTGCCGCGCATGTGGTGCCGCGGCACGGAGCCGCCGTCGCGCGAGAAGAGGTCGTAGATGATCATCCCGACCTTGATCAGCAGCGCACCGCGCTCGCGCGGCTTGCCCGTGCCGTGGGTGACGAGCAGGCGCAGCGGCGCGGTGAGAATGCCGGAGAAGGTCTTGGCGATGGGGATCGTGGTCGGCAGCGGCTTGACGTAGTGCGGCGCGTTGCGCACCAGCCGGTTGCGCTCGGTGACCGACTCCTTGACCAGCCGCAGCTCGCCGTTCTCCAGATAGCGCACACCACCGTGGATCATGTGGCTCGACGCTGAGGAGGCGCCGGAAACGAAATCGCCCCGCTCGATGAGGACCACGTCGACGCCCTGGAGGGCGAGATCGCGGAAGGTGGCGATGCCGTTGATACCGCCGCCGATGATCAGCACGTCCGTCTCCGGCCGCTTGCGCAGCTCGGTGATGGCCTCTCGCTCCGGCTTCGTCGCTGACATGACCTCACGTCTCCTCTCGTGGCTCATGTCGCGCTCGGCACTGAGCCTGTGGATGGACTTGGTTCCAGATGGAACCTCATTAGACTCTCTCTCAGATACGCACTTCGGTGCAAGGTATCTGGAAACAATTGCGCAGCGGAGTGAACGTGACACGAACGTTCACAGCAAGGAGGCCGACGGTGTCTGATGCATCGCACACCCGTTCTGAGACCGCTCTGCGCGCCGCGCAGCTGTACTACCTGCAGGATCTCAACATGGACGCGATCGCGCGGGAGATGAACCTCTCCCGCTCGTCGGTCTCGCGCCTGATCTCGTTCGCCCGGGATTCCGGCCTCGTGCAGATCAGCGTCACGTCGCCGCAGGCGGCGATGGGCGACATCGGCCAGCGCATCTCGGACGTGCACGGAATCGCGGTGCACATCGTCCCGACTCCGCCCCGCGCGACCGAGGCGGAACGCCTGGAGCGCACGTCCGTCTCGGCGGCCCGGATCCTGGCGACGATGGCCGACTCGAACCAGGTCATCGGGATCGCCTGGGGTGCCACGGTCTCCGCGATCGGGCGCCAGCTGCCCACCAAGGCGCTGCACAACGCGCACGTGGTGCAGATGAACGGCGCAGCCAACACGCATTCCTCCGGCGTTGCGTACGCGGGTGCGCAGCTCGAGCAGTTCGGCAAGGCCTTCGGTGCGGAGATCCATCATTTCCCCGTTCCGGCGCTGTTCGATGACCCCCTCACCAAGCAGGCGATGTGGCGCGAGCGCTCGGTCAGGGCGGTGCTCGACATCCAGGAGCAGGTGAATCTGTTCGTGTTCGGCCTCGGCTCCCCCAAGGCCCACATGCCGTCGCACGTCTACGCCGGGGACTATGTGACGGCGACCGACCTGCGCAGCATCGTGCGCGACGGCGTGGTGGGCGATTGCGCGACCCGGTTCTTCCGTGCAGACGGGTCGAGCGACGACATCGCGCTGAACAACCGTTCGAGCGGGCCGGACTTCCCCACGGTGCGGCAGATCCCGCACCGTGTGTGCGTGGTGTCGAGCCTGTCCAAGATCGAGGCGGTCCGCGGCGCACTGAGCGCCGGGCTGATCACCGAGCTGGTGATCGAGGAGTCGGTGGCTCGCGCGCTGGCCGAGGGCTGAGCCGCCCGCCCAGCCCCAGAACAGGCGAACAACCCCAGAACAGGCCCTTTCCGGAAACTTCGGCCTGTTCTGGGGTTGTTCGCCTGTTCTGGGGCTGGGGTAGACGCAGGCGGGGCGGCCCCCGAAAGGACCGCCCCGCCTGCGCATCAGCCGACGTCCGCTACTCGCCGCTCGCGATCAGATCGGGCGTCGCGCTCACACCGCCACCGGTGTTCACACCCACCGCGACCCGCTCGCCGCGCGGACCGCTCTCGAAGGCGAACGCGCCGTCCACGACGTCGACCTTCACATGATCGCCCGCGTTGAGCTGGCCGTGGAGGATGCGCTCGGAGAGCTGGTCCTCGATCTCGCGCTGCATCGCACGACGCAGCGGTCGGGCACCCAGCGCCGGGTCGAAGCCGATCTCGATGAGCTTGTCCTTCGCGGAATCCGACAGCTCCACCGTCATGTCGCGGTCGAGCAGGCGGTCGCCCAGCTGCTTGGTGAACAGCCCCACGATCTGGCGCAGCTCGTCCTTCGACAGCTGCGGGAAGACGATGATGTCATCGACGCGGTTGAGGAACTCTGGCTTGAAGTGACGCTTGAGCTCCTCGTCGACCTTGCCCTTCATCCGCTCGTAGGTCGTCTGCTGGTTGCCCTCGATCTGGAAACCGACCGGGCCACCGGCGATGGCCGAGGAGCCGAGGTTCGTCGTCATGATGATGACGGTGTTCTTGAAGTCGACGACGCGACCCTGACCGTCGGTCAGACGCCCCTCTTCGAGGATCTGCAGCAGCGAGTTGAAGATGTCGGGGTGGGCCTTCTCGATCTCGTCGAACAGCACCACAGAGAACGGCTTGCGGCGCACCTTCTCGGTGAGCTGACCGCCCTCCTCGAAGCCGACGAAGCCGGGAGGGGCACCGAACAGGCGTGAGACGGTGTGCTTCTCCCCGAACTCGCTCATGTCGAGCGAGATCAGTGCGCCCTCGTCGTCGAAGAGGAACTCGGCGAGCGCCTTGGCCAGCTCGGTCTTTCCGACGCCGGTGGGGCCGGCGAAGATGAACGAGCCGGAGGGACGCTTCGGGTCCTTGAGACCGGCCCGCTGGCGGCGGATCGTGCGCGACAGAGCGGCGATCGCCTCCTCCTGACCGACGACGCGCTGGTGCAGCGCCTTCTCCATGAACACCAGGCGGCTGGACTCCTCCTCGGTGAGCTTGAACACCGGGATCCCGGTGGCCTGGGCGAGCACCTCGGCGATCAGGCCCTCGTCGACGACAGCGCCGGAGGCGACGTCGCCGGAGCGCCACTGCTTCTCCAGGCGCAGCCGCTCGGCGAGGAGCTCCTTCTCCTGGTCGCGCAGAGCCGCGGCCTTCTCGAAGTCCTGCTCCTCGGAGGCCGCCTCCTTCTGTGTGCGCACATCGGCGATCCGCTCGTCGAACTCGCGGAGCTCAGGCGGAGAGGACAGGATGCTCAGACGCAGACGCGCGCCCGCCTCGTCGATCAGGTCGATGGCCTTGTCGGGGAGGAAGCGGTCGGAGATGTAGCGGTCGGCGAGGTTGGCCGCTGCGACGATCGCGCCGTCGGTGATCTGCACCTTGTGGTGCGCCTCGTAGCGGTCGCGCAGCCCCTTGAGGATGTTGATCGCGTGCGGCAGGTTCGGTTCGTTCACCTGCACCGGCTGGAAGCGGCGCTCGAGCGCCGCGTCCTTCTCGAAGTGCTTGCGGTACTCGTCGAGCGTGGTGGCGCCGATGGTCTGCAGCTCGCCGCGCGCGAGCAGCGGCTTCAGGATGGATGCGGCGTCGATCGCTCCCTCGGCGGCGCCCGCCCCCACGAGCGTGTGGATCTCGTCGATGAAGACGATGATGTCGCCGCGGGTGCGGATCTCCTTGGTGACCTTCTTCAGGCGCTCCTCGAAGTCGCCGCGGTAGCGGGAGCCGGCGATGAGCGAGCCGAGGTCGAGCGAGTAGAGCTGCTTGTCCTTGAGGGTCTCGGGCACATCGCCCTTGACGATCGCCTGGGCGAGGCCCTCGACGACGGCGGTCTTGCCGACACCGGGCTCGCCGATCAGGACGGGGTTGTTCTTGGAGCGGCGCGAGAGGATCTGCATGACCCGCTCGGCCTCCTTCTCCCGGCCGATGACCGGGTCGAGCTTGTTGTCGCGCGCGGCCTGGGTGAGGTTGCGGCCGAACTGGTCCAGGATCTGGGAGCCGGCCTGCTGGGTCTGCTGGTTCTCGTGCGCGGCGCCGGAGACGGCGGCGGGCTCACGGCCGCCGGCGGCGCCGGAGAGCAGCTGGATGACCTGCTGGCGCACCTTGTTGAGGTCTGCGCCGAGCTTGACGAGCACCTGCGCGGCGACACCCTCCCCCTCGCGGATGAGGCCGAGGAGGATGTGCTCCGTGCCGATGTAGTTGTGGCCGAGCTGCAGCGCTTCGCGCAGGCTCAGCTCCAGCACCTTCTTCGCACGGGGGGTGAAGGGAATGTGGCCGGTGGGCTGCTGCTGGCCCTGACCGATGATGTCCTGCACCTGCTCACGCACCGCGTCGAGCGAGATCCCCAGCGACTCCAGCGCCTTGGCTGCGGCGCCCTCACCCTCGTGGATGAGGCCGAGGAGGATGTGCTCCGTGCCGATGTAGTTGTGGTTGAGCATCTTCGCCTCTTCCTGGGCGAGGACGACCACCCGGCGGGCCCGGTCGGTGAATCTCTCGAACATGCTGTGCTCCTTGTTCGCTGGGCTGCTCTGATGCCCCTCAAGCGGGCTCTCGAATGCCCTTGCATCGAGAGTAACGACCACGCCGGAGCCCGATGCCCGTGTTCGCCGTCGGCATACCTCCCCCGCTCTCTTTCTCTCTCCGCTTCGACGGGGGGGGGGAGATCCCGGGGGCTGGGGGCGCGGGGTTGCGGCGCGGGAGGAGGGAGCGTATGTTAACGATCATCGATAATATCGATAAACGATATCTCGGGAGCGCGAAAACAACGCGAGCACGAGAACAAGGAGAACGAGGGACACCGGAGGAACCATGGGAAGTGAGCGGATGTCAGCGGACGATGCCTCAGCGAGCCGGCCCACACGCTCCGACGCGAGCGCCTGGTGGTTCTTCATCGCCGTCGGAGCAGCGATCGCCGTGTTCACCATCGTGCGCGGCGCGATCCGCATCGCCGAGGTGCTGCCCGGCCACGGCGTCCGTGTCTTCGCGGAGTTCTCCGGCACCATCGCCGACGCCCCGATCGGACCGGGCGGCGCCCCCGTCCCCGTCGAGCTCAAAAGCGCCTGGCTCACCGCGCCGGCCCTGCCGGTGGCATCGATCGGGGCTCTCGTGCTGGAGCAGATCGTCGCGATGATGGCGATCCTCACCGTGATCATCTGCCTCCTGCTGGTCCTCCGCGGCGTCCTGCAGGGCAGGATCTTCTCCCGGACCAACACCCGGCTCATCAACACCGCCGCCGGCGCCGGCCTCGCCGGCTTCGTCCTCGCGCCGTTCTTCTCGAACATGGGCACCAACGGCGCCTTCGCCTGGCTCTCGGCGCGAACCTTCGACAACATCGTGCTCTCGGCCGACCTCACCCAGCTGTTCGCGATCGCCTTCGCCGCCGCCCTCCTGATCACCACCTTCACCGTCGGCGAGCGCCTGCAGCACGAAACGGAGGGGCTGGTATGAGCGCCACCACAGATAGCCTCTGGCACGCGCTGCTCGTCGTCGGGGTCAGTCTCCTGGTCTGTGCCCTGGTCATCGGCGCCATGATCCTGATCGGCCGCTGGCGCGGCAACACCATGATCGCGATCACCGCCACGGAACTGCTGGCATTCGCGTGGATCACGCTGTGCCTGCTGGGTGTGGCGTTCTCCGTCTACACCCTGCTCGCCCAGCCCGGCGTGTACGTGAACGACCATGTGCGCGACGCGACGATGTCGGGAGACAACCTCGACAAGATCACCTGCACCGACACGACGGAGGTGTCGTCGCCGGGAATCATGTGCGGCTTCACCGAGATCGTCGGGCTCCCCCTGGGGCCGCGGGTCCTGCTCGCCATCGCGAAAGCGGTGCTGACCGCCACGCAGGCTCTGCCCGCCTGGGCGATCCTCGTCGCCGCACGGGGCGCCGGCCGGGGCGCGCCCTTCGACCGGCGCGTGACACGCGCCTTCCTGGTGACCGGAGTGCTCTTCCCCGTCCTGTTCACCCTCGGCACGGTGCTGGATCAGATCGCCGCGACCGTCGCCCTGCGCATGCTCCCCTGGGCCGGGCCCGCGGACGGGACGGGTGGCGGCGCCTGGGTGCCCTTCACGCTGAGCGTGCCCCTGACGACCGCGCTCGCGGTGTCGCTGGGGTGCTTCGCGCTCGCCTCGATCTTCCGTCACGGCGCCGCGCTGCAGGACGAAGCAGCCCGGCTCCGGAAGGAGACGGACGGCCTGGTATGAGCCCCGACGACGATGACACCGGCATCCACTGTCGCCTCGACGAGCTCCTCGCCGAGCGCGGCATGACCCTCACCGAACTGAGCGCCCGGGTCGGTGTGAGCGTCGTGAACCTGTCGGTGCTGAAGAACGACCGGGCGCGAGCCATCCGGTACTCGACGTTGCGCGCGGTGTGCGATGCGCTCGACTGCGAGGTAGGCGACCTGCTGGTGCTGGCGCGGCGCCCGTGAGCACGACGGCAGACCGACGCTCGCCGGCCTGAGCGGCGCGGCGAACCCGCCCGCCGGACGGCGGGACGCGACCCCCAGGAGTCGGCGGTCAGGGGGCCGACGTAGGGTGGACGCATGTCTGCGCAGATCCGCCCCTCCGCCGCCCGCCGCCTGCTGTTCGCCCTCCCCGCCGCTGCGCTCGCACTCTCGCTGACCGCATGCTCTGGCGCGCCCGCCGAGCGTCCCAGCGCAGACGAGCTCGCGGACGGCCTGTCGATCATGGTCGAGAACGAGCAGAAGGGCGCGAGCGACAAGATCGGCCAGGACGGCTTCGACTGCATCGCCGGCATGCTTCTGGACTCGGATCTCTCGGACGAGACCCTCGCGAACTACGCCAGGGGCGAAGACGCCACCCCGCAGACCGACGCCGATCTGGCCACTCAGGTCATCGCCCAGGCGAACCTGATGTGCGTGACGCCTGCCGAGTAACACCCGGCAGCCCGCATCGCTCGCCGCGCCGCGGGCACCGCGTCACCGGACCGGGGCCGCGTCGGGGTCCTCCCGTCCCGGCAGGGCTCCGCGGGCGTCCAGGGCGGACTCCTCGGCATCCATCGCGGTGATGAGGTCGCGCATGACCTCCTCGCTCAGGGTGCCGGCGTCGCGCTCGTGCAACAGCACCTCTCGTCGGATCCCGAGCCAGGAGCGCGACAGCGCGGGCAGCACGTCCCTGGCCGCCCGGTGCACGGCGGCATTGACCGGCTCCTCCTCCCTGGCGCTGTCCGTCGCCGCCTCGACCTTGAGCATCCGCTCGGCGTAGCGGTCGAAGATCGCCAGTTCCTCGGGAGGCCGCGTGCGGGCCCACTCGGCGCGGACCGTGCGCAGATACTGCTTTCCGGCCTCGCGGCTGCGCCGCCGCACGAGAGCGAGCTCGCGCCGATCGGCCTCGCGCTCGCTGTCGTCTGCGATGTCGAGGCGGCGGATCAGCACCGGCAGGGTGAGGCCCTGCAGCAGCAGCGTGCCGACTGTCACGACGAAGGCGACCACGACGATGATGTGCTCCGCACGATCGGAGAGGCCGGCGAGGTCTGCAGCCGCCACCGCGGTGGCGAGTGTGACCACACCGCGCATCCCGGCCCACGAGATCACGATGTTGTCTTTGAGGGTGAGCGTCGGGGCCGTCATCAGCGCTCGCATCCGATCGGCCTCCTCGATCGTGAGCTCTCGACGGTGCCGGCCGATCCGCTTCTTCGTCGGGGGGACGCCGCTCATCGCCGCTTCCTGGGCACGATCGAGCCGGCGCAGCTGCGCACTCTGGTGCATCCGCCCCCATGCCGACGCAGGGAACACGAACGCCGGTCGCACCAGCAGCACCACCAGCAGCACAACCCCGGCGCCGAGCAGCACCTCGGACACCGACTCTGACCCCAGATCGCTCAGCACCCGCGGCAGCTGCAGGCCGATGTAGGCGAACACGAAGCTCTCGAGCAGGAAGTCCATCGACCGCCATACCGGCGCCTCATGCTGCCGCGTGCGGTAGCTCGTGCGGGGTGAGTTGTATCCCACGTACAGCCCCATCGCCACGACGGCCAGCACCCCGGAGCCATGCAGATGCTCGGCGATCGCATAAGCCCCGAAGGGCACGAGCAGACCGGCGGTGCCGATGACGACGGCGTCGGGCACGCGCATCCGCAGCTGGTGCAGCAGCACACCGAACAGCAGGCCGATCGCGATGCCCACCGCCACGGCGAGCAGGAACTCCGCGACACCGTCCCAGACTGTGACGGTCGCTCCGGCCACGACGGCCGCGAACACCCGGTACAGGGTGAGCGAGGTGGCGTCGTTGATGAGGCTCTCCCCCGAGAGCACCGTCATCACACGACGAGGGAGACCGAGCTGGCGGCCGATCGCCGCCGCCGAGACCGCATCGGGCGGGGCCACGATCGCCCCCAGCAGCAACGCCGCCGGCAGGCTGAGCGCGGGAAAGATCAACCAGGCGACGAGCCCCACCGCGGCCGTGGTGACCACCACGAGCCCGATCCCCAGGCGGCGGATCTGCGGCAGGCTCCGCCGGAAGCTGACGAACGACACATCGAGAGAAGCCGAATACAGCAACGGCGGCAGCACGACGCTCAGCAGCACATGACCGTCGATGTTGAGATGGGGAGCGAACGGCAGGAACGACGCCGCGATCGCCACGACCGTCACGAGCAGGGGCGCGGGCCAGCCGCGCCAGCGCGCGACCGCGGCCACCGCGACAGCGCCGACCAGCATGTAGAAGAGTCCGGCATCCATGCGAGAAGCGTAAACCGGGCGTATTGCCAGAAGGTGACCGACGGTCGCATTCCCCAACTCAGGAATTATCGCGACGGAAGGGCGGAAGAGGCCGCATTGCGGCCTCCGACGGACATTCCGCCTGAGTTGGGAATTTGCTGTGGGGCGGAATGCCGCGCGCCGCGGCGCGGTTGCATCTGCAGATGGATGCCGCAGCCCCCGCCCTCTCCGTTCTCGATCTCGTTCCGGTGCGATCGCAGCGGAACGGCCCGGCGCAGACCAGCGCCCAGGCCGTCGCCGCATCGCTCGACCTCGCCCGGCACGCCGACGCCCTCGGCTACCGCCGGTACTGGTTCGCCGAGCACCACAACATGCCCGCGGTGGCCTCGACATCGCCGCCCGTGCTGATCGCCGCCGCCGCGACGCAGACCGCACGGATCCGCCTGGGATCCGGCGGCGTGATGCTGCCGAACCACTCCCCGCTCATCGTCGCAGAGCAGTTCGCCGCACTCGAGGCGATCGCACCGGGCCGCATCGACCTCGGTCTCGGACGAGCCCCCGGCAGCGACCCCGTCATCACCCAGCTGTTGCGCACGTCGGGCACCACGAGCGATGTCTCGCGCTTTCCCGAGCACATCCGCGACATCGCCCTCATGGTCGATCCGGACGGCGCCACCGTGGAGTTCACCAGCGGCGGCACCTACGCCGTGCGTGCGACCCCCGCGGCGACCAGCAGTCCAGAGGTGTGGCTGTTGGGATCGAGTGACTACTCGGCAAGCCTCGCGGCGTCCGCAGGTCTCCCCTACGTGTTCGCCAACCACTTCTCCGGCGAAGGCCTCGACCACGCGCTGCGGCTGTATCGCAGCCAGTACCGGCCCAGCCCGGAGCACCCGGAACCGCGCACGTTCCTCACCATGAACGTCGTCGCAGCACCGACAGAGGAGGAGGCGGCGCTGCGTGCCCTGCCACAGCTGCGGATGATGGCCAGGCTCCGTCGCAACCACCCGCTGACCGCACTGGAGACCGTCGAGCAGGCGCAGGCCGCGCTGGCCGAGAAGCCGGACCCGGTCGAGGAGCAGATGCACGAGCAGACCCGTGCCCGCTGGATCATCGGCACCGCCGACGACGTCCGCGCGCGCCTCGCCGATGTGGCACGGCAGTACGACGTCGACGAGGTCATGATCTCCCCGGTGGCCGGGGCGTTCGAGGGAGAGCCGCTGGACGTCTCGACCGGGCGCGTGCAGACCCTGGAGCTGCTCGCGCCGAACGCCCGCGGATAGCCCCGCGCCGCGCGGAGCTAATCCGATTCGACCCCGGAGATGATGTCGCGCAGCCAGTCGCGCGCCTCGACGAAGACGTCGTCTGCATAGCGCTGCGGGTACTGCACGATCTGCCGGTCGGCCCGCGGGTAGGACCCGAGAAAGACCACGCGGGGGCTGAACCGGCGCAGTCCCAGCAGGGCGTCGGCCATGCGCTCGTCGTTGATGTGGCCATCGGCGTCGATCACGAACCGGTAGCGGCCGAGGGCGTCGCCGATCGGCCGCGACTCGATCAGCGAGAGGTTGATGCCGCGCGTCGAGAACTGCTCGAGCAGCTCGAGGAGGGCCCCCGGATGGTCGTCGGGCAGCTCGGCGATGAGCGAGGTCTTGTCTGCGCCGGTGGGCGCCGGGGACGGGCCGGTGCGGGTGACCAGCACGAACCGCGTCACGGCCTGGTCGTTGTCGCCGATGTGCTCGGCGAGCACCGTGACCTCGTGGTGGTCGACCACCCCGGGGGCGGCGATCGCGGCGTCCGCGGGCAGCGTCCCGTCGAGCATGCCGGTGGCGGAGGCCACGTTGCTCGCGGCGGGCAGATGCGCATGCTCGGGGATGTTCGCGCTCAGCCACTCGGTGCACTGCGCGTATGCGACGGGATGTGCGGCGATGACGCCGACGTCTTCGATGCGGGTGCCGGGCGGGGCGACGAGCACGAAGTCGACCGACACCAGGTACTCCCCCGCGATGCGCAGCCCCGGGCGGGTGGCGAGGGCGTCCTGCGTGGTGGAGACGCCGCCCTCGATCGAGTTCTCGATCGCGATGACCGCCGCGTGACTGCGGCCTTCGAGCACGTCGGCGAAGGCCTCCCCGACGTTGTTCACTGCGCGCCATTGCTGACCGCGGGCCTCCGGCACCTGCGCGAGCGCCGCCTCGGTGAAGGTGCCAGCAGGACCCAGATAGCTGTACGCGCGGCGTTCGGTCACGGCGTTCAGCCTAGTCCTGCGCGCGAGGTGCCTCCGGACTGTCCCTCCCGAACTCAGGCAGAACCGGAGCCGGCGGCCCCAGCGGCGGCCGTTTCCGTTGCCGGGGCGGAATCTGCCTGAGTTGGGGAGGAGCGGCGGCCGCGCTGTCGAAGCGGTGGGCGCGCGGGAGCGGCGGCGATTCCGGCCGTGAGGATGCGCCGAGGCGGCGCCCCGTGCAGACTAGGCGCATGACGAGCCGTGCCGGCCTCCCCGCGGAGGAAAGTGACCTCATCGACATCGACGAGCTGATCGCCGCCTATTACGACCGCTCGCCCGATCCCGCCGTTCCGGCGCAGCGGGTGGCGTTCGGCACGAGCGGGCACCGCGGTTCTTCCCTGTCTTCGAGCTTCAACGAAGACCATATTCTCGCCACCACCCAGGCCATCGTCGAGTACCGCCGCGCTCAGGGCATCCGCGGGCCGCTCTTCCTGGGCCGCGACACCCACGCGCTCTCGTTGCCCGCGGAGCGCAGTGCCGTCGAGGTGCTCGTCGCCGGTGGCGTCGACGTCCGTCTCGACTCCCGCGACGCCTGGGTGCCGACCCCGGCGCTGAGCCACGCGATCCTGACGCACAACCGCGGCCGCGCCGCGGACGACCCCGAGCGCGCGGACGGCATCATCATCACGCCGTCGCACAACCCGCCGCGCGACGGCGGCTTCAAGTACAACCCGCCGCACGGCGGCCCCGCAGACACCGACGCGACCGGCTGGATCGCCGACCGCGCCAACGCGCTGCTCGAGGCGGGCCTCGACGGCGTCGAGCGGGTCCGTTTCGCCGACATCGATGCGGCCGGGCTGGGTTCCTACGACTTCCGCGACGCCTACGTGCGCGATCTGCCGACGATCATCGACATCGACGCGATCCGCACGGCGGGCGTCCGTATCGGCGCAGATCCGATGGGTGGGGCATCGGTGGAGTACTGGGCCCTCATCGCCGAGGTGCACGGCCTCGACCTCACCGTGGTCAACCCCGACGTCGACCCCACGTGGCGCTTCATGACGCTGGACTGGGACGAGAAGATCCGCATGGACCCGTCGTCGCCGTCGGCGATGGCATCGCTCGTGGCGAAGAAGGCCGACTACGACATCCTCACCGGCAACGATGCCGACGCCGACCGGCACGGGATCGTGACCCCGGACGCCGGGCTGATGAACCCGAACCACTTCCTCGCGGTCGCGATCGACTATCTCTTCGCGCATCGGGAGGGATGGCCGACCGATGCGGCGATCGGCAAGACGCTCGTGTCGTCCATGATCATCGACCGGGTCGCGCAGTCCCTCGGCCGCACGCTCGTGGAGGTGCCGGTGGGCTTCAAGTGGTTCGTCCCCGGCCTGCTCGACGGCTCCGTCGCGTTCGGCGGCGAGGAGTCGGCAGGTGCGTCCTTCCTGCGGAAGGACGGCTCGGTGTGGTCGACCGACAAGGACGGCATCCTGCTGTGCCTGCTCGCCGCGGAGATCGTCGCGGTGACCGGCAAGACCCCGTCGCAGCGTTACCGCGAGCTCGAGGAGGCCTTCGGGGCATCGGCCTATCAGCGCGTCGACGCCCCAGCGACGCCCGAGCAGAAGGCGACGCTGGCCAAGCTGTCTCCGGAAGCCGTCAGCGCGACGACGCTGGCCGGCGAGCCCATCACGGCGAAGCTGTCGCATGCCCCCGGCAACGGCGCGGCGATCGGCGGGCTCAAGGTGCAGACCGACTCGGCGTGGTTCGCTGCGCGCCCGTCCGGCACCGAGGACGTCTACAAGCTGTATGCGGAGAGCCTGCGCGGCCCCGAGCACCTCGCCGAGGTGCAGGCGGAGGCGCGTGCGGTGGTGGCTGCCGCCCTCGGCGACTAGGAACGGCTCCGGTCGGCGCACGAAGGGAGCCCCGATGACCCGCCTGCAGCCCGCGACCCTCGACGCGACGACGCCCGGCACGTCTGTGCCGGGCTACGACCGGACCGGGATCACCTGCGGCATCGCGCACATCGGCGTGGGGGGATTCCACCGCGCCCACCAGGCGCTGATCGTCGATGATCTGCTCGGGCAGGGCGATGCCCGGGACTGGGGCATCATGGGGATCGGCGTGCGCGCGGAGGACTCCGCGATGCGGACGGCGCTGAACGCCCAGGGCGGGCTGTACACCCTCGTGGAGAAGTACCCGGACGGCACCCGCAGCGCCCGGGTGATCGGATCGATCATCGGCATGCTCACCGTGCCGGAGGATGGCAGCGAGGCGGTGCTCGCCCTGCTGAGCGCACCGACCACGCGCATCGTCTCGCTCACGATCACCGAGGGCGGCTACCGCATCGACCGGGCCACCGGCGCGTTCGATCTGGACGCCCCCGACATCGCCGCCGATCTCGTGGCCGGGGCGGAGCCGCGCACCGTCTTCGGTCTCATCACGGCGGCGCTGCGCCGGCGCCGTGCCGCCGGTGTCCCGGCGTTCACCGTCATGAGCTGCGACAATCTGCCGGACAACGGCGGTATCACCCGCCGGGCTGTCGGCGCATTCGCCCGCGCGCAAGACCCGGATCTGGCCGACTGGATCGAGCAGAGCGTGAGCTTCCCCAGCTCGATGGTCGACCGCATCACCCCGGTCACCACCGATCGTGATCGCGCCGAGACGGCGTCGCTCACCGGTCTCGACGACGCCTGGCCGGTGGTGTGCGAGCCGTTCCTGCAGTGGGTGCTGGAGGATGCGTTCTGCGCCGGTCGGCCGGCCTTCGAGCGCACCCGGGTGCAGGTGACGTCGGAGGTGGAACCGTACGAGCTGATGAAGCTGCGACTGCTCAACGTCTCGCACCAGGCGCTGGCGTACTTCTCGCATCTGCTCGGATACCGGCTGGTGCACGAGGCCGTCGCCGACCCGCTCATCGTCGATCTGCTGCAGCGCTACATGGCCGACGAGGCGACGCCGACGCTGCGTCCCGTACCGGGGATCGATCTGCCCGCGTACCGCGCGGAGCTCATCGCCCGGTTCGCCAACCCGGAGGTGCGCGACACCGTTGCCCGGCTGTGCTCCGACACAAGCGACCGCATTCCGCAATGGCTGGTTCCTGTCGTCAGGGAACGGTTGGACGCCGGGGGCGACGTCATCCGCTCGGCGGCGGTGATCGCCTCGTGGGCACGCTATGCCACCGGCGTCGACGAGCAGGGCGCGCCGATCGAGGTGGTCGACAGCCGACGCGACGAGATCATGGCTGCGGCTGCCGCCGGAGACGATCCGCTCGGGTTCGTGCGCGATGACACACTGTTCGGCGATCTCTCCTCCCGTCCGGGATTCACCGTGCCTTACCTGCGCGCCGTGGCCGTGCTGCGCGAGCGCGGTGCGCGGGCGCTCCTGACCGAGCTCGCGGCCTCCTGAGGGTTCCGGCGGCTCGGACTGGCAGAATCGAGAGGATCGTGCACGCCAGCCGGTGTGACAGCCTCGGCGACCCGCACGGTCCGTCTCATCAGAGCCCAAGGGGGAACCACATGTCCTGGCTGGTCACCGGCGGCGCCGGCTACATCGGCGCGCACGTCGTACGCGCTCTCACGGATGCCGGGATCACCCCGGTCGTGATCGACAACCTCGTGAGCGGCCGCGGGTCGTTCGTGCCGGCTGACGTCGCCCTCGTCGAGGCCAGCATCCTCGACCGTGACGCCGTGCTGACGACCCTGCGCGAGCACGACGTCGAGGGCGTGATCCACGTCGCCGGGTTCAAGTACGCCGGTGTGTCGGTGCAGCGCCCGCTGCACACCTACGAGCAGAACGTCGACGGCACGCGCGTGCTGCTCGACGCGATGGCGGAGGCCGGCGTGGCCAACATGGTGTTCTCGTCGAGCGCCGCGGTGTTCGGCACGCCGGACGTCGCCCTCGTCGAGGAGGACACCCCCAAGCGCCCGGCAAGCCCGTACGGCGAGTCGAAGCTGATCGGGGAATGGCTGCTGCGCGATCAGGGCATCGCGACGGCGGATACCGATGCCCCGCTGCGGCACACGTCGCTGCGGTACTTCAACGTGGTCGGCTCTGCCGACCCGACGGTGTTCGACACGAGCCCGCACAACCTCTTCCCGCTGGTGTTCGAGGCGCTGCTCGAGGGACGCACCCCGAAGATCTTCGGCGACGACTACGACACGCCGGACGGCACCAACGTGCGCGACTACGTGCACGTCGGCGACATCGCCGCTGCCCATGCGGTGGCCGCGCAGCGCCTGGCCTCCGGCCAGCCGATCGAGCCGGCGTACAACCTCGGCTCCGGCGACGGTCTGTCTGTGCGGCAGATCATGGACGCGATGGTGCGCGTCACCGGCATCGACTTCCGCCCGGAGATCTCGCCGCGCCGGCCCGGAGACCCCGACCGCATCGTGGCGACCGGAGAGCTGGCTGCACGGGACCTCGACTGGCGGATGCGGTACTCCGTGGACGAGATGGTCCGCACCGGCTGGGAGGCACGCCGCGCTGCCGGATGACGATCCACCCGTGACGCGCCGAGGCACGCCTGCGCACGGATGACCGGGAGAATGTGGGCATGGACTCCCCCGTCGTCATGACGCCGCACGGTGCTGTGCGCGGGATCTGGCGCGAGCGCGCCGGCTCCCGCTCGGCGGCCTTCCTCGGCGTGCCCTTCGCTCAGGCCCCCGTCGGCGAACGGCGCTTCACCGCGCCCCTGCCGCCCGAGCCCTGGACCGGCACGCGGGAGGCCACCCGCACCGGCCCCACCCCGCAGCGCACCGACGGCTCGGGAAACCTCATCCCTGAGCCGTCAGTGCCCGGCGATGACACTCTCAACCTGAACGTCTTCACGCCGGCGCCGGATGCCGGGGCCGCGCTGCCGGTGCTGGTGTGGATCCACGGCGGCGGGTACACCGGCGGGTCTCCGGCGAGCCCGTGGTACGACGGTGCGACGTTCGCGCGCGCGGGCATCGTCACCGTCGTGATCTCCTACCGGCTCGGCTTCGACGGATTCGGACTCATCGACGGCACGGTCACCAACCGTGGCGTGCGCGACTGGATCGCCGCGCTCGCTTGGGTGCAGGACGCGATCTCCGCCTTCGGCGGCGACCCGGCCCGCGTCACCATCGCCGGCCAGTCGGCCGGCGGCGGCGCTGTGCTCACCCTGCTCGGGATGCCGCGGGCGCAGGGCCTGTTCCGCGGTGCGATGGCGTTCTCCCCCGCGCTCGGCGACATCGACGCGGAGAAGGCAGAGGCGCGAACAGCCCGTCTGGCGGAGGCCGCTGGCATCGCGCCGAACATCGACGGGTTCCGGTCGGCACCCGAGGAGCGCCTGCTCGAGCTGCAGGCCGCCGCCGGGCAGGACTCCGCCGGCCTCGCCGCGGCGGCGGGCGCGATCGCCGACGGTGTGGCCTGGGGTCCGGTGATCGACGATGACCTCATCCCGCGCGCCACGCCGGCATCGCTCGCCGCGGGCGTCGGAGCCGGGGTCCCCCTGCTGATCGGCGCCACCGACGACGAGTTCACGATGCTCGCCGGCAGTCTGCCCGGGTGGATCCGCCTGGTGCCGGCCGGGCTCGCCCTGCGCCTGCTGGGGATGGACGCCCCGGCGCGGCGCTCCTACCTGGCGGCCCGGCGCGCCCGACGCCGCGACGCGACGCCGGTGGTGATCGGCCGCTACGTGACCGACGCGGTGTTCCGCCGCACGGTCGTGCGGGCCGCGATCGCCCGCGAGGGCTCAGACACGTGGGTCTACCGCTTCGCGTGGCCGTCGCCCGCCCGGCACTGGTCGTGCCACTGCCTCGACGTGCCGTTCTGGTTCGACTGCCTGGACGACCCGCACGTCGCCCAGCTCGCCGGGTCCGCCCCGCCCACGGACCTGGCGGCCGAGATGCACGCCATCGCCGCCGACTTCGTGCGCACGGGGTGCGCACCGTGGCCGTCGTGGGCGGATCGCCCCGGCGCGGCCCGCGTGTTCGACGCGCCTGCCGCCGCCCCGCCCGTGCAGCCCGGCGCCTACGACGACGTACTGTCGCTGCTCTGAGAGTCCGGCCGCATCACCCGTCGCTGACGCGCCGCCGAGCCACGAGTGCGATCGCCACGGCGAGGAACCCCGCATATGCGGTGAGCGCGAGCGCGGGGTGATCGGCCGCATGAATACCGACGGCGATCCAACTGCCGACGATCGAGCCGAGGGCGCTCGCGGCGAGCGACCAGCTCATGATGCGCGCGAACCGACGTCCTCTGTAGTCACGCTGACGAAGCGTCGTGGTCAGGACGGCACGCAATCGTGAGAGCGTACCGATCACGAGCGCGTAGCCGATGCCGACCCCCCACACCGCTGCCCCGTCCACGACGACGAAGAGCGCAGCGACGACGATGAGGAAGACCACCGTCGCCACGAGTGAGCCCATGACAAGACCGTGCAGTTCGCGTGAACGGGCGAGCATCCTGCCGATCCACGGACCAGCGGTCGCGCCGACCCCGAATGCGGCGATGATCACCGCGAGCGCGAAAGCGGGATCGGCATTCGCCTGAGACGCAACAGCGAGGTAGACGAAGACCCCGCCGATCGTGGCGCCGGTCTGGGTCACCAGGCTCAGCAACGGTGATGCGACTCCGGTGCGCAGCATGTCGCGCACGAAGACTCGCACGGTCATCCGTTCCCCCGCGAGGCCGTAGTCATCGAGATCCTGCGCTGCGACGGGCGGCGTCACCACCGTGCGAGCACTCACCAGCCGCAGAGCCGTGCCGGCGAGAGACAGCAGCATGTTCGCCCCGATCAGCACGAGGATCGAGACACTGGCAAGGATGCTGCCGAGCGGCATCGCGATCACGATGCCGACGAAGGCAAGGACCGAGTAGATGGAGGCGTTGAAGGTGATCGCCTCGTCCGCATCTGCCTGCGCGAGCTGCTGACCGTACAGCTCTTCGACGATGTCGGTGAGCGCAGGGAACACCGCTGCGACCAGGAGGTAGACCACGAGCACCGGCACAGCGGCGCCGGGCGCCACGACCAGGACAACGAGAGCGACCGCACTGAGGATCGCCTCGATGAGGTCGGACAGCACGAGCGTGCGCGCGGGGCTGAACCGCGAGACGGCGCGAGCGATCACCGGGGAGGCGAAGGAGACCAGCTCGCCGAAGGTCGTGAGAACCGCGACCCAGAGGACCGGCAGGATCCCGAGCGCGACGGTGCCGTCGGACCCTCCTTCGATGAGCCGGGTGCCGAGGATCGAGACGACCAGACCCGCCGTCATCCAGCGGCGTGCACGCACGAGATTACGCAAGCGCGGGGCGGCGATCCGAATCATGGAGATCGACTCTAACACGAATGAAAGAACCCGCCTATTGCATTCTGCAATACTCGCGTATTGACGTGCGATTGCCTCCTCGCGTCTTCAGAATAAGTGGGCGAAACCGTAACGGTCGACGGGGAGGTCGGGCTGCCGGGCATGGGGTAGCTCGTAAATATACCGAACAAGAAAATCACGCATGGGACACCGCAGGAGCAACAGCAGAAAGCACAACTCCGCGCCGGCGGAACGTGTCACGATCACCGAGGACGACTTCTCCATCGTCGTGCTGTTCAGCGACGCCGTTGAGAAGTCGAAAGACGCGCACGATTGAAGGCGCGGGGGGCTCACACGCGGACGCGCCCGCTCTCCCTGAGCTTCTTCGATCCGGAACGAGCTCGACCCCGAGCGACGCCTTACGTATAGCAAACCGTGTCGCCCGGGACCTCGGCAGCCCTCTCATCCGCACGGCCTTGCCAGAAATCGTCGACAGCTTGGGCCATGTCATACCGGCGACACTGGCAAAAGCTGAGGCACCCATCAGCAGCCCGACCGGCATGATCATGGGAATTCGAGCAGGGGCAAGAGGTGTGATCGAAGCATTCGAGCACACCGCGGCTACGGGATCAATACCGGGACAGCACACCACTCGGCGCACGACGACGCTCCCGGCATCTGGCGTGTTCGCGATAGCCACAACACGCCGGTACGCACCGAGAAGACGGCGCGGAGAACAACAGCGGATGTTCTTGTTCAGCTCTCCGAGGGGAGAGGATATCGTCTATCCCGCCACGACATGTGATGGTTCATTCACGATCGGCAAGAGCGACGATGACCTGCTCCGCCTCGGCCGGTCGCGCACCACGGAGGGTTGCGTAGCGGGAACGAGTTCCGGAAGATCGGAGACACGTGCAATCAAATAGGTGATCGAGCGTAACGCATATTCTGCATATCCCTGTCGAGAATATGAACCGCAGAACTCCTCCGTGGCACCGGACACTCTCTCCTTACCGAAGGCAGCCGCAGCACGCAGCCTCATCACCGCCTACGGGCGACTGAGCCGATCATCGCCCTGTCGCCATCCGTGGCCGCCACGGTCGTCATGACATGGCTCGATACGACGAACGACGCCCGGTTGGCGGGAGTCGGCTGCAGCACGCACTGTCGCGTCGCGCTGATGCAATCATTTACTCACGCTTATCGGGAGACCGCGGCTCGTGCGAGAGGCCTCACACTCGAAAATGAGGACGGGGTTGATTTCGCCGACCTGGATCAGTTCTCCACTCTGCGCAAGCTAGTGGTTGCACACGCCCCACGCTCAAGGGGATCTCATCCCCGCAGCCTCCGTCCCCGGGTCGACGTATCCGGCCGAGTCATCCGTCCCATATGCGTCTCCGCTCGCGGGATAGGGACGGCTGGCGCGGCTCAGCCCTGCGGAGGGGGCCCTGAGCCTTCCCAAAGGCCGACTCGCCACCGCGGGGTCAGGGCCGCACGACCTCTGCCCACGGCATCCGCTCAGCCATGACGCGGATCGCGTCCGCGTTGTCGTCGACCAGCACCGCGTCGCGCCCCAGGGCCGCGGCCACCGCACCGGTCGTGCCACTGCCGGCGAACAGATCCAGAACGCGGTCGCCCGGACGGCTGGACGCCTGCACGATACGACGCAGGATGCCCTCGGGCTTCTGCGTGGGATAGCCGGTCTTCTCGCGACCGGACGTCGGCACGATCGTGTGCCACCACACGTCGGTGGGCATCTTGCCTCGCGCGGCCTTCTCTGGTGTCACCAGCCCCGGGGCCATGTACGGCTCGCGGTCGACGTCGTCGGCATTGAACACGTACCGCGCGGTGTCCTTGACGTACACCAGGATCGTCTCGTGCTTGGTCGGCCAGCGCCGCTTCGACTTCGCGCCGTAGTCGTAAGCCCAGATGATCTCGTTCAGGAAGGCATCGCGCCCGAACACCGCGTCGAGCATCACCTTGGCATAGTGCGCTTCGCGGTAGTCGAGGTGCAGATACAGGGTGCCCTCGTCACTCAGCAGCCGCCACGCCTCCTCGAGCCGCGGGAGCAGGAACTCGCCGTAGTCGTCGAACCGGTCGTCATAGGCGCGCAGCATCCCGCGCACCCGTTCGTAGCTGTGGCCGTGAAAGCCCCGCCGCACCTCGGCGTCGTCGGCCGGGTCGGACGCGGGGGGCTCTGTCGCAGCCGCCTCGTCGCGACGCCGCGCGCTCACCACCTGTCGCTCCCTGGTGCGGCCGGTGTTGAACGGCGGGTCGAGGTAGACGAGCGTGAACGATCCGTCGGAGAGGTCGCGCGCCACCGCGAGGTTGTCGCCCTCGACGATCCGCACCCGCCCGCGCTCTTCGACCATCGCCCCTCCTCGTTCGCCCGGCCCCTATTCTCCCGCGACGGGCGGCCGAGCCCTAATGTGGTGGTCAGCGGTCGGTTCGCCACCCGGGCGTCCCCGCAGCGAGGAGAAGCGATGGTCCGGTTCCTGATCCGCATGGCGATCCATCTCGGCACGGCTGCCCTCGGCATCCTCCTGGCGATGCTGATGCTCGACGGGTTCACCATCTCACCCCCCGGTTTTCTCATCGCGGTGATCGTCTTCGCGGTGGCGCAGGGAGTGCTCGGCCCGTTCATCTTCAACATGGCCCGGCAGTACGCGCCCGCGGTGCTGGGCGGCATCGGGCTGGTCTCGACGTTCGTGGCGCTGCTGATCGCGTCGCTGTTCCCCGGCGGCCTGCACATCACCGGTGTCGGCACGTGGGTGCTCGCCACGCTCATCGTCTGGGTCGTCACCGCCCTCGGCGGCTGGATCCTTCCGGCGATCTTCCTGAAGGAGAAGGCCGGCAGGAAGCACGACCGCTCCTGACCCGCACCCCGCCCGCGCGAGAACAGGCAGACAGCACCGGAACAGGCAGCTTTCACCAGATTCTGCCTGTTCCGGTGCTGTCCGCCTGGTCCCAGGCGGCACTAGCCGTCAGTGCGCGGCCAGCCACTCCTCCGCGTCGGCGAGCTCCGCGCGCATGCGCGCGACCGCGTGCGGGGTGAAGCGCCGCGCAGACATGTCCAGCACGGCGTGGGCCTCCCAGATACGCACACCGAGAGCGCTCGCGACCGCCTCGGCTTCGCGACCCTCTGGCGCCGCCGCGCACGTCGCCAGCAGCAGCGCAGGGTCATCGGCCGCGCGCAGCATCGCGACGAGCACGTCACGCCTGCTGCGCTGGCTCTCCCGGGTGGTCACCTCGCCATCCTCCCCCGCCGCGCGCATGCGGGCGCAGGAAAACAGGCGAACAGCGTGAGAACAGGCGGTTTCGGCTGCTGGCTGCCTGTTCTGGTGCCGTTCGCCTGATCTCGTGCGGGGAGGGACGGGCCGGAGCCGATCAGGGCACGCGGTGCAGCCAGGCTTCCGTCGAGAACTTCGACGCCACGAGCGCCTCCGCCTCGGCGTACTCGGCGTCGCTGATCGTCCCCTCCTCCGCACCGGTCAGGGCCCGGAAAGTCTGTATGAACCGCTCGATGATCTCGGCGCGCTCCAGACCGGTCTGGCTGCGGAGCGGATCGACGCGCTTCGCGGCGGACGCCGTGCCCTTGTCGCTCAGCTTCTCGCGGCCGATGCGCAGCACCTCGGTCATCATCTGACCGTCGATGTCATAAGACAGGGTCGCGTGATGCAGCACGCCACCGTTGGCCAGGCGCTTCTGCGCGGCCCCGCCGATCTTGCCGCTGGGCGAGGTGATGTCGTTGAGCGGCTGGTAGGTGGCCTCGATGCCGAGAGAGCGCAAGGCCTGCAGCACCCAATCGTCGAGGAAGGCATAGGAGTCGGCGAACGTCATGCCCTGCACCAGCGCGGCCGGAACATACAGCGAGTACGTGATGATCTGCCCGGACCCCATCAGCATCGCCCCGCCGCCCGAGATACGACGCACCACGTCGAAGCCGTGCCTGGCCGCCCCCTCGGGGTCCACCTCGTTGCGGTAGGACTGGAACGAGCCGATGACGACCGCCGACTCCTCCCACTCCCAGATGCGCAGCGTGGGGCGTCGGCGACCCTCGCCGACGCGCGTGGTGAGCACCTCGTCCAGGGCCAGGTTCATCCGCGGCGACACGGCCTTCTCGTGCACGACCTCCCAGTCGAAGTCCCGCCATCCCGGCGCCGTCACCAGCGCACGGCGCACGGCGGTGCCGACGGCGTCCGGTGTGAGGCCCAGCAGCTGGGCGCCCTCGGGGAGCGCGGCTCGCACGGCCGCCGCGATCGCCGCGGCGTCCGTCTCGACGGGCAGCCCCTCGACGGCCCGATTGATGTCTTCGAGGGCGGAATCTGGTTCGAGGAAGAAGTCGCCCGCGAGGCGGAAACCGCTGATCGCACCATCCGTCACGTCGAAATCGACGACGACGAGCTTTCCACCGGGGACCTTGTACTCACCGTGCACAGCACCAGCCTACGTCCCCCGCAGACCGGGGAGTCAGAATCGGGCGTCGAGCCAGGCGAGGATGTCGGCACGCACCTCTGCCTGCTGACGCTCGTTGAAGATCTCGTGGCGAGCGTCCGGGTATACCAGCGTCGTGATGTCGGTGAAGCCCGATCGCGTGCGGTAGTCGTCGGCGAGGCGGTGCACGCTGCGCGGCCCGCCGACCGGGTCGTCACGGCCCACCAGCAGGAGCAGCGGGATGTCATAGCCGAGGTTCTTGCGGGGGCGACCGTAGAGCCGCACAGCGTCGGCCGGTCCGAACAGTTTGAGCAGCGGCACGTCGGTGGTCAGCGGATCCGCGGCGAAGTCAGCCCCCACTGCGGCGTCGCTCGAGAGCCATTCCAGCCCACTCGCCTCCGGCCCCTGCCAGCGGCGGTTGAGCGGTGCCGGGTTCAGGTCGGCGGGGGTGCGATGGGCGGACCCGCTGAGGATCACCGCGTCGTAGGCCTCGGGGTGGTCATTGACGAGCATCTGCGCCAGGAACGATCCCCAGGAGTGGCCGAGGAGCACGAGCGGAAGGCTGGGGATCTCCTCGCGGATGATGCCGGTGAGCTGCCACACCGCGGCGAGCGCCGCACGCAGGCCGCCGGGGCCGAGACGGCCGAGGCGGGCTGCATCGCCGTGCTGGCGCATGCCGGTGCGGCCGTGTCCGCGGTGATCGTCGGCGTACACGTGGAAGCCGGCTTCTGTGAGCGCGGTGATGACGGCCCCGTACCGGCCGGCGTGCTCGCCCACGCCGTGCAGGAGCTGCACGACCCCGCGCGGCTCCCCCGCGGCCCGGTGGATGTCGTAGATGATCGTGATGCCGTGGTCATCGATGAACTCGGCGGTTGTGCTCTCGGGCATGGTCCGAGTCTACGGATGCCCCTCCTCCGCCGCCGCCTCTTCCCGCCCGAGTCCGCCGACGGTGGGCGGGACGGGGTGCGGTGCCGGGCGGGAGGGGAGAAATTTCGTTAGACTAACTAACAATGTCTGCTGAATCCCTCCGCCGCACCGCCACCGACCTCCGCCTCGCCACGTTTCGGCTCGCCCGCCGTCTGCGCAACGAGCGCGTCGACGATGCCCTGAGTGACCCGCAGCTCGCCGTCCTCGGTTTCCTCACCATGCACGGCGACCACACGCTCGGCGGGCTCGCGGAGCGTGAGCACGTCACCGCACCCACGATGACGCGCACCGTGACCTGCCTCGAAGAGCGCGGCTACGTCGAACGCAGCCCGGACGACACCGACCGCCGCCGCGTGCACGTGCGCATCACCGAAGCCGGCCGAGAGATCGTGCGCGAGACGATCGAGCGCCGCGACAGCGCCCTGGCGGCGGCGCTCGAACAGCTTGCCTTCGACGAGGAAGAGCTCGATACCCTGCGCAGAGCCAGCGCCCTGATGCGGAAGGTGGCAGAACGATGAGCCAGATGTTCCGCTCCTTCTCGTCCTTCAACTACCGGGTGTGGTTCATCGGTGCCCTCGTCTCGAACGTCGGCGGGTGGATGCAGGCGACCGCGCTCAGCTGGGTGGTCCTGACCGGCCTCACCGACAACGACGCCTCCGCGATGGGCATCACGATGGCGCTGCAGTTCGGCCCCCCGCTGCTCCTCGTGAGCGTGACCGGCTGGGTCACCGACCGTTTCGAGCGGCGCCGGCTGCTGATCCTCACCCAGAGCATGCTGCTCCTGCTGGGCGTCACCATCGGGTCCCTCCTGCTCGCCGGGCTCATGACGCTGCCGATGATGTACGGCTTCGCCCTCGCCCTCGGCGTGGTCGCGGCCTTCGACAACCCGGCCCGCCAGACCTTCGTCTCCGACCTCGTCTCCCGGGAGAACGCCGCGAACGCCGTGGCCCTGAACGCCGCGTCCTTCAACGCCGCCCGGATGATCGGCCCCGCCGTGGCCGGCGTCATGATCGTCGCGATCGGCACCGGGTGGGTGTTCTTCGTCAATGCGGCGGCGTTCGTCGCGATGATCGTCGCACTGCTGCTCATCCGCACCGACGAGCTCACGCCGCGCCCCAAGAACGCCGGCCGCGGCCGGCTGGCCGATGGGTTCCGCTACGTCGCGGCCCGCCCCGACCTCGTCGTGACGTTCATGATGGTGTTCCTGCTCGGCGCGTTCGGGATGAACTTCCCGATCTTCGCCTCCACCATGGCCATCGAGTTCGGGCACGACGCGGACGGGTACGGCATGCTCAGCTCGATCCTGGCGATCGGATCGCTGGTGGGCGCCCTGCTGGCGGCTCGCAGGGACCGGGCCCGGATGCGGGTGGTCGTCGCCGGCACCGGTCTGTTCGCGGCCGCATCGACGATCTCGGTCTTCATGCCGACGTACGGCTGGTACGCGGTGACCCTCATGTTCGTCGGGTTCTCCGTCGTCACCACCCTGACCACGGCGAACGGGTACATCCAGACCACCACGGACCCGGCACTGCGCGGCCGCGTGCTCGCCCTCTACATGGCGATCCTGCTGGGCGGGACCCCGATCGGCGCGCCGATCGTCGGCTGGGTCGCAGAGGTCTACGGCCCCCGTACGGCGATCATGGTCGGCTCGGTCGCCGCGCTGGTCGCCTTCCTGATCGGCGGAATCTGGATGATCGCCTCCGGCCGCATCCACCGCCGCGAGGAGACGCGATTCCGGCTGACGATCGATGACACCCGCTCGATGCCGGTGATCGACGAACCGGCCCCGGCGGAGTTCAGCGACGAGGTGGCCATGACCACCCCGATCCGCACCACCGGCGTGCAGCGGGTGCGCGACCTCCCCTGACCCGGGCACGGACGGCCGGACGGCCTGCCCCAACTCAGGCAGAAACGGGCAGAACATGCCGGAAGCGGCCCCGGCGGCCGACCGGGGGCCGACATTGCCGGAGCGCGGGCAGCAGCATCGCAACGAGAGGCGGTGCTGCTGCCCCGGGCTCAGCCCTCCAGCGCGTGACGCAGCTGCTCGAGCGCCCAGTCCAGCTCGCTGGCGCGCACCACGAGGGGCGGCGCGAAGCGGATCGTCTGGCCGTGGGTGTCCTTCACGAGAACACCGCGGTGCATCATCCGTTCGGAGATCTCGCGTGCGGTGCCATAGGCAGGGTCGATGTCGATGCCCGCCCACAGCCCCGCCACGCGCACCGCGGTCACTCCGTGGCCGATGAAGGCCGCCAGGCCATCGGCGAGGTGGGCGCCGATGGTGCGTGCCCGCTCCTGGAACTCCCCCGTCTCCAGCATCTCCACGACCCGCAGCCCGACGGCCGCGGCCAGCGGGTTGCCCCCGAAGGTCGAGCCGTGCTCGCCGGGCCGGATCACGCCGAGCACATCACGGTCACCGACCACGGCCGACACCGGAACGATGCCGCCGCCGAGGGCCTTGCCGAGCAGGTACAGGTCGGGGACGACGCCCTCGCGGTCGCACGCGAAGGTCTCCCCCACCCGCCCGAGCCCCGACTGGATCTCGTCGGCGATGAACAGCACATTCCGTTCGTCGCAGATCTCCCTGATACGACGCAGATATCCCTCCGGCGGCACGATCACGCCGGCCTCGCCCTGGATGGGCTCGACGAGCACCGCCGCGGTGTCGTCGGTGATCGCCGCGGCGATCGCGTCGGCGTCGCCGTAGGGCACCACGTCGAATCCGGGCGTGAACGGGCCGAATCCGCTGCGCGCCGTGTCATCGTCGCTGAAGCCGACGATGGTGGTGGTGCGACCGTGGAAGTTGCCTGCGGCGACGACCACCCTGGCCCGCCCCTCCGGAATCCCCTTGACCCGGTAGCCCCAGGCGCGGGCAACCTTGATGCCGGTCTCCACAGCCTCGGCGCCGGTGTTCATCGGCAGGATCAGGTCTTTCCCGCTCAGACGCGCGAGCGCGGCGGCGAACGGCTCGAGACGGTCGCTGCGGAACGCGCGGCTCACCAGCGTCACCCGGTCGAGCTGCTCCTGCGCCGCGGCGACGAGCTCCGGATGCCGGTGCCCGAAGTTCACAGCGGAGTAGGCCGCCAGCAGGTCGAGGTAGCGTTTGCCCTCGACGTCGGTGACCCACGAGCCCTCGCCCGTGGCGATGGTCACCGGGAGGGGCGCGTAGTTCTCCGCGACGTGCGGTTCTGCGGCGCTCATCGGGCGTCCCGCAGCTCGAGCGTGCAGCACTTGATACCGCCACCGCCGAGCAGCAGCTCGGAGAGGTCGACGGTGATGGGGTTGTAGCCGCGCTCGCGCAGCTGCTTCTCGAAGCCCACGGCGCGCGGGGAGATGATGACGTTGTAGCCGTCGCTCGCGGAGTTCAGGCCGAAGACCGCGCCGTCCGCGTCTGCGACCTCGATCGCGTCCGGGAACATCTCACGGAGCACCTGCTGCGATGCGTCGTCGAAGGCGTGCGGCAGGTAGGCGATGTTCGCCTGCTCGCCCTCCTCCACCACCGGATCGAGCACGGTGAGCGCGGTGTCGAGGTGGTAGAAACGCGGGTCGACGAGCGTGAGCGAGACGACGGTGCGGCCGAACACCTCACCCACCTCGCGGTGGCTGTCGCCGGTCGAGCGGAAGCCGGTTCCGGCGAGGATCACATCGCCGGCGAGGAGGAAGTCGCCCTCGCCCTCGTTGACCTCCTCCGGGATGATCGTCTCGAAGCCGTTCCGGCGGAACCACTCGATGAACGCGGGCTCCTCGCCGGTTCGCTCGGCGAACCGGAACTTCGGCGCATAGGCGCGACCGTCGATCGTGAAGCCGCCGTTGGCGGTGTAGACCATGTCGGGCGAGCCGGGCAGCGGGTCGACCAGCTCGACCTCATGGCCGAGCTCGACGTACAGGTCATAGAGCCGTTGCCACTGCTCGACGGCCTTGGCGGTGTCGGTGGGGTTGGCCGGCTCCATCCACGGGTTGATCGTGTAGCTGACCGTGAAGTGCTCGGGGCGGCACATGAGGTAGTGGCGGCGGTGCGCGGTGCGGGTAGCTGGCGTCGACATGGATGCTCCTCAGGGGTAGCGGCGGACGCTGTCCAGGGGCCCGGCGGTCCTTCGACCCACGCTCTCAGAGGCGAGCAGGCGGGGAAGATGCGACACGGGCACGCCAGATTTCATTCTGCCACTCATCGTTCCGCTGCACCTCCCTGAGATCTGCGCCCTGAGATCTGTGCGGTGTCAGATCACCTCGGCGAAGAGGTCCGACGGGACGCCGTGGCGCTGGGTGTTGATCGAGATCGTCTGCTCCCGCACGAAGGTCAGCAGCTCGATGCGACCCGCCGTGGTCACTTCGCCGTCATAGACGGCCAGCTCCGGTGCGCCTCCGACGGCGTCGGCGAGCAGGTCGCGCAGCGCGGCGACCGACGCCTCTCCCCCCACGAGCCTGGCACGGTCGGCGGTGAGCACCGCCGATGCGGCATCCGCGTCCGCGGTGTCGGCGAGCGCCGCGGCGTCCGGCCGCAGCGCGGCGGCCATGCGCTGGATCCATTCCTCATCGGTCTCCAGGAACACCGGTACGTCGAGATCACCGAGCACACGGCGCACAGCGGCCGGCAGGCCGACCGGTGTCGAGAGGGTGAAGGCAGACCCCGCCCGCACACCCGCGATCGCGACGCGCAACACCGCGTGCCAGGCGGCGTCCTTCGTCGCGCGGATCGCGACAGGAACCGGGCGGTAGCGGAGCAGGTTGCGTTCGGCATCGAGGCCGGTGAGGTCGCGGACGCGACCGAACTCCCGATCCCAGGCGACCGCGTCGGAGAGCGCTCCCCGGCGCAGCCTCTCGAAACCGGGGAAGTCCAGCGAGGGCTGGGCGGCCTCGATGAGCGCGGAGATCCGGGAGTCCAGGCCGCGCAGGTGCAGCGTGCTGGACGCTTTGCCCCCCTCGGTGGCGTGCCAGCCGCCCAGGCTGACGAGACGATTCGGGCCGCCGGTCTTCGTGCCGGAACCGAGCATCGTCTCGTTCCATCCGCCGACGGGCTGGCGATGGGGCTTGGCCGCGGTGAGCGGGCGCGAGACGAACAGGCTGCCGGCCTCGATGTGGCGGAGCCACTGTGCGAGCTCTGCGGGGTCCTGGGTGTGGATTCCGGCGGCGAAGCCGGCATCCACGGCGTTCTGCAGCTCGATCGCCTTCGCCAGGGTGGGCGCGTGCATCACGCCGAGCACGGGGACGTCGAAGCGCTCCCGATGGAAGCGGGCGCCGGGCTGCACGCCCGCACGGATCCCCGGCTGCCAGAGGCGCCGTCCGGTGTTCGCATCGTCGAGCACGCGGGGCTTCACGATCCATCGCTCGTGCGAGCCGAGCGTCAGAAGTGCCCATTCCGCATCGCCGGTGGCGGCGTCGATGAGCGGACCGACCTCGGCCCGCGGGTCATCGGGAAAGGCCGTGCGCAGGGAGCGCGCCGCGTCGGCCAGACGGCGGGCGAAACGCTTCGAGCGCCCCACCTGGCCGACGAGGATCGCGAGGGTCACGGCGGAGGGCGCCTGCCCGGCGTGCGCGAAGGCGCTGCGCACGAGGTCGTCCACCGCGAGGTCGAGATCCGCCGACGGGGTGACGATCATCGCGTTCGGGCCGGGGGCGGTCGCCTGGAGGGGCAGATCCGGCCGGACGTCGCGGTAGGCGCGCGCCCGGGCGGGGCTGCCGTCCAGGAGCACCCGGTCGACGTCCGGTCGGGCGAGCAGGTGCGCTTCGAGGGGCGCGACGGCGGCATCCGCGGAGATGTCGACCAGGGCGAGCACATCGCGCGGTATTCCGGCGTCCCACAGGGCCTCCGCGATCACGGCCGCCGAGCGGGGGGCACGCCGGTCGGCGGAGAGCACCACCCCGGATCCCGCGGCGAGGGCGGCGAGCACTCCTCCGGCCGGTCCGGACAACGGAGACGTCCACGACGGTGCGACGACGGTGAGCCGTACCGGCACGAACGCGGCACCGGCGACGGCATCGAGCTCGCGCACCTGAGCCGCGTACGCGCGAGCCAGGTCGACCGAGCGCCCCGCCTCGGCATCCGCCTCGCTGAGCACGAGGCCGGTCTCCGCGATCGCGGCTTCGACGAGGGTCGTCCTGCGTGACTCGAGCAGCACGGCGACGCGCAGCAGGCTCTCCGCCCGCTCGACGGCCGTACGCGCTCCCCAGGCCTGTGCGCCCGTGCGCACCCGATCGACGATCCGGTCGAGCGCGGCGGCGTCCCCCACCCGCGCGGATGCGGCGACGGATGCACCGGCGTCCGATGTCGCGATCCCCTCGAGAACGCCGCGCGCCCACGCGCGGTTCGCGGCGAGGGCAGGGTCGGTGTCTGGTGTGCCGCCGGCGGGGCGGCCAGCGCCCGGGGTGAGCACCTCCTCCCGGTCGGCGTAGACGGCGGTGGCGAGGTACGGCCCGGTTTCTTCGTCGGCCTGACGCGCAATGCCCAGCACGACGCCGGTCAGGTCGGCCTCGGCGGCAGCCGCTGTCTCCACGGGGCGGGCCACCGATTCGTGCACGGGGGCACGGCGGTCCTGGCGGCGCCGTGGCGACCCGGGAAGGCCGGGGTCGATCGAGCGGGCGACCGACGCCACGAAGCGCTCGCACGCCCGATCGAACACCTCGGAGTCGGTTCCGATCTCGGCCGCGGACGACAGGAATCCCTCGTCCGCCGCTTCCTCCCGCACCCGTCGCAGCAGGAGCGGGACGGCGGCCTCGATGTCGTCCGGCCGCACCACGGGCGCCGACAGCACGATGCCGCCGACTTCCGCGCCCACCACTGCGGCCGGTGCGGGCGTCACGCCGAGCAGCATCTCGATGTCGAGAGCATCCCGGGTGCCGAGGTCGCCCGCGAGCAGCCACGCGTAGGCGATGTCGAACAGGTTGTGCGTGGCCAACCCCACGCGAACGCCGCGCACCGCCGCCGGGGCGAGCGCCACGTGCAGGCAGCGCAGGAGGTTGGCATCGGTGTCGACCTTGCGCTCATAGGGCGCCGGGGTCCACCCGTGCACCGCCGCGTCGCTGCGCTCGCGGGCGAGATCCGCCCCCTTCACAAGACGCACGACAAGGCGGGCGCCACCGCGGTCGACCCGGTCGTTCGCCGCGTCGATGAGAGCCTGCAGTGTCGGCAGCGCTTCTGGCAGATACGTCTGCAGCGTGATGCCGGCCTCGAGCTGTGCGAGGCGCAGATCGCCCAGGAGGCGGTGGAGCACCGAGACGGTGAGATCGAGATCACGGTAATCGAGCACGTCGAGCGTGAGAAGGGTGCCGTCCGATGCTGCCGTCAGGTACAGCGGAAGCACCTGCTGGACGGCCGCGTCGACGAGCTCGTCCTGCCCCCAGGGCGCGCCGCCGCCGACGACCGAGCGCACCCGGAACGACACGCGGTCCACATCGGGCCGCCGGATGAGCTCGTGGAGCGCCTCGAGGCGCTGCTTGGCCTCGGCATCCCCGAGCACCGGCTCCCCCACGGGGGTGAGGCTCAGGCGCGCGCCGCTCTCCCGCACCCTCGCGATCGCCTGGCCGAGTTTGGCGGGTCGTGCGTCCAGCGTCAGGTGTCCGAGGAGGTCACGGAGCATCCGCCGCACGAGCGGCACCGTCGGGGCGGGGAGAGCCTCGGCGACGCCGCCGCCCACGCGCATCATGGTGCGCGGCATCCAGGGCAGGGCGTCGGGGACGAGGGGAGCAGCGCGTCGCAGGCCGGCAGCGGCCGCCGTGAGACTCTGCGGGCGCACCACGCCGTCGAGCAGTCCGGTGAGGAACGCCGCCCCGGACGGATCGCGCAGCACGGCAGCAAGCCGCGATGCGGCCGCGCGCGCGTCCGGATCGCGGTCGTCCGCCGGGGTGTCCGCCGCTGCGCTGGCCCAGCGCTGCGCGAGTGCGATGGCCCGCTGCGTGAGATCGGCGAGCTCGTCGGGCACCGTCTGCGGCATGCGTTGGTCCTCTCTCCTCGCGTGCGGGCGCGCGCGTGCTCCCAGCATGCCTCGATCCGCTCCGCTCCCCCGTGTCCCGCGCGGACATGTGCGAGGTTGCGGCGCGCCCGCCTTGCTCGCACATGTCCGCTTCCCTCGCGCGGATCCCGCGGGACGCGGCGCGCGCAGCGCACAATGTGCACGCGAGGCCCACGGCGGGCACGGCAGAGCCCGGGCCCCCGAAAGGGTGCCCGGGCTCTGCCGTGGCGTCACAGGGTGCGCAGGATGTCCTCCACGCGCTCTTTGGCGTCGCCGAACAGCATCTGCGCGTTCTCGCGGAAGAACAGCGGGTTCTGCACGCCGGCGTAGCCGGATGCCATCGACCGCTTGAACACGATCACGTTGGCCGCGTTCCACACCTGGAGCACCGGCATCCCCGCGATGGGGCTGGACGGGTCCTCTGCGGCGGCCGGGTTGACGGTGTCGTTCGCGCCGATCACGAGCACGACGTCGGTCTCGGCCAGGTCATCGTTGATCTCGTCCATCTCGAGCACGATGTCATAGGGCACCTTGGCCTCGGCCAGCAGCACGTTCATATGACCGGGCAGACGGCCGGCGACCGGGTGGATGCCGAACTTCACGTCGATGCCCTTCTCGCGCAGCCGCGACGCCATCTCGGCGACCGGGTACTGCGCTTGCGCGACGGCCATGCCGTAGCCGGGCGTGATGACGACGCTCTTGGCGTTGGCCAGCAGGTCGGCAGCGCCGGCCGCGTCGATCTCACGATGCTCGCCCTGTTCCTCCTCGCCCTTCTTCGCGGGGGCCTCGATGCCGAAGCCGCCGGCGATGACGGAGATGAACGAGCGGTTCATCGCCTTGCACATGATGTAGGACAGGTACGCACCGGACGAGCCGACCAGCGCACCGGTGACGATCAGCAGATCGTTGTTGAGCAGGAAGCCCGCCGCGGCGGCAGCCCAGCCGGAGTAGCTGTTGAGCATCGACACGACCACCGGCATGTCGCCGCCGCCGATCGAGGCCACCAGGTGCCAGCCGAGCAGGAACGACAGCACGGTCACCGCGATCAGCAGCCACAGCTGCTGGTCGATCACGAACCACACCGTCAGAGCGATGAACAGCACCAGGGCCAGGATGTTCAGGAGGTTCTTGCCCGGCAGCATGAGCGGCTTCGAGGAGATCTTCGCCGACAGCTTCAGGTTGGCAACGATGGATCCGGTGAAGGTCACGCCGCCGATGAAGATGCCGATGAAGACCTCGGCGTTGTGGATGCCCGCGAGCTCCGCAGAGATGTGCGGGTGGCCGAGGTAGCCGTTCCAGCCCACGATCACCGCGGCCAGACCCACGAAGGAGTGCAGCAGGGCGATGAGCTCCGGCATCCCGGTCATCTCGACAACGCGCGCGCGCCACAGGCCGATGGCGGCACCGATGACGAGGGCGACGATGAGGATGACGAGGCCGGTGAACGCCTGCGGGTTGCCCCAGGCGCCCGCCAGGGTGAGCCACACCGTGGCACCCAGCGCGAGCGCCATGCCGATGATGCCGTAGACGATGCCCCCGCGGGAGGTCTCGTGCTTGCTGAGCCCGGCGAGGCTCAGGATGAACAGCAGGGCCGCGACGATGTATGCGGCAGTCGCGACGCTCGACGCGATCTCGGCGGCGGCGGTCATCGGCTCTCCCCCTTCGAGAACATGGCGAGCATTCTGCGGGTCACCGCGAACCCTCCGAAGATGTTGATGCTCGCCACCAGCACGGCCACACCGGCGAGGATCTGCACGGTGAGGCTGTCAACGGCCAGCTGGCTGATGGCACCGACGACGATGATGCCGGAGATGGCGTTGGTCACGCTCATCAGCGGCGTGTGCAGCGCGTGCGCGACATTGCCGATGACGTAGAAGCCGATGACCACCGACAGCATCAGCACGAAGAAATGCTGCGGGAGGGGCGCGGGCGCGAAGGCGCTGACGAGGAAGAGCGCGCCGAACGCGGCGAGCAGGAGGCCGACCTTGGCCCCCTTCGACATCGTCTTCTTCTCCTTCTTCACCGGGGCCGGTGCGGGTTCCGGTTTTGCGGCCGGGGCGGCGGAGACCTGCACGGGCGGCGGAGGCCAGGTCTCCTCGCCGTCGCGCACGACCGTGATGGCCCGCTGCACGACGTCCTCGAAGTCGAGGGCGATCTCGCCGTCCTTCTCCGGGGTGAGGAGCTTGAGGAGGTTGACCATGTTAGTGCCGTACAGCTGCGACGCCTGGGCGGGCAGACGGGAGGCCAGGTCGGTGTAGCCGATGATGGTCACGCCGTTGTCGGTGAGGACCTTCTCGCCCGCCACCGAACCCTCGACGTTGCCGCCCTGCGCGGCAGCCATGTCGACGATGACGCTGCCCGACTTCATGCTGGCCACATCGGCTGCGGTGATCAGGCGCGGGGCGGCGCGCCCGGGGATCAGGGCGGTCGTGATGATGATGTCGACCTCGGCGGCCTGCTTCGAGTACAGATCGGCGGCGGCCTGGTCGTAGGCCTCGCTGGTGGCCTTGGCGTACCCGTCGGAGGACTCCATCACCTCGTCGACGACGACGGGGAGGTAGGTGCCGCCGATCGACTTGACCTGATCGGCGACCTCGGGCCGCGGATCGGTGGCGCGCACGACCGCGCCGAGGCTCGATGCGGCGCCGATCGCCGCGAGCCCGGCGACGCCGGCGCCCGCGACCAGCACGGTCGCGGGGGGCACCTTGCCCGCAGCGGTCACTTGACCGGTGAAGAAGCGGCCGAACTCGTGGGCGGCCTCGATCACGGCGCGGTAGCCGGCGATGTTGGCCATCGAGCTCAGCACGTCCATCGACTGTGCCCGCGAGATGCGCGGCACCGCGTCGAGCGCGAGGGCCGTGATGCCGCGCTGGGCCAGCTGGGCGCGCAGCTCTGGTCGGAGCGCGGGAGCGAGCAGCGCGATCAGCGTCGCGCCGTCGGAGAGGGATGCGATCTGCTCCTCGGTCGGCGGCGTGATGGCGAGGACGATGTCGCTCCCCCATGCTGTCGCGGTGTCGACGATCGCGGCGCCCGCCGCCTGATAGGCGGCGTCGGAGAAGGATGCGGCCGCGCCGGCGTCCTTCTCGATGACGACCTCGTAGCCGAGCTTCTGCAGGGTCCCGACCGTCGTGGGGGTCGCGGAGACCCGCGCCTCACCCGGTGGTTCATGGACGATGCCTATGCGTGCCACAATGCTCCCTTCGCTGACCGCCCGGTCGACGGTCGCCCCATGCTACTGAGGCGCTCAGAAGAAACAGGACCGTTCTCCCTCCGCAGGGGCGTTAAGAACGGCAATTCCTTCGCGAAGAGGAAAACGCGTCATCGGCACGAAACATGCGCCGGGGGTGCGCGTCCCGACGGATCCCCGGCCAGGAACAGCCGCGGGGCGTCGCATCCGGTGGATACGACGCCCCGCGGCCTGGCTGCGCACCGCTCAGCCGGCGGCCTCCTCCGGCCGCTCGGCGGCGGCCAGGCTCGCCTCGTCGGGCACGTATCCGTCGATGTGGCGCTCGTCGGGGCCGTTGTAGGCCGAGAGCGGACGGATGAGCGCGTTCGACGCCGCCTGCTCCATGATGTGCGCGGTCCACCCGGTCACGCGCGAGGCGATGAACAGCGGGGTGAAGGTGAGCACGTCGAAGCCGATGAGGTCGTACGCCGGCCCGGACGGGTAGTCGAGATTCGGGTAGATGCCCTTGCGCGCGACGAACTCGCTCTCGAGCGCGTCATACAGCTCTGCGACATCCGGGCGCTCGTAGTGGGCGACCAGGGTGTCGAGGGCGGCCTTCATCGTCGGAACACGGGAGTCGCCGCGCTTGTAGACGCGGTGGCCGAAACCCATGATCTTGCGCTTCGCGCCGAGGGCCTCGTCGAGCCAGGGCGCCACGTTGGCCGCGTCGCCGATCTCACGGAAGATGTGCAGCACGGCCTCGTTGGCCCCGCCGTGCAGCGGTCCCTTGAGCGCACCGATGGCGCCGACGACGGCCGAGTACAGGTCGCTCATGGTCGACGTGATCACCCGGGCGGTGAAGGTCGATGCGTTGAAGGAGTGCTCTGCGTAGAGGGTCATCGACCGGTTGAAGGCGTCTTCGACGACCGGGTGCGCCTCATCGCCGAAGGTCATCCACAGGAAGTTGGCGGCGTAGTCGAGGTCGTCCCGCGGCGGCACGAGCTCCTGGCCGCGGCGACGGCGCTGACCGTAGGCGACGATCGCCGGGAGGGCGGCGTACAGGCGGATGCTGCGGGCCAGATTCTCCTCCGGGCTGCCTGCGGCGTCGAGCACCGAGCCGGCACCGGAAGCGTCGCTCGCACCGATCACGCTGACCGCCGTGCGCACCTCGTCCATCGGGTGGGCATCGAGCGGCAGCAGGTCGATCGCGGCCTTGACGTTGTCGGCGATGGCCCGGTGGCGGCGTTCCTCGGCGCGCAGCTCGGCCAGCTCGGCGTCGGAGGGCAGCTCGCCGTTCCACAGCAGGTAGGCCACAGCCTCGAACGGCTGCGTCGCGGCCAGCTCCTGCACGGGGTATCCGCGGTAGAGCAGGCTGTTGGTCTCGGGGTTGACCTTCGAGACGGCCGTGTAGTCGACGACGACCCCGGCCAGGCCCTTCTTGATGTCATCCGTCATGTCGTGCTCCTTTGTCCGGCGGGATCGTCAGCGAGCGATCTGGAAGTTGAAGACGCTCGCGTCGAAATGGTTGTACTGCTCATAGTCGATGAGCTCGTAAAGGTCGGCGCGGTGCTGCATCTCGCCGAGCCGGGAGGTGAGGTGCCCCTCGTCGTTCAGGGTATCCAGTCCGCGACCGGCCGCACCCATCGCGATGCGCAGCAGCGAAACGGGCCAGATGACGATGTTCATGCCGACGTCGCGCAGCTGCTCGGTGGAGAACAGGTCGCTCTTGCCGAACTCGGTCATGTTCGCCAGCAGCGGCACGTCGACCGCGGCACGCATGGCCTCGAACTCGCTGAGGTCACGCATGGCCTCGGGGAAGATGGCGTCTGCGCCGGCGTCGACGAGCGCCTTCGCCCGGTCGGTTGCGGCTTCGAGCCCCTCGGCGGCGCGGATGTCGGTGCGGGCCATGATGAGGAAGTTCTCGTCGCGGCGGGCGTCGACGGCGGCGCGGATGCGCTTGATCGCGGTGTCCTCGTCGACGACGGCCTTGCCGTCGAGGTGACCGCAGCGCTTCGGATTGATCTGGTCCTCGATGTGGCATCCGGCGAGCCCGGCGTCCTCGAGGGTCTGGATGGTGCGGGCGACGTTCATCGGCTCGCCGAAGCCGGTGTCCGCGTCGATGATCGCGGGAAGCTCGGTCATCCGCGCGATCTGCTGGCCACGGCCGGCAACCTCGGTGAGAGTGGTCAGCCCGATGTCGGGAAGGCCGAGGTCCGCGGCCAGGACGGCGCCGGAGATGTAGACGCCCTCGAAGCCCTTGCGCTCGATGAGGCGGGCGCTCAGCGGGTTGAACGCACCGGGGAAACGGAGCAGCTCGCCGGTGGCGAGGCGCTCGCGGAACAGCCGTCGCTTCTCGGCGGCAGGGGTGGCGGAGTACAGCATCGAGGAACCTCCGGGTTCGGATGGGAGGCCGCCGGGCGGAGAGTGCCCGCCCGGCGGCCGTCAGTTCTTAGAAGAGGCCCTTGGGCGCGGGAGCCGCGGCCAGGACACCCGGGGCGGCCACGATCGACAGGTCCAGGACCTCCTCGGCGGTGAGCTCGGGGAGACGCTGGACGAGCTCGAGGAACCGCTCGATCTCGGCCGGCTCCAGCACCGGCTCGGCGAGAAGACGGAACTTGTTGACGTAGTTCTCGCGGGCGAACGGACGAGCCCCCAGCGGGTGGGCGTCGGCGACGGCGATCTCGTCGACGAGGGTCGAGCCGTCGGCCAGCTCGATCTCCACCCGGCCGCCGAAGGCCTTCTCGTTCGGGTCCTCCGAGTGATACCGACGGGTCCACTCGGCGTCCTCGGCGGTGGTGATCTTGTGCCACAGTGCGACGGTGTCCGCACGGCCAGCACGCTCGGGGGCGTACGAGTCGACGTGGTGCCACCCGCCGTCCTGCAGGGCGACGGCGAAGATGTACGGGATGGAGTGGTCGAGGGTCTCGCGCGAGGCCTTCGGGTCGTACTTCTGCGGGTCGTTGGCGCCGGAGCCGATCACGTAGTGCGTGTGGTGGCTGGTGTGCAGGACGATGCTGTCGATGTTGTTCGGGTCTGCCAGGTCCGGGCGCTCGTTGTGGAGCTTGCGGGCCAGGTCGATCCACGCCTGGGCCTGGTACTCCGCCGAATGCTCCTTGGTGTAGGAGTCCAGGATCGCGCGCTTGGGCTCGCCGGCGGCAGGCAGCGGCACATCGTAGGAGGCGTCCGGGCCGTCCAGCATCCAGGCGATGACGCCGTCCTCACCCTCGTAGATCGGGCTCGGCGAGGTCTGGCCCCGCATCGCACGGTCGACCGCCTCGACGGCCATCTTGCCGGCGAACGCGGGAGCGTGCGCCTTCCAGGTCGAGATCTCCCCCTTGCGCGACTGACGCGTCGCGGTGGTGGTGTGCAGCCCCTGCCCGACGGCCTGGTAGATCGTCTCGACGGGAAGACCGAGGAGGGTGCCGATGCCGGCCGCCGCCGACGGACCGATGTGGGCGACGTGGTCGATCTTGTGCTTGTGCAGGCAGATCGATCGCACGAGGTCCATCTGGATCTCGTATCCGGTCGCGATGCCGCGGACCAGAGCGGCGCCGTCCTTGCCGGCGTGCTGGGCGACGGCGAGGATCGGCGGGATGTTGTCGCCGGGGTGCGAGTACTCCGCGGCCAGGAACGTGTCGTGGTAGTCGAGCTCGCGCACGGCCACGCCGTTGGCCCACGCGGCCCACTCCGGGCTCGTGCGGCGCTCGAGCGCGCAGCCGAAGACGGTCGAGCCGACGCCGTTGACCGAGACCGGGTGGTCCAGGGCCTGCTGACGGGCAGCCGAGACCGGCCCGCGCGAGAGGGAGGCGGCGGCGACGGCGGCGTTGTCGATGATCCGGTTGATGATCATGTCGACGACCTCTGGCTCGACCTCGACCGGGTCTGCAGCGACCTCGGCGATCTTCCAGGCCAGCTGCTCCTCGCGGGGAAGGTCTTCCTCGCTCTTGTAGACGCGGACGTGATGGTTGACGGTCATGCTGCTCCCTTGTCGTGGGTGGATTCGTGGGGGGCGACCGCGTCTTCGAGGGAGTCGAGGATGCTGGTCAGCGCGTTGTGCAGGTGCACGTGGGTGGCGTGCGCCGCGAGGTCTCCGTCGCCGGAGGCGATCGCCGCGGCGATGAGGCGGTGCTCGGCGACCGACGCGGAGAGGCGCTCGGGATTGTCGCGGCTGAGCCGGCGTACGCGCACGAGGTGGGTACGCACGGTGCGCAACGACGCGGTGAGGTAGTCGTTGTCCACCGCGCGGTCCAGGGCGGTGTCGAAGCGCCCGATGAGCGCGTAGTAGGCGTCGGTGTCGGCTTCCTGGTCTGACCCGGCGAGCGCGGACGCGGCGGAGAACTCCGCGGCGAGCGCCCGGAACACGCTCCGGTCTCCGCTGACCGCGGCCAGCCGGGCGGCGGTCTCCTCCAGCGCGCGGCGCACGTCGAAGAGCTTGCGGATGTCCGCGGTGTCGATGCCGGCCACGACCGTCACGCGGGGCGACTGCTGCACGAGCAGCCCATCGCCGGCGAGTCTGCTCATCGCTTCGCGCAGCGGGGTCCGGCTGACCCCCAGCCGGGCGGCCTGCTCGACCTCGGCGAGCACGGCGCCGGGAGCGAGGACGCCGGACTGGATCTCCTCGAGAAGGATCCGGTATGCGCGATCGCTCGCCTTCATCCCGCTTCCTCCTCTCGGCACCCGCTCTTGGCCACAGTGTATACACAATCACACAAGAAACGCGAATCTCACCATTTCGACGCCCGCTCGGTATACACAAGACGTCAGGGTGGGCCAGAACTGCACCCGGAGGCATGCCGGGTGCTGCGGCGGACCGCCCGCGCGGATCAGTCCGTCGTGAGCCCGCTGAGCAGGAGCTCTGCGTAGATCTCCCCGAGCTGGCCCGGAGACATCCGTCCGCCGGGCGCTGCGCCGTCCGTCGTCCACGCCGCCATGCCGATGATGCCGAAGGCGATCGCGCGCGGCGGACCGATCCGACGGAAGACGCCGGTCTCCACACCCTGGGCGATCACATCGACGAAGCAGGTCTCGAACGCGCACCGCTTGGCCTCGATATCGGCGAAGGTGCTCTCCGACAGGAACCGCCGCTCCTGATGGAACACCGCGATCTCCGCCTGGTAGCGGGCCATCGACTCCAGCAGCGCGTCACGGATCAACCGGCGCAGGCGCTCGGCCGGGCCCAGCTCCGGATCCGCCATGATCTCGCGCGCCCGCGCCAGCTGCCAGTCGACGAAGTCATCGTGCACGCAGCGGAGCAGATCCTCCTTGGTGCGGAAGTGATGGTAGAAGGCCCCTTTGGTCAGCCCTGCAGCATCGACGATGCTCTGCACCGACGTACTGGCGTACCCGTGCTGCTCGAACAGGTCCACTCCCGCGGCCAGCAGCGCCCGCCGCGCGCCCGCCGGATCACGCGTCCGCCGGGGCCGCCGCTCTGCTGCATCGCCCATGGCTCCTCCCCTCGGCCGACCACCCTCCGGGCAGGAGCGGCCTCCGGCAGCGCCCGCCATCGGACGCCGCCCCTCTCGCGCTGTCCGGCGGGATCCCGCCGAGACCGTCCCCTGAGCATACTCAACGGTCTGCACAGCGGACCAGGGCGGCCGGGCCGCGCTTTCCGATGGGCGTTCTCGCGCAACACGGCGACACGGCGAGCGGCGGGGAGAGACCCGATTTCGCCGCGGAGAGCGCCCGTCGTAGGCTCGCGTCATGACCGCTGAAGCTCGCCCCGAAATCATCGTCCGCCCGGTCCGCGACGTGGATGCCGAGGCCCTCGGCCGCGTACACGCCACCTGCTGGCACGAGACATACGACCATCTCATCAGCCGGGCCGCCCTGGAGGCCGTCAGTCCGCGCCGCCTCGCGGAGCTGTGGACTCACTGGGCCGCTCAGGGCGACGAGTACCGCATGTCGGCCGCGCTCGTCGACGGGGAGATCGTCGGCTTCGTCGGCTCCGGCCCGGCCCGCGACGAGGACGCCCCCCGCTCCCGTGAGCTGTACTTCATCTATCTGCTCTCCGCCTACCACTCGACCGGCGTCGGCCAGCGCCTCTTCGACGCCGCCGTCGACGAGGGAGAGGGTCTGTACCTGTGGGTCGCCGAGGACAATCCCCGCGCGCACCGCTTCTACACCCGCAACGGGTTCCACCTCGACGGTGCCACCAGCTCGCACCCGTTCCTCGGCGAGACCCTCACCGAGGTGCGCTTCGTGCGCTGACACACCCTCCGCACGACCGAGACGCCCGGCCACCGACATCGGTGACCGGGCGTCTCAGCATTCCCGTCTGTGCGAGCGAGGAGCCCGGCGAGGCCGGTCGCTCAGTTGCGGCCGAAGTAGCGCACGTCGTCGTTGTTCACGAGATCGGGCACCGTCCAGCCGTCGAGGTCGTACTCGCTGAGGAACTGGTCGGCCAGTCCCACCATCTGATCGGTGGTTCCGCGGGCCTGCGCCATCAGGAGCTGCTCGATCTTGACGTTCTCGTGGTTGCCGGAGTAGTTGCGCTCGTACAGCTCATGACGACCCCCGAACTCCGACCCGATCGAGTCCCACAGCGCCTTCAGGAGCTTGACCCGGTCGACGGCGCTGACGCCGTTGGAGCCGCGGACGTACTTGTCCAGGTACGGACGCACCTCCACGCTCTTGAAGTCGTCCGCGCCGGAGGGCAGGTAGATCAGCCCGGACGCGACGTCCTGCTCGATGATCTCCTTGATGCGCGGGTAGCCGAAGATCATGAACTGCCGGTACACCAGGCCGTGCTCGATCTTCGGGATCACCGCACCGTTCAGCCACGGCTCCGGGTCCTTGGCCATGACCGTCGAGAGCGACCAGAACAGGTTGCGCCAGCCGATCACCTCGCCGACCCTGGTCTGCACGCCCCGGAAGTCCTTCGCACCGGTGATCTCGAGCGCCTTCAGCAGAAGACCGGCGATGAAGTCGAGCTTGACCGCGAGGCGGGTCACGCCCTGGAACGTGAAGCGCTGCAGGAAGCCGGACTGCGGGAAGAAGGCGTTCACCTTGTCCGCATCGCCGTAGAGGAAGACGTTCTCCCAGGGCACGAGCACCTTGTCGAACACGAAGATCGCGTCGTTCTCGTCGAAGCGGCTCGACAGCGGGTAGTCGAACGGCGAGCCGACGATCGCCGCGTTCTGCGCGTACGAGGTGCGCGAGATCAGCTTCACCCCCGGTGCGTCCATCGGCACGGTGCAGATGAGCGCGAACTCCTTCTTCTTGATCGGGAGGCCGTAGTGGGCGATGAAGTTGTAGTTCGTGATCGCCGACCCGGTGGCCACGACCTTCGCGCCCGAGACGATGAGTCCGGCGTCGGTCTCCTTCTCCACCTTGATGAAGACGTCGCCCACCTCGTCCGGCGGCAGGTGGCGGTCCACCGGCGGGTTGATGATGGCGTGGTTCCAGTACAGCACCTTCTCCTGGGACTCGCGGTACCAGCGCTCCGCGTTGTCGCCGAAGGGCTCGTAGAGGTCGCGGTTGGCGTGCAGCGTGCCAAGGAAGCTGGCCTTGTAGTCCGGGCTGCGGCCCATCCACCCGTAGGTCAGGCGCGCCCAGGCGGCGATGGCGTCGCGCTCCTGGAGCAGGTCGTCCGCGCTGGTGGGGGTGCGGAAGAACGGGAAGGTCACGCCGCCGTTGCCGGTGTCGGTGGGCGTGGTGACGGTGTCCACCAGCGGCCCGGTGTGCATCGAGTCGTAGAGGCGGGCGACCGAGCGCACCGAGTTGCGGAAGGCGGGGTGCGTCGTGACGTCCTTGACGCGCTCGCCGTGGACGTAGACCTCACGGCCGTCCTGCAGCGACTCGATGTACTCGTCGCCGGTCATGGGCCGGGTGGCATAGTTCTTCGATTCCGCGTTCGTCGTCGACATCGCGGTCTCCTCTCTGTGTCGGGATGGGGGGGTGATCGGGGCGGCCGCCGGTGTCAGCGGCCGGCACCCAACGAGATCGAGGTGATCGTGCCGGTGTCGCCGAACCAGCTCGTGTGCGGGTAGTCGCTGGATCCGAGCCACGGCACGTGCGCCGTGGTGCGACCGAGCAGGTGCAGGGCGCCGCTGTGGAAGACCAGGGGCGGGCGCTCCGTGCGACGGTGATCGAGGATCTCGCCGATCACGATGATGTGGTCGCCGCCGTCGTACACCGCCCAGGGGGCGCACTGGAAGGATGCGGCGGCCCCCGTGAGCGCCGGCACAGCCCAGTCCTCCTCCCACGACGGGTCCTGCGGCCCCGGCCGACCGGCGAAGTGCATCGCGAGGTCTGACTGGTCATCGGCGAGCACGCTCACGCTGAAGGGCTGACCGGGGATGAGTGCGGCGATGCGGTTGGCACGGATCAGCGTCACCTGCAGCAGCGGCGGATCCAGCGACACCGAGGTGAACGCCGAGACGGTGGCGCCGTGCACGCCGCCGTCCTCGCCGTGGCAGCTGACGACGGTGACTCCGCTGGCGAACTTCCCGAACGCGTCCCGCAGTGCTCGTGAGTCGGACATCCTCGTCCCTTCTTCCCCGTCGAACGATGGTTCCTCAACGGTAGGAACGGGGAGCCGGGGCGACTATCCGCTTTGCGTCGGTGTCATCCGATTCACGCGTCGCGTTGCGTCCCGCGTCCCGCCCAGTGGGACCCCCGGGGTTTTCACCGGTGCCGCGCGCGACGCAGGGTCTCGGAGGGAGACTCGCCGTAGGCGCGGCGGTAGGCGGCCGCGAACCGCCCCATGTGCACGAGGCCGTTGCGCAGGGCGACGTCGGTGACGGTGTCGCCCTCGCAGGGTCGCTCGAGCTCTGACCGCGTCCGCTGCAGGCGCAGGGTCGTCAGGTAGCCGTGCGGGCTCTCGCCGAGGTGCGTGCGGAAGGCCTCCTGCAGCTGCCGGATGCTGATTCCCGCCGTCTCCGCCATGTCGGCGGCCGTCCAGGCGCGATCCGGTTCGTCGTGCAGGCGCTCCACGACGCGGCGGAGGTTGCGCGGGCACGCGGCCAGCTCCTCGTCCTCCGGCATCGCGGCGAGCAGGAGGGCGGTGGTCAGCGCTCCGGCGAGCTGCTCCTCCACGAGCGGGTGGTCGAAGGGGTTGTCCAGCACGGACTTCACCAACCCCACCCAGCGGCGATGCAGGTCGTCGTCGAGGGAGAGCTCCGGTGGCAGGCTGAGCGGATGCGCGAACAGCCGCTGCGCCTCGCGCGCCAGATGGTCTCTCTCGAAGCGCACACCGACGATGCGGCACTCCGCCGGCCATCGCGTGATCGTGACCGGGGTGTCGCTCGGGTACAGCGTCGCCCGCCGGGTCGTCGCGACCAGGTCGGTTCCCCGCACACGGGACGTCATGCTCCCGGCCAGGGGCAGGTTGACGGCGTAGCCGCCCGCATGCGCCGTATCGACGACGACAGACGCCCCCCACCCAATCAGGGCGATCCGGGCGGGACCGACCTGACGGCCGTCGATGGTGAGCCCGAGCGCGGTGGAGTCCTTCTCCACCGGGGTGAGCCGGTGGGGGAAGTACGCCTCGGAGACCGTGTGGGAGGCTTCGCTCCAGTCAGCGGTCCGCACCGTCGCCGTCCACGTCTTCGTGGGGCCCTGGGCCGGAGGCGACCAGATCCGAGCGCAGCGGCGCCGGCTGCATGAGGGTCGCGAAGGAGGCCTCCTGCGCATCCATCCCCCGGTCGATGAGCTGGCCGAGGGTGAGCGATGCCATGCGCACCGCGGCCCCGACGCGGCGCGGATCGAAGTCCGCGGCGCGCCCGGTCAGTGACAGCCCCCCGCGCAGCTCGCCGCGGGATCCGCGAATCGGCGCACCGGCGCAGGCCACACCCGGCCCGCTCTCCTCGCGCTCGTAGGCGACGCCCTCCGCGCGGACCGCGGCGAGCTCGGCGTCCAGCGCGGCGTGGCTGGTGATGGTGTTCGGTCCGAACCGGCGCATCCGGTGCGCACGGACGGCCTCGACCTCGTCGTCCGTGGCGTAGGCGAGCATCGCCTTGCCGACCGCGGTGGCGTACGCCGGCATCCGCCCGCCCACGCGCGAGGGGAGATCCTGACGGTAGGAGAGGATCTCGATGTAGAGCACATCGCCCTGGTCGAGCACGGCCAGGTGCACGGTGAGCTTGGTCGACTCGCGCAGATTCGCCATGATCGGCAACGCGATGCGGCGCATCACGCGCTGCCGCGGCACGAGCTGCCCGATCTCGAACATCATCATGCCCAGCCGCACGCCGCCGGCGGTGCGCTCGAGCACGCCGAGCTCGATCAGCTCGCCGATGATCCGGTGCCCGGTGGCCTTGGGGAGCCCGGCGCGCCGGGCGAGGGTGGTGGGCGAGACGGCCACGTCATTGGGACGGAACGCCTTGAGGATCTGCGTGCCTCGTTCCAGCATCCCGGCTCGTGCCGCCGGCTGACGTTCATCGCCCATCATCGCTTCCTTGCGCTCGGACTCCCCGCGGAGGTTATGCCTCGTCGATCTGCATCACCACGGCCTTCGGCTCGGTGAAGAACTCACGGCTGAACGAGCCGCCCTCGCGGCCCATCCCGGAGTCGCCCACCCCGCCGAAGGGTGCACGCAAATCACGGATGAAGAAGGTGTTGACCCACACCGTACCCGCCTTCAGGCGCGCGGAGAAGCGGTGCGCACGCGACAGGTTCTCGGTGAACACGATCGCGTTGAGCCCGTAGGGCGTGCCGTTGGCGAGCTCGGCGGCTTCCTCCTCGGTGTCGAAGGGCACCACGACCACCACCGGCCCGAAGATCTCCTCGCGGTACTGCGGCGCATCGGTCCCGAGACCGGTGACGATGGTGGGATCGACGAACAGCCCATCGCCGGGCACACCACCCGTGACGATCGTCCCGCCGTTGTCCTCGACGGTGGCGATGTAGCCGCTGACCTTCTCGAAGTGCTTCGCGGAGGCGAGCGGGCCGAGCTCGGTGGACTCCTCGTTCGGGTCGCCCTTGCGCAGCGCATCGGCGGCGGCCACGAAGCGCTCCATGAACGCGTCGTAGATGCCGCGCTGCACGAACAGCCGCGAGCCCGCCAGGCAGACCTGCCCGGCGTTGCGGAAGATCGCCTGCGCGCTCCAGTACACCGCGTTGTCGAGATCGGCGTCGTCGAACACCACGTTCGCGCCCTTGCCGCCGAGCTCGAGGCTCACCGGCACCAGGTTGCCGCCGGCGATGCTGCCGATCGCCCGCCCGGTGGCGGAGGATCCCGTGAAGGTGATCCGGTCGACCCGGGGGTCGCCTGTCAGCAGGGCGCCGGTGGCGCCGGCGCCGTGCACGACGTTCAGCACGCCATCGGGGAAGCCCGCCTCGATCGCGAGACGCCCGAGCAACGTCGCGGTCGCCACGCTGTCCTCGGAGGGCTTGAGAACGACGGTGTTGCCCCACGCGAGCGCGGGCGCGACCTTCCACGATTCAAGCATCAGCGGGAAGTTCCACGGCGCGATGGCCACCACGACCCCCGCCGCCTCGAAGCGGGTATAGGCATGGTGTCCGGTGTCCGACGGATAGGCGTGGGAGTCCGAGAGCCGGGCGTGGTCGGCGAAGAAGCGGAAGTTCTGCACCGTGCGGTTCACGTCATGGCGGGCCTGGGCGATCGGCTTGCCGATGTCGCGCGTCTCCGCTCTGGCGATCAGCTCGGCGTCGCGCTCGATGAGGTCGGCGAGCGCGTGGATGAGCGCACCGCGTCTGGCGTAGCCCATCCGCGGCCACGGTCCGTCGTCGAACGCGGCGCGCGCCGCCGCGATCGCGCGGTCGACGTCGGGCTCGGCGCCCAGCGCGACCGTGGCGTACTGCTCCTGCGTGTAGGGGTCGATCACCGGGAAGGTGCCGCCGTCGACGGACGGCGTCTCGGCACCGCCGATGATGTGGCCGAAGAACTCGTCGGTCATGATTCTCCTCTCGCGAGACGCTCCTCGATGGTGACATCGCCCGCGGCCCAGTGCCGGGCCGGGACCTGCCGGATGACGACGCGCACGTTCTGCAACGGCTGGTCGAGGGTCTCGACCGTCGCGCGCGTGAGCGCGGAGATCAGCGCGCGCAGCTCTGTCTCGGTCCTGCCCTCCACGAGCGACACTTCGATCAGGGGCATCAGTCCTCCTCGGGGGACGGGGTGGCGGGCAGGTAGATCGACCCGAGGGTCGTGAAATGGAACGCGACCGTGCGTCGCGGGTCGTAGGCGATGGCGTCGGTGAGCGCCCCCGCGAGCACGAGCTGGCCGGCCCGCAGACCGAGGCCGCGTTCGGCGAGGATGTTGATGCCCGCTGCGAGCGCCCTGAGAGGGTGGCCGAGGATCGCTGCGCCGGTGGCCGTGTCGACGACCTCGCCGTCGACCTCCACCACGACGGCCTCGAGCTCCAGATCGACCTCGTCGACCGCACGGGCCACGGGCCCGACGACGAATCCGCCCGAGGAGCAGTTGTCCGCCACGACGTCTCCGAGGGCGAAACGGTAGTCCGCGAAACGGGAGTCGATGACGTCGAGTCCGGCGAACACCGCGCCCACCGCGCCGGCCGCCTGCTCCGGAGTGACACCGGGACCGGCGATGTCGTGCGCGATCGTGAAGAAGATCTCCGGCTCGACCCGCGGGTGGATGAACCGGCCGTCTGGCAGCGGAACGTCGCTCTCCAGCCGGTGCGCATCGGTGATCCAGCCCACCAGCGGCACGTCGACGTTCATCCGGCGCTGCTTGGCCTTGCTGGTCAGCCCGAGCTTGACCCCGATGAGACGCTCGCCGCGCTCCTCGCGCGCACGCAGGGTGCGATCCTGCACGGCGTATCCGGAGCGCTCGTCGAGCTGCGGGTGCGTGGTGGCGGTGAGCGCCGCGATCGCGGTGCGGTCGCGCTCCGCCGCGAGCAGCGTTTCGGCGATCTCATCGATCGCTGTACCGGCCACACCGCTCTGCTCCGCCGTGCTGCTCTGCGCGCTCATGCCGCTCCCTGCCCGTTCTGCTCGGCCGCGAGGGTGACGGCGATGTCGATGAGGAGATCCTCCTGGCCGCCCACGAGGCCGGACTCCCCGGCGATCCGGAGCAGCTCGTGGGCCGGGACGCCGTAGCGGGCGCCCGCCGCGTTGGCGTGGTGGAGGAAGCTCGAATAGACCCCGGCGTAGCCCTGCATGATCGAGGAGCGATCCATCCACGGACGCTCCGGCACGTAGGCGTCGACGACGTCGTTGGCCGCGGCGAGGATGCGGTCCAGGTCGATCCCGGTCGGCACGCCGATGCGCTCGAAGACCGCCACGAGCACCTCGGTCGGGGAGTTGCCTGCCCCGGCGCCGAGCGCGATCAGTGAGCCGTCGATGTTCAGCGCACCCGCACGGTGCGCGAGGACGGAGTTGGCCACGCCGAGCGCGATGTTCTGGTGACCGTGGTAGCCGACCCGCGCGTCGTCGCCGAGCTCCGCGACCAGCGCGGCGACACGGTCGGAGGCCTCTTCGAGCACGAGCGCACCGGCCGAGTCGACCACGTAGACCGTCTGGCATCCGGCATCCGCCTGGATCCTGGCCTGCTTGGCGAGCTCCTCCGGGGTGAGCCGATGGCTGAGCATCAGGAAGCCCATCGTCTCGAACCCCAGCGAACGGGCCACGCCGAAGTGCTGGATGGAGGTGTCCGCCTCGCTGCAGTGCGTCGCGATGCGCACCACCTCGGCGCCCGCGTCACGCGCAGCGCGCATGTCGTCGCTCGTCGCGACCCCCGGGAGCATGAGCGCGGCGATGCGCGCGCTGCGCGCCTCCTCTGCCGCGGCCTGGATGAGCTGGATGTCCGGCACCGCGGAGAAGCCGTAGTTGAAGCTCGACCCCGCCAGCCCATCGCCGTGCGTGACCTCGATCACGCCGACGCCTGCGGCGTCGAGAGCACGGACGGTCTCTCGCACCTGCTCCTCCGTGAACCGGTGGCGAACGGCATGGGAGCCGTCGCGGAGCGTGGTGTCGACGATGCGCACCTCGACGCCCTCGGGGAGCGCGATGTCTGCGGCGGCGTCGTGGTAGACCTGCGTCGTGGTTTCGGTGCTCATTGCTGTCCCTCCAGCTCGCGAACGCCGGCGCCGCGGTGCTCGGCGACGACCTCGCCGATGCGCGCCGCCGCAGCCGTGATGATGTCGAGGTTGCCGGCGTAGTCAGGCAGGTAGTCACCGCGCCCGCGCACCTCCAGGAGAACCGCGACGCGGTTCATGCCCTGCCAGGTGTCGATGGCGGTGTCGTACTGCGGGTCGGCGCGCAGGCGGTATCCCGGCACGTACTCCTGGACCTTCGCGACCATGCGGTGGATCGACTCGGTCACGGCGTCCTGCACCGCGCCCGGTTCTGCCGCGTCGTCGGGGATCGCGGCGAACACGGTGTTGCGCATGATCATCGGCGGCTCGACCGGGTTGAGGATGATGATGGCCTTGCCGCGCTCAGCCCCGCCGACGGCCTCGAGGGCGCGGGAGGTGGTCTGGGTGAACTCGTCCAGGTTGGCGCGGGTTCCCGGACCCGCGGAGCGGGAGGAGATCGAGGCGACGATCTCGGCGTACGGCACGTCGACGACACTGCTGACGGCGGACACGATCGGCGTGGTCGCCTGCCCGCCGCACGTGATGAGGTTGACGTTGTCCGCGTCGAGGTTGACGTCGAGGTTGACCACCGGGCACACGTAGGGACCCACCGCAGCGGGGGTCAGGTCGACGGCGAAGACGCCGGCGTCGCGATACTTGGGGGCATTGGCCTGGTGCGCCTTGGCGCTGGTGGCCTCGAACACGATGTCGGGGACGTCGTCCTGCGCGAGCAGCCAGTCCACGCCGTCTGCACTGGTGGTCAGCCCGAGCCCGCGGGCCCGGCGCAGGCCGTCGGAATCGGGGTCGATCCCGATCATGTGCGTCACGCGAACGCGGTCGCCGTGACGCAGCAGCTTGAACATCAGGTCGGTGCCGATGTTGCCGGAACCGACGATCCCGGCGGTCAGAGTTCTCGACATGGGGTCACTTCCTCTTCTGTCGAACGGATGAGAGCCGCAGCGGGTGCGGCAGGCTGTGCTTCACGCGAAGCGCGCGGTGACGGTGCCGAGGCCGGCGAACCGGGCGGAGACCACGTCTCCGCTGCGCACCGGGATGGCGCGCGTGACGGAACCGGGCAGGATCACCTGTCCGGCGCGGAGGGCCTCGCCTCTCCTGCCCAGCGTGTTCGCCAGCCAGACGAGGGCGTTGATCGGCGAACCGAGCACGGCGGCGCCTGCGCCGGTCTCGGTGATCACGCCGTTGACCCGCACGTTCACACCGAGCATCCGCAGATCGACCTCGTCGACCCGCCTGGCCGTCGACCCCAGCACGACGCCCCCGCTGGAAGCGTTGTCCGCGATGGTGTCGAAGAACGTGATGCGCCAGTCGGCGATGCGGCTGTCGATGATCTCCAGCGACGGCAGCACCCAGTCGATGGCGTCGAGGGCCTGCGCGGTGTTCACTCCCGGCCCGACGAGGTCCTTGCCCAGCAGGAAGGCGACCTCCGGCTCGACCTTCGGCTGCAGGTAGCGGTTCGCCGGAATGGGCACGTGCTCCTGCTCGAAGAAGTCATCGAGCAGGACGCCGTAGTCCGGCTGGTCCACCCCCAGCTGACGCTGCATCGCGAGGGACGTCAGCCCGACCTTGCGGCCGCGGATGACGCGTCCCTGCGCCTGCCACTGCTCGACCTGGATGCGCTGGATCACGTAGGCGTCGTCGAGGTCGATCTCGGGGTGTCTGGCCACGAGCGGCTCCACGGGCCGGCCGCTGCGGTAGGCAGCGGCCAGCCCGTAGGCGAGCTCCGTGCGGAGGTCGTCGCGCATTCTCGGTATCGCCTCTCAGGCGCGGTTGGGCGTCTTGTACTCCGACGGCATGTTGTTGGGCGTGCCGTACAGGAAGTACTCGGTGGGCAGCGGAGCGCCGTACCAGATGATCGACTGGTCGATGTTCTCCTCGGTCCAGGTCAGCGGCTTCCAGTCCGGGTCGAAGATCAGGTATCCGGCGTCGCCGAAGAACTCGATCCGGTTGCCGCCGGGCTCGAACGCGTAGAGGAACTTCGCCTGGCTGATGCCGTGCTTGCCGGGACCGGCCTCGATCTCGATGCCGTTCTCGGTGAAGACGTCGGAGATGTCGTCGAGGTGCTGGGGGTAGCCGTACCAGAACGCGACGTGGTGCAGACGACCGTTGCCGCCGGCGGACTGCCCGGACTGGTCGCCCATCGTCGCGATCTCGTGGACGAGCGGGCTCACGCTCATCCAGGCCGCCGCCTCCTTCGTGCCGTTCTCGAGCAGGATGCGCTCACGGAGCTTGAACCCGAGGTTGTCCTGAAGGAACTGGCGGTCCTTCGCGACGTCATCGACCATGAGGTTGACGTGGTCGAGGCGACGCACGGGAACACCGCGCGTGGGCCGCTTCTGCGGGCGGCTGAGCAGATCGCTCTGCTGGTCGGCCGGCGCCTCGTAGTAGTCCACGTCCCACAGCAGCGCGTGGTTGTGGCCGTTCGGGGTGGTGAAGTGGTAGCTCGGGCCCTGGCTGCGGTCCCCGTCGCTCCAGCGTCCCGCGACGCCGGCGGCCTCGAGGGCCGCGACGCGCCGGTTCAGCGCCTGCGGCGACGTGGTGCGCCAGACGTTGCCGCCGGTGCCGGGGGTCTCCCGGTAGGTGAGCTTGAGGGAGTACTCGTACCAGTCCTCGTACGCCCGCAGGTAGACGGAGTCGCCCTCGCGACCGACCTCGGTCATTCCGCACAGCTCGGTGAAGAACCACAGGCTCTCATCGGTCTTCGGGGAGAACATCTCCACGCTGGCCAGCTGTGCGATGTCGAAGATCGGCTCCGGGGTGGAGCTGTCGACGTTGTTGCTCATGTGCGCGACCTTTCTCAAACGTCGTTGTTCGGCGGTTCCCGACCCGACCGGGGAGGATCTCTGCTGTTCGTCCCCGACCGGTTCATCTGCCCCACGGCAGGTGTCGGCGTGCCCTTGGCCAGAAAGCTAGACCCGCCGCCGGGGACTTCCAATGCCGGGTCTCGACCACTGAGACACGTAGTTCGACGGCTGAGGGCGCGCCCCTAGCATCCTGTCATGAGCACCACGAACGAGCGCCTCGCGATCACGCGCGCGCGGTCTGCGCTGGCCATCGGCGTCCTGACCGTCGGCGGTTTCGCGTTCGGCATCTCGGAGTTCGCCACGATGGGTCTGCTCGGCGACATCGCGCGCAGCATCGTCCCCGACTTCGCCGCAGCGCCGGAACAGGGCATCGCCCGTGCCGGCACCCTGATCAGCGCATACGCCGCCGGCGTGTTCATCGGGGCGCCGACGATCGGGGTGCTCGCCGCCCGGCGCGCCCAGAGCTCCCTCGCGCTGTGGATGCTGCTGGCGGCCGTGGTGGCCAACGCGGCGACCGCGCTGGCCCCGTCCTTCGAGATCGCCGTGATCGCCCGCTTCGCGGCCGGACTGCCGCACGGGGTCTACCTGGGGGTGGCGTCGCTGCTGGCGGGAACCCTGCTCGGACCCGGCCGGCAGGCGCAGGGCGTCGCGCTCGCGCTGAGCGGGCTCACCGTCGCCAACCTCGTCGGCGTGCCGATCGCCACCTGGGTGGGGCAGGGCGTGGGGTGGCGGTGGATCTTCTGCGCCGTCGCCGTGATCCTCGTGCTGACCGTGGCGGCGCTGCGGGTGCTCCTCCCCCGCGTGCCGGGCGACCCGCACGCGAGCCCGGCCTCGGAGCTGACCGCCTTCGCCCGTCCCCGGTTCTGGGTGGTGGTGGGCGTCGGCGCGATCGGCTTCGGCGGGTTCTTCGCGATCTACACCTACATCGGCGAGGTCGCGGTGTCGGTCACCGGGCTCGCGGCACCCACGGTGCCGCTCGTGCTCTTCACGATGGGGGCCGGCATGGTCATCGGCAACCTCATCGGCGGCTGGGCCGCAGACCGCAACCGCCCGCGCACGATCTTCGCCGGCTTGGCCGGCCTCGCCGTCGCGCTGGGCGCGTATCTGCTGCTGGCCGAGCATCCGGCCGGACTGTTCGTGACCGTGTTCCTGGTGAGCCTCTCGGCCTGGACCTTCACCCCGGCCGTGCAGTCCTGGCTGATCGACACCGCCGGCGAACAGCGGCTGCTCGGAGCGGCGATGAACCATGCGGCCTTCAACGTGGCCAACAGCATCGGGGCCTGGGGCGGGGGTGCGGTCATCGCCGCCGGCCTCGGCCTGCTGGCTCCCGCCGGTGTGGGGATCGGTCTCGCGTGCGCTGGGGCGGCACTGGCGGCCGTCGGTCTCCTGGCGGAGCGGCGCGAACGCGCCACGCGGTAGTCGCCGGGGCCCCGCATACGGGTGCGGCCCGGCCGCACCCGGCCGGGCCGCACTCCTATGCGGGGCGTGGTCAGCGGCCGCTGACCCGCCCGAACACCTTTGCCACCGGTGCGATCACCAGCGGACGCACCGCGGCGTTGGCGCCGAGGATCACCGCGACCGACACCAGGAACACCCAGAAACCGGCCCACGAGGCCACCTCGTCCGTGCCCACGTAGATGTGGTTGAGGTTGCGGCGCATGCCCGTGGTGAACACCAGGGTGACGTGCACCACGATGAACGCCACGAAGTAGATCATGACCGGGAAGTGGACGGCACGCGCGAGCTCCATCGGATACATCTTGCTGAGGCGCTCCGCCTTCTTCGGCCAGAAACCGGACATCCGGAACCCGGTCGCCGCGGCGAGCGGAGCAGCGATGAAGATGGTCGTGAAATACGCCAGCTGCTGGAGGCTGTTGTAGTTGGCCCAGCTGTGCTCGGTCGGCCAGTCCAGCGAGATGTACTGCAGCATCGCCGAGAGCGCGTTGGGGAAGACCTCCCAGCTGGTGGGCACGATGCGCATCCAGTGGTTCGTGGCGAAAAGCAGCACAACGAAGATGATCCCGTTGAGCATCCACAGCGCGTCGAGCGCCTGATGGAACCAGATCGTCAGGCTGACGCGGTGCTTCTCGTTACGTTTGGAGGTCCAGAACACCGTGGGGCGCTTCTCGCGGCGGATCGTGATGCCGGATCGGATGATCAGGATCATCAGGAACATGTTGAAGAAGTGCTGCCAGCCGACCCACGACGGGAAGCCCTCCTCCGCGCCCGCCGGGAGATCGTACTCACCCGGATACGCCGCCAGGAACTCCTGCAACGGCTCGGTGCTCAGCAATGCCCGGACGAACGCGATGGCAGCTCCGGCGAGGAACGCCAGCGCGAGCGCGCCGAGCAGACCGGTGATGACCATCGGCCAGCCGGGCCGCTGCGTCGACTCCGCCTGCGCGGGGCCGGTCGCATGACGGGGCGCAGCGCCAGCCCACACCGTCTGCGGAAGGCGCAGCGGTCCGGACGGCTTCACGGGCTCGGCAGCGACCGCGACAGCAGCAGCCGGATCCGCCGCGGGAATCGCCGCAGCAGCGGGGGGCACAGCATCCGCGGCGCCCTGTTCGACGACCGCCGCTGTCAGCGGGAGCGTTCCGGCGGGCGGCCAGGGTTCTCCCCCGGCCACCCGAGGCAGACCCCGGCGCAGGGGTGCCGCGTCCGCGGCGGGCGCGAGCGTGACCGGAGCGGCGGGGGAAGCCGGCGCCGCACTCGGCGCTGGCACGGCAGCGGGAGCCGCCGGAGCGGAGGCCGCGGGAGCCGAGGCAGCGGCAGCCGACGTCACGGCAGCAGCAGCAGGGGCAGCCGAACCGGCCGGCGGCCAGGGTTGTCCCCCGGCCGCGCGCGGCAGACCCCGGCGCAGCGCAGCGGCGGCGACCGGAGCAGCGGTTGCGGGAGCAGGAGCGGTCTCCGGGGTCGTCGTGGCGACGACGGGCGCCGTCGGGGCGCCCGCATCCGCGCGCACGGGGACCGCGGCCGTCACCTCTGCGACGACCTCCTCGACCACCGGGGGCGCAGCATCCGGGGCGACGGCGTCCGCGGGAGGCCAGGGCTCACCGCCCGGCACCCGGGGGAGCCCACGACGCAGTGTCGCCATGCTCAGTTCTTCCGCGCTTCGAGTGCCTTGATCACCTGCGGCACGACGGAGAACAGATCGCCCACGACACCGAAGTCGGCGATCTCGAAGATCGGCGCCTCCGGGTCCTTGTTGATCGCGACGATCGCCTTCGACGTCTGCATGCCCGCACGGTGCTGGATCGCCCCGGAGATGCCCAGCGCCACATACAGCTGGGGCGAGACAGAGACACCGGTCTGACCGACCTGGTGCGTCTGCGGGATGTACCCGGCATCGACCGCCGCGCGCGAGGCGCCGACCGCGGCGCCCAGGGCGTCGGCCAGCTCCTCGACGATCGCGAACTTCTCCTGCGATCCGACGCCGCGTCCGCCGGAGACGACCTTCTTCGCCCCGCGCAGCTCCGGCCGGTTGGAGGCGACCTGGACGACCTCGATCTCGCCGGCCGTCGTCGCCACGGCGTCGGACGCCGTGACCGCGAGCTCCTCCACCCTGGCATCGCCCTGCGCCTCGGCGCGGGCTTCGATCGCACCCTGGCGGATCGTGATGATCGGCACGCCGAAGGTCGCCGCGGCGTCGACGAGGAAGGCACCACCGTAGACGGAGTGCTGCGAGACGATCCCCTCGCCGTCACGGCTCACGCCCACCGCGTCGACGTTCAGCGCGGAAGACAGGCGCACCGCCAGCCGGGCAGCGACATCGCGCCCGGCGATCGAGTTGGAGATCAGGACCGCGTCTGGCCGGACCGCCTCGACCGCCGCCTGGGCGGCATCGACGACGGGCACGGTGAGCGATGCGGCGTCGGCGTCCGCCGTGAGCACGACAGCGGCGCCCGCGGCCGTGGCGGCGTCGACAGCGGCCTGCGCCGAGCCCGCCGGGGCGGCGACGAGCGCCACCGGCACGCCGATGGCGGCGGCCGCGCCGATCAGCCCGGCCGTGCTGCTGGCTGCTTCGCCGTCGGGGGTGACGTCGACGAGGACGAGGATCGCGTTGTCGGGGTAGCTCATGATTGCCTCACACCAGTCGGTTCTGCACGAGGAACTCGACCAGCTTCTCAGCGGCGGTGCCGTCGTCTTCGATCTTCACGCCCGCGGCCCGCGGAGGCTTCTCCGAGACAGCGGTCAGGATGGCCTGCGGCGCGACGCCGGGGTCGACGCTCACATCGAGGTCGGCGAGGGAGATGACATCGATCGGCTTCTTCTTGGCCGCCATGATGCCCTTGAAGTTGGCGAAGCGCGCCTCCGGCAGCGCCTCGGTGACGGACACGACCGCGGGGAGGGGCGCAGACACCTGCTGCGGCCCGAAGTCGGTCGCGCGCGTGCCGGAGACCGCGTCGGCGGAGATCTCGACCGCGCTGAGCGATGTCAGCTGGGCGAAGCCGAGCAGTTCGGCGAGCATGGCGCCCATGACGCCGCCGGAGCCATCGGTGGAGAGGTTGCCGGTGATCACCAGATCGGCACCGCCCCGGCGGATCGCGGCGGCGAGCACCCGGGCGGTGACGCCCAGATCGGCACCCGTGAGAGCGTCGTCGACGATGTGCACGGCGGAGTCCGCGCCGATGGCCAGCGCGCGGCGGATGGACGCGGTCGCGGTGGCGGGGCCCAGCGTCAGGGCGACGATCTCGGTGCCGGGGTTGTTCCCGGCGAAGACCAGGGCGACCTCGAGTGCGCGCTCCGTGATCTCGTCGAGCACGACGTCACCCGCTCCCCGATCGGCGAGGCCGGTCTCCAGGTCGAGCTTGCGGTCGCCGTAGGTGTCCGGCACCTCTTTGACCAAGACGAAGATCTTCATCGACTACCTCCAGGGCAAGTCTGCCACGCCCGTTCGGGCTGCTCCCATCCAACGCCGCCGTCGGCGGGCCGGTCCGGTCATCAAAAAATCAAATATACGATATCAAGCCTTGCGCCCCCGCCCCGCCTTCTGGGCTGAAACCGCGTCTCATACTACGCGACACTCCATCCCACGTCACCCCTTCCCCCTTTCCCACCCGTCGCCGAATCCGCCCGGCGCACCGCGTCCGCCCGATGTGCGAACACCGCGGGCGCGGTTGCGGGGCGGAAAGAGGGGATCCGGCGACGGGGGTCAGTCGCCGTCGTAGACGTAGGTGACGAAGCGGGACGGGATATGAGCGCGCTGCCACGCGAGCTCGGCATCGCGCCGGCCCGCGTCGCCGGGAAACGCTTTCGCCGTGTGCCGCGGCACCTGACGCGCATGCCCGGCCATATGCGCCACGGCGACGGCCTGTCCGCACACCCGTGCCGCCGCCGCGGCCGCGGCCGTGTCGGCCTCGCGTGCCGCCGCGTGGCAGGCGAAAGCGCGCTCGCGCACCTCATCGATCGTGCGCTCTCCGCGCAGGAAAGCCCACGCCGCCTCCAAGGCCTCCTGCGGGCGGAGATCCTGCGGGCGCTCGGCGACGAACAGCGGCAGCAGCCGCTCCGCACACGCGGCCGTCCACGACACGAGCTCCCGGCGATCGAGTTCCGCGAGGGTCAGATCATCGACATCGGGCAGCTCATCGCCGTACGCGGTCATGCCGCGCTCCTTCCGTCTGACTGTCGTCCGATCTCGACCGGAGCGTGCGGCTCCGGCGCCGCATCACCAGCGTAACCGCCGACGCCCAGCGGATAGGGTCGGAGCCATGCCCTGGGTCAACGACGCGATCCGCCTCCTCGAGGCCGATGCCAACCGCAGTGCCGACACGCACCTGCATCTGTTCCCGCTGCCGGCCGAGTGGGGCGTCGACCTCTATCTGAAGGACGAGTCTGTGCATCCGACCGGATCGCTCAAGCACCGCCTGGCGCGCTCGCTCATCCTGTACGGCCTGGTCAACGGACGCATCGACGCCGCGACGACGCTGGTCGAGGCGTCGTCTGGCTCGACGGCGGTCTCGGAGGCCTACTTCGCCCGCATGCTCGGCCTGCCGTTCATCACCGTGGTGCCGCGCTCGACGAGCCAGGAGAAGGTCGACCTCATCGAGTTCTATGGCGGGCGCTGCCATTTCGTCGACCGCGCAGAGGAGATGCATCCCACCGCCGAGCGACTCGCGGAGGAGTGTCACGGCCACTTCCTCGACCAGTTCACCTACGCAGAGCGCGCCACCGACTGGCGCGGCAACAACAACATCGCGGAGAGCGTGTTCTCACAGCTGAGCCACGAGCGCTTCCCCGTGCCGAGCTGGATCGTGGTCGGCGCCGGCACCGGCGGCACGAGCGCGACGTTCGGCCGCTACGCCCGCTACCGTCGTCACCCCACGCGCGTCGCCGTTGTCGACCCGGAGAACTCCGCGTTCTACGACGGCTGGCGGGCGGCCACCGGCCGCTGCAGCGACGCTGACGTGGTGGCGTGCACGGCGCCCAGCATGATCGAGGGCATCGGACGACCGCGCGTCGAGGCGTCGTTCGTGCCGACCGTGATCGACGAGATGATCCGGGTTCCGGACGCCGCATCGGTCGCCGCCATCCGGCTGCTGCGCGAGCGCACCCCGCACTGGGCCGGCGGATCGACCGGCACGAACCTGTACGGTGCGCTGGCGCTCATCGCCCGCATGCGCGACGCGGGCGAGCAGGGCAGCGTGGTGACCCTGATCTGCGATGGCGGTGTGCGCTACGCCGCCACCTACTACGACGACGCCTGGGTCGCAGCCCAGGGCTGGGATCTGGCTCCGCACCGGACGCGCCTGGAACGCTTCCTCGCCGGAGGCCCGTGGCACGAGCCGTCCGCCTGACGCCTCGGACTGAGGCGGATCGACTCACGTGCGCGCGGCGACGTCCTCCGCGACGATGTCGGCGCGCTCGCGGTAACCGCGGGCACTCAGACGATCCAGCTCGACCTGTTTCGCCACGGCCGCGGCGCGCTCGTAGAGCGAAGGCGGACCGAAGCTCGTGAGCATCTTCACGATCACCGGCAGCAGCTCGATCATGAAGAACAGCGCGGCGATCAGCCAGTGCGCCCACAGGATCGCCGGCTCGCGTTCGCCCAGACGCTTGAGACCGCTGATCTGGCTGAGCAGGCCGATGGCGTCCGCGTTGGTTCCGGCGATGACCGATGCCCGGTCGTTGTACGCGGCGAGCGCCGCCTCATAGGTGGCGCGAGCGGCGGGCAGCTGGGCCTCGGCCTGCTCACGGTTGGTCGCCTCCGATGCCGAAGTCGCCTCCTTCGCGCCGGCGTCCGCAGCGGCGAGATCCTCGTTGGCTGCGCGCAGCTGGGCGGCGAGGTCGTCGTAGGTCTGCTGGGCCTGCGCGAGCTGCGACTGCGCCGCCTCCGAGCTCGATCCCTCGCCCAGCATGCCCGTGCAGCCCGGCACCGTCCCGGCGCCCTCGCCGGTGAGCTCACACTGGTACAGCGCCCTGGCCTGGTCGATCACGCCCTGCTGCGCGGCGAGCTGATCGTTCAGCTGGCCCACCGCGCTCTGTGCGGCGGAGAGGGTGGCGGAGGGTCCGTCCGCTCCGGCGACGATCCCCGTCGCCGCCTGGTTCTCGAGCTCCTGGACGCGCGCGAACGCCGCGTCCATCGCCTTCTTCTCCGGCCCCTGCTCCAGCGCCTCCTGGTCGCCCAGCGACTGGGTGATGTTGGTCGTGGTCACCTCGCGGGCGATGTCGTTGTGGAACGCCTGGAGCACGATCGGCTCGGCGACCACGAAACCGATCACCGCCGCCATGAGCACACGGGGGATCGCCAGGCCGAGGAGCTTGAGGATGTTGCGCGTCGAGGTCATGGTCGAGGTCAGGAAGCGGTCGAGGTTGAAGATCAGCAGGCCCCACACGATCGCCAGCGGGATCGCGAGCCACACCGCGACCTGCACACCCGTCGTCAGGGCGAACGTCATCGACAGCGCCGAGACGAGGGCCGTGCCGAGCAGCACGAAGAACATCTGCACGAACCGCGTGGTCTCCAGCGGCACTCGGTCGAGGATCGGGCCGTCGGCACCGCCGAGGATCGCCAGCGCACGCAGTCGCGACCCGCGCGGAGCCGGGACGCGGCGGGCGCGCGGAGCCCGGGCGGCGCGCGGAGCCGCCTCAGCGACCGTCGGCGCGACGCCGGACGCCTCCTGCGCGCCAGCCGGGGCCGGTTCGCTCGTCTGCTCCGGCTCGCCGTCCTGCTCGAACTCGCGCAGCGGCTCGAAGAGGGCCTCCGGTTCGTCGATCCGCTCGGTCGTCGCCTCGGCGTCCCCCTGCTCCTCCGGCGCACCGGTTGGCTCGAAATCGCGGACGAAGAACGCGTCGGCCTCGTCGGCGGACGGCTCTCCCTCGCTGTCGATCTCGAAGGTGATGCGGCCCTGGGAATCGAGCTGCCCGGGGCGGTGCGCGGAATAGGACATCTGACAACGATAGGAAGTCAATGCTGGCAAACCGTTGGACGATCGCTGAAAGCGCACATAGGGTGTCGCCCCTCCTGCGCCCGCGCGAGCACGCGGGCCGCCTGTGCGCCCCGCTCGGAGGAGTGCTCTTCACGCGCAGAGATCTCAGAAGTTCCCCTGAGCGGGGCGCACATCTCCGGGGGAGGCGCCCCGCCTCCCCCGTCAGGGGAGACGCGTCGCATCACCCCTGACCGCGTCCTCCCCCGGACTCGGCCGCGTGGACCCTGCGAGGACGAAGGCCTCCGCCTGCGCGGCCGGTCGTGCCGCCTCCGCCTGCGCGGTCCCCGCGTCGGGCTGGGCCGGATTCGGCCCCTGGGCGGTCGGCAGCGTCACCGCGAGCGCGGCGAAGCCGGCGGTCGACAGCGAGTGCGCTCGCGACGAACGATAGGCGACGTGGAGATCCTCGAGCACCCGCGCACATCGCCGGCACATGCCCAGATGCGCCAGCACGGCGGGCTGATCCGCTGCGGCGACCCCGCCGAGCAGGACCGCGGGCAGCTGCGCACCCGGATGACGGGCGTCCTCGCGCAGATCCACCGGAACATGTTCGAGCAGCCACCGTCCCCGCAGCCCGTCCTTCGCCCGCAGGTAGAGCGCGGAGACCGCGTTGGGGGTGATCCCGAACCGCGCCGCGATGTCCGGCCGCCCCACCCGCTCGACCTCGGCGAGCCAGAGCACGCGCTGCCAGCGCTCCGGCAACGCGTGGAATGACCGCAGCAGAATGACCGCCTCATCGTCGCCCTCCACGACCGAAAGCCCGTCGACCTCGCTCGACGCGCCGGCATCGGGGTCGAGCACGACCCGACCACGTGCGGCGCGCGTACGGATGGCGAGGTTGCGGATGCTGGTGAACAGATAGGCCCGGAAGTGGGTGTCCGGCCCCTTGCCGCGGATGCAGATCTGGTCGAACAGGGCCAGGAACGCCTCGGAGACGACATCCTCCGCATCGTTCGGCGCCACCCGCCTCGCCAGGCTCAGCGCTGCGCTGATGTGTCGTGACCAGAGCTGTTCATATGCACTCCGGTCGCCCTGTCGTAGCTGCGCGATGAGGGCAGCGTCGGACAGCTGCCCCTCGTCGTGCGCGTCGATCGGACCATCGATACCCACCAAGGATCCCCCCTCTCGGCGATGCGATGGAACGCACGAGCGAACCATCGCATCGCTGATGGGAGATCAGGGGAACCCGGCAGTGACGTGACCGAATCGAATAATCGGCAAACTCCCAGAAATGTGCTCGGACACGCCCCCGCCCGCATGTTCGAGAACGACCGGAGCCGGCGCCAGATCGGGCGCCGTTGCACACGCGGGGCGACATCGCCTCACCGCCCGGCCGTTCCCCCACACTACCGCGGCGCCGGAGGAAGCCCTGCTCCGGCGGATGTCTGCGCCCCGCGCTCAGAGCACGCTGCGGTACTCCCGCCACGCCTCGCCCAGCCGCCGCAGCCCCTCCCGCAGCATCTGCTCGTCCGCGGTGAACGGGATGCGCAGGTGGTCGTCATCGGAATGCCCCGCAGCGAACTCGTCGCTCCCCGCGACGGCGACTCCGTGCGCAGCAGCACGCCGCGCCATCTCGGCGGCGGAGCCCGCCGGCATCCGCACCCAGGCGCTCAGGCCGCCACGCGGCGGCGTGAACGTCCAGCCGGGGAGGTGCTCGGCGATCAGCTCGGCGAGCACCCGGAGCGCGGCGGCGTGGCTGGCGCTCACCTCGCGGCGCAGCCGCGGGGCATGCTCGATGAGGCCCAGCGCGAGCAGCTGCGCGGGAATGCTCGACGAGCGGTCGGTGATCTGCCGGAGCCCGCGCATCCGGCGCACGAGCACGGGGTCGGCGCGCAGCCAGCCGATGCGCAGGCCGGACCACGCCCACTTCGACAGCGACTCCACCACGATGATCGGAGCGTCGGGTCGGAGCGCGGCGAGGGTGGGCGGCACGATCCCGTCGAAGGAGACCTGGGCGGGCACGCGGTCCTCCAGCACCGGAACGCCATAGTGCGCGGCGAGCGCAGCGACACGCAGCCGCGCCTCGGACGACATCCGGGTGCCCGTGGGGTTCTGGTGATGCGGGTTGATCGCCACCAGCACCGGACGCAGCCGCGCGATCGCGGCCTCCAGAGCGTCGACGTCGAGACCGTCCGGTCCCATCGGAACGCCGTGCACGATGCCGCCCCGCTCGCGCACCGGATCCGTCAGCCCCGGCCACGCGATCTCCTCGGTCAGCACGACGTCTCCCGGCGCGACCAGGGCGCCCGTCACCAGGCTGATGGCCTGCTGGGCGCCGTGGGTCACGAGGATCTGCTCTGGTGTTGTCGGAGTGCCCTCGTCGCAGAACAGGAGTGCGATCCGTTCGCGCAACGCCGGCAGGCCCGCCGGGTCTGTCTCGGTGAGCAGGAGCGCGTCGACCCCGGGCGAGTGCGCGCGCACGATCTCGACCGCGGCATCCGGAATCTGCGGCACGCCGAGCATCAGGTCGATCGCCGTGGGAGCGGGAGAGAACAGCGCCTCGCCCTTGCGCCGCGTCACCGGCACGGCACCGCCCCCGGAGCTCGACGCTCCGGCGACCGTTGTGCCGCTCCCCTGCCGGCGCTCGACCACGCCGGCCTCGGCGAGGGCACCGTATGCGGCGACCACGGTGCCGCGGGAGACCGCGGTCGCCGCGGCGAGGGCGCGCTCCGCCGGAAGGCGATCCCCTGGGCGCAGTTCACCGGTGGTCACCAGGCCGGAGATCGCCCGAGCCAGCCGCGCCGAGAGGGTTCCGTCACCGTGGGCCCAGCGGCCCAGGCGGGTGGCCAGACGATCGCTCAGAACCACCGCCGATCCGTGGTCCATCAGCCGAACATTGGCCCTGTCATCGCCGCTCATATCTCCGCATTCTGGTCCAATGAACACTGCAGCGTGCGCCGTTTCGCCATTTCGTAGTCCATTCGACGCGCATTGGACCGTCGAAGAGCTCATCGGCCGGCTCGCCCTCGACGACGCAGCGCTGCACTCCTCTGCCACGGCGACCGATCTGGTGCGCGTGGAAGAGGCGCTGTGCCGGGCGGCAGGCGTGCCCTCCTGGCACGGCCGCGCGGATGCCGTGGCGCTCGTGCGCTCCATCGCCGACGTCACGCGTGCCTTCCCGGCGCTGCGCGGGGCACGGCTGGACGAGCTTATGGCAGCCACCACGGCCGTCGGAGCCACGGCCGCGGTTGGACCCGCGCTCCCCTAACTCCGGCAAAAACCCGCCGCGCGGCCCGAAAACGGCAGAGCCCGGGCCGGGCGCCCGATTCTGCCTGAGTTGAGGTCGGCTCGTCGCCCGGCCACTGCGCGCCGCGACGCGCGGCGCTCAGACCGTGGCGGCGGCGGCCTCGTCCTCGGCGGTGGCGACGAGCTGGCCGCACGCGCCGTCGATCTCCTTGCCGCGGGTGTCGCGCAGCGTGGTCGGGATGCCGGCCTCGGTGAGGCGGCGCACGAACTCCTCCTGCGCCGCGCGCGTCGACGAGGTCCACACCGACCCGGGCGTGGGATTCAGCGGGATGGGGTTGACGTGCACCCAGCCCCGCCCGCGGGCGTTGAGCTTGTCGGCGAGCAGGTCGGCCCGCCACGGGTGATCGTTCATGTCCTTGATGAGGGCGTACTCGATCGAGACGCGACGCCCGGTGGCGTCGAAGTACGCCCGGGCGGCGTCCAGGGCCTCGTCCACCTTCCACCGCGAGTTCACCGGGATCATCTCGTCGCGCAGCTCATCGTCCGGCGCGTGCAGCGACAGCGCGAAGGTCACCGGAATGTCCTCGGCGGCAAGCTTGCGGATGGCGGGCACGAGCCCGACGGTCGAGACCGTGATGCCGCGTGCGCTCATGCCGAGGCCCTCGGGCTGGGGCGCCACCATCGTGCGCACCGCCTGCATGACGCGCGCGTAGTTCGCGAGCGGCTCCCCCATGCCCATGAACACGATGTTCGAGACGCGCTCCGCGCTGTTGTCGTCGGCGCGCTTGCCGCCCAGGCCCCCGTCGGCGATGAGGCGGTTGGCACGGACGACCTGCTCGACGATCTCCGCGGCCGACATGTTGCGGGTCAGCCCCGCCTGACCCGTCGCGCAGAACGGGCAGTTCATCCCACAGCCGGCCTGACTCGACACGCACAGCGTGATCCGGCCCGGGTAGCGCATGAGGACGGATTCCACGAGCGCGCCGTCGAAGAGCCGCCAGAGGAACTTGATCGTGTCGCCCCGGTCGGTCTCGAGCCGGCGCACCTCGGTCAGAAGCGGCGGGAGGAGGCCCTGGGCGAGCTCCTCGCGCTGCTCGGCCGGGAGGTCGGTCATCTCGGCGGGATCCGACGTGTAGTGGCGGAAGTAGTGGGTGGCGAGCTGCTTCGCTCGAAATCCGGGCAGGCCAAGCTCTTGGACCTTCGCGACGCGCTCGGCGGGAGTGAGGTCGGCGAGGTGGACCGGCGGCTTGCCGCGGCGAGGACTGGCGAACTGCAGCAGCGGTCGCCCCTCGGCGTCCTTACGCTGCGTCCACCCCTCGGTACGCGGGCGCACCTGAGTGGAACGCGTCGTGGTGGCGGCGGTGTTCTCGGGGGGCATGGGATCCAGGGTACGCGCAGAGCGGTGGGAGACGGCTGGGCACACCCGTCTCCGCGGCGGCCCGGGCCTGCGCGCGGAACCTCCCGCCGGCGGGATCCGGTCGCCCGCATCGATCTGGGCGCGGCAGACCGGCCGCGAGACCCGGGGGCCCGCGGCCGGTCGTCGCTCAATCGAGGAAGATGTCCGGGAAGAGCCGGTCGTCCGGGGTCCCCGGAATCGCGGCGTAGCCCGAGAGGTCCGTGACGCCCTCCTCGGCGAGCACGTCCTCGGCGAGGAAGGAGTTGCCGGTGGTCTCACGGGACGGTCTGGTGAGCACGGCGTACGCCGCATCGGCGTAGACCGCCGGGGTGCGGCTGGCCGCCATGACCTGGTCTCCGCCGAGCAGGTTCTGCACCGCTGCGGTCGCGATCGTCGTGCGCGGCCAGAGCGTGTTCGCAGCGATCCCGGCGTCGGCGAACTCTGCCGCGATCCCGAGCGTGGCCATCGTCATGCCGTACTTCGCGAGCGTGTAGCCGGTGTGTGCGCCCAGCCAGCGCGGGGTGAGATTCAGCGGCGGGGAGAGGGAGAGGATGTGCGGGTTCTGCGCCTCCTGCAGCGCGGGAAGGGCAGCGCGGGAGAGCATGAAGGTGCCGCGCACGTTGACGTCCTGCATCAGGTCGTACTTCTTCGGCTGCAGGTCGAGGGTGCGGGAGAGGTCGATGACGCTGGCGTTGTTGACGACGATGTCGATGCCGCCGAACTCCTCGACGGTGCGGCGCACGGCCTCGGCGATGTCATCGTCGTTGCGCACATCGCCCACGATGGCGAGTGCACGGCCACCCGCGGCACGGATCTCGTCCGCGGCTGTGTGGATCGTGCCCTCGAGCCTCGGGTGCGGCGTGTCGGTCTTCGCGAGCAGCGTGACGTTCGCACCGTCTGCTGCCGCCTTCCGGGCGATCGCGAGGCCGATCCCCCGGCTGCCGCCGGAGATCAGCATCGTCTTGCCGGACAGGTTGCGCTCGGTCATTCGGTGTCCTTTCGTGTGCTGCTGCGTGGCGCCGTGTCAGCGCGGAGCCATCCGGATCGCGCCATCGAGGCGGATCGTCTCACCGTTGATGTAGTCGTTCTCGACGAGGCTGCGCACCAGCGCGGCATACTCGTCCGGGCGGCCGAGGCGGGCCGGATACGGCACCTGCTGCCCGAGGGACTCGCGCGCGGGCTCCGGCAGACCCATGAGCATCGGGGTCTCGAAGATGCCCGGGGCGATCGTGCAGGCCCGGATGCCGTGCCGCGCGAGCTCACGCGCGATGGGGAGCGTCATGGCATGCACCCCGCCCTTCGACGACGCGTACGCCGGCTGGCCGATCTGCCCGTCGAAGGCGGCCACGCTCGCGGTGTTGACGATGAGCCCGCGCGCGCCGGACTCCTCCGGAGCGGTGCGCGCCATGACAGCGGCGGCCTGGGAGGTGACGTTGAAGGTACCGATCAGGTTGATGCGCACGACACGCTCGAAATCCGCGAGCGGCGCCGGCGCTCCGTCGCGATCGAGCACCTTGGCGGGGTTCGCGACGCCGGCGCAGTTGACCACCACGCGCAGCGGCGCATCGGAACCGGCAGCCTCGGCGGCGGCAGCAGCGTCTGCGGGGCTGGTCACGTCGCCCGGCGAGAACCGGGCCCCGAGGGAGGCGGCGATCTCCGCCCCTGCCGAAGACGGCAGGTCGAGGATGGTCACGGAGGCCCCGGCATCGGCCAGCATCCTGGCCGTCGCGAGTCCGAGTCCGCTGGCGCCGCCCGTGACGAGCGCTGCTGTGCCGTCGATCCGCATCCGATCTCCCTCGATCCGTCTGGGTGTGCAAGGGCCACTCTAACTGAGACTCAGTGCCGCGGTCACAGAAACCCTAGCTCAGCACGGGTCGATCGTGACCACCGCCTGACCGCTTTTCCGGTCGCCCGTGCCGAGCACCCGATCCACGGCACGCGATGGCCCGTTCCTGGCCAGCGATCCCGCCCCCGTTATGCGCCGATACCCGCCCACACGAACCGGAAGGTGCCGGCCGCGACCGCGGCACCCAACGCCACCGCGATGATCGCCACCGCCCCGGCCAGGGCCACGGCGTCACGCGGCCCGAGCGTCGACCGGCGCAGCCAGGTGCGCGGGGTCGGCGCGCCGAAGCCACGGGCTTCCATCGCGACGGCGAGCTTCGTGCCCCGCCGCACCGCGAAGACGAGCAGCACGAACGCCATCGAGAAGAACCGCCGCACCGCCCCACGGTCGCCGACACCCCGCGCCCGCCGCGCCAGGCCCATCGAGCGCCAGTCGTCGAGGAACAGTCCGAGCGTGCGGGTGCCGGCGAGCACCCCGAGCACGAAGCGCGACGGCAGCCGCACGATCTGTGCGAGCGCGGCGGCGAGCTCGGCGGGATCGGTCCGGCCGAACAGCAGCATCGCGGGGAGGGCCAGCGCGAGCACACGCAGACTCACCGCGATCGCCAGAACGATCGACCCATCGCTGATCGTCGCGAGCCAGAACGTGGCGTGGATGCGTCCCTCCGGCTGCGCGTACAGCAGCAGGCTGATCCCCGCGAGCGGTGCCAGGAACACCACCGGCAACAGCCGGAGCAGCACCGTGCGCAGCCGCATCCCCGTGAGCGGCACGCACAGCAGTTGCAGCGCCAGGGCGACGGCCGAGCTGACGGCGTCGATCGAGGCCAGCAGCGGCACAGACAGCACCAGGGCGAGGAGGATCTTCGTGGCCGGGTTCACGCCGTCGAGCCACGCCGACCGCTCGGCGACCGGAGCCGCGGGGAGCGGCGTCTCCGCATCGGTCCTGTCCTCCCGGTGGGCGATCGTGCTCATGCCGCCTCCTGACGCGGGACACCGCGGGCGGAGAGCTCGACCCGATGGCCACCGAGATGCCGCGAGACCTCCGCATCGTGCGTGACCGCGACGATGGTGCGCCCCTCGCCCACCTGCTCCTGCAGTAGAGCGACGAGGGAGATCCAGCCGCGACGGTCCTGTCCGAAGGTCGGCTCGTCGAGCACGATCACCTCCGGCGCGGTCGCGAGCACCGTCGCCACCGACAGTCGCCGCTTCTGACCCCCGGAGAGCGTGAACGGATTGGCTCGGGCGAGCGCGGCGAGGCCGATCCGCTCCAGGAGCGCATCGGCGATCTCCCCGGCCTGCTGCTCACTCATCCGCAACGCCCGGGGTCCGACCATCAGCTCCTCGCGCAGCGTCTGGGCGAGGAACTGATGCTCCGGCTCCTGGAACACCGTGCCGATCCGGGTGAGCAGTTCCCGCGAGGTCCACCGCACCGGCCGCGGCCCGCGGCGTCCGGCCAGCGCCGGGGCGATCACCTCACCACCGAGCTCCGGCAGGAGACCGGCGAGGGTGAGCGCGAGCGTCGACTTACCCGCGCCGTTGGGTCCGGTCACCACGGTCGCGGCGCCCCGCGGCACCGCGATGCTCAGACCCTCCTGCACGGCCGTCCGCCCGTCGCGTGAGACGGCCAGCTCGCGGGCGGTGATCACGGCCTCCGCTGCGGACGGCACGGCCGGCAGCACCGGCAGCTCGACGGGCTGCCCCGGAACCCACACCCCCGCTGCCGCGAGGACAGCGCCCTGCTCGGCGAACACCCGTTCCGGCGGGCCGTCTGCGAGCACACCGCCCTCCGCGCCGAGCACGATCACCCGGGTCATCAGGTCTGCCCACACCTCGGTGCGATGCTCGATCACCACCAGGGTCGCGCCACTGTCGGCGACAGCGCGCTCAATGCTCGCCCGCACCTCCGCGACGCCCGCCGGGTCGAGGTTGGCTGTCGGCTCATCCAGCAGCAGGACGCCGGGGTGCATCGCCAGCACACCGGCGATCGCCAGGCGCTGCTTCTGCCCGCCCGAGAGCGCCTTGGTCGGCTGCGACAACGGGATGTCGAGACCGACAGCGTCGAGCGCCGCCGCGATCCGTGCCGGGATCTGCGCCCGGGGCAGGCCGAGGTTCTCACACCCGAAGGCCACGTCGTCCCCGACGCGGGAGAGCACCACCCCGGCATCCGGGTCCTGCAGCACGAGCCCGATGCGCCCACGCTGCTCCGCGGGCGGCCGGCCGTCGACCAGCAGGGAGCCGGAGACCTCGCCCTCGTCTGCGCCGCCGAGGAGCCCGGCGATGCCCGCGAGCAGGGTGGACTTACCCGCGCCCGATGCGCCGAGCAGCAGCACGCGCTCCCCCGGCTCGATCTCGAACGACACCTCGCGCACCGCCGGGGCCTTGCGGCCGGCGTAGCGCCAGCCCCACCGGGACGCCGTCACACCCGCCGTCATGCTCAGACCTCTTCGCGCGTTTCCCGCCCTGCCGCGAATCGGTTCAGTGCCCCCGTTGCCGCCAGCGAGCGCACCAGCAGCCATCCCACCACCCCGGCCAGGAGAGCTCCCGAGACCACCAGCGAGCCGAGGTAGATGAGGTTGTACTCGATCGTCTTCAGGATGTTGGGGCTGGAGCCGTAGAACAGCTCGAAGACCCACGCCGCGGCCGCGGCGCCCACTCCGGCCAGCACGGCCACCGGAAGCGTGAACCGCCGGTAGAGGAACAGCGCGAAGATCAGCTCGGCGCCCAGCCCCTGCACGAGCCCGGAGAGGACCGTCGAGACACCCCAGACGTTGCCGATCAGCGCCGAGACGGTTGCGGCGACCAGTTCGACCATCAGCGCCGCGCCGGGTTTGCGGATGATGAGCCCGCCGACCACCCCGCCGATCAGCCAGATCCCCACGGCAATGCCGCCCAGCCCCGGAGTCAGAGCGTCCATGACGCCGAACCAGGCGCCGCCGACCGTGTTCCACCCCCAGAAGACCAGTCCGACCGCGACACCCAGGACGGCGGCGACGACGATGTCGACGACGCGCCAGCGGTAGCGGTTCTCAGCGACCCCGACGGGCGCACTCGAAACGGAAGCAGACGTGTGCATATCTTTCTCCTCCCTGCGCTGGCATGACCCAGATCAGGTTCGACGGTCGAAGCGCGGATTCGCTTCCTCTCAGCCCGGCTGCCGGACTCCCGTGTGATGTGACGCCGATCATACCGGGTCCTGGGCACTCAGGTCACGTCGTGTTTCGGTTCGTGCGCCGGGCACACGACCCAGGGCAGGGCAGGGCAGGGCAGGGCGAACCATATCGGGGTGGCCACAGCCTCATTCGGTACGGTAGGCGGGTGGTCCCGCATCCCCCCGTCGACGGCACGGTCCCTGTCGACCCCGCCCGACGCACCGACGCCCCCTCCGGTGTGCCCCACGCGCCGAAGACGCGGCGTCAGGCCCGCGCGGCACGCACGCGCAGCACCGGCACGGAGACCCAGGCTCTGACCTGGACCGACATCATCACGGTCGGGGCCCGCTCCACCGAGGACGACGAGTCGCTGCCGACCGCCGCTTTCGTGCCGGTAGAAGCGTCCGGAGACCTCCTTGCCGATCTGCCGCCGCGCCGCTTCCCCGTGGCCGCCGTACTCGCACCGATCGGCACGCTCGTCGTCGCGTTCGGCGTCTACTGCGGCGCCGTCGCGCTCTGGCCCCTCACCAACGTCGCGCCGGTCGTCACCGCGGCCGCCCCCGCGCCGGCAGCCGCGCCGGCGGCGGTGATCACCTGGCCGGAGGAGGGCAGCGCAGCGGTCGGCGTCGACGGGCTTCGCACGGCGTCCTCGACCGGCGAGGCGACGCCGATGGCGAGCCTGACCAAGGTCGTCACCGCGCTGGTGATCCTCGAGCGCAGCCCCCTCGCCCCCGGGGAGCAGGGCCCGTCGTTCTGGTTCACCCAGCAGGACAGTGACGAGTACTGGAACTACCGCTATCAGGACGAGTCCGCCCTTGACGTGCCCGTGGACGGCGAGCTCACCCAGCTGCAGATGCTGCAGGGGATCCTGCTCGGCTCGGCCAACAACTACGCCGACCGCCTTGTCGGCGAGCTGTGGGACAGCGAGGCGGACTTCGCCGAGTCCGCCTCGGCCTGGCTCGAGGCCCACGGCATCACCGACATGGCCGTGACCGGTGCGTCCGGCATCGACCTCGACAACATCGCCTCTCCTGGATCGCTCATCTCTCTCGCATCCATCGCGATGAAAGACCCGATCGTCGGCGAGATCGTGGGGCTCCGCTCGATCGATCTGCCCGGCGCTGGCCTCGTGGAGAACACCAACGAGCTGCTGCACGAGGATCCCCGTGTCGTGGGCATCAAGACGGGATCGGTCGAGGACGCCTACAACCTCCTCACCGCGAAGGACGTGGTGCTGGGCGACACCACCGCGCGGGTCTACACGAGCGTGCTCGGCCAGGGTGATGACGAGACCCGCTACGACGTCACGCGCGACCTGCTCGCGCAGGTCGAGGCACAGCTCTCCGCCCACCCCCCCGTCGTCACCGCCGCCACGGCGGTGGGCACGATCGAGACCCGCTGGGGAGAGACGGCCGGGATCGTGGCCGGGGGCGACGTCACGACCGTGCTGTGGAACGGCGCCCAGCCGACCGTGGCCGCAGAGCTCGCCCTGGGCGACGACTGGTCGGACGGCGCCGGCGCCGGGACGATCACCGTCTCTGGTCCGCTGGGTGCGGCATCCGTCGACGCGGTGCTGGACACCGAGCTCGCCGGCCCGGGGTTCTGGTGGCGCTTCCTGCACCCTCTGGAGCTGCTCGGGCTGAGCTGAGCACCGCTCCCGCCCGCCGCACCGCCGATCCCCCACCACGGCAGACGCAGCACGCCGAGGGCGAGGCCCGCAACGGCTCCCCGGCCGCCGGGACGTCGGCGCTGGTCTATCGACTCGCCGCGGCTCGCCGCACATGGCTGCGGGCGTGTTCCGCCGCCGCGTCGAGGTCGTCGAACACATGCTTGTGGTGCCGCAGCGACCGGATCACACCGACCCGTCGCACCAGGTCTTCATGGCGCGGCTGGATGCCCTTGACGAGCACCGTGATCCCCCGCCGCTCGAGCGCGGTGATCAGCTCCGCGATCACCTGGGCACCGGTCGCATCCAGCACCTGCAACTGGGACATCCGCAGGATCACCACCTCGATGCCGCTCACCTGCTCGATCTGTTCGAGCATGCGCTGCGCCGCCCCGAAGAACAGCGCGCCATCCAGGCGGAACAGCCCGATGCGCTCGTCCCCCGGCTCCGCGGGGCCCGGCAGATCCTCCCGGTGCACCCCGCTGGTGCGCGCCAGCTGACGCAACGCGAAGAAGGCCGCGACGGCCATGCCGATCAGCACCGCGTAGACGAGGTCGACGCTCACCGTGATCACCGCCGTGAGCAGGAACACGATGGCATCAGACCGGCTCGCACCCACCACGGTCCGGATCGTCGCCAGCTGCACCATGCGCACGGCGGTCACCATCAGCACCGCCGCGAGAGCGGCGAGCGGAATCCGCGACACCACGACGCTGCCCACCAGCACCACGGCCAGCAGCAGCACGCCGTGCGCCACCGCCGCCACGCGGGTTCGCGCCCCGGCCCGGACATTGACCGCCGTGCGAGCGATCGCACCGGTCGCCGGCATGCCACCGAAGAGACCGGCGGCGACCGAGGCGAGCCCCTGGCCGACGAGCTCACGGTCGGCATCGTATGAGCCGGTGTCGGCGATCGAAGCCGCCACGCGCGCGGAGAGGAGCGACTCGATCGCCGCGAGCGCGGCGACCGCGGCCGCGGGACCGAGCAACGAGATCCAGGTGTCGAGATCGACACTCGGCAGCGTCGGAGCGGGCAGGCCGGCGGGCAGCTCGCCGATCGTCGCGACCGGCGGATGCAGCAGCCACACCGCGACGGTCGCCACGACGATCGCGGCCAGCGACGCGGGGAAGCGCGGGTGCACCCGCTGCGCCAGCAGCATCACCGCCACGGTGACGGCCGCGATCCCCAGCGACCAGGCGACCTCCGGCCATGTCGCCGCGGACACCGCCTCGACGGCGGCGACGAGGGCGTTGGTGCTCTCCCCCGAAGCGCCGACGGCCGTCGGCACCTGCTGCAGGAAGATGATCACCGCGATGCCGAGCGTGAATCCCTCGATCACGGGCCACGGAATGTAGCCGACCGTCCGGCCCAGCCGCAGCACGCCGGCGACGAGCACCATCGCCCCGGCGAGAAGGCACAGCGGCCCGAGCACAGCCGTGCCGTGCTGGGCCACGATCGGAGCCAGCACGACGACCATCGCGCCCGTCGGGCCGGAGACCTGCACGTGCGAGCCGCCGAAGACCGCCGCGACGATGCCCGCGACGATCGCGGTGACCAGCCCCGCCTCCGCACCGGCTCCCGAGCTCACGCCGAACGCCAGCGCAAGCGGGAGCGCGACGATGCCGACCGTGACACCGGCCAGCAGATCGACGCGCCACGTTCGACGCAGCCCGCGGTAGTCGGCGGGCGACGGCAGCAACGACGCGGCGGCCGACCTTATCCGCTCCCCGCGACCGGTGCCGTTCATGCGACCGGGATCTCGGGAAGGCCGTCGCGCTCGACGAGCTGGCGCTGCGTGGTCTCCAGGATCTCGCCCAGGAGCGCACGCGCCACGCGCAGCAGGTCGGCGACCTGCGGGTAGGCAAGACGGTAGAAGACCTGGCTCGCCCGCCGTTCTGATGCGACCAACCGGTTGCGACGGAGCACGGCGAGGTGCTGCGAGAGATGCGATGCCTCGACCCCGGTCGCAGCCAGCAGCTCAGAGACCGAGGTCTCTGGCGCGGCCGACAGCACCTCGAGAATACGGATGCGGATCGGATGCGCGAGGCCCTTGAACAGTCCCGCCTTCACCTCGTAGAGCGGGCGATGGGGATCGCTGAGCACGCACGCCTCCCAGAAATTGACGGTTTGATGGATCCATCATACCGCGCTCGGCGCTCGACCGTCGTGCCCAACTCAGGCAGGGTCAGAGCCGGAGGCGCCTCCGGCGCCCGGGCGGGCTGCTGCGGAAGGTTCTGCCTGAGTTGGGCACGACACGACAGCAGACCGGAACGACGAGACGCGGGAGCCCGAAGGGGCTCCCGCGTCTCGTCGTGCAGAGTCAGCGCGTCAGGCGCTCTCGCCTTCCGGGGCCGACCCGTCGGCCTCCGCCACAGCCACCACGGGGACGGTGCCGGTCGCGGCAGCCTCCAGGGCCTCCTCCGCGTCGACGTCGTACGCGGCCTGCTCGAACTGCGACTGATAGAGACGCCAGTAGGCCCCCTGCTTCGCAATCAGCTCGTCGTGGCTGCCCTGCTCCACGATCGAGCCATGCTCCATCACGAGGATCAGGTCGGCGTCACGGATGGTCGACAGCCGGTGGGCGATCACGAAGGAGGTACGCCCCTCGCGCAACGCCGCCATGGCGTGCTGCAGCAGCAGCTCCGTCCGGGTGTCCACCGCACTCGTGGCCTCATCGAGAATGAGGATGGACGGCTGGGCGACGAACGCGCGCGCGATCGTGATGAGCTGCTTCTCGCCCGCCGACACATTGGACGCGTCCTCGTCGAGGACGGTGTCGTACCCGTCGGGCAGCGCATGCACGAAACGATCGACGTACGTCGCCGTGGCGGCTGCGACGACCTCGTCGTCGGTGGCCGTCGAGCGACCGTACCGGATGTTCTCCCGGATGGACCCGGCGAACAGCCACGGGTCCTGCAGCACCATGCCCGTGCGCGAGCGCAGGTCGTCACGGGTCATCTCGGCGATGTCCTGCCCGTCGAGCAGGATCCGGCCTCCGTCGAGCTCGTAGAAGCGCATGATGAGGTTCACCAGCGTGGTCTTGCCCGCACCGGTCGGCCCCACGATCGCGACGGTCTGGCCCGGCTCCACGCGGAAGGACAGATCGGTGATGAGCGGCCGGTCCGGGGAGTACGAGAACGACACGTGATCGAACTCGATCACGCCGTCGCCGTCCACCACGGTGGGCGCATCCTCGGCGTCCGGCTCCTGCTCGTCCGCGTCCAGCAGCTGGAAGACGCGCTCTGCAGACGCCGTGCCGGACTGCACGACGGCCGCCATGCCGCCCAGCTCGCTCAGCGGCTGCGTGAACATCTGCGAGTACTGGATGAACGCCTGCACGTCGCCGAGGCGCAGCTGGCCGCTGGCGACCATCAGCCCGCCGAGCACCGCGATGCCGACATAGGTGAGGCTGCCGACGAAGGTCATCGCCGGCATGATGATGCCGGAGAGGAACTGCGCCTTGAAGCTCGACCGGAACAGCTCCTCGTTCTCCGCCTGGAACTTCTCCAGGGCGTCCTGCTCACGCCCGAACACCTTCACCAGCGCATGACCGGAGAAGGACTCCTCCACACGGGCGTTGAGACGGCCCACCTTGCGCCACTGCTGGCCGAAGGCCTTCTGCGAACGCGGACCGATCACGCCGAAGATCACGCCCATGAGCGGCAGCGCGACCAGAGCGACGAGGGCCAGCTGCCACGAGATCGAGAACATCATCACCAGCACACCGACCACGGTGAGCACGGAGGTCAGGGCACCCGACAGCGACTGCTGCATCGTCTGGGTGATGTTGTCGATGTCGTTGGTCACGCGGGAGATGAGCTCGCCGCGCTGGACCTTATCGAAGTACGACAGCGGCAGACGGTTGATCTTGGCCTCGACCTGTTCCCGCAGCTTCCACATCGCGCGGACCATGATCACGTTGATGACGTAGCCCTGGACCCAGCTGAGCAGCGCCGAGGCGACATAGATCGCGAGCGCCGCGACGATGATCCAGCGCAGGCGTTCGAAGTCGATGCCGGCGCCGACGGAGAAGTGCTGCATGGCGCCGACCATGTTCGCGAACTCCTGCTGGCCCGCCGCCTCGAGGGCGGCGACGACCTCGGCCTGGGTCATGTCGGCCGGGAAGCCGGGCCCGGTGGGCGCCGGCTGGCCGAGCAGGAAGGACATGAATCCCTCGTAGACGATGTTGGTCGCCTCGCCGAGCACCTTGGGGGCGATCACGGCGAGCACCACGCCGATCGCGCCCAGGAACGACACCAGCCCGAACCACACCGCCCAGGGGCGGAGGAGTCCGATCATCCGCTTGAAGCTCGGGCCGAAATGATCGGCCTTGCCGGGCGCGACGCTGTCCCAGTCGCCGCTGGCGAGGCGGGCGGCCTCGGCCAGCTCGGCTTCGAGCTGATCCTCGTCCGCAGCCGGATCGGTCGCGGCCTTGTCTTCTGCGGCGCTCATGCGTCCACCCCCAGCTGCGACTCGACGATCTCGCGATAGGTGTCGTTCGACGCCAGCAGCTCGTCATGCGTGCCGACACCCACCATGGTGCCGCCGTCCAGCACGACGATGCGGTCGGCGTCGGTGATCGTGGAGACGCGCTGCGCGACGACGACCTTGGTGACGTGCGGCAGCTCGCGCCACAGCGCCTGGCGCAGCCGGGCGTCTGTGGTGAGGTCGAGCGCCGAGAAGGAGTCGTCGAAGACGAGCACGTCCGGCTGGTGCACGATCGCCCGGGCGATCGCCAGGCGCTGCCGCTGACCACCGGAGACGTTGGTGCCGCCCTGCGCGATCCGCGATGCGAGTCCGTCCGGCATCTCCGAGACGAAGTCGCTCGCCTGGGCGATCTCCAGCGCGTGCCACAGCTCTTCGTCCGTGGCGTCTTCTCGGCCGAACCGGAGGTTCGACGCGATCGTGCCGGTGAACAGGAACGGACGCTGCGGAACGAGCCCGACGGCGTCCCAGAGCGTGTCGAGATCGGCCTCGCGCACGTCGACGCCGCCCACCCGCACGACCCCGCCGGTCGCATCGAACAGCCGCGGGATGAGCGAGACCAGAGTGGTCTTGCCTGCCCCGGTGGATCCGACGATCGCGACCGTCTCACCCGGGTTGGCCCGGAAGCGGATGCCGGTGAGCACCGGCGTCTCAGCGCCCGGGTAGGTGAACGCGACGTCGTCGAACTCGACCGCTCCGCGCTCGGGCAGCTCGGCGATGCCCGCCGCGGGGCGATCCACGGACGACTCAGACTCCAGCACCTCGCCGATGCGCTCTGCCGAGACCGCGGCGCGGGGGATCATCATCGCCATGAAGCTGGACATGATCACGCCCATCATGATCTGGCCGATGTACTGCATGAAGGCGAAGAGCGTGCCGACCTGGACGTTGCCGTTGTTGACCTCGATGCCGCCGAACCAGATCACCGCGACGACGGTGACGTTCAGGATGAGCATGAAGGCGGGGAACAGCAGGACGAAGAGCGACCCGACCTTGCGACCGACGATCATCAGCTCGGTGTTGGCCTCGCCGAACCGCTCCTCCTCGACCCGCTCTCGCACGAAGGCGCGCACGACGCGCACACCGGTGAGCTGCTCGCGCATGATGCGGTTGATGTTGTCGATCTTGCGCTGGTTGCTCCGGAACAGCGGGACCATCCGCGCGATGATGAGACCGGCGACGATGAGCAGCACCGGCACCGAGATGCCGATGAGCCAGCTCAGACCGACGTCCTGCTGAACGGCCATGATGATGCCGCCGATGGCGAGCAGCGGCGCTGTGACGAACATCGTCGCGCCCATCATCGCCAGCATCTGCACCTGCTGCACGTCGTTGGTGTTTCGGGTGATGAGCGAACCGGCTCCGAACTGCGAGACCTCGCGCTCGGAGAAGCCGCTGACCTTGGCGAACACGTCGGCACGGATATCCCGCCCGGTGGCCATCGCGGCGCGCGCCGCGAAGAAGGTGGCCACCACGGACGCGACGATCTGGCCGAGCGAGATCACCAGCATGAAGGCGCCCGTGGACCAGATGAACCCGATGTCGGCGCGCGCGACGCCCTGATCGATAATGTCGGCGTTGAGTCGGGGAAGGTAGAGCGCAGCGAGCGCTGCGGCGAACTGGAAGACCAGCACGCCCAGCAGCAGCCAGCGGTACCTCCCGAGATATCGGAACAGGATCTTTCCGAGCACGGGGCAGAACTCCTTGCGTGAGGGCGCCGAATTGGCGACGTCACACTATGACACGAAGCTCCGACATCGGGGGCGTCGTCCGCTGACAGCGAACCGCCCCGCGCCCCGCGCGCCCTCCGGCTCGCACATGTGTCGTTCGCCCGTGCCCTGCGCCGGACGTCAGCCGAACAGCGGCTGCTCCGGCGTGTACGCCCTGGCCGCCGCCGCCGCGTCCGGCGGCAGCTCGGCGAGGGTGGCCGGGTTCCAGCGCGGTGCGCGGTCCTTGTCGATGACCTGGGCGCGGATGCCCTCGATCATGTCGCCGCCCTCCGCGGCGCACCAGACGATACGCCGGTATTCGCCCGCGAGCGCCTCGCGCAGCGATCCGGCCGCGCGCCCTTCGCGCACACCGTCGAGCGTCACCGCGAGCGCGGTCGGCGACAGGCTTTCGAGCTCTGCCGCGGCGTCCTGCGCCTCCGGCTCCGGACGCGCCCGCAGGCGCGCGACGATCTCGACGAGCGACCCTCCGGCGAACGCCTCGTCGATCCAGGGCCGCGCGGCTGCGAGCGAGGAAGGGTGCTCAGGGGTCTCGTCGAAGAGCAGCACGATCTGCGCAGCACCCTCCGGGTCGGCCCGGTGAGCCAGCGCCTCGCGCAGGGAGGCGAGGTGGGCGGAGGGCACCAGATGATCGGCGACACCCGCGTAGAGGGCGTCCGATGCGTCCATGACCGCGCCGGTGAGGCCGAGGTATTCCCCGGTGCGGCCGGGAGCGCGCCCGAACAGCCACGTGCCGCCCACATCGGGGGTGAGACCGATGCGCGTCTCTGGCATCGCCAAGCGCGACCGCTCTGTGACGATACGGAGCGACGCGTGGCACGCGATGCCCATCCCGCCGCCGAACGTGACGCCGTCGGCGATCGCGACGATCGGCTTCGGATACTCGGCGATCATCGCGTTGAGGGCGTACTCCTCGCGCAGGAACGTGGCGATGTCCTCCGAGCGGCCAGCGCTGGCGGCCTGGTGGAACGCCCGTACGTCTCCCCCGGCGCAGAGACCGCGCTCGCCCGCGCCGTCGATCAGCACCGTGGAGATGTCGGTATCCTCGCGCCACGCTTCCAGGGCCGACGTGACCGCACGGACCATGCCGATATCCAGCGCGTTCACCGCCTCCGGTCGATCGAGGCGGATGTGTCCCAGGGAGCCCTCCCGCTGCACGAGAACACGCGGGGCAGGGGCGGAAGCTGCGGAGTCGCTCACTCCGCCAGGCTACCCGTGCCTGCGGCAGGCGCGGGCCGGCGCTCAGCGCGCGGTGCCTGATTCGACCGGGTCGCCCTGCTCGATGATCGGGATCGACCCGGTCGCGACGATGTCGATCACATCGGTCGGCAGGTCGGTGACATCCAGGCGCAGCGCCTGGACCAGCTCGAGGCCGTGGCGCGTCGTGATGACGAGGCGCTGGAACTCGCTCTCGCCGCCGAGGTCGATGACCACGCTCGGGCGCCGCCGGCGGATGAGCACGAAATCGGAACCACGCGTCGAAGTCCACGTGCCGGCGGCGAACACGCCGGGCAGGTGGGTTCCCGGGCTCGCGACGCCCCGCAGCCACGTCCAGGCGTCGTCCGTGAGCTGCACCTTGCGGATGGCGGAGCGCTCGACGGCGATGTTCTCCCGGCGGAACGAGGCGGCCCGCTCGACCGGCGACAGGACGATCTCCAGCCGGGTCTGATCGAGCATGAGCGTCACCATGCTCCCAGTCTGCCAGCGTCCCGCGGGGAAAGGATCGGAGGGTGCTCACAGGACCGCAACGATTCTGCTGTCGGAATCGCGAAAACGCCCGCGGGTATGCCGGACTCGGCATACGCGGGCGGGCGGCTCAGAGCGCGGCGGGCTCGAACTCGTCGCCGGCGTGCGGCAGCGGGAGGTGCGCGACCGTCTCGAGCAGCAGGTCGACGGTGTCACGGTGCTCGGCGTCGACCTGGGGCAGCCCCATGGCCACGGCGTGCTCGGCCGCCGCCGGGCCGACCGGCACCACCAGGGTGCTCTCGGGGATCGCGGGGAACTGGGCGCGGATCTGTTCCGCCACCGTGCCCACCGTGACGAGGATGGCGTTGATCCGTCCGCTCGCGACATCCGCCAGCACCCGCTCGCTGGCGGGGACGCCGACCATCCGGTAGGCCACCACGGTGTCGACCTCGTGCCCTGCTCCGGTGAGCATGTCGGCGACGAGCGGTCGGGAGATCTCGCTGCGGAGGGAGAGGACACGGGCGGGCTCGACCTGCGTCTCGACGAGAGTCGCGGCCATGCCCAGCGCGGAGTTGTCCTCGGCGGGGGTGAGATCGACCCGGTAGCCCGCGTGCACGAGCGCGTCGGCGGTCGTGCCGCCCACCGCGGCGATGCGGGTGTGCTCCGGGATCTGCACCCCGTGGGCGTAGAGCACGTCGATCGCGGTCGCGCTGGTGACGGTGAGCCAGTCGTACTCCCCCGCGGCGAGACGCTCGATCGCGGCGTCGAGGGAGGCCTGGTCGACGGCGGGGGCGAAGTTGATCAGGGGAGTCACCACGGGCAGAGCGCCCTGAGCGCGCAGGCTCTCGGCCACCGCGTCGCCCCACAGACCGCCGCGGGGCACCAGCACCCGCCAGCCGTTCAGCGGCTTGATCGGATCAGCTTTCGTCATGACTCAGGCTCTCGGGGGTCTGCGCCGACTGCATCGCATGCGAGCAGTCGACGAGCTTTCAGCGTCCGGGAAGGGTCCCGGGCGGACTCCATCGACAGCATTCGCGCCGTTGCCGCTGCCATTGACTCCGAATATACCCCTCAGCGTCGCCCCGCGGTGCCTGGCACCCGCCGAAGCCCGTGAGCGGAGCGGATCAGCGCGATGCGACGGTGCGCGCGACGAGCCAGACGACGCCGCCCACGGTCGCCGCCAGGGCCACCGCAGCCGCCACCGCGCCGGCGGGGTTGCGCCGAGCGAAACGGCGGGCCTTCACGCCTGCGCGCTCCGAGGCGACCGAGATGCGACGAGGCACGTTGCCCTTCTCCTCGATCGCGGCGAGAGCGGCTTTGAGCTCGGCGCGCGCACGCTCGACGGGATCGGTGATGCCCAGAGGAACGGCGGTGCGGGGCAGTGGGTTCTCAGCGGTGCTCATCGAGAGGATCCTTCACGATACGGATGTCTTCTGCCACGGCCTGCCCGGGGTTCTCCCGCGCCATCAGGCGGCGGAAACGGAGCACGGCCAGCAAGAGGAAGAAGGCGACGGCCAGCAGGAGCACAGCGAACATCACCAGGGCGGACAGCCAGACCGGCCACCACGACGAGAGCCCCGCCACGCCGAACACCAGCAGCAGCGGCACAGCCCAGAACAGGAAGAACAGCGCGACGACGACCCAGAGAGCGCCCCATTTGCCGTCCTCCGCAGCGCGGGAGAGCCAACGCTTGGCTGCGTCGATCTCCGCGGTGATGAGGTTGGAGACGAGGGAGGGCAGATCGCCGATGATCGACAGCAGGCTGTCGTCGGCGCGGTCCCGGTATCCGCGGGGCATGGGTCAGTCCTCGCTCTTCGCCGTCTTCTTCGCCGACGCCGCACCACGGCGGGCCGCCTTCTTCGCCTCTTCGACGGTCTCGACCGTCGCGTCCTCGATGTCGTCTGCGGCCTCTTTACCCACGGCGATCGCCGCGTCGAGACGCTGGCCGGGGGTACCGGCACCGGCGGCCGCGCGGGTCACCTTGACGGCACCGCTCCACAGGGCGCCGGGAATGGCGGCGGCCTGCGACTTGGCGAAGCCCTTCACCAGCTCCACGCGCTCCTGGACGGGGTCGAGGTGCCATACCTTCAGCCACTGCGTCTTGATCTGCTCATAGCGCCCACGCCCGGCGCGCGCACCGAGGACGTATCCGACGCCGAGACCTACGACGAGTCCGATCTTGCCCTTCATCGGCGAGTCTCCTCACTGGGGGTCCGGTCGACACGGTCAGGCCGACGCTTTTCCAGCGTAGTCGCATATTCCGATTCCGGCATCCGCTGATCGCGAAGCCGGCCCGCAGCGGCCGGATCTCGCGGTCAGCGCTGGCCCCTCACTCCCAGATCAGCGCCCGGCGAATGCGTTCCGCTTCGGTACGCGCGTCGGGGACGACCTGCGCGAGACCCGATCCGGCCAGCCACGCACCCGCGACCCCGAGCCCCGATGCACGCCCGACCGCCGCGCGCACCGCCGTCCGACGCTGCGGCGTGCCCCGGAACGACGAGGGCCGCGCCTGCATGAAGCGCGCACGATGGACGCCGTGCACGGACGAGGCCGGGATGTCGAGGCCGAGGAGGGCGGAGGCCTCGCGCAGCGCGAGGGCGAGCGCGGCAGCATCGTCGAGCTCGGCGGTCTTTTCTCCCGGGAAGGAGACCCGCACGACATGGCGATCGCCGGCGGTCTCGCGCAGCCACTCCCACTTGGCCGTCATGTGGATGAGCGCCGTCGCAGAGCTCGACCCGGCGAACGGGAAGACATCGGTGCCGCGGGGAGCGGAATCCAGCCGCGGTTCGTCGAGCACGAGGGTGATCGTCTCGACCGGCCCTTCTGGCGCCGTCTCGATCTCACCGAGGGCGCTGGCGTGCGGGGTCAGGAGCGCACGCGCGGCGTGCTCGTCGACCGCGACGATCACCGCGTCGGCGAGGAGAGCGGTCGGCGCCTCCCCGGCATTCACCCCGGGATCGGCACCGGGATCGACACCGGCATCGGCACCGGGTCGTTCCGGATCGGCCCCGGCAGCATCGACGACCACGCGCCAGCGGTCATCGTCGGTCGCCTCGATGCTCGTGACGGTCACGCCCGTGCGCACCACGGCGCCGAGGGTCGTGAGGCGCTCGGCGAGGGCGGCGACGAGCTGGCCCATGCCGCCGCGGAGCCCCAGAACGCCCGGACGGGAGCCGGCCTGCTCACCGCGAAGCACGGCGACGGCCCCCGAGAGCGATCCGGTTCGGGTGAGCGCGGCGTTCAGGCCCGGTGCGGCGATGTCGGGATCGACGTCGTCTGGGTGCACGGCGTGGACGCCGAGGGACACCGGTGCGACCAGACGTTCGAGCACTTTCTGCCCCATCCGGGTGGACACCAGCCGACCGAGGCTGTGCTCGTGACCGATCGTGAGCGGAGGGCGCAGGCGGTCGACATAGGCACGCCACGCACCGCCCCAGCCGATCACGCGCCGGACATCGTCGGCGAAGGGATTGTCGGGGATGCCCAGGAGCCCCCCGGCGGGGAGCGGCGCGGCATGCGGCCCACCGGGGATGCCGCTGACCCATGCGCCGAGCCCGGTCGGCGCGACGACACGGTCGGCGAGGCCGAGGTCGTCGAGCAGGGATCGCACCTGACCTCCGCGCGCTGCGAAGCACTCCGCACCGGCGTCGATGGGCACTCCCCCGGCGTCCGCGCCGCGCACGACACCCCCCAGACCGGACCGCGCCTCGAGGAGCGTGACGGCGATGCCGACCTTGGCGCACTCCCATGCCGCGACCAGGCCAGCGATGCCGCCCCCGATGACGACGACAGTACGCTCCGCCGCACGCTCGGCGAGCTCCGGCGTGTGGTCGTGCTCGGGCTCGGTCGCACCGGCGGCTGTCATCTACACACCCTCGACGATCCGGAAGTCCCTCTCGACACCGTCGCCGAGCGCGTCCAGGGCCGCCCGGTAGGCGGGCGTCTCCCGTGCCGCGAGGGCGGCCTCGACGCTGTCGAACTCGGCGATGACCACCCGCTCGGCGATGCCCTGCTCGAAGACCTCGGCAGCGACGCCGCGGACGATGAACCGGCCGCCAGCCTCGGCCACCGCCGGAGCGGCGAGCTGTGCGTACGCGGCCATCTTCTCGGGGTCCTTGATCGCGCGATAGATCGAGATCCAGTAGCCCTTGGCCATGCGGGTGCTCCTTCGTGCGTCTTCGTGCGTCGAGTGGCGGCCGCTGTCCGCGGCCGGTCCCAGAATATCGACCGCCGGGGACACCACAGCCGCCGAGCTGCTGTCTGAGCCGGGTACACCGCGAACCGTCCGCGATGCCACGACTCGCTCGGTCACCGCGCGGATCGGACCATGGCCGAGTCATCCGGTGCCACGAACCCGAACTGTTGATACAGACCGTGCGCGTCGCCGGTGAACAGCGTCCACCGGAAGCCGGCTCCTGGACCATCATCGATCATGAGCTGCACCAGGCGCTTGCCCAGCCCGCTGCCGCGGTGGCTCTCGATCACGAAGACATCTGCGAGGTATGCGAAGTTGATGCCATCGGACACCGCTCGCGCGAAGCCGACCTGCTCGCCGGTGTCGCTCCGATATGCACCGACGACACGCCACGCGCCGGCGATCTGCACCTCGACGTCGGCGCGGCTGCGCTGCCGCCCCCAATAGGCCTCGGTCGACAGCCACCCCCACACCACATCGGTCTGAATCCGCGAGGGATCGTCGTCGAGGTCGTAGTCCATCCACCAAGTATCGACCCACCGGCGACGCGACGTCGCAGCGCGAGACGGAATGCGTGCCGGCATGCACATCACCGGAGACGTCGCCGAGACCTCCCTGCTCACGAAGAACCCGCTCGCGCTGCTCATCGGGATGCTGCGGGACCAGCACATGCGGTAACCATGCACGGAACGGGCACGAGTTCTTGTGTGCATCTTGTACAAGTTGTACCATTGAGCCATGGCATCTGTCACGCTCTCCGAGTTCCGCGCGCGTCAGAGCGCCTACATCGCTGCGGCTCAGCGTGAACCCGTCGAGATCACGTCGCGCGGCGTCGGCCGGAGAGCGGTTGTCGTGTCACCGGACTTCTTCGACCGGGCTCTCGAAGCCCTGGAGGATCAGGAAGATATCCGCGCCGCCGCGGCCGCGCGAAACGAATCCGAACCTCGCGCGTCTCACGCAGATGTGATGGCTGAGTTCGGTCTGTAGTCACGGCCCGTGCCGTACCAGATCACCTACGCGCAGTCGGCCCTCAAAGCACTGCGAAAACTCGATCGTGGGATTGCACACCGCATCTTGACTGCGATCGACGCACTCGCAAATGACCCGAGACCTCACGGTTGCAAGCAGCTCACAGGCGGCAGCGGCGAGATGCGCATCCGTGTTGGCAATTGCCGCGTCATCGACGACGTCGATGATGGCGAGAGTGTGATCCTCGTGCTGGCGATCGGTCACCGTCGCGAGGTCTAGCGCTGAGCCCCCCACCTGAACGGACACACAACAGGATGCAAGAACATGCACTCTCCGGCGGGAACGCCACCGGCCGCGTCCTGCGCGTCGGCGAGACCGTGCGCAAACCATGGACTGCCGCCACACCCAGCGTGACGGCATTCGTCCGGGCAGTTCGTGCGGCTGGTGTGGATGCTCCCGAACCTCTCGGACAAGACGAGGACGGGCGCTCGGTTCAAGAGTTCATTCACGGGACGAGCTCCATGGATGTGGGCACTCTGTCCCTCGACGACCTGAGGCGAGTCGGATCGATCGTGCGCGACATCCACGATGCAAGCACACAGTTCACACCGCCCGATAATGCAACGTGGGAGAGCGCCATACCTGCGCCGGGAAGCGATCTGGTGTGCCACAACGACCTCGCGCCGTGGAACCTCATCATCGGCGAGCGTTGGGTCTTCATCGATTGGGATGCCGCGGCTCCCAGCACACGACTGTGGGACCTGGCATACGCGGCACAGGCCTTCACACTGAACGATCCGAGTCAGTCGCCGCGCGACGCGGCTCGGGGCCTCGCCGCATTCGTCGACGGCTACCGTGCGAACGAGGCAACTCGAACGGCGCTGCCGGCGGAGATGGGTCGACGAGCAGCAGCGATGCACACATTGTTAGAAGACGCCGCCTTCGCTGGCCGGGAGCCGTGGGCGTCCATGCATGTAGATGGTCACGGCGCACATTGGGCCGGAGCATCTCGCTATGTCGAGTCGCACCAGGAACTCTGGATCAAAGCGCTGGCAGACTGAGCACATGGTGCTGCACATCACCGGAGACACCGCCGCGGACTCCCTGCTCTCGAAGAACCCGCTCGCGCTGCTCATCGGGATGCTGCTGGACCAGCGTGTTGGCTAACCAGAGGTCGTTCCAGCGGTGCAGATCTGCGGTCAATCATCGGGCGCTTCGCCGAGGAGCGATGCGATCGCTGCGCGCACGCGGGGAAGATCGACATTGATGGTGGCCCACACCGCGTCGTAATCGGTCGCCTCGTAGTGATGCGCGAGCTGATCGCGCATGCGCTTGATGCTCGACCAGGGCACCTGCGGGTTCGCGACGGTCGTTTCGTCGCTCAACCGCGCGACGTTCTCGCCGATCTTGATGATGATCGATTCGGCCGCAAGTCCCGGTGTGTTGAGATCGTCCGAGACATACCAATCGTGGCCTCGACCGGCGAGTCGCGCGCCGTCGTCACACAACCGCACGATCTCACGCAGCGACCGTTCATCCCTGTCTCTCACGCGGCCACCGCTGTCCGGAGGATCGGATGATCAGCGGGGAGCCCTCCGTCTGTGACCACGTCAACAGGAACGCCGAGCAGCTGTTCGGCGGCGAGGGCAAACTCGGCGATCGTCAGCAATCCGACGTCCGACGCGCGGGTGACGAGGAGATCGAGGTCGCTCTGCACGGTGTCCGTGCCCTGCCCGGCCGAACCGAACACACGAACGTTGCTCAACCCATAGCCCGCAGCGAGCTGCTTGAGTTCGTCACGATGCCGTTCGAGCGCCTCATGTGGCAGTGGACGCATAGCCGACTGCAACCTGCCGACCATTGCCGCCGACGGTTTCCGCCGCCCAGACTCATAGGCGGCGATGTTCGGCTGCGCAACGCCGCTACGTAGCGCGAGCTGCGATTGGCTGATCCCCGCTCTCTCACGCAACTCGCGCAGGATCTCACTCATATCATGATGATATCGTGCCGACGGATTCGGGGGAAGAGCGCAATCCGAGCGGGGTAGCATCACCAGCCCGCATCGATGGCAATCGTGAGGCTCGTACGACCTCCGCTGCCTTCAGCCTGGCCTTGATGGTCGCGAATACCGCCGACCAGCCGCTGCCTAAAGCGACCGCCAACGCACTCGCTGCGGTCACCTGAGCACCGGACGCGTGGACAGCAGCGAACCCGAACCAGACGGCGGCCGCACTGATGCCGATGATGGCAACGATGGAGGGGAGCCGCAGTACCAGGCGCAACCTCCGTACACGCTGGTCTTCCACGTTTCCTCCGTCAAGCATCACGCTGCGCACCGACGATTCATCAACGGCATCACACCCGTGCCGACTTCGCATCCCCTCAAGACGGATCCCGGATCACGGCCCCGCGGCTCACCTGCAGCAGACTGCCGAGTGCCAGACTTGTCGCATGGCCCTGCACATCACCGGAGACACCGCCGCCGACGAGCTGCTCTCGACCAACCCGCTCGCGCTGCTCATCGGGATGCTGCTGGACCAGCAGGTCGCGATGGAGACCGCGTTCGCTGGTCCTCTCAAGATCGTCCAGCGCACGGGTGCAACCGATGCGGCCGCGATCGCGCGCACGGATCCCGAGGTGTTCCGCGCGGCCTTCGCACAGACCCCGGCGGTGCACCGCTTCCCCGGGTCGATGGCGGCGCGCGTGCAGACGCTCTGCCAGGTGCTCGTCGACGACTGGGGCGGAGACGCCGCCGCGCTGTGGACGCGGGACGACCCGGACGGCGCCGAGGTGCTGCGCCGCCTGAAGAAGCTGCCCGGCTTCGGAGAGCAGAAGGCGAAGATCTTCCTGGCTCTGCTCGGCAAGCAGTACGGTTTCACCGGTGCCGGCTGGCGCGAGGCCTGCGCTCCCTACGGCGAAGAGGACGCATTCCGTTCCGTCGCCGATATCGTCTCGCCGGAGAGCCTGACGAAGGTGCGCGAGACCAAGCGGGCGGCAAAGGCCGCGGCGAAGAACGCCGGCTGACACCCCCGGTCAGGACCACGGGGCCCGGCCGGCGCCGAGGCCGTCAGTCGCGCCGCGCCCGGCGCACGATCATCCGGCAGAGGCCGGCCACCGGCGCGACCACGAGGAGCCAGCCGAGCGGCCCCATCACGATGCCGGCGACGACGAGGATCACCGTGAGCGGAACCGCCATCAGCCCCACGTCGCCGAGGAATCGTGCCGGGTCCACGAGCGCCACGACCCCCAGACCGGCCAGGATGCCGGCCGGCATCACCCCGAGCACCCACCACGCGAACCCCGGACGCGGCCGACGCCCCCTGCTCATCAGCCCCATCACGCGGTGCATCACGATCGCCGAGGCGAGCGCGGGCACGAGAATCACCGCGAGCGGGAACGCCAGCGATCCCTCACCTCCCACCACGGCGGGCACGAGCAGCAGAACCCCCGACACCACGACAGCGCACACCGTCACCACCGCCGCCTCGCGCGCGATCGACACCGGCGCGTGCTCCCGCTCCCCGAGCCCGCTCGCCGGCCAGCGGAACGGCGGCCGGTAGCTGTGGCTGTCGACAGGCGGCAGGGTCATCGACCCGCCTCCGCCTCGCGACGCGCCTCCGCACGTCCCCGACGCATCGACACCACCACGAGGATCACGATCGACGCGACGATCGCCCGCGTGATCCACAGGCCCGGCTCCCACACCACCGTGTAGTCACCGGGGATCCCGAAGAACGACAGGATCGCCGCACGACGGGAGGCGATGATGCCAGAGGGCGTCGGATCGATCGCGCCCGCCCACGCCAGGATCAGCACGCCGAGGGAGAGGTGCATGAGCGGCACGAGAACCGCGCCCGGCGTAGCCTCCCGGCGACGGATCCGGCCGATCACCAGCACCAGGTTCGCGATCGGGAAGACGAGGAAGAACCACACCAGGGAGCCGGCGAGATAGCCGAGAATCGTGAGCAGCGGAGACCACACCACGAGCAGCCAGGGGTTCTCCCCGTCCGGGGTGAAGTAGTCCGGCGCTCCGAAGACGGCCCCCGCGAAGAACATCCAGATGCCCACCGGCAGCACCAGCAGCAGCCACCACAGCAGCCGCGGCGAGATCGCGCGCCGGACGGCGAGCTGCGACATCACCAGCTGGATGACGAGGGCGGACACCACGGCCGGCACCAGGAACTGCGCCATCAGCGGCGCGGCACCGTCGTTCGCTCCGGGTTCCGACACCGTCAGCAGCAGGCCGGCGACCGCCAGGCCCAGCAGCACGAATACCGCCGTCCAGCGCGTGACGGCGGGCGAGGCCGGGCGCACCGGGACACGGTTCGACATGGTCCGCCCCCTCGGTGCGCTCGAATGCCCGTCAACCTACCGAGCCCGGGGGCCGGACCGACACCCGAGGCGTGCGGTCAGCCGCCCACGGAACACGCGCCGGGGCACCCGAGCGCGTGATGCGAGCGGATGCCCCGGCGCGGGATGCTCAGGCGCCGCGCAGGCGCTCAGCCAGGTACGCGTGCAGGCCGTCGAGGGGCACCCGCTCCTGGGCCATCGTGTCGCGGTCGCGCACGGTGACGGCCCGGTCGTCGAGGGAGTCGAAGTCGACGGTCACACAGAACGGCGTGCCGATCTCATCCTGACGGCGATACCGGCGACCGATGGCTCCCGCATCATCGAAGTCGACCGTCCACGCGCCGCGCAGCTGCTCGGCGACCTCGCGGGCCAGCGGCGAGAGGTTCTCGTTGCGCGACAGCGGGAGCACGGCGACCTTGACCGGCGCGAGACGCGGGTCGAGCTTGAGCACCGTCCGGGTGTCGGTGCCTCCCTTGGCGTTGGGCACCTCTTCCTCCACATAGGCGTCGACGAGGAATGCCATCATCGCGCGGGTGAGCCCGAACGACGGCTCGATCACGAACGGCGTGTACCGCTCGCCGGAGGCCTGATCGAAGTACGTCAGACTCTGCCCGGACGCCTCGGTGTGGCTGGAGAGGTCGTAGTCTGTGCGGTTGGCGATGCCCATGAGCTCGCCCCACTCCTTGCCCGGGAAGCCGAAGCGGTACTCGACGTCGATCGTTCCGGCAGAGTAATGCGCGCGATCATCGGTGGGCACGTCGAACTGACGCATGTTCTCCGGGTTGACGCCCAGGTCGATGAACCAGTTCCAGCACGCGTCGACCCAGTGGCGGAACCACTCATCGGCGTCGGCCGGTGGCACGAAGAACTCGATCTCCATCTGCTCGAACTCACGGGTGCGGAAGATGAAGTTGCCCGGGGTGATCTCGTTGCGGAACGCCTTGCCCACCTGGCCGATGCCGAACGGCGGCTTCTTGCGGCTCGCGGTGACGACGTTCGCGAAGTTCACGAAGATGCCCTGCGCGGTCTCGGGGCGCAGATAGTGCAGGCCGGACTCGTCGTCGACGACGCCGAGGTAGGTCTTCACCAGGCCGGAGAACGACTTCGGCTCGGTGAACTGTCCCTTGTTGCCGCAGTTGGGGCACGGCACGTCGGCGAGGCCGTTCTCCGCCTTGCGGCCCTTGCGTGCCTCGAAATCCTCGATGAGGTTGTCGGCCCGGAAACGCTTGTGGCAGCTCAGGCACTCCACGAGCGGGTCGGTGAAGGTGGCCACGTGGCCCGAGGCCTCCCACACGCGCTTGGGAAGGATGATCGACGAGTCGAGGCCAACCATGTCGCCCCGTCCGCGCACGAAGGTCTGCCACCACTGGCGGCGGATGTTCTCCTTGAGCTCGGTGCCGAGGGGACCGTAGTCCCAGGCCGAACGGGATCCGCCGTAGATCTCACCCGCTTGGAAGACGAACCCGCGGTGACGGGCGAGGGCGATGACCTTGTCGAGGCGTGACTGTTCGGCCATGGTGGCTCCAATGGTCGGATGCTGAAGGGAATGCGGCGAGACGAGCGCCACCTCCGATCCTACCCGGCGCCCCGCCGCCGACCTCGAAGCCCGAAAACAGGCAGATGACACGAGAACAGGCAGCAAGCCGCGAAAGCGGCCTGCTTTGGTGCCATCCGCCTGTTCCGGTGCTGGCCGCGCCGGGGCCGGAGCTCAGAGCTGGGCGGGACGCGTGAACGGAGGCTGCAGCACGCCCACCGGGCCGCGACGGTAGAGGCGCGCCGGGCGTCCGCCATCGCGCGCCGTCAGGCCGATCGGCTCGATGAAGCCGTCGGCACCCGTGACCTTGCGGTGGAAGTTGCGCGGATCGACCTCCACCCCCCAGACCGCCTCGTAGACGGCGCGCAGCTGGGCGACCGAGAACTCCGGAGGACAGAACGCCGTCGCGAGCGCCGAATACTCCAGCTTCGCCCTGGCGCGCTCGATGCCGTCTGCGAGGATCACGTCGTGGTCGAAGGCGAGCGGCAGCGCTCCGCGCTCGACCTCGACGACCGGCCACCACCGCGCCGAGCGGGCATCAGACCCCGGAACAGCCTCGCCGAGACCCGGCGCCATCGCCAGCCACGCCGTGGTCACGACCCGACCCCGCGGATCACGATCGGGGGCGCCGTAGGTGCGCAGCTGCTCGAGGTGCACACCAGCCCCGACGCCGGTCTCCTCGACGAGCTCACGATGGGCGGCATGCTCTATGCCCTCGTCAGCGAGCACGAACCCGCCGGGCAGTGCCCAGCGCCCGGCGAAGGGATCGATGCCGCGCTCCACCAGGAGCACGTGCAGCGCCGCATCACGGATCGTCAGCACGACGAGGTCGACGGCGACCGCGAAAGAGAACGGACCCATGCCCCGCATCCTATCGTCCAGAAGGCCCCTTTATCGTCATCTTGACACTTAGTCGTGAGAACCTTTAATGTCAGAGTGACATAAACGAAGAAGGAGACATCATGGCAACCATCACCCGCCTCGCCTTCGCCCGACACCTGAGCGCCACCCCGACCATGCACGTGCGCCACCTGCACCGCGGCACAGTGCGCCACGACGGTGCAGGCGCCGCGTTCTGGTTCCGCCCCCTCGACGCCGCGGTCAGCGAGATCCCGCTCGATGACCGCGATCTGTCCGTGCTCGTGACCCTCCGCACCGCCGACCTCCAGCAGTTGTCGGCTCCGGCCACCGTCACCTATCGCATCGTGGACCCCGCCCTCGCAGCCCGGCGCATCGACTTCTCCGTCGATCTGCGCACCGGTCTCTGGAGCGAGCAACCCCTGGACGCCATCGCCGCACCCCTTCACGGGGCGACCACGGCCGCTGTGGTGCACCTGCTCACCCCGCAACCGCTTGAGCAGGCGCTGCGCACCGACCTCGCCCGCCTCGGCGCCCAGACCAGCGCGATCCTCGCTGCCGACGAGCGTCTGAGCGATCTCGGCATCGAGATCGTGGGCGTGCGGTTCGCTCTCCTGCGCGCGGAGCCTGACGTCGAGCGGGCGATGCAGACCCCCGCGCGCGAGTCCATCCAGCAGGAGGCCGACAAGGCCACGTTCGCGCGCCGCGCCCTCGCGGTCGAGCGCGAGGCAGCGATCGGCGAGAACGAGCTCGCCAACCAGGTGGAGCTTGCCCGCCGCCAGGAGGAACTGGTCGCCACCCGCGGGCGCAACGCACGGGTCGAGGCCGAGCAGGCGGCCGAGGCAGCGGCGATCGCTGCCGACGCCGAAGCGGGGCGCATCCGCGTGACGGCGCAGGCGAGGGCTGATGCGGATCGCGCCACCGGAGAGGCGACCGCCGCGGCCGAGCGCGCACGCATGGACGCCGTGCGCGATGTGCCGACCGGTCTGCTGATGGCCCTCGCGATGCGCGAACTGGCCGGGAGCCTTCCCGCGATCGATCACCTGACCGTGACCCCCGATCTGCTGAGCGATCTGCTCGGGCGCATCGGGGGCGGCCGCGGCACCGAGGAGCGCTGAGATGGCTGCCCCGCGGGTGGTCGTGGTCCACCGGGCGAGCGAGCTCACCGAGCTGCTCACCCGGCACGGGACGCGCGGCCAGGTCACCTTCTACCTCGCGGCGCGCGACCAGTCGCTGCAGGAGGTCGAGGAGCGGCACGAGCGGCTGGGCCGGGCCCTCGCGGCGGTGACCGCGGCGATCCCGGTGGACGGACGCCGCGCAAGCGTCGAACGTTCGGAGCTCACCCGCTTCGTCTTCGAACCGGACGATGTCGTCGTGGTGGTCGGGCAGGACGGCCTGGTGGCCAACGTGGCCAAGCACCTTCACGGGCAGCCTGTGGTCGGCATCGACCCGGATCCCGGACGGAACCCTGGCGTGCTGGTGCCCCACGCTCCGTCGGATGCCGCGGCATTGATCGCCCGCGCCCAGCGCGGCACCGCGACCGTGCAGGAGCGCACCATGGTCGAGGTGCGCACCGACGACGGGCAGAGCCTCGTCGCGCTGAACGAGATCATGATCGGCCAACCCGGGCATCAGTCGGCTCGCTACCAGATCGCGGCGGGCGGCCGCTCGGAGCGGCAGTCGTCGTCCGGCGTGATCGTCGGCACCGGAACAGGAGCGACGGGGTGGTGCCGCTCCATCGCGCGCATCCAGGCTCCCGGCCTCCCGCTGCCGAGTCCGACCGACGCAGCCCTCGTCTGGTTCGTGCGTGAGCCGTGGCCGTCGCCGAGCACCGGTGCCGACCTCATCGCCGGCGGCTTGGAGGGCGATGACAGCCTGGCGCTTCGCGTCGAGTCGGACACGCTCGTCGCCTTCGGTGACGGCATGGAGGCCGACCGGATCACCCTCGGCTGGGGGCAGCGGATCACCGCGGGTGTGAGCGAGCGCACGCTGCGCACCGTGGCCGGTTGAGGCGCCGTGGCCAGTTGAGGCTCTTCGCCCGGCCAGCACCCGCCCCCTCTGGGGCCCGAAGCCTAGACTGACAGGATGGTCTCCCCCCTTCGCGCCGCCGTGATCACGGTGTCAGATCGGTCGGCCGCCGGCACGCGTGCTGATGTGTCCGGACCGACGGCGGTCGACCTGCTGACCGCCGGCGGATGGGAGACAGCGCTCTCCGTCGTCCCGGACGAGCAGGGCGCGATCGCCCGGGCCGTGCGGAACGCGATCGCACGCGGCGCCCGCCTGGTCGTCACGACCGGAGGAACCGGCATCGGCCCCCGCGACGTGACCCCCGAGGCCACAGCACCGCTGCTAAACCGGTTGCTGCCGGGCGTGGCGGAGGAGATCCGCCGGGTCGGCATCGCCCACCTGCCCCAGGCCATGCTGTCGCGGGGGCTGGCGGGTCTGTGCGGCGAGGCCTTCGTGGTGAACCTGGCCGGGTCCCCCGGCGCGGTGCGCGACGGCGTCCCGGTCATCCTGCGCATCGCCGAGCATGTCGTCCGGCAGGCCGCTGGTCACCGTGACCATGCCGGGGAGGAGTCGCCGTGATCGTGCTGTCCGCCCTCACCACCGACCCCCTCGACGCGACAGCACATCTCGAGGCGGTCTCCGCACCGGATGCCGGGGCGGCCGCGCTGTTCGTCGGCACGGTGCGCGATCACGACCCCGGAGCGAGCGGAGCGGTGACGCACCTGGAGTATTCGGCGCACCCCGACGCACCGGGTGTCCTGCGCACCATCGCCGAGCGGTCGGATGCCGCCGGCCTGCGCATCGCGGTGAGCCACCGCATCGGCCGGGTCGATGTGGGCGGGGCCGCGATCGTGTGCGCGGTGTCATCGGCGCACCGGGCAGACGCGTTCGAGGTGTGCCGGGCGCTCGTCGAAGAGGTCAAGGCGCAGCTGCCGGTCTGGAAGAAGCAGGTCGAGGCCTCCGGCTCGCACACCTGGGTCGGCCTGGGAAAGCTCGCCGGATAGCGCGGTCCGAGCTATCCGCCGGCGAACGGCGGCAGCACATCCACCGTCGCCGTGTCGGCGACGACGCCGGTGTCGGTGCGCGTGCCGTCGACCAGCAGCGAGCACCGCGCGAGCACCGCGGCGAACTCCGGACCATGCTCGGCGGCGAGCGCAGCGCGCAGGGCCGCGACGTCCACGGGCCCGGTCAGGATCTGCTCCTCACGCCCGGCCGCCTCTGCGGCGCCGGCGAAGAACCGCACCCTCACGGCTCCCACCTCTGCACGGCCGCACGAGCGCGCTCTGCCGCATGGTCGATCGACATCCCGTCGGCCATCGCGAGCCCGATCAGGTAGGTCGTCAGCGGACCGGCCGGCCTGGTCACCCCGTGGGCGGCGTCGCGGGTGAGCTCGAGCAGTTCCCGCACGGGAACGGGGCCGGGGTCGATTCCCAGCTCCTCGGCGAGCAGCGTCGTCCACGCATCGAGATCGACGCGCTTCTCATCGGTCATCGTGATCATCTCCTTCTCGATAGTCCTCGATCGCCTCCCAGGTGTCCAGGTCGATCGCGTCGCCCCCGTCCGGCACCGGCTGCCAGGCGAGGGCGCTCATGAGGCGCCGCATCGCGGCGTTCTCCGCCGACGGCAGCGCGGCCAGCGCGGAGCGCAGGGCGGCGGTGCGGTAGCGACCGGCGAGCCACTGGGGTTGCTGCTCGGCGTCGACGGCGACCATGGCGTCCGCTCCGGCCGGGATCGCGACGGGCGCGAGCCGCGCCACGAGCGCCTCGGCGCGCGGCAGGTCGCACGCCAGCACCCAGGTCTCCTCCGCATCGGGGGGCAGTGCCGCGAGCCCGGCGGCGAGACCCGCGACAGGGCCGCCGAACGGGGGCTCCTCCCGGACGACCGTGACGCCGGGGCGTGCGAGGTGCTCCGGCCCCACGACGACGACCGGACGGCATCCGGCCACGGCCGCGAGCGCGTGGTCTATGAGCGCACGGTCACCCACCGGAACGGAGGCCTTGTCCGCGCCGCCCAGACGCGCCGCACGTCCGCCGGCGACGATGATCGCCGCCGTCTCGCGCGCCCCGGCCGTCCGGTCAGTCATCCCGCACCCAGTCGCCGCTTTTCCCGCCGGTCTTGCGCAGCAGGCGGATGCTCTCGATGGAGGTCGACTTGTCCATGCCCTTGACCATGTCGACGAGAGCGAGGGCCGCCACGCTCACGGCGGTGAGCGCCTCCATCTCCACCCCCGTCCGGTCGGCGGTGCGCACGGTCGCCTCGACCTCAACGCCCTCCGCGGTGATGGCCAGATCGACGGTCGCGCCGTGCACGCCGATCACGTGGGCCAGCGGCAGCAGATCCGGCACGCGCTTGGCGGCCTGGATGCCGGAGATGCGCGCGACCGCGAGCACGTCGCCCTTGGGCACCGTGCCCTCGCGCAGCGCGGCCACCACCGCCGGAGCGCATCGCACGAACCCGGCCGCGGTGGCACTGCGCACGGTGGGCTGTTTCTCGGTGACGTCGACCATGCGGGCGTGCCCGGCGTCGTCCAGATGCGTGAAGCTCACAGCGCCGCACCTCCGAGCACGATCACGTCGACCGGATCCCCTGCCTCGACCCGCTCGACCTCGGCGGGGACGACAGCGAAGTGCCGTGCGACCGCGAGGGAGCTCACCAGGTGAGACCCGCTGCCGCCCGCCGTCGCCGGGCGCACGGTGTCGTCCACCACGAGCGCGGGCATCACCTGCACTCGCCCGGGCGGACAGCTCCACGACGCAGCCGCCGTGCGCACGACGACCGGGCGCTCCCACTCCCGGTGGCCGGCGAGGGTGAGCAGCGCAGGGCGCACGAACATCTCGAACGAGACAGCGACGCTCACCGGGTTGCCCGGCAGGCAGAACAGCAGCGTCCCGTCGGCGGCGACCCCGAACCCCTGCGGCTTGCCCGGCTGCATCGCGACCCGGTCGAAGCGGGCGGAGCGTTCGTCCGACGGATCGTCCTCGAGAACACCGCGCACGACGTCGAAGGCGCCGACGCTCGCGCCACCGGAGAGGATCACCGCGTCGGCGTCGATCGACGCCAGGCACGCGCGCAGCTCCTCCTCGTCGTCGGTCACGACGTGGATGCCAGCGACCTCCGCACCGATCTCCCGCAGCAGCGACGCCAGCAGCACCGAGTTCGACTCCGGGATCTGGCCGCGTTCCGGGGTCTCGGCCGGCGAGATCAGCTCGGTGCCCGTGGAGACCACGGCCACCCGCGGAGCCCGGTGAACCCGCACGCGGTCGTGCCCGGCCGATGCGATCGATGACAGCTGCCACGCGCCCAGGACACTGCCGGCCGGCACGCTCACCGTTCCGGCCGGGGCGTCCTCGCCCCGGCGGCGGATATGCGCCGCGGGCGCCGGCTGGGTCAGCATGGTGATGCGCTCCGGCGGAGTGCGGCCGATCGCGGTGCCGAGGTCGGTCTGCTCCAGCGGGACGATCGCGTCGGCATCCGTCGGCACGGGCGCTCCGGTCATGATGCGCGCGGCCTCGCCGGGGCCGAGTGAGGGATCCTCCGCAGATCCGGCGGCGATGTCGGCGACCACGCGCAGCACCGCACCGGACACCGCGTCCTCCCGCCGGACGGCGTAGCCGTCCATCGCGGAGTTGTCGAACAGCGGCACCGGCCAGCGGCTGGCCACATCATCGGCGAGCACCCGCCCGAGCGCATCGGCGAGCGGCACGTCGACGACAGCGAGCGGCGCGGCGGCGGCGAGGATGCGCTCCCGGTGCTGAGCGATGGTGATCATGCGTCCTCCTGTTCGTGCTGCCATGCGGCGTATCCGCCGCGCAGCAGGCGGATGTCGGCTTCCGGCTGCCGGGCACGCAGGCGCTGCGCCGCCACCCGTGCCCGCGGCCCCTGCTGACAGAACAGCACAACAGGGCCGTCGATACCCGTCTCTTCGATCGTGCCGAGCGGCGCCGAGCGCGCGCCGGGGATCGTCCCCGCGGCGAACTCGCCGGGGTCCCGCACATCGAGCAGCACGGCACCCGCGGCGAGCGCGGCAGGAATGTCGGCGAAAGCCACGGCCGGGAAAGCCGGCTCTCGCGTGCGGTCATGCTGACCGGCCGGCGCCGCCGCGGCGGCGGGCACGAGCGGCACCTCCCTGGTGCGCGCGGCGAGGGCGTCGACCACCAGCATCCGCCCGACGAGCACGTCACCGGTTCCGGTGATGAGCTTGATGGCCTCCGCCACGAGCAAAGCGCCGACCTGACCGCACAGCGGACCGAGAACGCCGGCCTCCGCGCACGACGGCACCTCGCCGGGTGCCGGCGCCACCGGGAAGACGTCGCGCAGCACGATGCCCGCGCCGCGCGGTGGCATCGACCAGAACACCGTCACCTGCGCGTCGAACCGCAGCACGGAACCCCACACCAGCGGGATGCCGAGCGCGGCGGTGGCGTCGGAGATCACGTAGCGCGTGTCGAAGGAGTCGCTGCCGTCGATCACGAGGTCGTAGCCGCCGAGGATCGTCTCGGCGTTGTCGGCGGTGAGGCGTTCCCGGTGCTCGGCGACGCGGGTGTGCGGCGACAGGGAGCGCACCCGCGCGGCGGCGACGCCGGCTTTGGCGGCGCCGACGTCGTCGACGCCGAACACCACCTGGCGCTGCAGGTTCGAGCCGTCCACCGTGTCGCAGTCGATGATGCCGATCGTGCCGACCCCGGCCGCCGCCAGATAGAGCAGGACGGGGGACCCGATGCCGCCCGCACCGAGCACCGCGACACGGGCGGCGTGCAGCCGGCGCTGTGCGAGCTCGCCGAACTCCGGCAGCCGCCACTGGCGGGATGTGCGCTCGCGCTCACCCGGCGGCAGCGCGGCCGCGGGGTCGACGAGGGGCGGGAAGGGCATGCCTCCACGCTAGCCTCCCGACATCGGCGGCGGCCCCTGCAGCGCGGTCCGGCGTCCTGGTCCGCTCCGGCCGGCACCGTAGGGGGAGGACACGGGCTCGGCGAACGCGCAGAAACTATACGCATGTACGTGTCGACCGACCGATAAAGTCCGCATTTGCGGTGATAGCCTGGCCCGCGTGACGACCTTCCGGATCAGCGAAGCAGCTCGGCTGCTGGGGGTCAGCGACGACACCGTGCGCCGCTGGGTCGACCAGGGCCACCTCACCGCGAGCGCAGATGCCGCCGGCCGCAGTGTGGTCGACGGCGCGGACCTCGCCCGGCGCGTGCGAGAGATCGCCGCACATCCGGAAGACCCGGCCGCGCATGCCTCGAGCGCCCGCAATCGCTTCGTCGGGATCGTCACGAACGTCATCGCCGACACCGTCATGGCACAGGTCGAGATGCAGTGCGGCCCGCACCGTGTGGTCTCGCTGATGTCGAGCGAGGCCGTGCGCGAACTCGGACTCGAGGTGGGGTCCGCGGCGACCGCCGTCGTCAAGGCCACCACGGTCATCGTCGAGACCCCGAATCCCGCCGACCGGCGCCGCTAACGCGTCCGCCTCCCCGCCCCGGACCAGGAGCCCGCGGCATCCCGCACACCGAGAGGACACCATGAGGAAAACTCTGACCACGATCGGAGCCGGCATCCTGCTGGCCACCCTCGCACTCACCGGCTGCTCCAGCAGCACCCCCGAGCCCGCCGCGACCGACACCGCCGCACCGGCCGAGACGACGGAGGCCGTCACGCCCGTCGAGGAGCCGGTCATCGTCTTCGCCGCCGCATCGCTGCAGGCGTCTTTCGACGAGCTCGCGACGGCCTTCACCGCCGAGCACCCCGAGTACACCGTCGCCCCGATCGTCTATGACGGCTCGCAGGCCCTGGCCACCCAGATCATCGACGGCGCAGACGTCGACGTGATCGCCTTCGCCAACGAGCCGAGCATCCAGCCCGTCCTCGACGCCGGCAAGGCGGCAGACCCGACGCTGTTCGCGGTGAACACCCTGCAGATCGCGGTGGCTCCCGGCAACCCGAAGGGCATCGCCGACCTCGCAGACCTCGCAGACCCGGCCAATGTCGTCGTGCTGTGCGCCGTCGAGGTGCCCTGCGGCAACGCGTCCCACAAGCTCCTCGACGACGCCGGCGTCACCGTGACCCCGGTCAGCGAGGAGACCAACGTCACCACCGTGCTCCAGCGCGTGGAGAGCGGGGAGGCCGACGCCGGGCTGGTCTATCTGACCGACGTCGCCTCGACCGACGGGGGCGTGGAGGGCATCACCCCGTCCAACGCGGACGTCGCGATCAACCGCTACCCGATCGTCGTCGCCGAGAACGCCGTCTCGCCCACCGCTGCCGCGGCGTTCGTCGAGTTCGTGCTCTCCGCCGAGGGCCAGGCCATCCTCGCCGCGCACGGCTTCGGCGCCCCCTAAGCAGGAGGATGTCACTCCCCCGCGGCCTCCGATGGGCAGCATGGGCAGGTATCGGCCTGCTGGTGCTGCCCATCGTGGGTCTCGTCTCGCGGGTCAACTGGTCAACGCTGGGCGCCGACCTCACCTCGCCCGCCGCGATCTCCGCCCTGGCCCTGTCGCTGGGCACCGCGGCGGTCGCCACCGTCATCTGCCTGATCGTCGGCCTGCCCCTCGCTGTGGTGATCGCACGCGCTCCCGCCCGGATCGCCGCCGTCCTGCGCACGATCGTGCTCATCCCGCTCGTGCTGCCCCCGATGGTCGGCGGCCTCGCTCTGCTGTCGCTCCTCGGTCGATCCGGGCTGGTCGGCAAGCCCATCTTCGACGCGACCGGCTTCAGCCTGCCCTACACCACGGCGGCAGTCGTGATCGCCCAGGCCTTCGTCGCGATGCCGTTCCTCGTGATCACCCTGGAGGGAACGCTGCGCACCTCCGGCACCGGTCACGAGCAGATCGCCGCCTCCCTCGGCGCATCGCCGTGGCGCGTGCTCACGCGGATCACGATGCCGCTGATCCTCCCCGGCCTCGCCGCCGGAACGGCGCTGTGCTTCACGCGCGCCCTCGGCGAGTTCGGGGCGACCGCGCTGTTCGCCGGCAACTCCGCGGGCATCACCCGCACGATGCCGCTGGCCATCTACACCGCCTTCAACGGCGTCGGCGTGACGCAGGACTCCGCCGTCGCTCTCTCCCTGCTCCTGCTGGTGAGCGCGACCGTCATCATCGTCGGGCTGCGGTCGTGGCGAGAGGATGCGGTCCGGTGAACACCTCCCCCGCCGCCGGCCTGCGCGCCGATGACATCACCGTCACGCGCGGCACGTTCCGCGTCGCGGCGTCGTTCTCCGTTCCGCGCGGCGAGAGCCTCGCGGTGCTCGGCCCCAACGGCTCCGGCAAGTCGACGCTGCTGCTCGCCCTCGCCGGCCTCCTCCCCCTCAGCTCCGGACGGATCGCCCTCGGCGACGGCTCCGTCGAGCGCGTTCTCGAAGACGACCGCGTGCGCCTGCCCGCCGAGCAGCGCCGCATCACGCTTCTCGACCAGAAGCCGCGCCTGTTCCCCCACCTCACGATCGCGGGCAATGTGGCATTCGGGCCGCGGTCACAGGGCCGCAGCCGACGCGAGGCCGACGCGATCGCGCAGGAGTGGCTTGCCCGGTTCGGTCTCGAACAGCGCTCCGCGGCCAAGCCGCACGAGCTCTCCGGCGGGCAGCAGCAGCGCGTCGCCATCGCCCGCGCCTTCGCCGCCGCCCCCGACGTGCTGCTCATGGACGAACCCCTCGCCGCGGTCGATGCCGCATCCGCCCCGGCCGTGCGCGCGATCGTGCGCGACGAGCTCGACCGCACCGGCACCACCAGCATCGTCGTCACCCATGACTTCGCCGACGCGTGGCAGTGGTCGGACGCATGCCTGGTGATCGAGCGTGGCCGTGTGGTCGAGACCGGGTCGCCCGCGATGCTCGCCCGGGAGCCGCGGCATCCGTTCACCGCGCAGCTCGCGGGATTCGGGGTGCTGCACGGCACGTGGGACGGCCGGACGCTGCGTGTCGGACAGGCCGCGATCGCCGCACCGGGCATCGACGTGGTCGCGGGAGAACGAGCGTTCGGGATCGTGGCACCCGAAGGCGTCTCGCTCGCCACGGCCTCCCATCCGGGGGTGCTGCGGGGGATGGTGGACTCGGTATCGGCGCGCGCGGGCACCGTGCGCATCGGAATCTCGGTCGCCACGGAGAGCGCGCGCACCAGCGCACTGGCGACGGAGTTCGCCCTCGACGGCCTCGCGGCCCACGAGGCAGACCTCGGCGAGGGCATCGCGCCGGGAACCGAGCTGTGGATCGACGCCGCTCCGCTCGTCGTGCGACCGCTGCCCTGACCGCCCCGACGTGCGGGAGGGGCCGCAACCCCTGCGCCCGGCGTACCCTCGAAGCATGGGACGGATCACGGCACGTCGGCCGGTCACCCGGATCGTCGTCGGCGAGGGGCAGCGCCGCCGCGCCGACATCCTCGCGGTCGAGGAGCCGCTCGAGATCCGCGTGGGAGGCGAGCCCCTCGTCATCACGATGCGCACGCCCGGCCACGACGTCGAGCTCGCCGCCGGCTTCCTCGTCTCCGAGGGCGTGATCGCGCAGGGCTCCGACTTCCACTCGGCGATCCACTGCGGCGGCCCCGGCACGGGCGGGGAGGAGAACACCTTCAACGTGCTCGACGTCACGCTCGGCCCCGGCGTCGCGCCGCCGGCCCCCGACGTTGCGCGCAACTTCTACACGACCAGCTCGTGCGGCCTGTGCGGCAAGGCGAGCATCGACGCCGTCGAGACGGTCTCGTCCTTCGACGTCGCCGCGGACGACGTCGACCTCGATGCCGAGCGGCTCACGACGTTCCCCGATCTTCTGCGGGAGCAGCAGGCGGTGTTCGAGAAGACCGGCGGCCTGCACGCGGCCGGGCTCTTCGACGCGGCGACAGGAGAGCTCCTCGTGCTGCGCGAGGACGTCGGCCGCCACAACGCCGTCGACAAGGTCGTCGGCTGGGCGACCCTCAACGATCGCCTGCCCCTGACCGGAACCGTGCTGCAGGTCTCCGGGCGGGCGAGCTTCGAGCTCGTGCAGAAGGCGGTGATGGCCGGCATCCCGATCCTCGCGGCGGTCTCGGCGCCGTCATCGCTCGCGGTCGAGCTGGCCGATGCCTCGGGGCTCACGCTGGTCGGCTTCCTGCGCGGTCCGTCGATGAACGTCTACACCCACCCCCGGCGCATCCTGGTGCCCGTCGCGGCCGGATGACCGGGCGGGGCGGCTGCCTGCAGCGCCGCTCCCCCGCTCAGGCGCGTCGGCCCGGATCGGCCGGATTCCGGCCGATCCGGGCCGCACGGAGCGAAATTGCCTGAGGATGGAATGCAGCGCCGTCGGCCGACCGGGCCGACCGGACGGTGGCCCCGCGGCCACGCCGCAGCGGGACGCATCAGACGGAGTTGATTCCGGCTGATACGAATGCGACCCTGAAGAGGTCAACGACGCGCGTCCCACCGGATGCGCTCGAGGGAATGGAGTCAGCAGTGGATACGCCGATCAACGCCAGAAACGAAGGCACCACTCTGGATCACCCGGCGCAGGACGCGCCGTCCTCCACCGGTGCCGCCGGCGCCGCAACGCGCCCGCAGAAGAATACCGAGACCCCGAAGCCCCGCTCGGGCGAGCGCGGCCTCGGCCTGCTGCCCGTCGAGCCCCGCCAGGGCGGCTACGGCCCGCCCACCCACCGCCCCTGGTCGCAGCACGACTATCACCACCCCGCCGCGGGCTGGGGCGCCGCGATCTCGGTCGGCAAGATCCTCGTCAGAGAGAATCAGGTGTTCACCGCACCCATCTCGCTGCTCCGCATGAACCACCCGGACCGCGGCTTCGACTGCCCCGGCTGCGCCTGGCCGGACGACCAGCACGATCTGCACCTCGACTTCTGCGAGAACGGCGTCAAGCACGTCACCTGGGAGATGACTCACAAGCGCGTGGGACCGGCGTTCTTCGCCGCGCACACCGTGAGCGAGCTGTCGACGTGGACCGACTTCCAGCTCGAGAACGCCGGTCGCCTCACCCACCCGATGGTCTACGACGCCGAGACGGACAAGTACGTCCCGATCGAGTGGGACGCGGCGTTCGCCATGATCGGCGAGGAGCTGCGGAGCCTGCCGACGCCGGACGCCGCGACCTTCTACACCTCGGGAAGGCTGAGCAACGAGTCGTCGTACATCTACCAGCTGTTCATGCGCGAGTACGGCACCAACAACATGCCCGACTGCTCCAACATGTGCCACGAGGCCTCTGGTCGCGCGCTCTCCGCGTCGATCGCCACCGGCAAGGGCACCACGAGCCTGGAGGACTGGGAGGAGACCGACCTGCTCCTTCTGCTGGGCGTGAACGCGGCCTCCAACGCTCCGCGCATGCTGACGGCGCTCAAGCACGCCGTGCAGAAGGGCACCCAGGTCGTGCACATCAACCCGCTCGTGGAGATCGCGTCGACCAAGACCACGGTCCCCCACGACATGATCGACATGGCGCTGTTCAAGACCTTCGAGACCGGAACCCTCGACCTCCAGGTGCGCCCCGGTGGCGACATGGCCGTCATGCGTGCCATCTCCAAGTGCGTCTTCGAGGCGGCGGAGACCGATCCCGACGTGCTCGATCATGCCTTCCTCGACGAATACACCGTCGGCTTCGAGGAGTACAAGGAGCTCGTCGATGCCACCAGCTGGGAGGAGCTGGTCCTTCAGGCCGGCCTCACCGAGGCGCAGCTGCGCCAGCTCGGCGAGCTGTACATCAAGGCGGGCCGCACGATCATCAGCTGGTGCCTCGGCATCAGCCAGCACGAGCACGCGGTCAGCATGGTCCGTGAGTTCGTCAACGTGCTCATGCTGCGCGGCAACATCGGCCGTCCGGGGGCGGGACCCGCTCCGGTGCGCGGTCACAGCAACGTGCAGGGGAACCGCACGTGCGGCATCGACCACCATGCCCCGAAGGGCCTCCTCGATGCGCTCGACGAGCTCTACGGCATCACGTGCCCGCGTGAGCCTGGCCTGGACACCGTCACCAGCATGCACGCGATGCACCGGGGAGATGTGAAGGTGTTCGTCTCCCTCGGCGGCAACTTCGTCCTCGCCGCCCCCGACACGCCGTACACCGCAGAGGGCCTGAGCCAGTGCTCGCTCACGGTGCAGGTGTCGACCAAGCTCAACCGCAGCCACCTCGTGCACGGCGAGAAGGCGCTCATCCTCCCCTGCCTCGGCCGCACCGAGGTCGACATCCAGCGCGACGGCCCGCAGGGCCAGACCGTCGAGGACGCCATGAGCATGGTGCACCTCTCGGCGGGCAAGAAGCAGCCGGCCAGCGAGCACCTGCTCTCCGAACCGGCCATCATCGCCGGCATGGCACGGGCGACGACGCCGGACAGCACCATTCCGTGGGAGGAGTTCGTGGCGAACTACGACCGCATCCGCGACGACATGGAGATCGTGCTGCCCGGTTTCGCCGGGATGAACCACCTGATCCGCGACAAGTCGGTGGGCTTCCGCATCCCGCAGCCCGCCGCGGAGCGCATCTTCAACACGCCCACCGGGAAGGCGCAGTTCTGCCACGCTCCGCTGCACAACGTCATCCCCGCCGACCCGGACATGCTCGTGCTGCAGACCATGCGGTCCCACGACCAGTGGAACACCACGATCTACGCCAACAACGATCGGTACCGCGGCGTGAAGAACATCCGCGAGCTGATCTTCATGAACCCGGACGACATGCGCGACCGTGATCTGGCGGAGGGCGATGTCGTCGAGATCGTGTCGACCTCGAAGGACGGCTCGAAGCGTTCATTGAGCGGCTATCGCGCGGTGGCCTACAACACCCCCCGCGGCAGCGCCGCCGGCTACATGCCGGAGATGAACGTGCTGATCGGCCAGGCCGACTACAGCGCCGAGAGCGATCAGCCCCTCATGAAGAGCGTGCACATCACGGTGTCGAAGGCCGCCTGACCCGCACCCGTCCGCGCGAACACGCGTCGAGCCCCGGAACCGGCCGGTTCCGGGGCTCGACGCGTGTTCGCCGCAGCAGTGCGCCGCCGCCGTCACCGCCCATCCGACAATGGGCGATAACGTGGATCGATGCGCGACCTCGATGACGATGCCCGGCGGCGCCTCCGTGAGCCGGCGTCTCCGCGGGCGATCATCTCGGTGCTGTTGTTCATCGGGCTCGTCGCATCGTTCATGTTCACCCAGGTCGTTCCGATCCAGGCCCGGCTCCCGGAGCTTCTGCACGCAGACCGCGAGGACACCGCCTGGGTGCTCACGGCGACGCTGCTCGCATCGACGGTCATCACGCCCATCGCCGGACGCCTGGGCGACATGTACGGCAAACGGCGGATCATCGTCTGGCTGCTGTGCGTGATGATCGTCGGCTCGATCACCGTCGCCGTGTCGACGCACATCGTGCCGGTGATCGTGGGCCGCGCGCTCCAGGGCGCGATGAGCGGGGTGATACCGCTGGGCATCGCCATCATGCGCGATGTTCTTCCGGCGAACCGGGTCGACGCGGCCATCGCGATGATGAGCTCGACGCTCGGCGTCGGCAGCGCGCTGGGTCTGCCGGTGAGCGCGTTCTTCACCCAGTACGCCGACTGGCACGCGATGTTCTGGGCCACCGGCATGCTGGGCGCCGCCGTGCTGGTCCTCGTGCTGCGGGTCGTTCCGGTGAGCACGCTGCGCACCGCCGGCCGCTTCGACGCCGTGGGTGCCGCCGGTCTCAGCGTCGGGCTCGTCGGCGTCCTGCTCATGATCTCCCGCGGAGAGCAGTGGGGGTGGACGAGCGCAGCGACGCTGGGCTGCGGCCTGGGCGGCATCGCCGTCCTGCTGATCTGGGGCGCATATCAGCTCCGCACGCCGGAGCCGCTCCTCGACCTCCGCGTCGCCGCGCGGCGCCCTGTGCTGCTGACCAACCTGGCATCGGTGGCGTTGGGGTTCGGCATGTTCGCATCCAGCGTGGTGTTCCCTCAGTTGCTCGAGATGCCGGAGCACGACGGCATCGGCTTCGGGCTGCCGCTCGTGGCCGCGAGTCTGGTGGTCATGCCATCGGGTCTCATGATGATGCTGCTCTCCCCGGTTGCCGGTCGCATCGCCCGCACGATCGGTCCGAGCTATCTGCTTGTCGCGGGGGCCGCTGCTCTCATCGTCTCCTACGCCTTCGCACTCGCGTTCCACACCGAGGTGTGGCAGGTCCTGGTGGCGAACCTGCTGGTGGGCGTCGGCATCGGCGCGGCGTATGCCGCCATGCCGATGCTCATCATGCGGTCCGTGCCGCAGCACGAGACGGGCGCCTCGAACGGCCTCAATGCGCTGAGCCGGTCCCTCGGCACCGCCACCGCTGCGGCGGTGATGGGGGCCGTGCTCGCTTCATCGTCCGTCGAGTACGACGGCGTCCGGCTGCCCACCGAGGCTGGTTTTCACGCGGCGTTCGTCTTCGGCATCGGCGCCGCCCTGATCGCGCTGGTGATTGCGGTGTTCATCCCCCGGCGGCCCGCTCCCGAGGCACACCCCTCGCTGCCGGGTTGATCGCACCCTCCGCCACGACAGAAAAGCCGCCGCGACACGGCGCGGATCAGTGCGCGTACTCCATCAGCTCCATCCCGAGCACGTGGAAGGCCTCATGGGCGGCGAGGCGATGCTGAATCGACAGGTCGTCGAAGCACACCGTCATCGCATACGCGATTCCGGCGCGGGGACCGGCGAGCACGCCCGCCTCTGAACGCACACCCGGCTCCCGGCCGGTCTTGTTCAAGAACAGGATCCGGTGGGCATCGTCGCCGTGCGCGAAGGGGTCGAGGCCCGTCGCGACAGCGGCGAGGCTGAGGTCCTGATCGAAGCTCAGCCACTCCGAGACCTGCGCACTGACCCCGGTGTTCACCACATTGCCGTTGACGAGAGCGGAGAACAGGCCGGTGAGCTCGCGCGCCACGCCCACCGCGAGGTAGGGCGCGTCATCGAGTCCGCGATGCTCACGATGGCGGTCGAGGAGGGCGGTGCGGCGCAGGCCGAGAGAGGCCATCCGCTGCTGGACACGCTCATGCCCGACGCGGTCGAGCAGCACGTTCGCGGCGATCGGATCGCCCGCGGCGGCCATCAGGACGGCGAGGTCCGGCACCGTCAGCGCGGAGGCGTGCAGATGCCGCCACACCCCGGCACGGACCACCTCGTCGCCGGTGGGGCGCATGACGATCTCCCCGGCATCGATCGAGCCGCCCTGGATACCAGCGGCCACCTCTATCAGAACAGGGACCATCCCGACTCCGCCGATGGGGAGCGTGACGTGCGCGTCGCCCACGAGCACCTCCGCACCGGAATCGAGGTCGACGCCGTGCACCGACACCTGTGCTCCTCGCTCGGCGAGCCGCTGCAGCGTGCGCAGGGTCGCGGGGAAGGAACGACGGTCGTCGTCCGCGCGCGGCGAGAGCTGGCGCCGCGGTGTCGCGGAACGCCGGCGCGCAAGACGCGTCGACGGCTCAGACGATCTGGCCACGCGAGCACCCCTCGAGAAGAGACGGACTTCGAGCGAGTCCACTGATGGTGTAGGCCCATCGTAGCGGTGCGCGGAGGCCTCCGCGCACCGCGCGAACCGCGGAACGTGCCGGGGCGACCGCCGGCTACGGGCACGCCGGGCGGGGTGGCGCCGCGGCGCCCTCCCGGCCGGCTGCGCGGAAGACCGCCGTCGGCGGCCGGGACGGCAGGATCACCAGATCTCGACGCGCTCCGCGGGGTCGATCCAGAGGGCGTCGCCCTCTGCGACGTCGAAGACCCGGTAGAAGTCACCGATGTTGCGCACGATCTGGTTGCACCGGAACTCGTTCGGCGAGTGCGGATCGATCGTGAGCAGCCGGATGGCCTCTTCCTCGCGGCTCTTCTGCTGCCACACCTGCGCCCACGACAGGAACACCCGCTGCACCCCTGTGTAGCCGTCGATCACCGGGCCGTCCTCCTGCCCAGGGCCGTCCTGCCCGGTGGCCTGGAGGTGCAGCCGGTACGCCTGGAGCGCGATGCCGAGGCCACCGAGGTCGCCGATGTTCTCGCCGATCGTCAGCGCGCCGTTCACATGGTGCTCCTCGCCGAGACCGGCGGGGACGAGCGCGTCGTACTGGGCGATGAGCGAGGCAGTGCGCTCCTCGAACGCCGCGCGGTCGGCATCGGTCCACCAGTCCTGGAGACGGCCGTCGCCGTCATAGCGGCTGCCCTGGTCGTCGAAGCCGTGGCCGATCTCGTGGCCGATCACCGCGCCGATGCCGCCGTAGTTGGCCGCGGCGTCGCGGCCGGCGTCGAAGAACGGGTACTGCAGGATCGCCGCGGGGAAGACGATCTCGTTCATGAGCGGGTTGTAGTAGGCGTTGACCATCTGAGGCGGCATGAGCCATTCCTCCCGGTCGATCGGCGCACCGACCTTGGCCAGGTGCCGGTCGTGCTCGAACGCGTTCGCCCGGCGCACGTTGCCGATCAGATCGGTCGGGTCGATCTCGAGCCCGCCGTAGTCGCGCCACACGCGGGGGTGACCGATCTTCGGGGTGAACGCATCGAGCTTGGCGAGGGCACGCTCGCGCGTCTCGGGACTCATCCATTCCAGCGTCGTGATGCTCTGCCGGTACGCCTCGATGAGATTGGCGACGAGCTCGTCCATCGACTCCTTCGCCGCGGAGGGGAAGTGCCGCTCGACGTAGACGCGCCCGATGGCCTCGCCCAGCGCGCCCTCGGTGACGGACACGCCGCGCTTCCAGCGCTCGCGGATGGTGGGCACGCCGCTGAGCTCCGTGCCGTAGAACGAGAAGTTCTCGGCGACGATGTCGTCGGTGAGGTACGGCGCGAGCGCGTGCACCGCGTGGCTGCGCAGCCAGGCCTTCCAGTCGTCGAGCCGCTCGGGAGCGAGCAGCTCGCCGAGCCCCGTCACAGAGCTCGGCTGGCACACCACGACCTCGGCGAAGGCATCGGGGTGACCGGGCGCCACGCCGTCGAGCCACGGGGAGAGGTCGAGGCCGATCAGCGTGTTCAGCTCGGCCCAGGTGAGCAGGTTATAGGTCTTCACCGCATCGCGGGAGGCCACGTTGTCCCAGTGGTGGCCGGCGATCTCGGTCTCCAGACCCATCGTGCGCTCCGCCACCTCAGCGGCGTCCGCCCGACCGGCCAGCGCGAGCAGGCGCTCGAGGTGCGCACGGAACGCGGTGCGGGTGCTCTCGAAGCCCTCCTGCCGGTAGTAGCTCTCGTCGGGAAGGGAGAGCCCGGCCTGCAGGATGAACGGCACCGCGCGCTCCGGGTTGCCCGGATCCGGCTCGACGAACATGCCGAGCAGCGCGAGCAGACCCTCCCGCTCGAGCTCGCCGATCAGGCGGAGCAGAGCGGGGATGTCATCGACCGCATCGATCCGCGCGAGCACGGCTTCCAGCGGAGCGAGACCGAGCGCGGCGATGCGCTCGGTGTCCATGAAGCTCGCGTACAGATCGCCGATCCGGCGCGCCGGGTCAGCCTCCGGCGCCCCCTGCGACTCCTCGATGATGGCTCGCACGTGCTTCTCGGCCTGCTCTGCGAGCAGAGAGAACGACCCCCAGCGGGCCTTGTCGCCCGGGATATCGGTGCGGGCGATCCAGGCGCCGTTCACGTGACGGAAGAGGTCGTCCTGCGGGCGGACAGCCTGGTCGATCTCGTCGAGGGCAAGGCCGGAAGGGAGCAGATCGGTCATGCGTTCCAGGATAGGTGCGGCGTCCGACATCTCGGCCCGTCCGAACCGTGATTCCCAACTCAGGCACGGGGGCGCCCTGCACCCCCGACACGCCGCGGCGCGGCCCGCCAGCCGTGGTCTCTCCTGAGTTCGGTCGCCGCGATCGCGGCGACCGAACCCCAAAGCCGGACGTCGACCATAGGCTCGTGGGGTGCCCGATGCCGCCTCCCGCCCCGCGCGCCGACCGCCGTCGCTGAACCGCGAGATCCTGCGCCTCGCCGTGCCCGCGCTCGGCTCCCTCATCGTCGAGCCCGCTTTCCTGCTGGTGGACGCCGCACTCGTGGGCCACCTCGGGACCGTTCCGCTCGCCGGCCTGGGCATCGCCTCTGCCGTGCTCCAGACGATCGTCGGCCTCATGGTCTTCCTCGCCTATTCGACGACCCCGGCCGTCGCACGCCGCTTCGGTGCGGGAAAGACCGGCGACGCCGTCTCGGTCGGGATCGACGGGATGTGGCTGGCAGTGGGCCTCGGGGCGATCCTCGCCGTCGCCGGTGTGCTCACCACGCCGTGGCTCGTCTCTCTCTTCGGGGCAACGCCCGAGGTCGCGGAGCAGGCCGAGATCTACCTCACGATCTCGATGTGGGGCCTGCCGGCGATGCTCGTCGTGTTCGCGGCGACCGGGCTGCTGCGCGGGATGCAGGACACCATGACACCGCTGTGGATCGCCGGGCTGGGCTTCGGGGCGAACGCCCTGCTCAACGCGGTGTTCATCTACGGCGTCGGGTGGGGCATCGCCGGCTCCGCCGTCGGCACCGTCGTCGCCCAGTGGGGCATGGTCGCCGCCTATGTGCTGGTGATCGGGCGCCTCGCGCGCCGGCACGGGGCGTCGGTCACAGCGCAGCGCGCGGGTATCCGCGGTTCCGCGCGCTCGGGCGGCTGGCTCTTCCTTCGCACCGTGAGCCTGCGCTTCGCGCTCCTGATCACGGTCGCCGTGGCCACCGGGCTCGGCACCACAGAGCTCGCGGGCTGGCAGGTGGTCTTCACCCTGTTCTCGACGGCCGCCTTCGCTCTCGACGCGCTCGCGATCGCGGCGCAGGCGCTGATCGGCAAGAGCCTCGGCGCCGGAGATCCCGCAGAAGCGCGGCACGTGCTCGGCCGCACGGTGCGCTGGGGACTGTGGTTCGGCGCGGCGGTCGGGGTCGTGCTGGGCGCACTGTCCGGGCTCGTCGGCCTGGTCATCACGGGCGATCCGGAGCTGGCCGCCCTCATCCAGCCCGCGATGATCGTGCTCGCCGTCTCGCAGCCCATCGCCGCGGTGGTGTTCGTCTTCGACGGTGTGCTCATCGGCGCGGGCGATGCCCGCTATCTCGCGCTGGCCGGCGTGCTGAACCTCGTCGCGTATCTTCCGGCGGTGTGGATCGTCGCCGCGGCCGCCGTACCGGGCGCCGCAGGGCTGGCCTGGCTGGCCACCGCCTTCTTCGGCGTCTATATGATCGCCCGCCTGGTGACGCTGGGCCTGCGCATCCGAACCGGCCGCTGGATCTTCGTCGGCGGCTGAGCACGACAACGCCGCCCGCGGTGTGGCTCTGGTCCGCGTGCCGCCGCGCCTGCCGCCGGCGCGTTCCGGTCCCGCCCGCTCTCCGCAACCGGCCCGCCGGTGACGTTATCCCCCTCTTCCGGCGACGGCCGGAACGAAGCGCAACACCTCTGGAAGCGTGGACAGGACGACGGCAGAATAGAGGAGTGTTGACGATGAACGAACCGCACGTATGGGTGCTGATCGGCGTCTTCGCCGCGGCGCTGTTCGGGATCCTGACCCTCATGTCGACGATGTTCGTGCGCGTCGTCCGTGCGGAGATCAGCGGCGTTCGGGGCGAGATCAGCGCGGAGATCAGCAGCCTGCGCGGCGAGGTCCGCGCAGTGCACACCCGGATCGACAGCCTCGACCGCGATGTCAGCGCGATCACCAAGCACATCTTCGGACTCGACAGAGGAGAGGGGGCATGACCACCGACTGGCGGGCGGAGCGCGTCGCGGCGGTTCGGGCCCTCATCCTGCGGGCGGCGCCCGACATCGTCGAAGAGGTCAAGTGGCGCAAGCCCTCGAATCCGGGCGGCGTGCCCACCTTCTCCCGGAACGGGCTGATCTGCACCGTCGAGACCTACCGCGAGAAGGTCAAGATCACCTTTGCCGCCGGAGCAGCACTCGACGATCCTCATGGCGTCTTCAACGCCAGCCTGGACGCCGGAACGCGTCGCGCCGTCGATCTGCGCGAGAACGACGATCTCGCGGAGGACGCCTTCGTCGACCTCGTCGCCCAGGCCGCTGCCCGCGGCGAAGAATAGCCCCAGGGCCACCCTCCGGAGAAAACAACCTCCCAGACCGGCCAGCGATCCTGTAAGGTAGGAGCACCGGTCGCGATCGCATCGCCATCTCCGGTTGTTCCCCGCTCATCTCGCCACACGATGCCCTTCTCGCGCATCAGGCCCGCTTCACCAGCTCAACGAGATCGCCAACGAAGGCATCTCCCCAGACGAATCGATTAGTCATCTCCCCAGCTCAACCCCCGCGGCTCGCCTCCTCGCTCCCCTGCGGGATCGCATGCGCAGCACCGCACCACCAGCGCAACCCGACCCTTCAGTGGCGTCAGGCCGCTGACGACGTGTTCACCGCCACGATGGACGGCGAGTACGGCGGTCACATCGTGGTCGCCGATGCGGACACACACACGGCCTTCGGGCCGACCGGACGCCCCCTCGGCGACCACCCCACCCTCGATGAGGCGCAGCGCGTCCTCGAGGACGCGCTGCTCGCGCCGGCCATCGCGGTCGACCCGCGCGCCGCCCACCGAACTCCCCGTCGCCGTCCGCGGCGGGGCCGCAAGGATCACAGCCGTGGTCCACGACACAGAAGGAATGACGTCATGGCCACTGGCACCGTCAAATGGTTCAACTCCGAAAAGGGCTACGGATTCATCGCCCCCGACGACGGCTCTGCCGACCTGTTCGCGCACTTCAGCGCGATCACCGGCAACGGCTACCGCAACCTCGAAGAGAACCAGAAGGTCGAGTTCGACACCGAGGCAGGCCAGAAGGGCCCGCAGGCGACGAACATCCGCGCTCTCTGAGAACGCAACCCGGAAGGGCCTGGACCACTCGGTCCGGGCCCTTCTGCATACCCGGCGCGGCATATGGATATCGGTAGCGTGAGGTAAGCGAACGGCACCCGCCCTTGGCTCCATCCCGACGAAGACGTCCCGCCGAGAACAGGTGCCATCATCGCCGCTTCTGCAACAACCGTTCCCGCCTCCCGGATGGGTCCGGTCCGCCAGACCTACGCCAGCAAAGACTCCTTCCCGCCGATCGGGCGGGCCTACACCCAGCTTTCGCAGGTCGTCCGGGAAACGGGCCTGCTCGGCCGGACTCCCTGGTTCTATGCGCTCGTCGGCGCAGCGATCGCCGGGGCGTTCGGCGGCGCGATCACCGGTTTCGTGCTGCTGGGCGACAGCTGGTTCCAGCTGCTGATCGCCGCCGCGCTCGGCGTGCTCTTCACCCAGGTCGCCTTCCTGGCCCATGAGGCCGCACACCGTCAGATCCTCCGCTCCGCGGGCGCGAGCGACCGACTGGCCAGAGTGCTGGCGTGCGGCGTGGTCGGCATGAGCTACTCGTGGTGGGATTCCAAGCACTCCCGCCACCACGCGAACCCCAACAGGGTCGGCAAGGACCCGGACATCGAGGTCGACACGATCTCGTTCCTCGAGACGGACGCGGCAGAGGCGCGCGGTCTGCGACGGCTGATCACCCGCAAACAGGGCTGGCTGTTCTTCCCGCTGCTCACGCTCGAGGGCCTGAACCTGCACTACATCAGCATCCGTCACCTGTTCAGCCGCGAGCCCGTGAAGGGACGGTGGATCGAGCTCGCGATGATCGTCACGCGCTTCGCCGTGGTGCTCACGCCGATCTTCCTGCTGCTCCCGCTCGGGATGGCCTTCGCGTTCCTGGGGGTGCAGCTGGCGGTCTTCGGTGTGTACATGGGCGCGTCCTTCGCCCCCAACCACAAGGGGATGCCGGTGATCGCACCGGACGCACGGCTCGACTTCTTCTCGAAGCAGGTGCGCACCTCGCGCAACATCCGCGGCGGATGGTGGGCGACCTGGCTGATGGGCGGATTGAACTACCAGATCGAGCACCACCTGTTCCCGAGCATGGCGCGACCGCACCTGGCCCGGACCCGCGAGATCGTGCGCGAGTACTGCCGCACGCTCGATGTGCCCTACACGGAGACGTCCCTCGGGCGGTCGTACCTGATCGTGATGCGCTATCTGAACGAGGTCGGCCTGGCCGCTCGCGATCCCTTCGACTGCCCGATGGTGGCGCAGTACCGGCGGGTGTGATCCGAACCCGCAGCGCACGAGCGGGATCGGCGGCCACTGCTCGGATCGGATTCGCCCGACGCAGAAGCCGCGACCGGCTGCCTCGATCCACCCGTGACTGACAGAATGGTGGCCCCGACGGCGAAGGATGCCATATTGGCACAGCGGTGGGATGCCGTTGCGCGCTTGACTTCCCCCATGACCGACGCTTCGCTCCCCCTCGTCCCGCACTGGATCTCCGGCGCAGAGCACCCGGGCGCCTCGACACGCCGTGGCCCGGTTTTCGACCCGGCGCTGGGTGTCCAGACCGCCGAGGTGCCGCTGGCCGACGCCGCCGACATCGACCTGGCCATCAGCACCGCCGCCGCGGCGTTCCCCGCCTGGCGCGACACCTCGATCGCCAAGCGGCAGGCGATCGTCTTCGCGTTCCGCGAGCTGCTCAACGCCCGCAAGGATGAGCTCGCCGCGATCATCACTGCTGAGCACGGCAAGGTGCTCTCGGACGCGGCCGGGGAGATCGCGCGCGGCTTGGAGGTCGTCGACCTCGCCTGCGGCTTCGCGCAGTTCCTCAAGGGCGAGTACAGCGAGCAGGTCTCCACCGGCGTCGACGTGTACTCGCTGCGGCAGCCGCTGGGCGTGGTCGGCATCATCTCGCCGTTCAACTTCCCGGCGATGGTGCCGATGTGGTTCTTCCCCATCGCGATCGCCTCCGGCAACGCCGTCGTCCTCAAGCCGAGCGAGAAGGACCCGTCCGCCGCCCTCTGGATCGGCCGGCTCTGGAAGGAGGCGGGTCTGCCCGATGGCGTGTTCACGGTGCTGAACGGCGACAAGGAGGCCGTCGACGGGCTCATCGAGGATCCCCGAGTGGCGTCGATCAGCTTTGTGGGGTCCACTCCGATCGCTCAGGCCATCTACGAGGGGGCCGCCCGGCACGGCAAGCGCGTGCAGGCCCTCGGCGGCGCCAAGAACCACATGCTGGTGCTCCCCGACGCCGACCTTGACCTCGTGGCGGACTCGGCGATCAACGCCGGGTTCGGTTCGGCAGGCGAGCGGTGCATGGCGGTCTCCGTCGTCATCGCCGTCGACCCGGTCGCCGACGCCCTGATCGAGAAGATCACCGACCGGATGGCCGCTCTGACCGTCGGCGACGGGCGCCGCGAGAGCGACATGGGCCCGCTCATCACGCGCGAGCACCGCGACAAGGTCGCCGGCTACATCGATGTCGCCGCGGCGGACGGCGCTGACGTCGTCGTCGACGGGCGCGGCGTCGCGGCCGACGGCGACGAGAACGGTTTCTGGCTGGGCCCGACACTGCTCGACGCTGTTCCCACCACCAGTCGCGCCTACACCGAGGAGATCTTCGGGCCGGTGCTCTCGATCGTTCGCGTGAACAGCTACGACGAGGGCCTGGACCTGATCAACTCCGGTGCGTTCGGCAACGGCACCGCGATCTTCACCAACGACGGCGGGGCTGCCCGTCGCTTCCAGCGCGAGGTCCAGGTCGGAATGGTGGGCATCAACGTGCCGATCCCGGTACCGGTCGCCACCCACAGCTTCGGCGGGTGGAAGGCCTCGCTGTTCGGGTCGAGCAAGGCGTATGGCAGGGCCGGCTTCGAGTTCTTCACGCAGGAGAAGGCGATCACCTCGCGCTGGCTCGACCCGATTCACGCCGGCATCAACCTGGGCTTCCCCCAAAACTGACCCCGCCCGCGAGCGGCCAGGGTGTGTCGTCATTTCACGAAAATTACGACACACCCTGGCCGCTCGCGCGGGTGAGTTCGAGGGCGGACCAGAGCTCGGAGCGCGCGCCGAAGGTCGACAGGTCCAGGTTCAGCACGTCGCCCAGGGTCTCGATGCGCGCGCGCAGCGTGTGCCGGTGGATGCCGAGACTCCGCGCCGCCGGGTCCCAGGCGCCGTTGGCATCGAGCCAGGTGCGCGCCGCCGCGAGGAGCCGTGATCGCTCCGGCTCATCGACGGTGTCGAGGGGCGTGAGCAGTCGTCGCGCGACGAGCTCTCCCCCGTTCGCGCGTGCGGCGCCGAGGATGCCCGCCTGCGCGGCGTCCTCGAAGCGGGCGAACGCGCCGGTATCCGCGGTGGCGGCCGTCTGCTGAGCCTCGGCCAGGGCGCGGCCGAAATCGGCCCAGCCCGCCGGCGCCGACAGGCCGACGGCGAGCCGGTGCCGCTGCAGCACCGGCTCCAGCGCGGCCATGCCCTCGTCGTCGGCGATCAGGATGAGGTCGCCGTCTCGCTCGGCGAAGAACAACCGACCACGGGCGCTCTCCGCCCGCCACTCCAGCTCGTCCAGGAGCGACTGCCCCGGCACGGGGCCCGCCGCGAGCGCGACACGGAACGGCTCGGCGGGCAGCTCCCCCCACACCGCCCGCGCAGACCGACGCGCGACGGCATCGGCACCCGCTGCGATGAGCTCGAGGATGCCGGTGCGCAGCCGGCGGCGTGAGGCGTCCAGGTTGCGCTGCTGCTCCAGGGCGATGCTGGCGAGCGCGATCACGCTGCCCACCAGGTCGTTCTCGGCCGGGCCCAGGGGCGCGTGAGCGCCGACCGCGAGAACGCCGCGCAGCCGACCACCCTGCCCGATGGTCTGCAGGGTCGCCTCCGACGCACCGCGCACCCGAACCGCCGCGGGCATTCCGCGGGCCAGGAGCGTGGCGACCTCCGCATCGACCTCCGCGGCGAGCGCCGCCGGCGGCGACACGAGCCCCGGCACCCGCACGCGGCCGCCGACCGCGTCGTAGAGGACCACCCAGGCATCCATGCGCCGGGCGAGCGTGCGCAGGATCTGCCGCAGCCCGTCGTCGCGCACCGCGGCGCGCGCGACCGCCCGCTGCGCTTCGAGCGACCAGGAGAGCCGGGCGCTGCGCTCCCCGGCGATCACATCGGCCACATGACGTGCGATGCCCATGAAGGGGATGCTGCCGCCCACCTCGAAGAGGGCGAGCCCGGCGTCGCGGCAGGCGGTGATCACCGTGTCCGGCACCTCGGGGTGGATGACCTCGCGCGACATGCCGAGCCCCACCGCACCGTGCGCACGGAGGCGGGCGACGTAGGCGAGCGGATCCGTCCCGCCGCGGCTGTCTGCGGCGCCGGCGAACTGTGCGCCATCGGTGAGGAGGAGCTGGCCCGGTTCCATCCAGGGGGTGGGGTCGGCGTGGTCAGAGCTGTGCACCCAGGAGATGGCTCGGTCGAGGGCGTCGTCGTCCGGAGTGTGCAGCAGGCGCAGCCCGAGCTGCCGTTCGGCGAGAAGGGCTCGCAGGGTGGCAGGCATGGAGCCTCCTTCCGGCGCAACGGGGTGTTCTGCCAGACCGGCGCGATCACCGGGGTGACTCGCCAGTCTGTCGATCCATCTCCGACAATATCGACAATTGCGCCAGCGCGACATCATCGCTGCGGGGCGCACACTGGGCCCATGACCGCTCCCACGAATGCCTCCGTCAGCGAACGCGACCGCCGCAGCGTCTTCCACTCCTGGTCGGCCCAGGGGGCGCTCAACCCCATGCCGTTCGCCGGTGGCGAGGGCAGCGAGCTGTGGGACGTCGACGGGCGCCGCTACCTGGACTTCTCGAGCCAGCTGGTCAACACCAACATCGGGCACGCGCACCCGAAGGTCGTCGAGGCGATCCAGCGGCAGGCCGCGACCCTCGCCACGATCGCCCCGGCCAACGCCAACGAGACCCGCGCACACGCGGCAGAGCTCATCCTCGAACGAGCGCCGGAAGGCTTCACCAAGGTCTTCTTCACCAACGGCGGCGCCGATGCGATCGAGAACGCCATTCGCCTGGCGCGCATGACCACGGGACGCGACAAGGTGATCTCGCGCTACCGCTCGTACCACGGCAATACCGGGGCGGCGATTGTGGCGACCGGCGACTGGCGCCGCATCGAGAACGAGTACGCGACCGGTCACGTACACGTGTTCGGTCCGTACCTGTACCGCACCGAGTTCTGGGCCGCCTCGGAGCAGGAGGAGTCCGAGCGGGCGCTGCGCCACCTCGAACGCACCATCCAGGCCGAAGGCCCCGAGACGATCGCGGCGATCCTCCTCGAGACCATCCCCGGCACCGCCGGGGTGCTCGTGCCGCCGCCCGGATACCTCCGCGGGGTGCGCGAGATCGCCGACCGGTACGGCATCGTGTTCATCCTCGATGAGGTCATGGCGGGCTTCGCCCGCACCGGAAACTGGCTCGCGCTGGATGCGTTCGACGTGCGCCCCGATCTGATCACCTTCGCGAAGGGGGTGAACTCCGGGTACGTACCGGTGGGCGGCGTGATGATCTCGGAGGCGATCGCCTCGCAGTTCGAGGACCGCGTCTTCCGCGGCGGCCTGACATACTCCGGCCACCCGCTCGCGATGGCGAGCATCGTCGCATCGATCACCGCGATGGCCGAGGAAGGCATCGTGGAGAATGCCGCGCGGATCGGCGCAGAGGTCATCGGCCCCCGTCTCACGGCGATCGCGGAGAGCGAGCCGCTGGTCGGCGAAGTGCGCGGTTCCGGCGTGTTCTGGGCCGTCGAGCTCGTGACGGACCGGGAGACCCGCGAGCCGCTGCCCGCGTCGGGGATCGCGGCGCTGAAGAGCGCGATGCTCGAACGCGGTGTGGTGGGCTTCTTCGCGGAGAACCGCCTGCATGTCGTGCCGCCCGCGATCATCACACCGGAGGAGGCCGGCCGGGGGCTCGATGTGATCGCGGAGTCGCTCGCCCTCATCCCGCGCTGATCAGGACAATGCGCCGGGTCAGGGTCGGCATCGGGTGCGGCATTTAGACTTCGCCCATGCCAGATCCCTCACCCCGCCGCGCCCGGCGCCGTGTCCAGCGGCGTCGGCAGGTCGCGCTGGGCACGGCCATCCTGCTGGTGGTCGGAGCGCTCGTCGCCGCGGCGATGTATGTCGCGACGCGCGCCGATGCACCGGACTCGCAACCAGCGCCGGCGGCGGGCTCGACCTCGCCGACGCCCACCGCATCCGCTGCACCGCTGACGCCCGCAGAGGAGCTCCTGGCGACGACGGACGACCCGGCAGCGTGCGCGGTGTCGTTCCAAGGCGAGGGGATCGACCTGCCGCCGCAGCTGCAGACCGGCGGCGGGCTGTTCACGGCGCTGCCGATTCCGGATCGGGACGGACGGGTGTTCAACGGCTGGTATCCCAGCGCGGATGCCGCAGCCGACGCCGCTTCCGACGCCCGCGTGAACGGCGCGGACATCGTCGCCTGCGACGACCAGCGCCTCACGCTCCACGGCGCCTGGCTCACCGCCGACGCCGCCGCGGGGCTCGGCACCGAGGTCCCGATCCTGATGTACCACCAGTTCACGACGCGACCGGAGGGCGAGGACGGCTGGCTGCGCGGCAACTACGCCTACATCGGCGACGTCGAGGCCCAGATGGCGTACATCGCGCAGGAGCGCTTCTACCTGCCGACCTGGGATGAGCTCGAGGCCTTCATCGACGGCCGCCTCGCCCTGCCGCCGCGGTCGGTCATCATCACAGACGACGACGCGGACCACACCTGGTTCGAGCTGGCGGTGCCGGTCATCAACCGCTATCAGCTGCTGGCGACCTCCTTCGTCATCACCTCGGCACGACAGGCCCCGACGCCGTCGGTATGGGTGCTGCAGCGCTCGCATACGCACGACATGCACCGCGCGGGCGCCGACGGGAACGGGCTGCTGGTCAACGCCTCGGCCGCTGAGATCGCCGCAGACCTCGCGCGGTCGGCGGAGATCCTCGGTGCCGCCGAAGTGGTGGCGTACCCCTTCGGTCACTACAACGACACGACAAGAGACGGGGTGACGCAGGCCGGGTTCACCCTGGGGCGCACGATCGAGCCGGGAACCGTCGTGCCAGGCACCGACAAGCTGGCGCTGCCCGTGGTGCGCATCGACTACGGCACGACGGTCGACGACCTGATCGCCGCGATCGGGTGACGCCGGGCGGCTCTGCCGCTATCTCCGACGGCGGTAGACCACCAGGGAGTGGAAAAGATAGCGCACCACGAACGCCGCAGCGAGGGTGATCGCCGCGGCGAGGATGCTGGACAGATGCCACGCTTCGACCAGGATCGCCAGCACCGGGATGCGCAGGGCGGCCTCGATGTTGTTGAACGTGAAGGACGCCGCGAAACGCGCAGGGAGACCGGCCGCCGTGCCCGTCATATCGGCGAAGACGAAGCGTTCCTGCAGGATGAAGTTGCCGATGATCGTCGCCTCAGCCGCCACGATGGCCGCGGCGATGTAGCCCACCCCGGCCGTGGTCAGCGCCCACATGATCGCGAGGTTCGCCACCGCGCCGATCGCGCCGATGAGCGCGAAGAGCGACATCTTCCCGAAGCGCAGCCGGGCGAGCTGCGCGAGGAAGGCACGCCCCTGGCGCATGCTCGCCTTGGAGACCCCGCTGCGACGCGGCGCGAACTCCATCGGCACCTCGGCGATGCGCAGGTCGGAACGCACCAGGACCTCGAGCAGGATCTTGAAGCCGCTGGGGCGCAGCGCGTCACGGTCGACGGCCCGCAGGTCCACCAGGAAGAACCCGGTCATCGGATCGGTGCAGGCCGCGAGCCGGTGCGGGAACATCGCGCGGGTGAGCCACGTCGATGCCCGGGAGACGCGGAACCGCAGCGCGGTGCCCAGGCCCGTCCAGTCGCCGCCGCCGATGTAGCGCGACGCGATCACGGCGTCGGCATCGCCAGCCGCGAAGCGATCGAGCATGACCGGAAGCAGCTCCGGCGGATGCTGCAGGTCGCCGTCCATCACGATGCACACGTGTCCGCGCGCCTCAGCCATGCCGCGGGTCACCGCGCCGCTCAGCCCGCCCGTCGCCTCGGCCCGGTGGATGACGCGGACCGGCAGCGGCGCCGTCTCCGCGACACGGCGCACCTCGTCGTCCGTGCCGTCCGTGCTGTCGTCGACGAAGAGGATCTCCGCTGCGCGACCGTCGAGGGCTGCCGCACAGCGTGCCACGAGCTCGGCGACATTCTCGCGCTCGTTGAAGGTCGGTACGACGACGGTCACCGCCAGGGCGGTGGGCGCCTGCTCCGCGACGGGGTCGTCGGCGAGCGCCTCGTCCATGCGTTGTCCTCCGGCATCCGTCGCTGACATGCACGGTCATCGCACATGCCCGTCCATCGTCGCACGCGGGAGCCAGGAGAACGCCGCGACGGAAACCGTGGCGGCGGATCTCTGGCCCGACGACCACGGGTGGGGTCGCCCGCGCGGCCCGGGCGACGCCACGACGGCGGTACGCTCGTCGCATGAGCACTCCTGAAGCGGGCAGCCTGACCATGTTCGGTGCAGAGTGGTGTGGCGACTGCCGTCGCACCAAGCGTCAGCTCGATGAGCTGGGCGTCGCGTACACCTACATCGACCTCGAGGCCGATCCGTCGGCCGCCGACGTCGCGCGCGAGATCTCGGGCCGCACCAACATCCCCGTCGTGGTCTACCCCGACGCCACCCACCACGTCGAGCCGACCAACGACGACGTCGAGGCGAAGCTCCGCGAGCTGTCGCTGCTCTGAGCTCCCCTCCCCGAGCCTCCGCGCCGCGATGAACACCTCCCCCGCCGCCCCGGCCGCAGCCCTGCTCGACACGGCTCGGCTCGACGGCGAGATCGCCCGCCTCGAGCAGGGCGCGCAGACCTGGCGCGCCCTCACCCTCGAGCAGCGGGCGCGCCTGCTGCGGGCAACACGCAGCACCGTCGCGGGGGCGATGGACGACTGGGCGCGCATCGCCGCCGCATCGAAGGGGCTCGAGCCGCGCCACCGGCTGCGCGGCGAGGAATGGCTCAGCGGCCCGTACGCCGTGCTCACCGCGCTGGACGCGTACGCGGACACCCTGGACGCGCTGGCTGCGGGGCGCACCCCGCTCGACCGCGTTCGGATCACCCACGCCCCGGGCGGCCGGGCGCGGGTCAACGCCTTTCCCCTCAGCGCCGGCGACGCCTTCCTGCTCTCCGGCTTCACGGGTGAGGTGTGGCTCGAACCGGGCGTGACTCGCGGAGAGGCGCGGGCGCGCGCCGGCCTCGCCCAGCGCACGCCGGGCGCATCCGGTGGCGTCGGTCTCGTCCTGGGCGCCGGCAACATCACCGCGATCCCGGTGCTCGACGTGCTCACCGAGCTGCTCGCGCACAACAGGGTGAGCCTGCTCAAGGTCAACCCGACGCAGGATGCCCTCGTGCCCGTCTTCGCACGCGCCCTCGCCCCGCTGATCGGGGCCGGCCTGGTGGGCATCGTGCAGGGCGGCGCGGACGCCGGCTCCTTCCTCACCGGACATCCGGCGTTCTCGCACGTGCACGTGACCGGCTCCGAACAGACGTTCGACGCGATCGTCTGGGGCACCGGAGCGGAGGCAGAGCGCCGGCGCCGCGACGACGACCCCCGGCTCCGGGTGCCCATCTCCGGCGAGCTGGGCGGCGTCGCCCCGGTCATCGTCGTGCCCGGCCCGTGGACGGAGGAGGACCTGCGGTTCCAGGCCGGTCATATCGCGACGATGCGCCTGCACAACAACGGCCACAACTGCCTCGCCGGGCAGGTCGTGATCGTCTCGGAGGACTGGCCGCAGCGGGAGCAGTTCGTCGCCGAGCTGCGGCACGCGTACGCCACCGCTCCCGAACGCCCGCAGTGGTATCCGGGAACCGCCGCCCGCGTGCAGCAGGCGGCGTCCGCCTACCCCGGAGCGCAGGAGCTCGGCGACCGCCTGCTCATCGAGATCGGCGAGGACGACGACGCCACCCTCCTCGAGCAGACCGAGAGCTTCGCCCCGGTGCTGGGAGTCGTGACGCTGCGGGGAACGGGCCGTTCCTTCCTCGACGCCGCGATCGCGCACGCCAACGAGGCCCTCGCCGGGACGCTCGCCGCCAACGTGCTCGTCGACCCCGAGACCGAGCGGGCCCTGGGCGACGATCTGGACAGATCGCTCGCCGAGCTGCGGTACGGCTCGATCGCGGTCAACACCTGGACCGCGTTCGCGTTCCTCATCCCGACGCTCACGTGGGGCGCGTTCCCCGGCGGCACCCGTGCCGCGGTCAGCAGCGGCATCGGCACGGTGCACAATGCGCTGTTGCTCGACGGCGTCGAGCGCACGATCGTGCGCGGCCCCTTCCGTCCCTTCCCGCGCTCGTGGCGGGGCTTGCTGGGCGGAAAGGACCGCGCGACGATCCTGCCGACGCCGCCGTGGTTCGTGACGTCGCGCACGGGCGCTCAGGTCAGCGAAGGCCTCACCCGGTTCCGTGCGCACGGCCGCCTCGGCGACCTCGTCCGCACCCTGTTCCACGCACTGCGCTCCTGAGCCCACCGCGCGCGGCTCGCACATGCACGCCTCGCTTGCACCGCCTGCGCGGATGGGTGCGCGGCAAGCGCACATGTGCGAGCGAACCGGCGGAGCGAACCGGCGGGCGGCCGCCCGGTCAGATGGCCGGGATATAGCCGTTGGGATTGAGCACGTACTTCTTGGCGGCCCCCTGGTCGAACGCGGCGTACCCCTGCGGGGCGTCGTCGAGCGAGATCGGGGTGGCGTTCACGGCGCGCGCGATCTGGACCTTGTCGTGCAGGATGGCCTGCATGAGCTGCCGGTTGTACTTCATGACCGGACACTGACCCGTCGTGAACGCCAGCGACTTCGCCCAGCCGAGACCGAGCCGGATCGAGAGGGAGCCGACCTGGGCCGCCTCGTCGATGCCGCCGGGGTCTCCTGTCACGTACAGACCGGGGATGCCGAGCGCGCCGCCGGCCTCCGTGATGTCCATGAGCGCGTTGAGCACCGTCGCCGGGGCCTCGTGCCCGGCGTCAGAGCCGTGCCCGCGCGCCTCGAAGCCGACAGCGTCGACGCCGCACTCGACCTCCGGGACCCCCAGGATCTGCTCGATCTGATCGCGCGGATCGCCCTGCGACACGTCGACCGTCTCGCATCCGAACGAGCGCGCCTGGGCGAGCCGATCCGCGTTGAGGTCGCCGACGATCACCACCGCCGCGCCCAGGAGCTGCGCTCCCACCGCTGCGGCGAGCCCGACGGGGCCCGCTCCGGCGATGTACACCGTGGACCCGGGGCGGACGCCGGCGGTGTAGGCGCCGTGGAAGCCGGTGGGGAAGATGTCCGAGAGCATCGTCAGGTCGAGGATCTTCTCCAGTGCCTGATCGCGATCGGGGAAGACCAGGAGGTTCCAGTCGGCGTACGGCACGAGCACGTACTCGGCCTGCCCGCCGACCCATCCGCCCATGTCGACGTACCCGTAGGCGCTGCCCGGTCGATCGGGGTTGACGTTCAGGCAGATGCCGGTCTTGCCCTCCTTGCAGTTGCGACAGCGCCCGCACGCGATGTTGAACGGGACGGAGACGATGTCGCCGACCTTGACGAACTCCACGTCCGGACCGACCTCGACCACCTCGCCGGTGATCTCGTGCCCGAGGATGAGACCCTCCGGCGCCGTCGTGCGCCCGCGCACCATGTGCTGATCGGATCCGCAGATGTTCGTCGACACGGTTCGCAGGATCGCCCCGTGCGGCACCTTGCGTCCGATGTTGGCCGGGTTCACGCCCGGCCCGTCTTTGAGCTCGAACTCCGGGTAGGGGGTGTCCACGACCGCCACGACTCCGGGTCCCTGATATGCCACCGCTCGATTGCCAGACATCTTCGTCCTCTCCGCCGTTGGATGGGTGCGGCGCCGCGCGCCGCACCTCCAGCGTCGCTCACGGGCCCGGAGGGGTCGATCCCGCCCCTGGGCCGTTCCTCCCACCCGAACGGGTAGGCAGCGAGAGCCGTTGCGGCTATGCTGCCGCGCATGCCGGACAATGGCCCGCTGTGCACAGAGCACATGCTCCGCGATCTCGTCGAGGTCGTCACGGCGCCCGGCCCCGAGGTGCCGCGTCTGCTGTCCGACCTGCTGTTTCCCTTCGTCGCTCACAGCGCGCTGCTCATGCTCGCCGCCGATGCCACGGGTGCATCGACATCGGGCGCCGGGGAGGCAGCGTTCGTCTCCGGGGTGCGATTCCTCGATCTCGAGGATCTGCGGCGGGCGATCCCGGCCGGCACCATGCGCCCCGGCTACCGCGAGATCGACGGAGCGCCGGTGCCCACCCTCGACGCCCTGTCGCGCAACGGCGCCCTGCTGGTGATCGCCCGGCCGCGCGCGCAACCGGAGACGGAGCCGACGATCCTGCAGATCTGGAACGTCGTCGCGTTACGCGTGCAGGAGCTGGCCGACGAGGCGCCCCCCAGCTATCTGCAGGTCGCCCGGGCAGCGTCCGGCGTGCGAATGGAGGGGCTGGCCGAGCTCGCCGACCAGTACGCGACGACGCTCGAGACCGTGCTCGGAGCGCTGCGCTCCCCAGCCCTGGACGACCGGTCTGCACGCGCGATGGCCACCGCCGCCGCCGCGGCCGGCATGGTGCATCTGCGCACCGCGAGCGATCGGGTGCGCACGGCTGCGGAGGAGGCCGTGACAACGGCGTTCTCGCGCCTGCAGGACGACCTGCGCCCGCTGGTGCGATTCCACGATCTGGCGGTCGAGTTCGTCGAGCCGCCGGTGGACGGACGCCCGCTGCCCAGCGAGATCGCCCACGGAGCGCGTGCGGTGGTGCGGGGATTCATCCTCGGCCTGGCCGACACCCCCGGCGTGCGCCGGGTGCGGGTGCAGTGGGGGTGCGACGGGACGAACCTCCTGGTGGACCTGCGCGACGACGGCCCCGGCGAGGACCAGGGCGATTCGACGCGGTTCCAGCTGCTGCGTCAGCGGGTGCACGCGATGCACGGACGGCTCACCACTGATGCGACGCCCGGCTGGGGTACCGAGATCTCGATCGTGATCCCGCTCGATCCGCCCCACGTCAGCTCGGACTCGGTGGCCGCGTGGGGCCTGAGCACCCGGGAGATGGACGTGCTGCGCCTGCTCGCCGCCGGCCGCCGCAACCGCGAGATCGCCGCGGAGCTGGGCATCAGCGAGAACACCGTGAAGTTCCACCTGGCCCGGGTCTTCGGCAAGCTCGGTGTCTCGTCGCGCACGGAGGCCACGGCGCTGTTCCTCGAACAGGCGGCGCTGCTCTGACACCGCCCCTGGCTCGCACATGTGCGAGCGAAGCGCGGGGACGGCTCGAGATCAGCGGGGGCGGCGGACGATCAGCGGCGTGCCGCTGAGCGGGTCCGGTATCACGATGCTGTCGATCCCGAAGACCGCGGCGACGAGCTCGGCGGTCAACACCGCGGCGGGCGGGCCCTCGGCGACGATCGCCCCCTCCTTCATCACGATCAAGCGGGTGGCATAGCGCGCGGCCTGATTGAGATCGTGCAACACGGCGACCAGGGTGCGCCCATGCTGCTGGTGCAGCTCGTCGAACAGGTCGAGCAGCTCGTACTGGTGGGCGATGTCGAGGAAGCTCGTCGGCTCGTCGAGCAGCATGATCCCGGTCTCCTGGGCGAGCACCATGGCCACCCACACGCGCTGACGCTGACCCCCGGAGAGCTCGTCGACCAGCCGCGTGGAAAGGTCCGCGGTGCGTGTGGCCGCCAGCGCTGCCGCCACGGCATCCGCATCGACGTCACGCCACTGGCGCATCAGCGTCTGATGCGGGAAGCGACCGCGGGCGACGAGCTCGGCCACGGTGATGCCGTCCGGCGCGAGCGACGACTGCGGGAGCAGACCCAGTCTGCGGGCGAGCTCCTTCCCCCGGAACGAGGCGACATCCGCGCCGTCCAGCAGCACCCGGCCGGTGCGGGTGGGGATCAGGTGGGCCAGGGTCCGCAGCAGCGTCGACTTGCCGCACGCATTGGGGCCGATGATCACCGTGAAACCGCCATCGGGGATGCTCACGCTGAGATCATGCGCGATGACCCGCTCGTCATAACCGACGGTCACCCCCTGCGCGCACAGCCGGGCTGGCGTGGTCTGGCCGGAACCGGGCACGTCGTTCATCCTCTCCTCGCCTCTCGCACGAGAAGCCAGACGAAATAGAAGCCGCCGAGCGAAACGGTCATGATGCCGACCGGCAGCGGTGTCGGCGCGAACAGGCGCTGGGCGGCGAGGTCTGCGGCCAGCAGCAGCACGGCCCCCACGAACGCGGACGCCGTGATCGTGGGGGACGCGGCCCGAGTGAGCCGGCGCGCGATCTGGGGCGCCACGAGAGCCACGAAGGCGATGGGCCCGGCCGCCGCGGTGACCAGCGCGGTCAGCGCGACGCCGAGGAGCATGAGCAGCATCCGGTCGCGCTCGGCGCGGCTGCCGAGCGCGCGAGCCGCATCGTCGCCGAGTTCGAGCTGACGCAGCGTCGGGCCGGCGGCGACCGCGAGCGGCAGCAGCGCCATGCACAGCACCACGACCGGCAGCAGCTGGTCGTACCCGAGACCGGACAGCGTGCCAGCGCCCCACACCGCAGCGCGCATGGCCACGTCGAGCTCTGCGCGGATGATCAGCAGCGTGTTGATCGCCGCAAGGGTGGCGGAGACGCCGATGCCGACGATGATGAGCCGGAAGCCCTGCACCCCGCGTCGATAGGCCAGCAGATACACGGCGGCGGCGGTGATCACCCCGCCGAGGAGAGAACCGGCCGCGGTGAGCAGATACCCGCCCCCGCTGAGCACGATCGTCACGAGCGCCCCCGTGTACGCACCGGTGGAGAAGCCGATGATGTCGGGTGAGCCCAGCGGATTGCGGGTGAGCGACTGGAAGATCGCTCCGCTCACCGCCAGGCACGCACCGAGCAGCAACGCCAGCAGGATGCGCGGCAGCCGCCACTGCACCACGACGATCCTGGCCCGCTCCGGGCCGCCGCCCCCGAGCGCCGCAAGCACGTCACCGAGGGGGACAGCGGCGTCGCCGGTGGCGAGCGAGACCAGCATCAGCACCAGGCACAACGCGAGCGCGATGAGCGCGACGACGACCGTGCGGATGTTCACCCGCCACGCTCCGCCGGCCAGCCGAATCCGCACGCCCTGCTCGCGGAAGAGCACCGGTTCTGCGCGGCCGCTCACAGCCCGCTCACCTTCGTGCGCCGTGCCAGCACCACGAGCACCGGCGCCCCGATGAGCGCGGTGACGATGCCGGCCTGCACCTCCTGCGGGGCGACGACGACGCGGCCGAGCACATCGGCCGCCGTCACCAGCACCGGCGACAGCACGAGCGTGAACACCAGGATCCACCGTTGATCCGGCCCGACGAACCACCGGCAGATGTGAGGCACCATCAGGCCGACGAAGCCGATCGGCCCGGCTGCGGCCGTGGCGGAGCCCGCGAGCAGCGTCACCGCGACGATCACGAGGATGCGGGTGCGCAGGATGCGCGCGCCGAGGGCGCCAGCCAGTTCGTCGCCGAGGGCGATGATGTTCAGCGACGGCGAGAGGACGAGGGCGAGGACCGTGGCGGCCAGGATGAACGGCGCGACCGCCGCGATGATGTCCCATCCGCGCCCGGACAGCGAGCCGGCGCCCCAGTCGCGCATCTGGTCGAACGCCCCGGGGTTGAGCAGGGTGATGCCCGACGTGATGCCGCCCAGCAGCGCGCCGACGGCGACGCCGACGAGGGTCAGCTGGAGCGGCGACACGCTCCCGCGCCCTGTGCTGCCGAGAAGATAGACCACGACGGTCACGACCGCGGCGCCGGCGAAGGCGAACCACACGTAGCCGTGGATCGAGGAGACCCCGAAGAACGCGATGCCGATGGTCACTGCGAAGGCCGCCCCGGCGTTGACGCCGAGGATGCCGGGGTCGGCGAGCGGGTTGCGCGTGAACGCCTGGATGAGGGCACCCGCGATGCCCAGCGCGACACCCACGACGATGCCGAGCACCGCACGGGGCACCCGCGTCTCGCGCACGATGTAGGCGTCGTTGTCGTCGCGCGCTCCCGTCAGCGCATCGACGACGACCTCGGGCGGGATGGGCTTGGCGCCGAGGGCCAGACTCGCGGCGACCACCAGCACGAGAGCGAGGAGGGCGAGGGCGAGCCACAGCAGTCGCCGGCCCCCGGAACGCGCGATGACGCCCCGCGCTGCGGGGGCAGCGATGGCCTGATCGGTCGCCATCAGCCGAGGTCGGCGGGCCGGTCGCCCGTGCGGTCCTGCGACCAGTACCCGATCGCGTGGTGACGGTCGCGGGCCAGACCCAGGCGGTTCCGCAGATCACGTCGGATGGCGCGGCTCGCCGACGCCTCGCATGCGACCCACGCGTACCAGGGCACACCCGGATCGCCGATGCGCTCGACCTCCGCGGCCAGCTTGCTCGGCGCGATCCCGTTGCCGGTTCCGGTGCACCAGACGGAACGTACATCCGCCGCGCTCGTCAGCGGCGGCACGTCGGCGGGATCTGGCACCTCGCCGATCACCACCGCACTGATGCCCGCGTCGAGTCCCTCGACGATCCGGCACAGCCCCGGCACGCCGGTCGCATCGGCGACGAGGAGCTGGAAGCGCGCGTCGGAGGGCGGGGCATAGTACGACGACGAGCGCTCCTCATCGAAGACGCCGATGATGTGGCCCTGCTCCGCCCGCTCGGCCCAGCTCGACGCGAGGCCGCCCTCGTGCACGACGAAGTCGATGTCGAACCGGCGCCCCTCGTCGTGCACAGCGCGCACGGTGTAGTGCCGCCACGGCGGCTCCTCGCCCGTCCAGCCCCGCCCGTACTCGGGTGCGTTGAACACGTCGATGTCGGCCACGGTCTCGCCGGGGCGGGGAAGGGCGATGTCGATCCGCTCATCGCCGAGGCCGTCGACGTGCCAGCGCCACCCGCCCACGGCCTCGAGGCGAACGCGCACCAGGTGCGGGGAGAGGCGGAGCGTGCTGATCACGCGCGCGGGGGAACAGGGAATGGCCATCGATCAGAACCGGGTGACCTGCTGGAGGATCTCCTCGATCGCGTCGAGGTTCGTCATCCCCCACTCGAACGACGAGGTCGCGGGCGCCTCGAAGCCGGTGAAGACGTTGCCGGCCTGCACCGCCGGGAGGGTCTCCCAGATCCGGTTGCCCTCCAGCCGCGCGAGCTGCGCGGCTTCGAGGATGATCAGGAAGCCCGCGTTGGCGAGCTTCTCCAGTTCCTCGTCGGAGATCCACGCCCACTCGCTGGTGGTCTTCGCCTCGCCGTCGGTGGGCTCGCGGAAGACCGCGTCGATGTCGACCCACGCCGGGGTGGGCCACCAGCCGGGTGTGTAGCTGGCCCAGGTGGCGTCATTGGTGTTGAGCGAGACGATACCCAGTGGCATCGCGTCGAGCAGATCGCGGTACTGTGCGGAAACCTCGGCGGCGCGCGCGTCGTAGACGGCCTTCTGCTGCTCTGCGGCATCGAGGCGCCCCACCGCGTCTGCGACGCTCAGCGCCCGCTCGGCCCACGGGCCGGACAGGTCGACGCGGAACACCGGTGCGATGGTCTCGAGGCGTTCGAGGGTCTCCGGCTCGGGGAAGGCCGCGTCGACGATGATGAGATCGGGCTCGAGCTCGAGCACCTTCTCGACGTTGATCTCCGCATACGTGCTCACCTGCGCGACGTCGCCCAGCGCGTCGATGTACTTCTGGGGCCGGCTCCCCGGCTCCTCGATGCCCTGCATGACCCCCACCGGGACGATGCCGACGTCGACGAGGAGGCTCGAGGAGAAGAAGTCGGTCGCGACGACCCGCTGCGGGTCGGCCGGCACGGTGACCTCGCCGACGGCGTCGGTGACGACCCGGGCGTCTGCGGCAGCGGCGTCGGGAGCGGCAGCGTCGTCGGACGCGGTCGGCGCGCACGCGGCGAGCGCCCCGCCGGCGAGGAGGAGCGCAACGGCCGCGGTCAGCGCGCGGCGCGTGGCGAGAAGAGGTCGGGATGATGACTGCACGGTCGTCCTCACGTGGTGGAACAGCGAACGGAGAGTTTAGGCATGCCTTGCCTAAACGAACGCTACCGGTGACAAATACCGCAATCCGTCTCGATCAGACTGGTTTTTGTCATGCTCGCCGCATCGTCCGGCCGGTCCGGCCGCCCCCGCCGCGCTCCGCGCGTTCCCCAACTCAGGCAGAACCCGCCCCGCACCCCGAAAATCCCCCGCTACGCGCCTGCGGCGCGGGTTCTGCCTGAGTTGGGAACGGGCGCGCAGCGCCGGTCGCTCAGCGGGCGGCGGAGCGGTCAGGGTCCATACCCGAGAAATATCCCGTGGGCGTGGTCCCGACGATCGCGCGGAAGTGATCGATGAATGTGCTGGTGCTGGCGTAGCCCAGCCGGCGGGCGGTCGCCGCAACCGGGAGCCCGGACCCGAGCAGCACCAGCGAGGCCCGCACCCGGGCGCGGATGCGCCACTGGGTGAGCGTCAGCCCGGTCTCCGCCGCGAAGGCCCTGGCCAGCACCCGGGGCGGGAGGCCGACGCGGTCGGCCCACTGCTCGGTGGTGTGCGTCGCATCGAGGTCTGCGAGGATGCGCTCGGCGATCAGCAGCAGCCGCGGGCTCTCCGGCATCCGCAGGTCGACCTGGGCCTGCGGCGCAGGGCGCAGCAACTCGATCACCAGCGCCTGCAGGCGCATCCGGGTGTCGTCCGGCATCGCCTCTGCGGCGTTGAGGAGCAGCAGCTCACGGATCGCCGGCAACAGCTCAACGATCGCCACGTCGCGCGGCAGCCGCGCGACGGCGTCTCGCGCGAAGAACGTCGCATACAGGATCGTGTCGGCCGACGCCTCGATCGTGTGCGCGACCCCCTCCGGTACCCAGATGCCCCGGTGGGCTGGCACCGTCCACACCGCACCGGCGGCGCGCACGTTCATGACCCCGGCGGTGCTCCAGATCAGCTCGTCGCGGCGGTGCGTCTCGGCGACCCAGGAGCGTGCACTCTGCGTGGTGTGCCGCTCGGTGGTGAGAAGGAAGACCCGCCGCTCTGCGCGGGATGCGGACACCGGGGGCACAGCGCTGCGCTGCTAGTGCGCGGCAAACCGGTCGGTCGCCGCACGCAGCGCCCGGGCGATACCCGGCTCCAGCGCCGAGTGGCCGGCGTCGTCGACCACCACGAACTCGGCTGACGGGAGCGCACGGCTCAGCTGCCAGGCGGTCATCATCGGCGTGCACATGTCATAGCGCCCCTGCACGATGACGGTCGGGATGTCGCGGATGGCGCCGGCATCGCGCAGCAGCTGGTCCTGGCGGAGCCATCCGCCGTGCACGAAGTAGTGGTTCTCGATGCGGGCGAAGGCCGTCGCCGCCGCCGGGTCGGACATCGCGTCGATCTGCGCCTGGTTGCGGCGCAGGGTGACGGTCGACGCCTCCCAGCGCGACCACGCGATCGCCGCGGGCACGTGCACCGCGGGGTCCGGGTCGAAGAGTCGCCGATGATAGGCGTCGATCATGCGATTGCGCTCGATCGGCGGGATCGGGGCGACGTACTCCTCCCATGCATCGGGGTGCACCGCTGCCGCACCGCCCTCGTAGAACCACTCCAGCTCCTCGCGACGGAGAGTGAAGATGCCCCGCAGCACGAGCTCGCTCACCCGCTCCGGGCGGCTCTGCGCGTACGCGAGCGCCAGCGCGCTGCCCCATGACCCGCCGAAGACCTGCCAGCGGTCCACGCCGAGGTTGCGCCGCAGCAGCTCCATGTCTGCCACCAGATGCCACGTGGTGTTGTGGCGCAGATCCGCATCCGGCTCGGACGCGTGCGGCGTGCTCCGCCCGCATCCACGCTGGTCGAAGAGGATGATGCGGTACTTCTCCGGGTCGAAGAATCGCCGGTGCACGGGCGATGTGCCCCCGCCGGGCCCGCCGTGCAGGAAGACGACCGGCTTGCCGTCGGGGTTGCCGCTGGTCTCCCAATAGACCCGGTGCCCCTCGCCCACGAGGAGGTGGTCGCTCGCGTAGGGTTCGATGGGCGGGTACAGGATGTCGTCGAGCAACGCCGCCCCCTCCGTGATGATCGCACCCCGCGACCACGGGGCTACCGACTACCGTACTGCGATCCGGCGAAATGCCGCGGAGCGCGGCGGTGTCTCGGCCAACCTGCCCGGCGTCGCAGGGTCAGAGGCGGTCCCCGGCGACGGAGAACACGTCGCACTGCTCGAGACCGTACTGGTAGCCGGTGGCGAACCAGCGCTGCCGCTGCTCGCTCGACCCGTGCGTCCAGCTCTCCGGATTGACGAAACCGGACTGCTCCTGAATGTGGTCGTCGCCCACGGTGGCCGCGGCGTTGAGGGCATCGACGATCTCCGCCTCCGTCGGCGGGTTCAGCAGCGGCACGCCGTGGGAGTCGAGCTGTTCCGTCATCTCACCGACCCAGGCGCCCGCATAGCAGTCGGCCTGGAGCTCCATCCGCACGCCGTTGCTGGTCGGGCCCGTGCCGTTGTTCGGGTGGTCGCGCATCGTGCCGGTGATGTTCTGGACGTGGTGCCCGTATTCGTGGGCCACGATGTAGAGCTGGGCGAGACGATCCGCCGATGCCCCGAACTGCTGCCGGAGGATCTGGAAGAACGTCGGGTCGAGGTACACGCCCTCATCGGCGGGGCAGTAGAACGGCCCGACGGCGTTGGACGCCGTGCCGCACGGCGTGGAGGTGGAGCCGTCGACGATCGTGAGCGACGGCGGCCGGTAGCCCTGCACATTGTCGGCCCAGAACTCGTCCAGCGCGAGCTGGACGCCGGCCACCCGGCAGTCGTCGTTCTCGTTGGCGTCGGTTCCGGTGCGGCAGTGGTCCAGCCCCGCGCCCTCCGCCGCGACCTGCTCCTGACCGCCGGGGTCTGCTCCGGCGCCGAGGAACCCGGTGAGGTCGGTGCCGGTGAGCATACTGATCAGCAGCACCACGACCGCGCCGATGCCCACCACGCCACCGCCGGCCACCGCCGCGGTGCGGCCGCGGCGACGCGCGGTGTTCCCGCTGATGTCGGCGTTCGGATTGAAGGTCATCTCCCGAGGGTACCGCCGGGGAGGTTTCCCTCGCCCGCCGGACGCCGGCGATCGGGTCGGCGATCCCGCACATGTGTGCGGGATTCTCCGGCTCCGTCCCCTCGGCATCCGTCACCGTGCGTTCTAGGCTCGAAGCATGGCGACCACCATCACGATCACCGGAGCCGGCGGACAGATCGGATACGCGCTGCTGTTCCGGATCGCCGCAGGCGACATGCTCGGCTCGGACGAGCCGGTGCGGCTGCGGCTGCTGGAGATACCGCAGGCGGTGCGCGCCGCCGAGGGCGCGGCCCTGGAGCTGCAGGACGGCGCTTTCCCGCTGCTGGAACATGTCGAGGTCACCGACGACCCCGCGGTGGGCTTCGCCGGGTGCGACCATGCGCTGCTCGTCGGCGCGCGACCCCGCGGCCCCGGGATGGAGCGCGGCGACCTGCTCGCGGCGAACGCCGGGATCTTCGGACCCCAGGGCGCGGCGATCGCAGCGAACGCGGCGCCGGGTGTTCGGGTGACGGTGGTCGGCAACCCCGCCAACACCAACGCGCTGATCGCCGCGGCATCCGCCGACGGCGTGCCCGCTGAGCGGTTCAGCGCCCTCACCCGCCTCGACGAGGGCCGTGCCCGCGCGCAGCTCTCCCGCGTGCTCGACGAACCGGTGGGCACGGTGCACGGGGTCACCATCTGGGGCAACCATTCCGCGACGCAGTTCCCCGACATCGCCCACGCGACCGTCGGCGCCGACGCGCGTCCGGCCGAGCGCGCCCTCGCCGAACGCGTCGGCGATGTGCGCCGCTGGCTCGAGGAGACCTTCATCCCGCGGGTCGCCAAGCGCGGCGCGGAGATCATCGAGGTGCGCGGATCGTCGTCTGTGGCCTCGGCCGCCGGGGCGGCGATCGATCACGTCCGCGACTGGGTCGTCGGCACCCACGAGCGCACCGGCGGCTCATGGACCAGCGCGGCCGTGGTCTCCCACGGCGAGTACGGCGTCCCGGAGGGACTGCTGAGCTCCTTCCCGGTGCGGTCGGTCGACGGCGAGTGGCGGATCGTCGATGGTCTCTCCGTCGACGCCTGGGCTCGCGCGCGCATCGATGCATCGGTGGACGAGCTCGTCGCCGAGCGAGACGCGGTGCGCGCTCTCGGGCTGCTCTGACATCCGCCGCGTGAGAACAGGCGAACAGCACCAGAACAGGCTGTTTCCGCCGGCCGCCGCCTGTTCTGGTGCTGTTCGCCTGTTCTCGCGCGCGAAGCAGGGCAGAATAGACCGCGGAGGTGCGCGATGACCGACGCGACGAGGCGTTCCGACGATGCCAGCGCTGCAGCAGACCATGTCGCCGGGCCGGAGACGAGCCCGCTTCATCTGCCGCACGCGGCTTCGGAGTGCCCCAAGTGCTTCACCCAGATGCAGGCGAACCGCAACTGGTGGCAGGCCCGGCCGGAGGGCTCGCGGCTGGTGGGCCTGGTGGTGTCCCGTGAGGGCATGCCGCCGGTGGTCGAACAGCGCGACGACCTCACCCGCTTCGGGGTGCCGATCGAGGGGTTCCGCCACCCGGCGCCCGAGATCCTGGAGAGCTGGAGCACCCGGCTGGCGCGCTTCATCGGCACGCTCAAGCAGGGGGATGTGCTCGTCGTGAGCGACGTGCGCGCCCTCGGCGAGACCGCTGATGAGAGCAGCCGGACCGTCTCTGAGCTCTACCGCCAGGGCATCGTGGTGAAGGTGCTCGACCACGGCGCCCGCCACCTCGCCGACGCCCGCTGAGCGGGCGTCGCGCGCAGGGCGCTCAGTCGTCCGTGCCGCGGAAGACCGAGCGCAGCGCCGCGTACACGGCCACGGCCACCAGCGCGACGATCCCGAGCTTGGCCACGAACCACAGCACGGAGAAGAGCGCGCTCACCAGCCACCAGGCGATCACGACCGCGACGATGACTCCCAGGACCGTCCACACGCTGCTCTTGGTCATGCCACCAGCCTACGGTCTGCGCGGTGGACGCAGCGAGACCTCCCCGGCGGATGCCGTGGTCATTCCGCCGGCACGTCGACGACCCGCTCCTCGCCCAGCGTCGCATCGACCAGACCGCCCGATGCGGCGGCCAGCTCCGCCCGGAGCAGGCCGAGCGCGTCTTCCGGCGCCCACACCTCGAGCAACGCAGACGCCCCGTACGAGGGGTCGCCGAGCACCGCACCGTGTCGCGCCGTCCACTCGTGGAGCAGATTGCTGAACCGCCCGGCGTCGGCGTGCGGCACATCCACGAGCGCCTGGCGCAGCACCGCACGATTGACGATCCCTGCCCCGTCCAGCGCATCGGCGACGGCCGCCGAGTAGGCGCGCACGAGCCCGCCGGCACCGAGCTTCACGCCGCCCCAGTAGCGGGTGACGATCGCGACGATGTCGGTGAGGCCGCGGTGGCGGAGCACCTGGAGCATCGGCATGCCGGCGGTCCCCGACGGCTCGCCGTCGTCGGAGGAGCGCGCCTGGTCCCCGAGCAGGCCCGTGACCATCGCGGTGCAGTTGTGCGCGGCGTCCCAGGCGCGTTTCCGGACGTCGGCGATGATCTCGTCCGCCTGTCCCGGCCCCGCGACGGGCGCGACGAGGGCGATGAACCGTGACTTCTTGATGACCAGCTCCGTCGTCACCGGCGCCGCGATCGTGGCCGGGTAGCGGGAAGCGGTCATCATCCGAGCGTATCCGGCGGCGCGGAGCCCATCCGCCTGCCTCGCACATGTGCGAGGCAGGGACATGCGCGCGGCGCGGCGTCAGACCGCGCGCCAGCACCCCGCGACGTGATCGTCGACGAGCCCGGCCGACTGCATCAGCGCATACATCGTGGTCGGTCCGACGAAGCGGAACCCCCGCGCGCGCAGGGCCGTGCTGAGCGCCTCGGACTCCGGGGTCGTCGCCGGCACGTCCGCGAGCACCCGCGGACGGGGTCGTCCAGCGGCGGGCGGCGCGAAGGACCAGATCAGCTCGTCGAGCTCGCCATCGGCCATGTCGAGCGCGATACGCGCATTGGAGATCGCCGCGGCGATCTTGGCGCGGTTGCGCACGATCCCGGCGTCCGCCATGAGCCGGTCCACATCGTCGGCGTCGAAGGCCGCGACGAGCGCGGGATCGAAGCCCGCGAACGCCTCGCGAAAGCCCGGCCGCTTGCGCAGGATCGTGATCCACGAGAGACCAGCCTGGAACCCCTCCAGCGTCATCTTCTCGAACAGCGCCCGGTCGCCGTGCAGCGGGGCACCCCACTCCTCGTCGTGATACCGGCGGTACTCGTCGTCGTCACCGACCCAGCCGCAGCGGTGGCGTCCGTCGTGCAGGGTGAGATCGAGCATGAAGCCATGCTACGGCGGGCACGGTCATCCTCGAACGCGGCGGTCGACCTCCGCGAGCGCCCCCGCCAGGTCGACGATGAGGTCGTCGACGGTCTCGATGCCGATCGACAGGCGGATCAGCCCCGGTCCGACACCCAGTCGTTCACGGCGCTCCGGCGTGAACGACAGGTGCGTCGACGTGGCGGGGTGGATCGCGAGCGAGCGCGTGTCCCCGATGTTCGTCATCCGGGAGAACACCCGCAGACTGTCGATGAACGTCTGCGCTCCTGCGAGGCCTCCGACGACGGTGAAGGCGAACACCGAGCCGCTCCGCCCGCCGTAGAGCCGCGTGGCGAGATCGTAGTCGGGGCTGGAGGGGAGACCGGCATAGTCGACGCTCTCGACCGCGGGATGCTCTGCCAGCCAACGGGCGATGATCGATGCGTTCTCCACGTGCCGTTCGATGCGCAACGACAGCGTCTCGAGCCCCTGCTGGAGCAGGAAGCCGTTGAAGGGTGAGAGCGCCGGCCCGAAGTCGTTCACGGCGGTGAGCCGCAGATAGCGCTCGAACGCGTGCGCTGTGCCGAATCTCTCCAGGAATGAGGGCACGTCGGGGCTCTGCCGCTCGGTGATGAGCGGGTATCGGCGCGACGTCGTCCCCCAGTCGAATCGTCCGCCGTCGATGACGAGTCCGGACAGGCCCGCCCCGTGACCGCCGAGGAACTTCGTGGCGGAGTGCACGACGATGTCCGCGCCGTGCTCGATGGGCCGGATCAGATACGGAGTCGCGACGGTGTTGTCGACGATGAGGGGGATGCCATCGGCGTGGGCGATCGCGGCGATCGCGGCGACATCGGTGATGTCGTTCTTGGGGTTGGGGATCGTCTCGGTGAAGATCGCCTTGGTGGTCGGGCGGATCAGCCGCCGCCACTCGTCCTCGTCGCGCCAGTCCCAGACATAGTCGACCTCGATGCCGAGCCGGCCCAGGGCACGATCGAAAAGCACCTGCGTGCCGCTGTAGATGCTGGCCGTCGAGAGGAAATGGTCGCCCGCCTCCAGCAGGCCGAGCAGCGTCGCGCTGATCGCCGCGGTGCCGGACGCCACCGATACGGCCCCGGTACCCCCTTCGAGGAGGGCGATGCGCCGCTCGGCGATCTGATTCGTCGGGTTGAGGTGGCGCGAGTAGAGCTGACCATCGTCGACGCCCGCGAACCGGTCCCACGTCTGCTGGAACGAGTCGAACCGGAAGGCGTTGGACACGTGGATGGGCACGACGCGCGAACCGTGCCCGGGCTCCGGCGTCTCGCCGGCGTGCACCTGACGGGTGTCGAAGCCGTAGCCGTGCCAGTCGTATTCCGGCTCGACGATCGGGGCGGCGGGCTGCACCTGCTCGACGGCGCTCATCGCGTTGCCAGAGCGGGCGGGAAGGCCGGCACGACCTCGACGGACTGCTGCAGCGCGTCCGGCTTGGGAACCCCGAGTCGTTCCCGGAATGTCCCGCCGCGGGCGGGCAGGAAAGCGCCCTGCTGTGCTGCCTCCTCGACCTGCGCCACCAGCTGGGCCAACGAGGTCTCCCCGAGCAACAACGCGCTGCGACCGGCGGCGGCCTGCCTGGCCACGGCGGCGGCGACACCGCCCTCTGCATCGAAGGCGGCCAGGACGAACACGGGCGCCCCCGTACCGCCGGCCTCCACCGGAACATCCTCCGCGACAACGAGCAGGTCGGCGATCCCGGACGCGGCGGCGACATCTGCCGCATCAGCGGCGAAGAACCCCAGCACCGGGGCGCCCTGCGGGGTGGTCGGCACGGTCAGCGGCCCTGCCGTGCGGAAGACCCCCTCATGCGAGATGCGGAAGATGCCGTCGGAATGCGCGTAGATACCCGTCGCGCGATCGGCGACGATCGTGTCGGCTGGCCAACTGAGCCACAGCTTGCGAATCGCTACCCCAGCGTCCCGCGTCGTCTCAGGGCTCAGCGGGGATCCGCCGCTGAGCCGCGCACCACCCCACGCCCGTGCCCGGCCGCGGTCGGTCGGGGCGCCACGGTCCGAACGACCGAGCAGCAGCCCGGTGCGGCCACGCGCCAGGTGGTCCGTCGACGCGATGCGGCGCGCCAGGTTGTAGGGGTGGTCGCGGTGGGCCGCCGCCGCGACCAGCACGGCTCCCGGAGCCCCGTCGCCGCCCAGGTAGGCTGCGGCGACGGATGCGTCGACGTCGTCACTCAGCTCGGCGCCGGTGAACCGATCGATGCCGAGCACCACGAACGCCACACCGGTGGCGTGCAGCCGGCTCCAGAGGTCCGGCTGCCCGATGGCCTCAAGGGTCTGCGCCCCGGTGAGGGCGATGGCAGCCGCACCGCCGCGGATGATGTCGCTCATAGACCCTCCCTGGATCGAATGTTGCCCTGGGGTCACCGTAGCCGCGCAGCCGCGTGTCGCCGCGGCGATGGCGTCACAGGTCGAAACAGACGATGACGACGACCCGCCGTGTTGAGGAATGTGTCGGGTCACGGGCGCACCCGGCTCGGCCGAGGCATACCGTGACGGACATCTCCGGGTCCCTCCCCGCGCGAAACCCGGACGGGCACGGCCCGGACGGAGAACAGGAGTCCTCGATGTCTGAACGCAGCGGCCACGTCATCCTCGGGATCAACGTCCTCGTGCTGGGCTACCTACCCGCAGCCTGGCAGACGGATCTGCTGACCAAGGACGCCCCGGTGGATCCGGAGTACTGGACGCGTATCGGCCAACTCGCAGAGCGTGGCACGCTTGACGCGATCTTTCTTGCCGACGGCCCGGCCCTCGGGAGCCCGGCCAACGACGCCAACGCCGCCCGTCTCGACCCCACGATCGCGTGGGCGCACGTCGCGCGCACCACCAGCAATATCGGCCTGATCGCTACCGCGTCGACCACCTTCAACGACCCGTGGGAGCTGGCCCGTCGTCTGCTGTCGCTCGATGTGCTCTCCGGAGGACGCGCCGGGTGGAACATCGTCACGTCGCGTCATGCTGCTGCGGCGGCCAACTTCGGTGTGAATGGTCTCCTCGGCCGAGAAGAGCGCTATGCGCGCGGCAGCGAGTTCACCGATGTGGTGACCGCACTGTGGGACTCGGCGCGCACCGGGCAGGCGATCTCGCATCACGGACGCCATTTCGACATCGACGGGTCCCTCGCCGTACCGGCATCTCCACAGGGACGGCCGGTGCTGTTTCAGGCGGGCGGCTCTCCACAGGGGCGAGAGCTGGCAGGCCGGGTCGCAGACGGCGTGTTCGCCGCCGAGCTGACGAAGGAGGGGGCCATCGCCCACTACCGGGAGGTGAAAGGACATGCCCAGCGGTTCGGTCGTTCCCCCGATGACGTCAAGATCGTTCCCGGCCTCCTGCTCACCCTGGGCAGTACCGAGGAGGAAGCCCGTCGCCGCAGCGATGAGTTGCACGACCTCGGCCCGGTGGAGTATTCGGCGGGCTGGCTCTCCCAGTCGATCGGCTTCGACGTCACAACCCTGGACCTCGACGCGCCTTTCCCTGACGAGGTGCTCAACGCCGAGATCGATCCGACCACGTTCCCCGGCAGCATCGGCTTCCGGCAATCGATCTTCGAGCGGATCCGTCAGACGCGACCGACGGTGCGCGAGTACCTGCGCGAGACACGGTACGTCGGATCCGGACACGCCGGGTTCGCCGGCACGCCCGAGCAACTGGTCGACCGGATCGAGGACTGGTACCGCTCTGGCGCGGTCGACGGCTTCAACCTCCAGCCGGATCGCCTGATCGACGGGCTCGAGGTGATCGCCGAGGAGGTGGTTCCGCTGCTACGTCAGCGTGGACTGTACCGGCACGCCTACGAGACCGACACCCTCCGCGGTCACTTTCAGGCCGCGTCCCGTGTGCCGTCGGCCGGCACGATCGCCGGCTGACGCCACACCTCAACTCAGGCAGGCTCTCGCCGCGGCGGCCGGATCCGGCCGCCGCGGCGAGAGCCGCGCGATTTGTCCTGAGTTGGGTCAGCGTGCCGGGCGAGACGCGGTGACCGGCAGGATCGCATCCACCAACGACCGCGTCACGGGATGGCGGTCGTCATCGAACAGATCACGCGCCGCGAACAGGTCGACCAGTCGCCCCGCATCCAGCACACCCACACGGTCGCAGAGAAAGTCAATGACGCTGATGTTGTGACCGATGAGGATGTAGGTCAGGCCGAGCTCGTCGCGCAGGTCCAGAAGCAGATTCAGCACGGTGGCCTGGGTCGAGACGTCCAGGGCCGAGGTGGGCTCATCGAGGATCAGCAGCTCAGGCTCGAGCGCGAGCGCGCGGGCGATACCGATCCTCTGGCGCTGACCACCGGACAGTTCGTGCGGATACCGCCGCGCGAACGACGCCGGTAGCGCCACGAGGTCGAGCACCCGTTCCACGCTCGCCCTGGCCTGCGCAGCCGACGCCGCCTTGCCGAAACGCCGAAGAGGACGGGAGATCTGTTCCCCCACCGGGACACGCGGGTTGAGTGAACTGGTCGCGTCCTGGAAGACGAACTGGAATCGCGGCCGCAACCGACGCAGTGCAGAGCCGGCGAGCGCAGTGATCTCCGCCCCGTCGAGTTCGACGGTGCCGCCGGTCACGGGGAGCAGTCCACCGATGAGCCGAGCGAGCGTCGACTTGCCGGATCCGGACGCCCCGATCAGACCGAAGATCTCGCCGCGGCCGACATCGAAGGACACGTCGTCGACCGCACGGAACCGGCGTCGGGGGATCCCGGTGCCGACACCGCCGACGCGGAACTCCCGACTCACCCCGCGCAGACGCAGCAGGGCGGGAGGCGCACCATCACCGAGCGGCGGCGTGCGAGCGGCCCCACCGGCCACGGTCTCTGCGGGCACACCCAGGCGGACCGGCAGTCCGGCGTTCTCGAGCACAAGCCGCGCCCCGACACTGGGCACCGCGTCGATCAGCGACCTGGTGTACGCGTGCCGGGGACGTTCCAGGATCTCCGATCGTGCTCCGATCTCGACGATCTGGCCGTCCTTCATGACGGCGATCCGGTCGGCGACGTAGGACACGACGCCGAAATCGTGCGTGATGATCAGCAGCGACCCGCCGGAGACCGAGACCACGCTCTGCAACAGATCAAGGATCTGTTTCTGCACGACGGCGTCGAGCGCCGTTGTGGGCTCGTCGGCGATGAGGACCGCTGGCTCCGACAGGCTCGCCAGAGCGATCATCACGCGCTGCCGCATGCCCCCAGAAAGCTCGTGCGGATAGGAGCGGAGCACCCGTTCTGGATCGCCGATGCCGACATTCGCAAGCCACGCGCGGGCGATCTCGTTCTGCTGCTGCGACCGCGTTCCCGGCCGATGGCGGAACACGATCTCGCGCAGCTGCGTCCCGATGCGGAACGACGGGTCCAGCGACGACAGCGGGTTCTGGAAGATCATGCCGACGTGCGAGCCGCGGAAGCGACGCAGCCGGGCCTCGCTCGCTCCGGCGATCTCCTCCCCGCCCAGCCGGATCGACCCCGACGCGATGCGCGCGGAGGGCGGGAGCAGCCCGAGCACGCTCGACGCCGTGATCGATTTGCCGGATCCCGACTCCCCGACCAGAGCGAAGGTCTCCCCCGCTCGCACCTCGAGGTCGATGCCATCGACGACGCGCTGGGCGTGCGCCCCTTCGCCGAACTCGACGATCAGCCCTTCGATGCCCAGGGCGGGCACGGCGGGCGGCTCTTCCACCTCGGCGGCGGTTCGTGCGAGCAGATCCGTCATGGCCGGCTCCTCCTTCTGTGCGGGTCGAGAACGTCGCGCAGCCCGTCGCCGAGCCAGTTGAAGCCGAGCGCGACGGCCAGGACGACGAGGCCGGGGAGCAGGGCAGGGATGACATTGCCGGAGATGATGACCTTCGCGCCCTCGGAGATCATCCGGCCCCAGTCGGCTGTCGGCGGCTGCACACCGATGCCGAGCGCCGACAGGCTCGACGAGAAGACGACCATCACGCCCACCAGGCTCGTGGCGTAGACGAGGAGGGGCGCGACGATGGTGGGGAGCACCTCGCGGAACAGCACAGACCAGAAGCCGGCGCCGAGCGACACCGCTGCCTCGACGTACTCGCGACCGCGCTGCAGCTTCACCTCGGCGAACACGATGCGCGCGACGTACGGCGTCGCCGAGAAGACGATCGCCGCGATGACGACCGGCGTGCCGGGCCCCAGGACGGCGGCGAGTGCGACAGCGGCGATGATCACGGGGAACGCGAACAACACGTCGACGCCGCGCATGATGATTCCGGCGACATTGTCGTTCGAGAAGCCGGCGATGAGCGCGAGCACCGATCCAAGCGCGGTCGACACGATTACCGCGGCGAGCGCGACAAGCAACGAGGTCCGCCCGCCCCAGATGAGCCGACTCAGCAGGTCTCTGCCCTGGTCGTCTGTGCCGAGCAGATGATCGGGAGACCCGACCGGCAGATACTTCAGCGCACCATTGGCCGCGATCGGGTCGTGCGGCGCGATCCACGGCGCGAGGACGGTGGCGGTGATGATGACTGCCAGAAGGATCACCGCGACGACGAGCTGCGCGTGCACGCGCCCGGGCGATCGCCGTCGGCGCGCGCCGATGCCGCGCGCGACGGTCAGGGCGGTCCCGGTGGCGCTCTGCAGGACCATACTCATCCCCTCCTCAACCGCGGGTTGAGCGCGTCGACCGCCACATCGGTGACGAGGTTGACGACCAGGTAGCACAGCGCAACGAGCACCACGCCACCCTGGATCAGGGGGTAGTCCTTGCCATTGACGGCGTTGAGCACCTGCGTGCCGATCCCGGGCCAGTTGAAGACGGACTCGACGAAGACGACGCCGGTGATCAGCGTGCCGATCTCGAGCCCGATGATGTTGATCACGGGGGGCAGGATGTTGCGGCCCACGTGTCTGCCGTACAGCCGCAGCGGACCGATGCCCTGCGATCGGAATGTGCGGACGTGCTCCGAGCTGCGCTCCTGGATGATGCCGATGCGCGTGAACCGCGCCAGCACCAGCATGGAGATCAGCGCAGCCGAGATAGCCGGCAGGATCAGGTGGGCAAGCAGGTCGCCGAGCCCTCCCCCTCCGCGGGACTGCATCCCGCTCGCGGGCAGCCAGCGCAGCTGGAGCGCGAAGATCCAGATCAGCACGAGACCGAACCAGTAGACGGAGAGGTTGCTGCCGATCTGGACGACGAGCATCGAGACGCGGTCGATCAGCCCGCCGTGTCCCAATCCTGCGACCGCGCCGATCAGGACGCCGAAGACCGCGCAGACGACCACGCCGGCGGCGGTGAGGATCAGGGTGTTGACGAAGTTCGGCCAGAGGATGTCGAACACCGGTTGATTCTGCACGATCGACAGCCCACCACCCCGGGTGAACAGATCGCCGAGCCACGTCAGGTACTGCTGCCACAGGGGCAGATCGAGACCGTATGCGGCGCGGATGGCCTCGATCTGCTCCGGTGTGTGGGTCCGCGCGTACTGGGCCTGGATCGGGTCGCCCTGGGTGAACCGACCGATCGCGAAGGTCAACAGCGAGACGATGATCAGCACAGGGACCAGGTTGACCAGTCGCCGACCGACATGCGCGAGCGTTCCCATGAGCGCCCTCTCAGCGATCGAACCAGACCGTCGACAGGTCGTACCAGTTCGTGGCCGGCCACACGAACCCGCGGACGTCCGGCCCGACGGCGTAGTACCGGGTGAGATTCACCAGGGGGATCACGACCGCCTCCTCGCGCAGCTGCTCCTCGGCGGCCTTCCACAGGTCGATTCGGGTGTCGGGGTCTGTGGCACCCAGGGCAGCCTGGAGCGCGGCCTCGATCTCAGGGAAGTCGGCTCCGTCGAGTCCCTTGTTCTTCAGGCCGGTGTAGCCCTGGTGCAGCCATTCGGCGTAGGTTCCGCCGTACTCGTCGAAGGTGAGGCCGTCGCTGGGCTCCGCGCCGGCGTAGGCCCGCGCGATGTAGCTGGTCCGGTCGAGCGAGACGATATCGGTCTCGACGCCGATCTCCTTGTAGTGCGCCTGTAGCCACTCGGCGGCGTTCTGGTTGGCGACGTCGATGACGATCGTGAACCGCAGCGGATCGGCCGCGGAGTACCCGGCCTCGGCGAGCAGTTCCTTCGCCCGCGCCGGGTCGTACGCGAAATCGCGCACGTCGGGATCGTAGGCCTCATTGCCCGGGGGCTGGAAGGTGTACTGCGGCTGGGCATAGCCGTTGTAGACCTCGGCGGCGAGCCGTTCACGATCCAGGCCGTGGATCAGCGCCTGGCGCACCCGCGCGTCGGCGAGCTCGGGGTTGCGGAAGTTGTACGAGAGGTACAGCAGCCCCGATCCCGTCCCCTCCGGCACCGAGAAGCCCTGCGCTTCGAGCGTTTCGACGTCGTCCGGCTGAACGTAGCTGATGTGATCCACCTCGCCGCTGAGCAGCGCCGCCAGACGGGTCTGGTTGTTCGGGATGATGCGGAAGGTCAGCGAGTCCAGCAGCGGAGCCGCGCCCCAGTAGCCGTCATACCGCTCGAGCACGATCTTGTCGCCGATCGTGCGCGACTCGAAACGGTAGGGGCCGGTGCCCTCGGGGTGATCGGCGAATCCGTCGTTGCCGTACTCCTCCCACACGGCAGGGTTGCCGATGCTCAGCGTGGCCATCGACTGCGCGAGGACCCGCGGGAAGCCGAGGAAGGGCTTGTCGAACGTGAACCGGTAGTGGGTGTCGTCCACGATCTCACCGGAGACCAGACCGGAGAACCAGACGGCGAGGCTTCCGGCACCGGTCTCGTCATAGAACTCATAGGTCGGGTCGCTGATACGCCGGACGTTCTTGTCCAGCGCCTCAGCGTCGAAGGGCGATCCATCGTGGAAGCTGACCCCCTCGCGTAGGGTGAAGTCCCAGACGCGGCCGCTCTCGTCAACGCTCCATTCCGTGGCGAGGGCGGGGAGCACATCGGTCGGGTCTGTCGCCCCAGAGGTGTCCTCCTGGGTGAGCCCCTCGAAGATGTGCCGCGACGCGCGGTAGGTCTCCCAGAAGCCTTGACGATGCGGGTCGAGCGCGCGCGGCTCGAGGTAGAAGCCGGCGACGAAGTCGCCGCCCGCCACCGCTTCGCTCTCGGGTGCCGACGACCCGGAGCCTCCGGAACCCTGCGTCGGGCCGCCCGCGGCGCAAGCGCTGGCCACCAGGGTCGCGGCGAGCGCGAGGGCGCCTGCCGCTGCCCATCTTCTGAATCGGAATGCCATGTGCGTGGGTTCTCTCTTGGTCGTCGGATCGTCGAGGGGTGCCGGTGCGGTACCGGAGCGGATTCGATTGGGTCGCCAGCGTATTGTTCGGCGTCTCAGGCCCCGCAGCACAGGCGTCATAAGCCGTAGCGATATGACGCGATACGACGGTGGGGCTCGCGCCACCCCCGGATGACGCACGAGCATGAGCGCCAGCCGCCGTCGACCTGGCGGAGCGCTGCCCCGCCCCCGTCGGCCGATCACCCGCGCCCGCATCCGGCCGGCGCCCGTCCAGCCTTCGGAGACCCTCATGACATCCGCTTCCCCCGCCCTGTCCGCCGACGCTGTCCCGACCGGCCTCCTCACCGGCTCCGACGGTGCGGGAGCATCCGCCGCCGGCGTGCCACAGGTCGGCAGGATCGGGGTGTTCTCACAGGTGCACGGACGCACCGAGCAGAAGATCTCCGAGGTCTACGCGCAGCTGCTGGACGCGATCGTCGCCGCGGACGAGCTCGGCGTCGACACCTTCTGGGTCGGCCAACACCACGTCGACAGCACCAGCGGCCGTCTCCCCTCGCCGTTGCCCCTCCTCGCGGTCGCCGCCGAGCGCACCCGCCGCATCCGGCTCGGCACCGCGATCGTGATCCTGCCCCTGGAGGACCCGCTGCGCCTGGCCGAGGACGCGGCGGTCGTCGACGCGCTCTCCGGCGGTCGCCTCGAGCTCGGGCTGGGCGGGGGCGGGGGTGCCGATGCCGCGTATGCGGCGTTCGGGCGCGACGGCTCACCAGAGGGACGGCGCAACGCCTTCGACCGTCATCTGGACCGCCTGCTCGAGGTGCTGGCAGGAGCTCCGCTCACGGCAGAAGCCGATGCGCCCGTGCTGGTGCCCTCCGGGGAGGCGCTGCGCGACCGCATCTGGATCGCGGCGTCCACCGTCGAGCGCGCGGCACGCGCGGGAGAGCGGGGCCTGCGGCTGCTCACCGGGACCTTCTCCGACTCGCCCGCGGTGCAGCGCGCGAAGATCGACGCACACACCGCCGCCTTCCGCGGCGCAGGTCACGAGGAGAGCCGGCGTCGGGTCTCGGCCGGGCGGTTCGTCTACACCGGCTCCTCGCGCCGCGAGATCGAGGACGAGGTGAGGGATGGACTGGCTCGACACCAAGAGCGGATCCGGGCGTTCGCCCCCGAGCTGGCCCGCCTGTCCACTGCCGACTACCTGGAGCGGACCACCCGCTATGGCGAGGTGGACGACGTCATCGCGCAGCTGCGTCGCGACGCCGGCATCGCGGACGTCGCTACCGACTTCCATACGATCCTCAGCCTCTACCCCGCGGCCGGCGACGTGACGCCGGCCGCGGACATCGACGTTCGCCGCATCGAGGAGCTGGTCACGACCATCGCACCCGCGCTGGGTTGGCGGCGCCGGGACTGAACACGGACTGCGATCGCGGCTCCGCGTCCGGGCACATCCGCGGCGCGGAGGGGCCCTCAAGCCATCGACCTCCAGAAAAGGCACGGACCGATCCACCCCAACGCAGCAAGACCCGGGTCCGGGGGACGGATGGCCGAGCCCTGCCCGCGGACGAAGCTGTGCCCCACAGCACGACGCCGCGCCGAAGGTCATCCTCCGCCGCGGCGCCGTCCTCTCCGTCGTCCGGTCAGCCAGCCCCCTGACCGGCCGCGACGCGGGAGTCGAGCTCACCATAGATCTTCGTCGGATCCGTCCCGCGCACCAGCCAGTCGCCGATGATGCGCTCCTTGTAGACGCGCGGGTTGTGCGAGGCGAGTGTACGGGCGTTGCGCCAGTGACGGTCGAGCTGGAGATCGCGGGATGCCCCGGAGGAACCGAGCGCGTCGAACACGATCGTCGTCGCCTCGAGCGCAGACTGGATCGCGACGAGCTGGGCCTGGTCGGTCTCGATGGTCGCGAGCACGAGCGCCTCGCGCTCGGCATCGGGAGCACCGGCGGCGTGCGCGTGCGCGACCAGGTCGAGCGATGCCGACGAACGCTGCACCGCCGCTTCTGCCGCGTATGCCTGGGCCGAGACGCGTCCGATGACCTGCAGCAGCTGAGGGTCATCGGCGGGCTCGGGAGCCAGCGCGTGCGCATAGCTGCGCGTGCGCGCCCGCAGTGCCGCGATCCCGTCGCGGCGCGCGGCACGCGCGATCCCCGCGAGAATCGCCAGCAGCGAGGTCTGGTAGAACAGACCCTGGTAGCTGAACCTCTCGGAGACAGGGAACACGTCGTCTGCGGCGACGTGCGCTCCGTGGTAACGGGCACTGCCGCTCGCGGTCGTCTGCTGGCCGAACCCTGGCCAGTCGTCGATCAGCTCGACCCCCGGCTGGTCGCGGCGCACCAGAGCGGTGAGAATCCTGCCGTCCTCTGTGCGCCCCAGCACGTCGAGCCAGTCGGCGTACAGGCTGCCGGTGGCGTAGAACTTCGCCCCGCTGATCAGCCACCCCGGCCCGTCGGGCGCGGGAGTCAGGATGGTCTTCAGGTCGGCGAGCGTACCGTTGTTCGCCTCCGTCCAGCCCCCGCCCACGAACGCCCCGGCGATGAAGCGGTCGATCCATCGCGTCGTGGCCTCGGAGGGCGCGGCGTTGAGACGATCCTCCACGAAGGCGAGGTGATTGCGCCAGACGTGCGAGACGTTCGGGTCGGCCTCGCCCAGGTCGGTGAGCAGTTGGAAGGTCTGCCGCAGCGATGCTCCCCATCCCCCGAGTTCCCGCGGGATGCGGACGGTCCCGAGCCCGGCTTCGATCAGCCAGCGCACCTGCTCATAGGGAAAGGTCCGAGTCTGCTCACGGTACAGATTCCCTTCGGCGATGCGATCGAACACCGGCTGGAAGTGCGCGAAGAGCTCGGCGTCGGTCGCGGTCGCGGGCGCGAGCTGAGCGGAGACGGCAGTGACGGTCATGGGTGTCCTCCTCGTCGCGACGTCCGGGCGGATCCCGTGCGATGGTGCGTGCGGCCAGGCTAGGGAAATGGCACGTCTGAGCGATCGACGGCGCGTCATGCGCGGTCATCCACGGTCACGCCGGGTTATCCCGCATCGCGGCGGCGCGGTCAGCCGCCGGCCTCGTCTGCCGCGTCGCCGAGCGCCCGGTCGAGCAGCGCCAGGTCTTCACGCGTGACCAGACGCGAGGCGATCGCGTGCTCCACCAGGCGCGCCCGCCGGTTGGTCGCCGAGCCAGCGTGGCCGCCGCGCATGCCCGGGACCCCGACCCGATCGAGCTTGTCGCACACGTTGTCGAGCTTGCGGTTGAACCGGGTGGTCGTCCACCCCAGGCGCTGAGCGGCCTGCGCGGACGCGGGGATCTCGCTCATGCCGGTGCCCTCCCGCCGCAGGCGCGGCTCGGCGAGGGCGAGGATCAGCAGCTTCTGGCTCTCGGTGAGCGGCACGTCGCCGATCGTCGAGTCTCCGCCGGGCTCGCTCTCCCGGCGCACCGATCGGAACGGCGGTGCGGCGGCGTGCACCACGAGCTCATACGTCGTCGGACCGGCGCTGAACACCACGGTGGTGCGCTCGAACACCAGCGGCAGACGGGCTCCCGGTGCGAGCCACGCCTGCATCCCGCCGCTGCTGTCCGTGATCATGGCGCTGAGCCGGGAGCCCACGTTGGTGAGCCACCACAGGCCGTCCGACGCCTCGATCACGAGGAAGTGCCGGTGCAGGAACAGATTGTCGTCGAGGGCGAGACTGCCCTCTCGCCCCACCGTGAACAGACGCCCCGGCTCGACAGGGAAGTACTCCCCCGCGAACTCCACCGTGACCGCGCTCACGGCACGCACCCCCGCACCGGCTCGGACACCCGGCCGTCGCCGCGCCGGAGCGTGACCTCCACGCACGTGCGGCCATCGGGGCCGGCGGGTATCGTCACGGTCGGCTCGGAGACCAGCAGCGGTGCCGCTTCGCCGTCGAGGGTGATGGTGCGCCACAGATAGCCGTCGCCGGCCTGGGGGTCCGGGTTCGCCCAGCGGAAGACCACGTCCGCGCCGCGCACCTCGCCCTCGAGATCCTCGACCGGCTGCGGCCGGCTGACCAGCGCATCCTGGGGGAACGGCTCCGCGGAGGGGGCGACGGGCTCCGCGGCCCGGTCGCCCGCCGCCATCACGAGCCCGGCGATGCCGACCCCCAGCACCACCGCCGCCGCGAGCGCGCCGACGCCCCATCGCACGCCGCGGCGGACGCGTGCGGTGTTGCGGTCAGCAGAACCGGGCGCCGCCAGGCCGATCCCCTGCGCCGGGAACGGGTCCCCCGACGCGTCTCCCGGCGCGGGAGCGGCGGCGGGCGCCGGTGCGCGTTCGACCGCGGGATGCGGCGGGCGCACCAGACCGGGCACGGCACTGTCGAGCGCCGCGGAAGACAAGGCCAGGACATCCTCCTGACCGATGGGCCGCGTCGTGTGCGGCAACGCGCCGGACGACACGGGAGCGGTGCCTCCCGCCGGCACTGTCTGGATCAGGCTCTGGTCCGGATCCGCTGGGAACGGTGCCCGCCCGTCCGACCGTCGGTCTTCGCCGGCCGGCGGGCCGGCGTGCGCAGCTAGATCGCGGGCCCGGGGAGCGGACCCGGGAGCACCCGTCTTCCGTTCCCCGGGGGGCACGGGCGGCGTCGGCCGTGTGCCCGCCGAGGGATGCGTCGGCGGGGATGCAGGGTCGATGCTCGTGATCTGGCGGACCCTGGTGCGCTCCCCGTCATCGTCGGCAGCGCGTTCCTCTGCCGGATGATCGTCGACGATGTCGATCGGCGTGATCGTATGGGACAGTTCGATCTGCACCTTCTGCAGCGCCCTGGCGAAGGCGACGGCGCTCGGGAACCGCACGGCGGGGTCCTTCGCCATCGCCCGGTCGAGCACACGATGCAGGCTGGCGGGCATATCGGCGCGCGCGATGCGCGGCAGCGGCGCGTTCTCGATGCGATCGACGAGCTCGGCGGCGGTGTTGCGCGCACCCGGCCGCTCGAACGGCGAGCGCCCGGCGAGGAGCGTGTAGGTCGTGGCGCCGAGCGCATAGACGTCGGAGCGGGGGTTGCTGCGCGGCGGGTCGGCGAAGGCCTCCGGTGGAGACCACGGGATCGACATGCCGGCGGTCACCGCATCACCGCCGACCGTCGAGGCGATACCGAAGTCGGTCAGGGCCGGGCGATTGTACTCGGTGACCAGGATGTTCGCCGGCTTGATGTCGCGGTGCAGCACCCCGGCGCGGTGGGCGGTCTCGACCGCCCCCGCCACCTGCACACCCACGCGCAGCGCCTCGGCGACCGAGAAAGGTTCCCGGCGGACCCGGATCTGCAGGTTCGGCCGCGGGCAGTACTCCATCACGAGATACGGCCGCCCGTCGTCCGCGACTCCGGCCTGGTGGATGGTCACGATCGACGGATGCGTGGAGAGCATCGCCATGACGTTCGCCTCATCGGTGAACTCCTGCGCCGTGCCCTGCACGAGCTTGGATGCGACGCCGCCGCCCAGGCGATCCGGCAGCAGCACCTTCACCGCGACCTGGCGCCGCGGCATCTCCTGCTCGTACAGGAAGACGTCGGCGAAACCGCCGGCGCCGAGCGGGCCGAGGTAGGAGAACCCCTCGAGGATCGGGGGCGGAGAGGGCGATCGGGTCACGTGAGCCCTTCGAACGAGACGATGATGCCCTCGCCGATGTCGACGGCGTCTCCGTTGACCACGACGGTCGGCTCGCCCGGGTGCAGGCGAACCGGGTCGGATCCGCCGCGCAGCAGGGTCGACCCGTTGGTCGTGTGGAGGTCGACGACCACCACAGCGCCGGTCTCCGGGCGGATCTCGATGTGGCTGCGGGAGATGTCCTGTTGCGGGCTCTCGACCGCGACGAGGTGGGCGAGGTTCGCGCCGCTGGACCGCGGCGAACGCGGCCGTCGGCCGACGATCACGGTGCGGTCCAGAGCCACGGTCTGACCGGACGACAGCCGGACGCGCGCGCCGGAGGCGCCGCCCGCCCTGCCCTTGGCCTCGGCAGCGGCGGCGACGCGTTCGATGTCACGGAACACCCTGTCCAGGCGATACGGGGCTTCGCCGGTGACGTTCTCCGCCGTCTCGGCTCCGATCACCCGCGGGACCGCGTCGATCGCGCGGTCCCCGCCGATGATCGACAGCACCCCGTCGTCCGGCCCGTCCCCCTCCGGGCGGGGCACCAGGCTCAGCCGGGGCAGCGGATCCTGGCCGGGGGCGAGGTCGGCGGTGAGGAGGGGAACCGGAGACCGCACGCCCACCCCGCGCAGCGGCGCTGACGGCCGCCGCTCGATCATCACGGTCTCCTCCAGCACGCGAGCATCATCGTCGGCCTGCGCCGGAGCGTCGGCGACGTCGTCCCGTTCGACAGATCCGTCGCCCTCGTCGCCGGATCTCCCCGGCGCCGGGAGCTCGGGCACCGCCGCACTCCCGGTCGTCTCCTCCGGCCGTCCGCCCGGCTCTGCGGACACCGTCGTGTCGACGGGGATGAGCGTGTGCTCCGTATTCGGCGGCTCGGATCTCGGGTGTTCCGGCCGGGCATCTGCCGGCCGGGGTGACGGCGTCGGTCCGCGGGATCCGGCGGCCTCCGCCGGGGCGCTCTCCTGCTCGGCTTCCCCGCCGGATCCGGTCGCGTCTGCGAGGTCGATCGCCACGACCTCCGCCCGCACCGCCCCGGTGCGCACCGGCAGGGCGTCGTCGGCCGAGACCGTGGTCCCCGCTGGGGGCACCGCGATGACGGCAGAGCGGGCGTCGGCGACGTAGCGTTCTGTCCAGGTCATCACGTCGGCACCCAGGACCGTCTCGACGCCCAGCGCCGAGCGCACCTCCACGCAGGGGATGCCCCGCACCGCCACGCGCACCCAGCGTTCGCCGCGCACGACCGCCGCGAACGGAGACAACGCCGTCACCGATCCGCCCGCGTGCGCCGTGAGCACGTCGATGAGGGCGCCGAGGTCGGCGAGCCCGTCGTCGATCCGGCTCCACAGCGTGCGCTGCAGCATCCGATCCGCGTCCGGCGGCAGCAGCACCACCGCCTGTGGTGCGACCAGCGCCAGCCACGGTCCCGAGTTGTACTCCACGCGCATCAGCGCCCTCCCCCCATCGGGCCGGCGTCGTGCCGGCCATCCGAAATCCTCGTGCCGTCGCCGACGACCCGGCGAGGAACGGTGTCGGTCGCCTCGGCCGCGGGGCGCCGCGCCTCGTCCCCCGCGACCCGGATCGCATCGACGACCACCACCGTGATGTTGTCCCGGCCTCCGGCCACGAGAGCGTGCCCGACGAGCGCCTCGGCGGCGCGCTGCGGGTCCTCCTCTGCGGCGAGAACCGCGAGCACCTCGGAGTCGGGAACCTCACTGGTCAGGCCGTCGGAGCAGATCAGGATGCGATCCCCCGTCACCGCCGGGAGCATCCAGTAGTCCACATCGCCGGGATCGCCGGCGCCGATCGCGCGGGTGATGATGTTGCGCCGCGGGTCGTCGCGGGCCGAGGCCGCGGTGATCTCGCCGGCCTCGATGAGCTCCTGCACGACGGAGTGGTCGACGCTGACCTGCTCGAAGGCGCCGTGCACGAGACGGTACACGCGGGAGTCGCCGATGTTGCACACCAGCCAGTACCCGATGCCGTCGACCGCCGCGATGGCGACGCCGGCGATCGTCGTTCCGGCCTGCGCGCCGGCACCGGAGGCGACCGCCGCCACCCGGTGGGCGGCGAGCGCGATCGCCTGCGCGAACTCGTCGGCCGCGACGTGGGGCCGGCCAATGAGCGATGTGAAGGCGGCGAGCGCTGCGCTGCTCGCCCGGTCCCCTGCCGCGTGCCCGCCCATGCCGTCTGCCACCAGGAACAGCGGCGGAGAGGCCAGCAGCGAGTCCTCGTTGAGCCCTCGCCGCAGCCCGACATGGGTTGCAGCGCCGCTGCGCACGACGATCGGCGCGCTCATGCCGCACCTCCGTGAGCGGCCGGGCGCCCGGTCGTCCTGTCGCGCCACGGGGGTACCGGCTCGCCCGTGTCGCGCCCGGGCGCCCGGATCGGGATGGTCACGGCGTCCGGCCGGCGACCGCTCCGCCTGATCGAGGTTGTTCCTGCGCTGTTCATGAGCCAACACTCCTGCCCTCGTCCTCCGCGGCCGGGCTCGTCGGGCGCCGCCTCGCACCCTTCCCGCTGCGCATTCGCAGCGAGCGCAGGCTCAGCCGCGCCCGCATGCGGCTGAGCCTGCCGGCGTCGGCATCGAAGCCGGCCACCACCGCTTCTGCCTCACGCCAGAACGCCGCGACGTCGTCGTCAGACGGCTCGCCCGGTCCGAACACCGCGGCATCGGCCCGTACCGCCAGCGCCACCGCCGGTGCCGCGGTGAGGCTCGCGCTCACCGTCGCCGCCTGTTCCGCGCGGGTGGCGCCCCCGCCGATCGGCGCTCCGTAGTCCGCCGCCCGGTCTGCCACTTCGTCCCATCCGCCGCTGATGCGGTCCGACGGCTGCGCGGCCGCACGGCGTCGGCGTCGGCGCAGCACCTTGGCCCCGGCGATCGCGACGAACGGCGCGAGCACGAGGGCGAGAACGCCGATCCCGGTGCCGGCGACGACGAGGATCGTGCCGAGCAGCGCGAACCTGTCGCCCTCGGCGTCCTCGGACTCCCGCTCGTCTGCGAGGGTCGGCGGCAGGTCGACGGGCTCCTGGGGCGGAGGGGGCGGCTGGAGGACCTGCGGCTTCGGATCGGCCTGGGGCCTGGTCGCCTGGTCGCTCGGGATCCGGTCCTCGTCCGGCGTGGGGTCGAAGGGGACCCAGCCATGCCCCTGGAAGGCGACCTCGACCCAGGCGTGCACATCGTCGCCGGTGGCCGTGAACGCGCCGCCATCGTCGACGTCGGGGTAGAACCCCATCGCGACTCTCGCCGGGATGCCGAGCTCCCGCGCCAGCAGCGCCATCGTCACCGCGTACTGTTCGTCGTCGCCGACCAGCTGGATGCCGTCGAGGAACGCGGCGATGCGCTCACTGCCGTGGCCGGCACGGGAGGGCGGGCCACCCTCGAGACCGTGGCTGAAGAAACCGTCCTCCCGCAGGAAGGCCTCCAAAGCACGCACCCGCTCGATCGGCGTCTCGGCGCCGGCGACGAGATCGGCGGCGAGAGATGAGAGCGCCTCCGGCACGCCGGTCTGCCGCGTCTGCTGGACGGCGGCGAAGCCGACACCGGCCAGCTCGGCGTCGTCGACGGCACGGGGGATCGTCGTGTCGACGGTGTACGCGTCGCCTGGCGCGACCCGCGCTGTCACGATCGCCGTACCGGTCGCATCGTTGACGAAGGCGCTGCGCTGGAGCTCGTCGGCGCGGTCTCCGGCGAAGACGATCCGGTGCGGCTGCCCTGCGAGCGGCAGCCACACGGCGCGATAGGCCCCGATCTCGACCGTCAGCTCGACCCGCGATCCGTCTGCGGCGTCCGGGGCCATGTCGCTGCGCAGCGGCACGAAGCCCCCCGACAGCCCCGGGGCCGCACCCCCGACGTCGTAGACCACCCCGTCGTACTCATCCATCACCCCGATGCGCACCCGCCCTCCCTCCGGGAGCCCGTGCACGGTGAACAGCTCGGTGTCAGCGGCGTCCGCGACATAGCCGCGGAACGCCTGCAGCGGGCTGGGATACTCCCGCACGTCGAAGGGTGGCAGGACCACGTCGCGCAGCACGTACCGGGGGCCGGCCGATGCCGCCGAGAGCGCGAGTCCGCCGACGACCGCGACCGCCACGACCCCGGCGCCCAGCACCGCCCGCCGCGCGGCCAGGCCGCGCACGGCACTCGCCGCGAGCGCGACCGCACCGGTCTGCGGCGCGCGCGCCTGACGCAGCGCCAGCCACACCACCGCTGTCACGAGGAAGACCGCGCCCTGCGCGAGCGGCAGGAAGGGCTGGGGAAGCCCGAACAGGATCCCCGCGGCCAGGGCGACGACGGCCGGGACGAGAGCCCACACCGGCCGGGACAGCCGCAGCGCGAACGATGCGCACAGCACCCCGCCGATGAGACCGACCAGCAACGGCACGATCAGGTGCCCGTCACGCGCCGCCACCGGGGCGAACGTGGTGAGCAGCTCTTTCCAGCTGGTCACCAGGCCGAGCGCCAGATCGCGCAGGGTCTGCGGGGTGGGCACGACGCCCAGCAGCGTCGACCGCAGCCGGGCGAGCGCGCCGCCGAAGACCAGATAAGCCACGAGCGTCACCCCCGCGACGCGCAGCGGCCCCCAGCGCAGACGCGCACCGAGGATCGCGGTGCCGATGCCCAGCAGGATGCCGCCGAACCCCGCCACCAGCACGAGCGGCGACGCGAACGTGGGCCAGAACCCGACCACAGCAGTGCCAACGAGCAGCAGGGTGGCCGTTGCGTCCAGCGCGACCGCAACCGGTCCCGTTCCCGTCGCGCCGGTCCTCATGTCAGCCCCCGGCCGAGCACGACGGGGAGCTGGTCGAGGGCGCCGACGGTGAGCACCGCGGCCTCGCCGATGCCCTGTCGCGCGGGCCGCGCATCGGTCCGCGCGACGAGGACGACCGCTCTGGCCCCGAACGGCAATCGCGCGCACGCCCGCCGAAGCTCCTCGGCCGGCACCGGGGAGCCGCACACGAGGACGACGACGCTGGCGAAGGGGCTGCTCGCCGCGATCGCCCCCGCCAGGGCGGCAAGCCCCGGCCCACGCCGCCGGGTCACGGCAGACAGCGCGTCGAGCAGCTGCCGGTCCGCCGCGACGGGCAGATCGCCCGCGGCGGTGTGCAGCATCACCTCCTCGGCGTCGCGCAGGGCACGCAGGCCCACCGAACCGGCGAGCGAGACCGCCAGCTCGAAGTCCTCCGCAGACGCATACGCACCGGGCGTCGTACACAGGCCCACGACGAAGCGCGAGCGGCGGCTCTCCTCGAACTGGCGCACCATCATCACCCCGGTGCGGGCGGTCGAGCGCCAGTGCACGTGCCGCAGATCATCACCCGGGCGGTACTCGCTCAGCGCGTGGAACGACACGTCGTCACGCGAGAGGTCGGCCGCGGGCAGCCCCTCCAGATCGCGGCGGACACCCAGCGACTGACCGCCGAAGCGGATCGTGCGCGGGTGCACATGCAGCAGCACAGGCTCCTCGCGGCGGGCGGCGCGCTCGAACAGCCCGAGCGGATCGCCCCGGACGATGCTGACCGGGCCCACCGCCATGACCCCGCGGCGGCTCGTGGGGATCGCGAACAGCTCCTCCGCGCCCTCGCCCGGCGCCAGACGGCGGATGCCGAACACGCCCCGCCCCGCCCCCACGGGCAGCACCACCCGCGATGCCAGGATCGTCCGCGGTCCCGGGTTCGCCAACCGCAGAGTGCCGAGCGCCCGCTCCCCCGCCACCACCCGCGTGCGCGCCAGCTCGACGCTCACCCGGTACGAGGTGCGGCCGATCAGGAACAGCGCGCACACCACCAGCAGCACCCCGCCCACGGCGCCCGCGGCGACCATCTCCCGCCACCCGCCGGTGTGCCCGAGAGCGAGCAGCACCCCGGTGAGCCCGACCACGGCCCACCCGGCCGGGCGCACGGTGCGCGCCACCACCCCGGCGCCGGAGCGCATCCGTCCCCCGACGCGCTGCGCGGCTGCGACCGCCCCGGCGCCGGCTTCGCGGAGCGCACCAGCACCGGCCACCGGCGCACGCTGCGCTCCCGCATCACCGCGCCCCGGCAGGCCCCCGCCGGGCGGGGGCGGGGCGAGGGTCGGCGCGGGGACGGTCATCATCACGCCGCGACGCGCGCCTGGGGGGCGGTGACGGAATCGACGACCCGCGAGATCGCGGCCGCCGGGGTGTCGCCCGCGAACTCCGCCTCCGGGTCCAGCAGCAGGCGGTGCGACCACACCGGCTGCGCGAGCGCCTTGATATCGTCCGGGAGCACATAGTGCCGGCCCTGCGCGGCCGCCCACACCTTGGCCATGCGGATCATCGCGAGCGCGCCGCGCACCGAGACGCCCAGCCGGACAGCGGCGTCGGCGCGGGTCGCCTCCGCCAGCTCGGCGGTGTAGCGGAGCACAGCGGGGTCGGCGTGCACGGATGCGGCCAGGTCGGCCATGTCAGCGACGGCGCCCGTGGTGATCGCCGCCGTCAGCCGCGACACCGGGTCGCGCTCCGCCGCACCCGCCAGCACCGCCGCCGTGACGTCGACGCTCGGGTACCCGATCGATGTCTTGATCAGGAAACGATCCAGCTGCGCCTCCGGAAGGCGATACGTGCCGGCCTGCTCGATCGGGTTCTGCGTCGCGATCACCAGGAACGGACGCCCCGTCTCATGCGCGACCCCGTCGATCGTCACGCTCGACTCCTCCATGACCTCCAGCAGCGCGGACTGGGTCTTGGGGGATGCGCGATTGATCTCGTCCGCCAGTACGATCGACGCGAAGATCGGTCCGGGATGGAACTCGAAGCGCTGATGCCGCTGGTCGTAGAACGTGACACCGGTCACGTCGGACGGCAGCAGGTCCGGGGTGAACTGGATCCGGCTGCTCGTGCCCTGCACGGTGGCCGCGAGCGCCTTCGCCAGGCTGGTCTTGCCGGTGCCAGGGGCGTCCTCCAGGAGCACGTGCCCCTCGGCGAGCATCGCCGCGACCACCAGGCTCACGACCTCCGGCTTGCCCTGCAGCACGCCGTCGATGTTCGCCACGAGGCGTTGGAAGGCATTCTGGAACCAGGTGGCCTGTTCGGCAGTCATGCTCATGGGGGTCGGCTTTCCTCTGCGGTGCTCTGTGCGGGGGGCGGGGGCTTGCGTCGTCACCAGGTCACCGTCTCGTATCTCGTGCCGCCGATGGTCAGGAAGACCTCTTGCCCGGCACGGCCGAACACGTACTGGCTCGACGAGTCGCGGAACGGGAACGCGACGGTGCCGTTGGCCGGGAGCCAGACAGCGCTCGTCTCGCTCCCGCCGGGGAAGGTGAAGGTGACGGTGTAGGTGCCGGGCGAGAAATCCCTGGTGCTGATGTTCACCAGCTGGCACTCGGGGGACTCGCAGCCGCTCACCGCGCTATGGCCGCCGCGCGTCGGCCACGCCCGCGGGTGCGGCTCGGGTGCCGAGACCTCGGTTGCCGACATGGTGCGCGACCACTGCCCTGCCGCATCCTGCGCACGGACCTCGATCGTGTGACGCTGACCGTAGCCGTCGCCGACACGGCGCTCCCCCGACGCGCTCACACTCTCCCACGCACCCCCGTCGACGCGGATCTGGGTGAGAGTGATGTCACGGCCGTTCGGAGCGGGCGACGACCACCGCAGCAGCACAGACCGCGCCTCGCTCACCGCGCTGGCTCCCGGGTCGCGCACGGCGCCGTAGGGCACGAGCGCCGCCGAAGGGGCGGAGGCCGGGCCGGGCGCCGACTCTGCGCCCGCGACGACCGCGTACGCGCGCACCTGCACGGTGGTGCGGGCGCCGTTGGGCACCGCGATGTCTGTGCCGTTCCACGAGCGGCTCCATGCTCCGCCGTTGAGGGAGTACTCGTAGCGCACCTCCGCGGGTGCCGCTCCATTGAGGTCGGTCAGCGCATACGCCACCCGGATGGTGCCGTCGCCCTCCGACGCCGAGTGGATCACCGGCGCTCCGGGGGCGCCGAACGCCCGCTGCGGCTCGGACGGCGCACTCCACGGCCCCCACCCCGCGCGGTTCATCGCGCGCACACGGAAGGTGTAGTCGGTGTGGGAGGCGGGGACGGCGATCGTCTGCGTCGCGTCGTCTCCTGCGGCCACCGTCCGCACCGGCGATCCCCCCTGCAGGACCTGCACCTCATAGGCGCTCACCGGAGCGCCGTTCAGCGCGGGGGCTGACCAGGCGACCGTCATCTGCGCCTGGCCGCCCACCGAAGCCGCGGCGCGCACCGCAGGGGCGTCTGGTGCTCCTGGCGGTGCCGCCGGCGTCTCGCCCCGCGACCACCCGCTCCAGCTGGAGGGCTCCGGCGCGCCGTTGTGGGCCTGAATGCGCACCTGATACGCGGTGCCGTTCTGCAGCCCGTCCCAGACCATCGCGTTGCCGGTCACTCCGGTGCGCTGCGCGGGTCCCGCGGGAGGAGCCGGGGAGATCTCGAGCGTGTAGCCGGTCACGGCCGACCCGCCGGACGGCACACCGGGAGTCGCCCAGCTGACCGCGAGCGAACGGTCGCCGAACACCACCGCCGGGGCGGCGGGGGCGTCGGGGCGCGCATCCGGCCGGACCGGCGGGCTCAGCGGCGGGGACGGGTGCGACGACCCGACCCTGTTGTGGGCCACGACCTCGAAGGAGTACTCGACATCGTTGGTGAGCCCGTCCAGCGTGCACGTCGTGGCCGGGCAGTCCTTGGTGTATGTGCCGCCCTGCACCGCACGGACGACGTACCCGGTGATCGGCGCACCGTTGTCGGCCGGCGGCGACCACGAGAGCACCACCGTGCGGTCCTGCACACTCGTGGCCACCGGGGTTCCCGGGGCGTCCGGCACGCCCTGCACGGTCACCTCGACGCGCCCCTCCACCTCGCGGTCCGGGTCGGCCGTGGCGTCCTGGATGCGGTAGCGCACCACCATCGTCCCCACGTAGCCGTCCGCGGGGGTGATCCCGACCCGGTCCGTCTCGAACGACACCGACCCCTGGCCGGCCTCGACGACCGCCGCCACCAGCCGCAGGGGCGTGTCGGGGAACGGGTTCACGTCGTTCTCGAGCACCGCAACCGACACCGTGCGGGCCTGGTCGGTCCGCGCCAGGTCGGTGTTGGCGGTCGCGAGCGGCCGTGTCGATGCGGTGGCCAGCACGCTCACCGTGCCGTCGACGCGGTGTCCGGCACCGTCATCGACGCGCACCGTCATCGTTCCGCCGGTGCCGGGCGGCGTGCCCGGACGGGTCTCGACGACGAGCCGGGCGCCATCGACGCTGGCCACGAACCCGTCGCCCGGTCCTGACACGATCGACCAGGCGAGCGCGTCGCCGGGGTCCGGATCATCGGTGAGAGCGGCGAGGTCGAGCACGGCAGGCCCTTCGCCGGGCGCCACCCGCACCTCGGCACCGGTGAACACCGGCGGCTGATTGTCCGGCGCGGTCACGGTGACCGGGATGGTGAGGGTCGCTCGGCGCCCGTCCGGGTCGTCGGGGCCCGCCCCGTCGGTGACCTCGAACGTGACGGCGTCCGCCCCGTGGTATCCGGGCGCCGACCGGTACACGAGCGTGCGCTCGTCCTTGACCAGGGAAGACCCGTCGGCGTGGAGCGCGCTGACCCGCCCGGCCTCGGTGACGCGCACCGCACCCCCGCCCGCGACCGTGACATGGTCGGCGAGCGGGATGGTCACCGTCTCGCCGCTCTTGACGGTCACGCCCGCGCTCGACGTGAGCACGGGGCGGAGGCCGGAGAGGGCCGGGACGAAGATGAACGCCGACGTCGAGAGGCCGTCGCGGTCGGTGATCGTGTAGCGCACGAGCTGACGTTCCTCGCCGATCGTCACACGCACCCGCCGATCTGGCAGCACGACGGCGCCGTCGCCGACGGTCAGCACGAGCGCGTCGACCGTGCCGTCCGGATCGCTGTCGTTCTCGAGCACGGGCACATCGACCACGAGGCCGTCGACCGCGTCGGAGGCACGCACCCGGTCGTCACGCGCAACCGGGGCGAGCAGAGGCACCTCTTCGTCGACGGTGATCAGCACCGGTGCGATCGCCGTGGCTCCGCGCTCGTCGCGGATCGTGTACTGGATCGAGGTCTGCATCGGCTCATCCGGCACGGTGATGTCGATGCGATCACCGCTCACCCTGGCCGACAGGCCCGCGACGTCAGGCACCTCCAGCCCGTCCTCGAGCAGGCTGATGCGATCGCCCTCCGGATCGGAGTCGTTCGCCAACACCGGTACCGTCACCGTGCGCCCCGGCCGCACCACGATCGTGTCCTTCACGGCGTAGGGCGCCTGGTTGCGCATCTCGGGGGGCGCGACGCCCACGCGCACGGCTCCGGTGCCCTCCGTGCCGAGGCGATCGACCACACGGTAGGAGAACACGTCGAGACCGGCGGCGCCGGGCAGCGCCTCGTACACGAGGAAGTCCTGCCCCACCTCGACCACCCGGCCCTGGGCCGGAGCATCGGCCACCCCGAGCAGCTCGACGGAGTCGCCGTCCGCGTCGATGCCGTCCAGCGGCACCGGGATGCGCACGGTCGACCCGGACAACGCGCGCGCCTCGATGTCATGCGGTCGCGGCGCCGCGTTGCTCTCCTCGTCGACGGGCAGGATCTGCACCGTCACGTATCCAGCGTCCCGCTGCCCGCGGGTGTCGACCGCCTCGTACGTGAGGTAGACGGTCTTGGCCTCGTCTCCGGCGCGGAACCGCACCGTGTCCTGTGAGACGAAGGCCTCGCCGTCCGCGGCATCCACGAGGGGTGCCACCAGATCCGGAGCGACCGTGATGGCATCGCCGGTGGGATGGGTGTCGTTGTCGAGCACCGGGATCGTGACCACATCGCCCGCGCGCACCACGACGCTGTCGTCGTTGGCGACCGGCGGACGCAGCTTGTCTGGGGCGGGGATCGGCACCACGACGATGTCGCCCTCGGCGCTGTGCGCTCCGTTGGACATGCGGTAGGTGATGTGCACCTGGTCATCGAGCGCGCCCTGATCGGTGATGCGGATCACCTCGTGGTCGAGCACGGCGACAGAGACCCCGCTGTGGGGCGGCACGGTCACCGACTGCACCACGAGGATGCCGCCGGCGGGGTCGGTGTCGTTGCCCAGCACGCCGACGAGCACCTCGCCGCCGGTCGGCAGCAGTGCCACGTCGCGCACGGCCACCGGCGGAAGGTCGCCGCCGGCCCGGTCGAGCACGTCCACCCGCACCAGGCCCGGCACCGCATGCGGGCCGGCGGAGACCAGATACGGCACGTACCAGGTGCCCGGCCGCTGGGCGGCGAACGAGAAGGTGCGCCGCGGGAAGTCCGGCACGACCTCCGCACCGGCGACATCGTCGACGCGCGCGAGGCGCAGCGGGTCACGACCGGCGCCCGTGTCGTTCACGAGCGGCGAGATCGTCACGGTCTGCCCCACGCGGGCGACGACGTGGTCGGCGTTGGTCGTCGGCAGCGCGGTGCCGGGTGGTCGCACGTCGAGACGCAGCGTTCCCGTTCCCACGTCGCCCCGCGCGTCGGCGACCGCGATCTCGATGTCCACGCGGCCCGGGGCGCTCGCGAGGGCGCGATAGACGATGCGGCCGTCCGTGGTGAAATCGACCTCGTCGCCGGGCGCCGCGGTGACCGCGCGCAGATAGACGTCGTCCCCGTCGGGGTCGAGCCAGTCTGGCAGCGCGTTGTAGGCGACGGTGCCGCCGGCCTCGACCGCGATCGCGCTCGTCCTGCGCTGCGCCGGCGCACGGTTCTGCTCGTCCCAGCCGTGCACGGTCAGGCGGACGGTGGCGGTGGCCGTCCCGCCGCGTCCGTCGTCGACGCGGTAGGAGAAGGAACCGGCGCCCCCGGCGTCCTCCGGCACGGCGATCTGGAGCGCGCCCCCGTTGCGCACCTGCTGGACATCTCCGAGGACCGGCTGCGGACCGTCGAGCACGGCGACGAGCACGTCGCCGTCGGCGTCTGTGTCGTTGTCGAGGACCGGGAGGGCCGTGGTCCGCCCGGGGCGCACGCCGAACACGTCGTCGACCGCGATCGGCGCGGTGTTCTGTTCGCCCCGCTCGGGCAGCGTGGTCTCCGTGGTCTCCTCGGCCGTGCGGTCGTCCTCTTCCGCTTCCCCCTCTGGCGGCGTCAGGTCGTCCCAGTCGTCGACGCGCTGCAGGCTCTCTGTGACCATCCAGGTGGCGCCGCCGGTCACGTCGTTGAGCACGATCACGTCGCGGTTCACCCGGAAGGCCAGCCGGCCGGTCTCGCCGTCGATGCCGGTGGACAGGTCGGCGTCTTCCCCGGCGCAGTCGCGCACGAATCGCCCGGACCCCGCCCACGCTCCGTACACGCACCCGCGCAGTGCGACCGGCTCCGCCGGGCTGCCGTCGCCGGCCCCGGAGGGCACGGAGACCGGAGCGGACCCGTCCAGCGGAACGCGCACCAGCGCGGCCGCGGTGGCGACGACGACCTCGTCTCCTGCATCGGATGGCTGCTGGAGCACCGCGGTCGCGGCGTCCGGGAGCTCTGCCAGGAGACCCCCGGAGCCTCGCAGCGTACCGGAGGCAGGATCGAGCACGACCGCCGTCGCGCCGACGGCGGTGATCGTCGGCTCCGCGCCCTCCTCGAACGCCCCCAGCGTGGCGGAGGTCGGCGCGAGCGGCGCTCCCCGGGCATCGACGGGCACCGTGACCAGCGTTCCGTCGGCGGGCGCGACGGCGTGCACCGTCCCGTCCCGGCCCGCCGTGACGGCGGCGCCCGGCCCGAGCGAGGCCACGGGATCGGCCCCGCGGTGATCGAAGGCGCCGATCTCGGCGGCCGGGACGACCCAGAGATCGCCGCTCTCCCGGTCGAGGACCGCGAGCGTGCGCCCGCCGAGCGCGACGACGCCGCCCGCGGGGATGCGCGCGGACTCTGCCAGGACGACACGGGCGGGGTCGACGGCGACGACCTCCCCCTCCCCGGTGTCTGCGACCAGGACCGTCGCGCCGGACTGCAGGATGTCGAAAGTGTCGCTCCCCGTGCGGAGGCCGCCGTCGAGCACGCGCGACTGCGCGTTGAAGTGACCGACGAGATAGTCGCTCGACCTCGTGACCCACACACCGCCGTCGTTCAGATCGAGCTCTGCGGTGGGGCGGCCCTCGTAGGCGAACGCGAGCGTGGTGAGCGCGACGGAGGCGACGACCACCCCGGCCGCGGATGCGAGAACACCCCTCCGGTTTCGCATCCACGCATACGCGTTCACAACGGGACCCCCCTCCCCGGCATGCATTGCCCCGGTGAGACCGGTCGCGTCGGCCCCGGAAGGGCGTCGGCAGGCGACAGACATGCCACCGGCCAGTATATCGACGCCGTTTCGGCGGCCTCGATGGGGAGTTGTCCCCATCGAGGCCGCCGTCCGCTCGGCCGCTCAGCCGAGTCGGGTCACAACGTCAGCCCGTGACCGAAGCGGAACAGCGGGTCCGCGGTGTCGAAGGGCACGTCGGGGCGCGAAGCCTCCACCGCCGCCGTCGAGCGCGGCACGTCGAACGGCAGCCGTCCGCGCGCGGGCGAAGCCCCCGAGAGCACATCCAGCAGCGCCTCGGCGCTCGCGCCCCAGTTGGCTGTCACCGCTGCGGCGACCGCGACGACGGGCGCGAGGATCGCCGGGCGGTCGAGGAACACGTCGACGATCGTCGGCACGTGCGATGCGATCTCACGGATGTGCGCGAGCTGCTCATCGGGGAAGTCGAGCGGACCGGCGTGGAAGAAGTTCTCGAACGCCGTCGCCCGCTGCTCATAGGGCGCGTGGATGCGGAGGATGGCGACGTCCGCCTCCGCCGCGGTGGCGACGGGCGTGCCGTAGGCGGACAGCGCCTCCGCCGCGACACCCTCGGCGTAGATCCGCATGCCGGGGCGCAGCGGCAGCACGCCGTCGTGCGAGAGCACGGCGATCGACGCCCGCTGAGCCTCCTCGCCGGCCGCCCGGAACGGCGCGGAGCCCACGATCTCGTCAGCGGCGTCCGCGTCGACGAAGGGGTCGTCGAACAACCCGAGCTCGAACTTCTCGCGCAGCAGGCGTCGCACCGACACGTCCAGGCGTTCCTCGGAGACCTGTCCCGTGCTGACCAACTCCACAAGCAGCTCAGGGCACGCCTCGCCGCCGAACTGGTCGACGCCGGCCTCGATGCCCTTGCGCATCCGCTCCGACGGGCTCAGGTGCTCGGCACCCCAGGCGCGGGCGACATGCATATCGCCCATCACGGCCTGGTCGGTGAGAAGCCCCCAGTCGGTGCAGACGATGCCGTCGAAGCCGAGGCGCTCGCGGAGGAGGCCGGTGATGACCGAGTGGTTCAGGCCGAAGCCGACCTCCTCGTACGGCGTTCCCACCGGCATCCCGTAATAGGGCATGATCTGGCGCGCGCCGGCGGCGAGCACGGGCCCGAACGGCAGCAGATGGTGCTCGAACATGCCGCCCGGGTACACCTGCTCCCTGCCATAGGGGAAGTGCGGGTCCTCGCCGTCCTTCTGCGGGCCGCCGCCGGGGAAGTGCTTGACCATCGTCGCCACCGCGGCCGGCCCGAACGAGCTGCCCTGCAGGCCGCGCACATACGCCGCCCCCAGGCGCCCGGACAGGTCTGCGTCCTCGCCGAAGGTCTGGAGCTGACGTGACCAGCGCGGCTCCGTCGCGAGGTCGACCTGCGGATGCAGCGCCACGCGGATCCCGACAGCCAGGTACTCCTGCCGGGCGATGTCGGCGAAGCGCTCAACGAGCGCCTCGTCACCGGTCGCGGCCAGGCCGAGCGGCTCCGGCCACTTCGAGAACGGCCCGGCGAACAGCGCGGCACCCGGGTTGTCGGAGAACGCATGCCGCGGATCGCTCGAGATGGTCACCGGGATGCCGAGCCTGGTCGAGCGCGCGAGCTCCTGAAGGCGGTTGTGCCAGCGGGCGATGTCCCCCGCTGCCTCCGGCACGGTCAGCAGGTTGAAGTGGGTCATATGCCTGCCGAGCACGTACTCCTCGGTCGGCGGCAGGCCGAAGGCCGGGTCGCCGGCGGAGAGCTCGGCGTCGGGGCCCATCGTGATCATCGTGTGGAAGAAGAGCCCGGCCTTCTCCGCGACGGTCATCTCCGCCAGCAGCAGCTCGATCCGCTCGGCAGGGGGGAGGGTGGCATCCAGCCACGGGCGTTCGGCGACTTCTGTCATGATGGCTCCTTCGCTATCGATCCCAGAGATCCTACGGGATTCGCGCGGGTCGCGGATGAGCCGCCGGATCGGCACGGGAACCGACCGGCGCGTGCCGCGAACGACGAAGAACCGCCGCGCGGGCCCTGATCCGGCCGGATCGGGGCGGTGCACGGCGGTTCTCGCCGGGCGGGCGGGGGAAGCGGTTCGGGTTCCGACGCCCGCTGGTGCTACTTCTTCGCCTTCTTCTTCAGCTCCTTCTCGTGGACGGGCGCGGTGCCCGATGCCACGAGGTCGGCGTAGTACGCCCGCGCCTCGTCCTGACGCGTGCGCTCGATACCGCTCGCGATGGGGGCGCGCACGTGCTCCGGCTCATAGCCGAACGCCTCGACCAGGTCCAGGGCGTGCGGGCGCAGCCGCACGCACAGCCGGTCGATGTAGCGCGAGACCGATGCCGCACGCTGCGTCGACAGCCGGCCGTTGATGAGGTACCACGCGAGATGCTTCTCGATCAGACCGAGGCCGAACAGGTCGCGCAGCCAGGTCAGCACCTCGCGGGTGCTCTCGTCCTCGACCTCGTGCACGGCGTCGGTGAAGGCCTCCCACTGCAGCAGCTCGCCGTGAGCGCGGGCCGCCTCGATCAGCTCCGCCTGGTTCTCGTTGAACAGGTCTGCGGCCTCCTGGGCGCCGAGCTTCGCCGCGGGGCGCAGCCGGCCGGCGATGTCGGCGACCATCTGCTGCACGCGCCCGGCGAGCAGCTCGTGCTGGTCGTCCTCGCGCAGGCCGAGCTCGACCGACCGGGCGGTCGAGCCGAAGTCGGCGACCGTCTGGCCGAGCCGGCGCAGACCGGCACCGTGGAACACCTTCCCCGCCGTCTGGCCGACCGCGTACGCGGCGAGCGCCGCGGTGTCCTTGCCCTTGAACTGCTTGGCGTAGTCGCCCAGCAGACGCTTGCCGACCAGCTGCAGGAGCACGTTGTTGTCGCCCTCGAAGGTGACGTAGATGTCGAGATCTGCGCGCAGCCCCACCAGGCGGTTCTCGAACATGAACCCGGCGCCACCACAGGCCTCGCGGCACTCCTGAAGCGTGTCCAGGGCATGCCAGGTCGACAGCGGCTTGAGGGCGGCGGCGAGGGTCTCCAGGTCCTCACGGTCCTGCGGGGTGTCGGTGCGCCCGGAGAAGACGCCGTCGAACTTCTGCAGGAAGACGTCGTGCGCGAACAGCTGCGCGTACGTCGTGGCCAGCCGCGGCAGCAGACGGCGCTGGTGCTTGCCGTAGTCGAGCAGCACGACCTCCTCGCCCGTCGGGCCGTCGAACTGGCGGCGCTGGGTCGCGTAGGTGATCGCGATGTACAGGCCGAGCGCGGACGCCCATGACGACGATCCGTCGAGCGAGATGCGCCCCTGCACCAGCGTGCCGAGCATGGTGAAGAAGCGGCGCCCCGGGCTGTCGATCGGGCTGGAGTAGGTGCCGTCGGGAGCGACGTCGCCGTAGCGGTTGAGCAGGTTCGTGCGCGGTACGCGCACGTGGTCGAAGCTCAGCCGGCCGTTGTCGATGCCGTTGAGGCCGCCCTTGAGGCCGTCGTCCTCGCGGCCGATGCCGGGGAGGTCGTTGCCGTCCTCATCGCGCAGCGGCACGTAGAAGCAGTGCACGCCGTGGTTGACGCCCTTGGTGATGAGCTGGGCGAACACCGTCGCCGCGATGCCGTGCAGCGCGGCGTTGCCCAGATACTCCTTCGTCGCCGCGCGGAACGGCGTGTTGATGACGAACTCCTCGGTCTCCGGGTCGTATGTCGCCGTCGTGCCGACCGCGGCGACATCGGAGCCGTGCCCGATCTCGGTCATCGCGAAGGCACCGGGGATGGTGAGGTCCATGATGCCGGGAAGCCACTTGTCGTGGTGCTCATCGGTGCCCAGCTGCAGCACCGCGGCGCCGAACAGGCCCCACTGCACCCCCGACTTGATCTGCATGCTGGGGTCGGCCACGACCAGCTCCTCGAACCCGGCGATGTTGGCGCCGTTGTTCTCCTGGCCGCCGAAGCGCCGGGGGAAGGCCCGGTTGTGCGCGTTCTTCTCGACGAGGAGCTTCAGCTGACCGAGCACGCGCTCGCGGTGCGCGTCCTTGCCGAGCTCGTCGTCGCGCCAGAAGACCGGATCCTTGATCATCTCGCGGGCCGTGCGGCGGGTGTCGCCCCAGGTGCCCATGAGCATGTCGTTCACACGGGCGATGTCGATACGGGGGTTCGAGGCTGCCATGTCGTTCCTCTCAGGGGATGCTGGTGCGCATCGGTGCGCGCCCGGGACCGTGGACGCCGTGGCATCGGGACAGGGTCACCGGGGTTGACTCTACGGTAGGAGTCCTCCAACGCTGACGAAAGTCGACTGTGGGTCTTCGCCAACACCGCGCCGCGCCGCGGCGGGCTCCGATTGTCGGGTCACCACAGGATCAGCACCCAGAGGACGACACTTAGTCTCGCTCCGAGCGGGACTAAGTTCCTCATTGCGCTGCACTCCTGGACAGATCCAACGCGTCCCGCGCCGCCGAGTCACCAGGATTTTCAGGTCGGCGCGCCGCGCGGAGCGCAACACGCCGACCTGAAAATCCTGGTGACTCGGCAGGGACGCGGAGCGCTGCCGGCACTACTCCGCGTCCGCGATCACGCGCAGCACGGCCTCCCCGTAGGCCTCCCGCTTGCGTGCGCCGATGCCGGTGATGCCGTCGAGCTGATCGAGCGTCGTCGGCCGATGCTCGGCCAGGGCGCGCAGCGTGGCATCCGCGAAGACCACATACGCCGGCACGCCCTGCTGCTTGGCCTCGGCGGCCCGCCACGATCGCAGCGCCTCGAACAGCGGCCGATCGGCCTCCGTGAGCGCGTCCGCGGCCGACTTCCGCGCCGCACCAGAGCCAGACCCGCCCCGCGCCGGCCGGGTGATGACATCGCGCCGCAGCCGCACCGGGGTCGAGCCACTGAGCACGCCGGCGCTCTGCTCGCTCAGCGCGAGCGTGCCGTACTCTCCCTGCGCAACCATGAGTCCCTGCGCCAACAGCTGGCGCACGACACTGCGCCACTGCGCGTCGGACAGGTCGTCTCCGATGCCGTAGGTAGCCAGCGCGTCGTGCTTCATGCGCCGGATGCGCTCGGTCGATGCCCCGCGCAGGATGTCGACGATGTGACCGGCCCCGAACGACTGCCCCCGCTCGCGCTGGAGGCGCACGACGGTGGAGAGGAGCTTCTGGGCGGGGATCGTGCCGTCCCACACCTCGGGCGGCGCCAGGCAGGTGTCGCAGTTGCCGCAGCGGTCGGAGAGCTGGCCGAAGTAGGCGAGGAGGTTCTGGCGGCGGCAGTCGACCGTCTCGCACAGCGCCAGCATCGCGTCGAGATGCTGGCCCTGACGACGCTTGGTGGCCGCGTCGCCATCGCCCTGCTGGATGAAGCGGCGCTGCTGCACCACGTCGCCAAGACCGTACGCCATCCACGCGACGGAGGGCTCGCCGTCGCGGCCGGCGCGGCCGGTCTCCTGGTAGTAGCCCTCGACGGACTTCGGCAGATCGATGTGGGCGACGAAGCGCACGTCCGGCTTGTCGATTCCCATGCCGAACGCGATCGTCGCCACGACGACCACGCCCTCCTCGCGCAGGAACCGCGCCTGATGCGCCGCCCGCACGCCGGCGTCGAGCCCCGCGTGATACGGGATCGCGTCGATTCCCTCGCCGCGCAGGTACTCGGCGGTCTGCTCGACCGAGGAACGACTCAGCGCGTAGACGATGCCAGCTGCCCCCTCCCCCTGCGTGCGGATGAAGGAGATGAGCTGGCGCCGCACGTCGACCTTCGGGTCGATGCGGTACTGGATGTTGGGCCGATCGAAGCTCGCGACGAAGTGCCGCGCCCGCTCGAGATGCAGGCGCTCGGTGATCTCGCGGTGGGTCTCGGCCGTGGCCGTGGCGGTGAGCGCCATCCGGGGGACGCCGGGGAAGTGCTGCGGCAGGTCGCCGAGGGTGAGGTAGTCGGGACGGAAATCGTGGCCCCACTGCGAGACGCAGTGCGCCTCGTCGATCGCGACGACGCTCAGCGCCCCCCGCTTGAGCAGCGCGAGCGTGCCGGGGTTGGACAGGCGTTCCGGGGCGACGTAGATCAGATCCAGCTCGCCGGCGAGATAGTCGCGCTCGACCTGAGCGCGCTCCGCCGCCGACTGGGTGGAGTTGAGGTAGGCCGCCCGCACGCCATTGGCGCGGAGGGCGTCGACCTGGTCGTGCATGAGCGCGATCAGCGGGGAGACGACCAGGCCGGTGCCCTCGCGCACGAGTGCGGGGATCTGGTAGCACAGGCTCTTGCCACCGCCGGTGGGCATGAGCACGATCGCGTCGCCGCCCGCGACGACGTGATCGACGATCTCGGCCTGGTCGCCGCGGAACGCCTCGTAGCCGTAGACCGTGCGCAGCGCCTCCGCCGGCGTGGCGTAGCGCGACGGCGCGGCCGCCGGAGCGACGGGCGGCGCGGCAGCCGCACCCCGGGCGCCGCCGGCGTCCTCCGGCCAGGGCGCACCTCCGCCGCCGGCGAAGTCCGCGTCGGCGGGGGGTTCCGCCGGCCACGGTTCATCCCCCCACGGGTCTTCGGGGGGCACGTCGTCCCACGGGTCACCGGCGGGGTGGGCGTCGGCCCACGGATCGGCGGGAGGCCCAGCGGGGCTGTCGTGCGGCATCCATCCAGCGTAGCCAGCCCATCCGACGCCGATGCCCCCGCGCTCCCGCAGCGGACGATGGGCGCACCCGCAGCTCGGGCCGGAGAGCGCCGCAGGAATGACGGAGCCGCGGCGTTCTGGCGGGCGTAGCCTGGCATCACACCCACCGATGCGAGGAGGCCTCATGCCCGAGATCACCGTGAACCGCGACGACGACGCATCCCGCTACGAGGCGTTCTCGGACGGGGAGCTGGCGGGGTTCATCGACGTCGTCCACGCCGACGGCGAACTGCGCTACACCCACACCGAGGTCTTCCCCGCGTTCCAGGGGCAGGGCATCGCGGGCCGCCTGGCCGCGTTCGCCCTCGCCGACGGCGCATCGACCGGAGAGACCCTCGTCCCCCTCTGCCCGTACGTGGAGAAGTACCTGCGCGAGCACCCGATGGACGGCGTCGCCGTGCGCTGGCCGGACCGCGGCGCGGAGTAGGCCGTGCACGGCCCGCGGTCGGTGATGCTGGCGCCGCGCACGGTGCCGCTCGGCGGGGTCCGCGCGATGGACGTGCGCCGCACGCTGCCCAGCCGCGACCTGCCCACCGTCGGAGCGTGGTGTTTCCTCGACCGCTTCGGCCCCGACCGGGTGCGGATGCGCGTGGAACCGCATCCGCACATCGGATTGCAGACGGTCACCTGGCCGCTCGTCGGCGAGATCCGCCATCGCGACACCGTCGGCAGCGACGTGACGCTCCGCCGCGGCGCCCTGAACCTCATGACCGCCGGCCGCGGGATCGCGCACTCCGAGTACTCCGTCGGCGAGGCGGAGGTCCCGCTCGACGCCCTGCAGTTCTGGGTGGCGCTTCCCGAGGAGGCCTGCCAGGGCGCGCCGTCGTTCGAGCAGCACGACGATCTGCCGCGCGTCGAGCTGCCCGCGCAGGACGGCCCGCCCGCGACGGCCACCGTGGTGCTTGGCGCGTTCGCCGGGGTCCGCTCCCCCGCCACCGTGCACACCCCGATCGTCGGCGCCGAGATCGCGCTCGCCCCCGGTTCCCGGGTGCTGCTGCCGCTGCACACGGCGTGGGAGCACGCGGTCCTGCTCGTCTCCGGCGAGGCCCATGTGGCGGCCGAACCGCTGAACGAGGGCGACCTGCTGTTCCTCGGCGACTCCCGCGACCGCGTGGAGGTGATCAGCGAGGAGGGCGCGACGCTCTTCCTCCTCGGCGGAGAGCCCTTCGCCGAGGATCTGGTGATGTGGTGGAACTTCGCCGCCCGCACGCACGAGGAGATCGCCCGTGCCCGCGAGGACTGGGAGGCAGACACCGCCCGCTTCGGCCATGTGCCGGGCCACGGCGCGGAGCGCGTCCCGGCGCCCCCGCTCCCCGGCGTGCGGCTGCTGCCGCGCCACCGCCGCATCTGATCCGCGCGCTCAGCCCGCGCCGGGCGGCGAAGCGGTCACGGCCCGCCCCGCCACGACCCACCAGGAAAGGCCGATGGCACCAGGAGGACCTGGCGCCATCGGAAGAGCATCGAGCAGGGTGTCAGCCCCGCTTGCCCGCGATCTGACGACCGACGATGTCGCGCATGATCTCGTTGGTGCCGCCGTAGATGCGGTGCACGCGGGCGTCCGTGAAGGCGCGCGCGATCGGGTACTCCATGATGTAGCCGTAGCCGCCGTGGAGCTGCACGCCCGTGTCGAGGACCTCCCACTCGCGCTCCGTCGCCCAGAACTTCACCTTCGCGGCGTCCTCGGCGGTCAGCTTGCTGTCCTTGTAGGCGAGCATCGCGCGATCGATGTACGCCCACATCGCGTCGACGGTGGCGGCCATGTCGGCGAGACGGAAACGCGTGTTCTGGAAATCGACGATCCGCTCGCCGAAGGCCTCGCGGTCCTTGGTGTAGGCGACGGTCCAGTCGAGGGCGGCCTGCGCGGCGGCCGCGGCAGCGACGCCGATCGACAGGCGCTCGAGGGGCAGGTTCATCATCAGCTGGATGAAGCCGAGGCCCTCCTTGCCTCCGATGAGGTTCTCCTCGGGGACGAAGACATCGCTGAAGCTGAGCTCAGCGGTGTCCCAGCCGTGGAAGCCCATCTTGTCGAGCTTCTTGCCCTGGTCGAAGCCCTCCATGCCCTTCTCGATGAGGAGCAGGCTGAACGCGTCGGGGCGGTTGCCCTCGCCAGTCTTGACGAAGGTGACCACGACATCGGCCGTCGAGCCAGAGGAGATGAACGTCTTGGCGCCGTTGACGATGTACCCGCCGTCGACCTTCTTGGCGTTGGTCTTCACACCGCGCAGGTCGCTGCCCGCGCCGGGGTCGGTCATCGCGAGCGCGCCGAGCACCTCGCCGGTCGCCATGCGCGGAAGCCACTTCGCCTTCTGCTCCGGGGTGCCCATGTGCGCGATGTAGGGGACGGCGAGGTCGTCCTGGATGCCGAAGGCGCCCGCCAGGGAGCCGGCACCCGCGCCGATGACCTCTTCGTTGACGATCGCGCGGAAACGGTAGTCCTGCAGCATGCCGGCGCCGCCGAACTCCTCGGGGACGGAGAGCCCGATGAGGCCAGCCTCGCCCGCGGCGAGCATCGTCTCGCGGTCGATCTCACCGGCCGCGTCCCACGCGTCGCGCTTCTCGTTGCTGACGTAGCGCTCGATGAACTCTCGGACCATGCCCCGGAAGGCGTCGTGATCCTCGTCGTAGATGTCCCGTTCCATACAGGCCTCCTTGCCAGAGCGTGCTCCGCGGCGACGCCGTGCGAGCGGATTGTGAGATCGAGTCACAGTCTAGGCGACACTGGGTCCGATCGGGGACGCATCGGATATCGAATATATCTCCGGATTTTCTTGACAGTTCTCTCGGAGCTATGTTCGACTCGATGCATGAGGTGGCACGGGCAACGGATCGATCAGGCGGATACGGCGGCGCTGCCCGGCTTCGAGGAGCGCTCCGGCTTCGTCCGCTCCGTGCAGACACCGGAGTTCGCCGGCGTGACGTTCCACGAAGTGCTGGCCAAGTCGGCCCTGAACCACGTCCCCGGCGCCTCGCGCATGCCCTTCGCGTGGACGATCAACCCCTATCGCGGGTGCAGTCATGCGTGCGTCTACTGCTTCGCGCGCGGCACGCACACCTACCTCGAGCTCGATGCGGGGCGGGACTTCGACTCGCAGGTGGTCGTGAAGGTCAACGTGGTCGAGGTTCTCGAGCGCGAGCTGCGGCGGTCCTCCTGGCAGCGAGAGACCGTGGCCTTGGGCACCAACACCGACCCGTATCAACGCGCCGAGGGGCGGTACCGGCTCATGCCGGACATCATCCGGGCGCTCGCGGCGTCCGGCACGCCGCTGTCGATCCTGACCAAGGGCACCCTCATCCGCCGCGACATCCCCGAGCTGACCGCCGCGGCCGAGCAGGTCCCGGTCGACGTGCAGCTGTCGATCGCGGTCTTCGACGAAGACCTGCAGCGCGCGATCGAACCGGGCACCCCCACCGCTCAGGCGCGCCTCGACACGGTGCGCGTACTCAGCGATGCCGGGTTCCGCGTCGGTGTGTTCCTGATGCCGATCCTCCCCCATCTCACCGACTCGGTCGCGGCGATCGACCGGGCGCTGGGACGCATCGCCGCCGCGGGCGCCGATCACGTCGTCTACGGCGCCCTGCACCTGCGCCCCGGGGTCAAGCCGTGGTTCCTGCAGTGGCTATCGCAGCACCGTCCAGACCTGCTCTCGTCCTACCGGCATCTCTACCCGGGGGCATCGTCAGAGGCCCCGAAGGAGTACCGGCAGTGGCTGGGACGGCGCGTACGCCCCCTGCTGCGCGTGCACGGACTCGAGCGCCGCGGTGGCGACCCCATAGCGCACGCCGGGCCGTTGCGGGGCGAGCGCAGCTCCGCGGCGGCGCCCGGCCTGGCGGCGGAGAGCGCGCCAGTGCCCACCCTGTTCTGACGGGTCCGGAGCCGTTCCGACGGGTGCGGGCCCGGACGACGGCGGGCTATCGTGCGAGAACGGCACCGGGACGCCGCGCGCCCGCCGGGCGGGCGGCGGGAGCTGCCGACACGGCCGTGGCGCGGCGGGCGCGCAGCACGCCGCCGAGCTGACCGGCAGCGCAGAGCGCACCGGCCGCAGCCCAGACCGGCAGGACGCCAGGCAGCAGGCCGCCGAGCAGAGCGGGCTGGGCGAGGCCGACCAGGGCGACGATCGCGATCAGAGCCGCGATCAGAGCGGATACGGACCGCAGCAGCAGCGGCCCGGGGGCAGGGGCGGCGATCGGTTCGTCCAGGATGCTCGCCCACCACGCAGTGGAACGCACGAGCCGATGCCCGGTGCGGTGCAGCTGCCAGAGGACCAGCGCCGCCCAGACGGTGGCCGCAACGCCGATGCCCGCGATCAGGCCGTCGATGAGGGTGAGCTCGGCCGCCGGGTCGAGCAGCCAGAGCACGAGCGGTGCGACGCCGAGCGCCGCTCCCGCGAGCACCACGACGAAAGCGACAACACCCAGCAGCCAGCGCGAGGGGCGTGCATAGTCATCGCGCAGCACCCGCGTGGCGCGTGGTGCCTCGCCGACTGCGCCGTAGTGCGTCGTCGCCGAGGCGATCCACCGCTCTGACTCGTCGGTGATGAAGCGGAAGCCCATGTGCACATCCTGCCCCTCGGCAGGCCTCCGGCCCCTCAAGCGCCCCGGCGAGGCGCCCTCTCCATTCCCGCGAATTCACCAACTGTGCGCCGAATCCCCCCTGTGCGCGCCCACGGGATGGGTTCGGCGCACAGGAGGGTGGGTTCGGGGACGGGGCTAGCGGGTGAGGTCGGCTGCGGAGGGGACGCGACCGGCGATCTCGTCGATCACATCATCCCCGGGGGCGGCCTGGTCGAACGGCGCGTCGATCTCAGCGCGATCGAGCAACTCCGCCATGCGCCGCTGACGGTGCCGGGTGATGAGCGTCACCACCCGACCCTCCCGTCCGGCACGCCCGGTGCGACCGGCGCGGTGGAGATACGTCTTGTACTCGTCCGGAGCATCGGCCTGCACCACGAGGTCGATGTCGTCGACGTGGATGCCGCGGGCGGCCACATCGGTCGCCACCAGCACCTGCACGCGCCCGGACGTGAGCTTCTCCAGGTTGCGCGTGCGCTTGGCCTGGTTGAGATCGCCGTGGAGGGCGAGAGCGCGGATGCCGGCCTCGTCGAACTGCTCCGCGAGCATCTCGGCGTACGCACGGGTGCGGCTGAAGACCAGGGTCTTGCCGTCACGATCCACCAGGGAGGCCAGGATGTCGGCCTTGTCGCGGTGGTCGATCACGAGCACACGGTGGTCGATCGTCCCGGAGTCCTGATCCTCGTCTGCGACCTCGTAGACCGCCGGGTCCACCAGGAACTCATCGACCAGCGCCGCGACCTCCCGGTCCAGCGTGGCTGAGAACAGCAGTTTCTGCGATCCCTCTGCCGTGTGCCGCAGGATGCGCTGCACGGGCTCGAGGAACCCGAGCTCGCACATGTGATCAGCCTCGTCGAGCACGGCGATGCGGACCTCGGAGAGGTCGAGCTTGCCCTGCTTGTGGAGGTCTTCGATGCGGCCGGGCGTGCCGATCACGATGTCGACGCCCTTCTTGAGCGCTCCGACCTGACGCGCCTGGGGCACGCCCCCGTACACCTGCGTGGTGAACAGGCCGACCGAGCGCGCGATCGGCTGGATCGTGCGATCGATCTGCAACGCCAGCTCGCGGGTGGGCGCCAGGATGAGCGCGCGCGGTGCGCGGCCGAACTCACGGCGCTGCCCGGCCTGGGAGCGCAGGATCGACTCAACGAGCGGGGCGCCGAAGGCGATCGTCTTGCCGGAGCCGGTCCGGCCCCTGGCCAGCACGTCGCGGCCCGCGAGGATCGGAGCGATGGTCGCCGCCTGGATCGGGAACGGCGACGGCGCACCGAGCTCGCCCAGGGTGCGCACGATGTTGTCGCCGAGCCCCAGGTCGCCGAAGGACGCCCCGGAGAACTCCTCGGCGTTGACCGCCTCGGCCTGCAGGCGCTCGTGCACCACGTCGATCCGGTCGGCTTCCGCGCGCGCGTTGCGGTCGGCGTTCCAGTCGGAACGGTTCGGGCGGGTACCGCGATCGTCCCGACGCGGGCGGTCGTCGAACGTGCGGCCCGGACGGGCGGCTGCTGCCGCTCCGGTCCGGACACCGCGCGCCGGGCGGTCACCGCGATCGGCGGCGTAGCGCGGACGGTCTCCGCGGCCGCCGCGGTCGTCGCGGCGCGGCCGATCGTCGCGGTCGTAACGCTGTCGCTCATCGCGACGCTCGCGATCCTCGGAGAAGGCGCGTCGTTCTCCGCCGGGACGACGCTCGCCCCGGCCACCGGAGAACCGGCGGTCGTCGCGGTCGTAACGGGTCCGCTCGCCGCGATCGTCCCGCCGACGATCATCCCCGGCCGGGCGCCCGCCGGAGCGACGCGCCCCGGCAGGTGCATCCCGCCCGTCGCGGGGACCACGCCCGTCGCGTGCCTGAGAGCGGATGCCGCGGGCCTCGTCACGGCCGGCGCGCTCCTGCTCTGTCCAGCGGCGCTTGCCGGAGGACTGCTCGGGCTCGGCGCGGTGGCCGCGATGGCCGGGGCTCTTGCTGCCGGGCTTGCCGGACGACGCCTCGCCCGGCCGGCGCTTGGTCGCGCCCTTGCGCTCGCCGTACCGCGGGTCGTAGTTCTTGGGGGCCCGGCCGCCGCCGGGTCGCTTGTTCTTGGGCATGGATCTTCTCCGGTTCGTTCGCAAAGGAACAGCGCCCGCGCCGAGGCGGGCTTCCGGGACTCGTCCGAGCTCTCCGGGGCCATTCGCAGTGATGGTGTCGAGGCGTCCGCGGATGCGGCGCCCACCATCGGCCCCTGAGCTCACAGTGCGCATCGCGCGGCGCTCTGAGCCGACCCGCCGACTCTACCGATTCCGGCTGGGAGATCGCCCGGCCGCCGGTCGGTCGGCTCCCCCGGCCGGCGGGATCACGCGGCGCGGGCTGCGCGCCCTAACATGGCGGCATGTCGCACACGTCAGACCACGCCCCCACCGGCCGCCAGATCACCCTCCGCCGGGGCGGAGTCGAGGCGAGGATCACACAGGTGGGCGCTTCCCTGCGGAGCCTCGTCGTTGGTGGCACCGAGGTGGTGCCGGACTACCCCGCCGACATTCCGGCGCCGGCGTGCGCCGGGGTCGTGCTGGTGCCCTGGCCGAACCGGGTGCGGGACGGCGTCTGGACAGACGACGGCACAGAACGCGCCCTGGCGATCACCGAACCCGGTCTGGGCAACGCCATCCACGGACTGCTCCGCTTCGCGTCCTATGAGATCTCCGACGCGGGCGAGGACGCCGTCGTCCTGCGGGCCGCGATCGTGCCGCAGACCGGTTACCCCTACCTCGTCGACACGGCGGTGACCTACCGGCTCACCGCCGACGGCATCGCCGTCGAGCACGCCCTCACGGGCCGTTCGGCCACGCCGGCGCCGGTCGCCCTCGGCACCCACCCGTACGTCACGATCGGCGGCGCGGCGGCCCCCGATCTCACACTGCATATTCCGGCAGAGACATACTTCGAGACCGACGATCGGAAGCTCCCGGTCGGAGAGACGCCGGTGAGCGGATACACCGACCTGCGGGCGGGGCGCAGCCTGGCCGGCCTGGAGCTCGACACGGCGTTCGGGGCTCTCGCCCGCGACGCGGACGGCCTCGCTCGGAACACGGTCACCGCGGCGGACGGACGCTCGGTGACCGTGTGGCAGGGCGAGGGCCTCGACTACGTGCAGGCCTTCACTCCGGCTGCCTTCCCCGATCCCGAACCGGGACGCCGGCGTGCGGTCGTGGCCCTGGAACCGATGACCGCACCGGCTGACGCCTTCAACTCCGGTCGCGGCATCCGTCGTCTGGCCGAGGGCGAGACATGGACCCTGCAGTGGGGCATCTCCTTCCGCCCCTCCGGGCGCTGAAAGCGGCCGCAGCCCTCTCAGCGCCCGGACGCGCCGCCTAGGATTCGCCGCGCGCGCGGAGCTCCCGGCGGGAGGCCGGGTGACCGTCTCCGGCCGCGGCGACCGTCACCGGACGCTCCTCCGGGCCCTCCGGGGTCTCTCCGGCGCGCTCGGCCCGGCGCGCAGCGCGGCGCTCCTTGGCCCCCTCGACGAGGTTGTACAGCGTGGGCAGGACGATGAGCGTCAGCACCGTCGAGGAGATCAGACCGCCGATCACCACGATCGCGAGCGGCTGCGAGATGAAGCCGCCGTGGCCGGTGATCCCCAGCGCCATCGGGGTGAGCGCCAGGATCGTGGCGAGCGCCGTCATGAGGATGGGACGCAGTCGCTTCTCACCGCCGGCCAGGACGGCGTCATGCGTGCTGAGGCCGCGCTCCCGGTACTGGTTGACGAGGTCGACGAGCACGATCGCGTTGGTCACGACGATGCCGATGAGCATCAGCACGCCGATCAGCGACGCGACGCCGAGCGGAACCCCGGTGACGATCTGCAGCAGGATCGCCCCGGTCGCCGCGAACGGCACAGAAACGAGCAGCAGCAGCGGCTGGCGCAGCGACTTGAATGTCGCCACCATCACGACGTAGACGATGAGGATGGCCGCGAGCATCGCCAGACCCAGCTGGGAGAACGAGTCGGCCTGCTGCTCCGCCACGCCCCCGACCTCGGCGGTCGCCCCGTCCGGCAGGTCGGCCGCGTCGATCGCTGCGGCCACCGATGTGGTGGCCACGGCGAGGTCCGCGGCGACGGCCGGCACCGTGATGGTGGCCGTGCGCTGCCCCTTCTGGGTGGTGATCGAGGTCGGGCCCTCCCGCTCCTCGACGGCGGCGAGCTGGTCCAGGCGCATCGGCCCCGCCATCGTCATCACCGGCATCGCACGCAGCTCGTCGACCGTGACCGGCGCGTCGGCCGCGGCGATGTAGACGGTGAGCGAGGTGTCGCCGATCTCGACGCTGCCCGCCTGCTGCGGTCGCATGGTGTTGGACACCATCGAGCCGACCGCGACCTCGGACAGACCCGCCTGCGCAGCCTGAGCCCGGTCGACCACGACGGCGATGTAGGGCAGCGAGGCGGACAGGTTGTTGCTCACCTGACCGATGCCGTCCCGGCCGTCGAGCTCGTCGGTGATCGCCTGCGTCGCCTCGGCGAGCGCCTCGCTGGACGGTGCGGTGACGAGCACCGAGATGTCATTGGAGCCGAGGCCGGCGGCGGCCGCGACGGTGACCGTGCCCACGCCGTCGAGGTCCTTCACCGCGGCCTCCACGTCGGCGCGCAGCTTCTCCTGGTCGACGTCCGCGTCGGTGAGGACCGAGTAGGTCACCCCGGCGCCGCCGCTGAAGGCGTCCTGCAGCGCGGACCCGGACGACCCGACCGACACCTGCACGTTCTCGATGCCGTCGACGGTCTCGAGCGCCTCCTCCACGACCTTCGCCGCGGCGTCCTTGGCCGCCAGGCTCGCGGTCGGGCCGAGGTCCTGCGAGATCGTCATGGTGTTCTGCCCGGAGTCGCCGAGGAAGTTCACCTTCATCAGCGGCGCCATCGCGAGCGTTCCCACGAGAACGCCGATCGCGAGCACCATCGTCAGCGCCGAGTGACGCAGCGTCCAGGTGAGCACCGGACGATACGCCTTCTGCAGCCGCGTCGGCGGAGCGTCGGGGTGCTCCGGATCGATCACGTGGCCGTTGTCGTCGAGGAGTTCCTTGCCGGGGCGCAGGAACCAGTACGCCAGCACCGGCACGATCGTGAGCGACACCACGAGCGAGGCGACCATCGCGATCGTGACGGTCATCGCGAACGGCCGGAACAGCTCGCCCACCATGTCACCCACGAAGACGATGGGAAGGAACACCGCGACCGTCGTGATGGTTGAGGCGGTGATCGCCGCCGCCACCTCCCGGACCGCGAGCACGATCGACGAGAAGCGGTCGGCGTCCCCGACGAAATGCCGCTTGATGTTCTCGATGACGACGATCGAGTCGTCGACCACGCGGCCGATCGCGATCGTCAGCGCCCCCAGGGTGAGCACGTTCAGGGAGTAGCCGAACGCCTGCAGGCCGATGAAGGTGATCAGCACGCTGGTCGGGATCGAGATCGCCGTGACGAGCGTCGAGCGGATCGAGAAGAGGAACACGAGGATCACCAGCACCGCGAAGACGAGGCCGAGGGCACCCTCGGTCGCGAGGGTCTCGATCGACTGCTCGATGAACGGCGCGTGGTCGAAGATCACCGTGAACTCGGCGTCGGGGAAGCTGCTGCGCAGCTCGTCGAGCGCGTCGAGCACGCCGTGCGACACCTCGACGGTGTTGGCCGCGGGCAGCTTGGTGATCGCGATCGAGAGCGCTTCCTCGCCGTTCACGCGCGAGATCGAGCTGACCGGGTCGGAGTCCAGCGCCACGGTGGCGACGTCGGAGATCGTCACCGGGCCGACGAGCGCCGCCGCCTCCGGGGCGCCCAGCAGCGGGAGGGCGGCGATCTCGTCGACCGACGAGAGCTTCACGCCGGTCTGCACGGACAGCGTCCGATCGCCCTCGGTGATCTCCCCTCCGGGGAAGAGCACGCCGTTCTGCTGCAGGGCGGTGACGATGGTCTGGGTCGACATTCCCCGCGCGGCCAGGGCCGCGGTGTTCGGCGTGATCGTGATGCGCTGGCCGACGCCGCCGATGAGCATGGCCGTGTTGACGCCGTCGACGTCCTCGAGGGTGGGCACGATGACGCGGTCGATGTCGTCCTGCGCTGTCGCCTCGTCGGCGAAGCCCGTGACCGCCACCTGGATCACCGGGAGATCGTCGAGGCTGATCGACAACACCTGCGGGTCGACACCGTCCGGCAGCGATGCGGAGAGGCGGTTGATGGCCTGCTGCATCTTCTGCTCCGCCGTGGCGAGGTCGGTGCCGTAGCCGAACTGCGCCTGCACGATCGAGGCGTTGGTGGTGCTGGTCGCCGAGGTGGACTCCAGACCTGGCACACCCTGGATCGCGTTCTCGATCGGGGTGGACACGTCGTTCTCGACGACCTCGGGCGATGCTCCGGGATAGGTGGACATCACCATCAGGGCGGGCAGCTGGAGCGTCGGGATCAGCTCCTGCTTGAGGCTGGTGAGGGCGGTGCCGCCGAAGACGGCGGCGACGATCGTGACGAGGGCGATCAGCGCGCGGTTGCGCAGGCTGAGGACAGCGAGACGTGACACGGGGCTCTCTCGGTTGGGGTTCGGGGGCAGGGGGTGGTGCGGGTGCGTCAGGGAACGGCTGCGGGGTCGCCCGCGTCGCCGACGAGCAGCGCGGTCAGGCCGCGCCGGACGATCGCCGCGTCGACGGGTGCGTCCGCGATCAGGGCATGCCAGACGATGCCGTCGATGTAGAGCAGGGCGGTCATCGAGCGCTCTGCCCCGTAGTACGGCTCGAGCACCCCGGCGATCTGCGCCGACCATCCCCGCGCGAGACTGCGCAGGCTGGGATCGTGCACGGCGGCGGTCACGACGGCACGATCGGCCTGCATCGCGTGCGCGTCGGCAAGGGCCTGCACAAGAAGCGCGGTGAGCGCGTCGATATCGGCGTCGGTGGAGGCGATCGCCACGCGCAGGGCGTCGACGCGCTCATCCGCCTCCGCCGCGAGGTGCTGCAGCGCCTCGGCGCGAAGGTCATCCAGCGTGTCGAAGTACTGCGTGGTGGCGCCGAGCGGAACCTGGGCGCGGGCGGCGACCATCCGGTGCGTGATCGCGTCGACGCCGACCTCGGTGATCAGCTCGGCCGCGGCGGCCAGGATCTCCCGGCGGCGTGCCGCGGGGTCGCGGCGGCGACGCGGCTGATCCGCGGTCGTCGTCTGGCCCATGTGGCGCCTCCCACCTTCATGGACGTTTGTACATATTGTTTCTGTGCGGGTGCTGGGAGCAGGGTGCGCGCCACGGACATGCCCGCGGGAGCCGAGGTGGTCGAGATCGACGACGCCCTCGCCGACACCGCGGCATTCTGCGCCGCGTACGACGTCTCCCCGGAGGCATCAGCCAACTGCGTCATCGTCGCGGGCACCCGCGCCGGCGTCACCACGTTCGCCGCGGTGATGGTGCGGGCCAGCGAGCGCGCCGACATCAACAACGTGGTACGCCGTGCGCTCGACGCCCGCCGCATCAGCTTCGCCGCCCCCGAGGACGCGGTGCGGCTGACCGGCATGGAGTTCGGCGGCATCACCCCCGTCGGGCTCCCCTCCGACTGGCCGATCCTGGTGGACGAGCGCGTCGCGCACGCCGGCCCCGTCGTGATCGGGGCCGGCGTGCGCGGCGCGAAGCTGCTCATCGACGGCCGCGCGATCGCGGCCCTGCCCGGCGCCCGGGTGATCGATCTGGTGCGCCCCACCGCCTGAGCGCACCACCGCCTGTGCCGCAGCGCCGCCTGTGCCGCACCACCGCCTGCGCGGCAGCGCCGGCCCGGCCTACAGGTGCCGGTCTGCGAACACCCGGAGCGCGTCGCGCACGAATGCGGCACCCCGCGTGCCGTCGCCGTCAGCGCGGTCGGCACCCGTGGCGTAGACCACGGCGAAACGCGCGTCGGCGGCATACATCTCGCCGAGCCCGATCACATAGCCCTTCACGTCTGCGCCGTTCGCCGCCGGCGTGCCAGGGACACCGGCGAGCCACGCGACGTGGCGCCGCGCGATCTCCTGCGCCTCGTCGGATGCCGGGTCAATGCCGCCCTCGGCGGCCGCGACCCAGTCGCGTCCGAGGTCGGCGGCCTGACGCTGCCACGCCTCGCGATCACCATCCGCCATCCCGCGCCACCACGCGTCACTGTCGGCGTAGGCCTCCTTGCCCCAGCGCTCCTCGACCTCCTCGCGATGCTGCGTGTGGTCGAATCCGTCGAACATGTCCTCCGCCACGGGAGCACCTCCTTCGTTCAGCGATGCGAGAGTCGCGGCGACCGAGGCGATCTGACGCCCGATCCTGTCCTGCTCGGAGCGCAGCCACTCCAGGTGCGCCGCGAGGGCGGACGCCTCACTGCGTTCCCGATCGATCACTGCCGCGATCTGCCCGAGACCGAGACCGAGCTCGCGCAGGAGCAGGATGCGCTGAAGTCGCACCAGGGCGGCGCTGTCGTAGTGCCGGTAGCCGTTCGTGCCGACGCGCGACGGCGGCAGCAGGCCGATGGCGTCGTAGTGCCGCAGCGTGCGGCTGGTCGTGCCGGCGAGACGCGCGACCTCCTGGATCGACCAGTCCGCAGCCATCGCATCTCCTGCCCGCGCTTCCGCATCGTCGGGCCGCGATCTGCGCCCCGCTGCCGACCACGCTAAGGATTGACGCTACGTCACAGTCAAGGCGCCGGGCGGATTCCCCGCGTCACCCCTCCTCGATCGCGATATATCGTGTTACGCTCTCAACGCGATATATCGCAACTACTCCCCGAGAGAGTCAGGAGACAGACATGGCCGAGAAGTGGCTGATCGCCCCGGGCGACACCCGCGTGATCGACATCCCCGCAGCCCGCCGCCTCAAGATCGGCCTCGCCCGCGGACAGGTCGACGTGATCGCGCACGACGAGCCCGGCGTACGCATCGAAGTGCACGACGTCACCGTGAAGGGCCTGCGGGTCGAGGCGGACGCCGACGAGATCGAGATCGACCACCCCCAGCTCGGGTGGGACAACTTCCTCGAGGTGTTCCGCAACTTCGGACGCGGCGGCCCCAGCGCCGAGGTGAGCGTGGCCGTGCCGCGGGACATCGCCCTCACGCTGGGCGTGGTGAGCGCCGGAGCCCTCGTGGTGGGCCTCGACGGCGACGCACGCCTGAACACGGTCTCCGGCGAGCTGATCATCGACACCCACACCGGCGACATCACCGTCAACTCCGTCTCGGGCGACGTGCATGTGCGCGAGATCACCGGCGACGTCGTGTCGAACAGCGTCTCGGGCGACATCACGGTGACCGGCCGGGTGGGCCGGACCATCGTCGACACGGTTTCGGGCGCTGTGGTGCTCGACGCGGACGGACCAGCGTCCGAGGTGATCGTCAACACGATCGGCGGCGGCACCACGCTGCGCCTCGACCACGATCTCAGCGCCAACTACGTGGTGCGCACCGTGAGCGGGCGCCTGCTCATCGACGGTGTCGATCGCGGCTCGTCCGGCCCCACCAGCTACACCGGCAACACGGGCGGCCTGGATGGGACGTTCGCCGACGTGAAGATCAACACGGTGTCGGGCGACGTCACGGTGCTGCGCCACGCGGCGACCGGCACGGCCGGCACCTCCGCGGCGGTGGATGAGGCCGATGAGATCGCCTCCGCCGACGTGGAGGCCGCCTGCGACAACCTCCTGGATGATTCGGTCGACGACCTGCCCCGCGACGCGGGCGACGCCGGCGACAGCCACGACGCTGGCGGACACGACGCGGACGGAGCAGACCGATGACCCCCGCCGTCTTCTCCCACGGCGACCTCCGGCTCTACCTGCTCTCGCTCCTCGCCGAGGGCCCGCAGCACGGCTACGGCATCATGCAGGCGCTGACGGAACGCACCGGCGGAACCTACACGCCCAGCGCAGGCACCATCTATCCGCGGCTGGCCCGCCTCGAGGAGGAGGGCCTGGTGACGCGCACGGCCGAGGGGCGCACGGCGGTGTACACCATCACCGATGCCGGCCGGGCCGAGCTCGACGCTCGCGAGGGCGACATCGCCGGGATCGAGGCGGGGCTGACCGATTCGGTGCGGCTGATCGCGAGCGGCGTCCGCCAGAGCGTGCAGGACGCCATGCGCAGCCTCCGCGCCGATCTCGCTGCGGCGGCGGATGCCGACCGCACCTCGTCGAAGACGTCGCGGACCACCACCGACGACCCCCGGGTGCGCAGTCGCGAGCAGCTGCAGCGGGCCGATGCTGCGCTGACCACGTTCCGGGCGCAGCTGCGCGCCGACCTGCGCTCGCACGTGGCGCGTGGCGGCGAGCTCACCCCGGCGATCGTCGACGAGCTCGAGGGAGCGCTGTCCGCGGTCTCCGATGGGGTGCGGCGGTCGATCACGGGCTGAGCCCGCGTGGTCCGGCCTGCCGCAGCGGGCCGGACCACCGAATCATCAGGATTTTCCGGCCCGCGGGCCGGAAAATCCTGGTGATTCGGCTGGATCAGTCGACCCAGACGGGGCGGTCGTCTGCGACGGGCTCGTCCTGCGGCACCACCAGGATCGAGCGATGCTGGCGGTGGGCCAGCCGCGCGGCGACCGACCCGGAGAAGAACTCGCGGATCGACTCCCCGATCCCCCTCTTGCGGGTGCCGACCACGATGAGCGGCGCATCGAGCCGGTTCGCGAGCGCCTTGATGGCCAGCGCCGGATCTCCCACCAGCTGCTGCACCGCCCACGCCACGCCGGCATCGGCGAGCACGCCCTCCGCATCGGCACGCACCCTGGCGAACTCCGCAGCACCCGAATCGATGTTCATGTCGATGGGTGCGGAGTGGACGTAGCCGTCGGGATCCTCATAGGTGATGAAGCGCGTCACGTCGACGTGCACGATCACCAGCGGCGCACCGAGCATCCGCGCATAGCGCACGGCCTCGCGCAGCACCTTGGCGGACTCGCCGGGCTGGACGCCCACCACCACCGCGCCGTGGAGGTCGCGATCGCGGGTCAGGACGTCGTCTGCTTCGGGGGTCTGATCGGGCATGGCAGCCTCCATATTCCACTCCGGGCACGCACTCGACCTGGTGTTCTGCTCGCGTGCTATTCTGAATGCTATTCTTACCGGCCGGAAGCCGGTCTCGGGAACGCACACGGGCCTTCGGGAGTCCGCTGCTCAACTCTTAAGGGGGTCTCGCGCATGGGGCGTGGCCGTCAGAAGGCGAAGCACACCAAGATCGCTCGAGAGCTCAAGGCGTACAGCCCTGCGGTGAACTACGCAGCGCTTGAGCGCGAGCTCGCATCGCCGCACGATGAGGACGATCTGTACGTCGACAAGTGGGCAGACCAGTACGCCGACGAAGACGAGGACGAGCTCTCGAACGCATGATCGGATGCCCTGGCATCCGACCCTGACTCGTCCGCTCCTCCCGTCCGGCGTTCGTCGAACCCGCGTTCGTCCCGTCGCACCCGCGGTGCGACGGGACGAACGCTGTCGTGCGCCGGCAGCCGGCCGCGACAGCGACCGCTCCACGATGAGCGTCACCAGGCGCCGTGGCGACGCTCCCAGGCCTTCTCGACCGTCTGATCGGTCGTCGCGATCCATCCCACGGGGATCGACACCGCCAGCAGCAGCCCCAGGATGAGCAGGGGCATCTCCCAGCTTCCCAGCGCGTCGTGGATCACGCTGAACAGCAGCGGGAACCCCGCAGCCACCCCGTAGCCGAAGCTCTGCACGAAACCGCTCAGCGATGCCGTGACCGCCGGCGTGCCCGCGCGAATGCCGATCAGCGTCAACGAGAGCGGGAACAGCCCGCCGCTGATGCCGAAGACCGCGATCCACAGCGTGGTGGCGGAGCTCGGCCACCAGAGCAGCGCCGCGATGCCGAGGAGACCGCTGATGCAGCCCACGACCAGCAGCGCCCTGGCACCTCGGAATCGCACCGTGAGCACCGGGACGACCAGCGCTAGCGGGACCGACGCCACGATGAACACCGACAGCAGCAGACCGGCGTGGGCCGCGTCCACCCCGGCCCGCTCGCGGAGGATCGCCGGCAACCAGGAGAACATCGCGTAGGCGCTCGACGCCGACGCCGCGAAGACCACGGTGATCGACCACGCCAGCGGCATGCGCAGCAGACGGCGGAAGACATCGCCGGCCGGCACGGCGATCGCGTCGGCATCCGCGGCGTCCCGCCCGCGCAGCACGAGCGGAAGCCACGGGATCACGGCGGCCACGGCGAACACACCCCAGAGGCCGACCGACACGCGCCACCCCGCGGCATCGGCGATCGGCACCGCGAACAGCGGCGGCAGCAGACTCGACACCGCCAGCATGAGGGAGTACATCGTCATGACGAGCCCGATGCGATCGGGGAAGTGCTTCTTCACCAGCGGCGGCAGGAGGATGTTTCCGATCCCGGCGCCGAAGAACACCAGCGCGGTCGTCACCAGCAGGCCGACCGCATCCACGGCGAACGCCCGCATGAGCATGCCCGTCGCGGTGACGCCCATCGCGATCGCGATGGTGAGCTCGAGTCCGAGCCGGCGCTCGATGAGCGGTGCGACCAGCCCGCACAGCATGAACGCGACCGGGGGCGCTGAGGCGATCAGCCCCGCGACGATGGCCGGGACGCCGAACTCCGCATCGACCCGGTCGAGCAGCGGCGACAGCGCGGCCACCGCGGAGCGCAGCGAGAACGAGGTGAGCACGATGCCCAGCAGGGCGAGCAGCCGCCCGTGTCCGGTGGGCCCGACCAGCAAGCGTGATCGCGCCGCGGTCATGACGTCTGCGTGCCCTCCACCCAGGCGAGGTACTCGTCGTCGACCGTACCGGTGACGTAGCGGCCGTCGAAGCAGCTCATGTCGAGGTCGTCGATGTCGCTGCCATCGCAGATCGCCGCCTTGAGGTCGTCGATCTCCTGATAGACCAGATGGTCGCAGCCCAGCGCCTCGGCGATCTCGGGGATCGTGCGGCCGTGCGCGATGAGCTCCTGACGGGAGGGCATGTTGATGCCGTAAACGTGGGGGTGCCGCACCGGCGGCGCCGCCGAGGCGAACGTCACCGAGAGCGCCCCGGCATCGCGCGCCATCTGGATGATCTGCTGGCTGGTGGTTCCGCGCACGATCGAGTCGTCGATGAGCAGGACGTTCTTGCCGCGGAACTCGCTGGACATCGCGTTGAGCTTCTGTCGCACGCTCTTCTTGCGCACCGCCTGACCCGGCATGATGAAGGTCCGGCCCACGTAGCGGTTCTTGTAGAAGCCCTCGCGGTACTCGATCCCGAGCTTGCGGGCGACCTCCATGGCCGCCGGCCGAGACGAGTCGGGGATCGGCATGACGACGTCGATCTTCTCGCGCGGCACATGCTTGGCGATCGTGTCGGCGAGGCGGTCGCCCATGCGCAGCCGCGACTCGTACACCGAGATGCCGTTGACGATCGAGTCGGGGCGCGCAAGGTAGACGTACTCGAACGCGCAGGGGGCCAGCCGCGGATCGCTCGCGCACTGCTTGGAGAACAGCTCGCCCTCGTTCGTGATGAACACGGCCTCGCCGGGGGCGATGTCCCGCACGATCTCGTAGTCGCCGTTCTCCAGCACAAGCGATTCGCTCGCCACGATCCACTCGTCCCCGGCCGGATGGTCCTCGCTGGCCTCGCGCCGCCGGTGACCGAGGATGAGCGGACGGATGCCGTAGGGGTCACGGAAGGCGAGCAGGCCGTAGCCGGCGATGATCGAGATCACCGCATAGGCTCCCTCGATGCGCTCCTGGGTGCGGGTGACGGCGTCGAAGATGCGCTCCGGGTCGAGATCGACCGGGGATGTGGTCTCCTGCAGCGCTCCGGCGAGCACGTTGAGCAGCAGCTCGGTGTCGCTCGAGGAGTTCAGGTGCCGGCGGTCGATGCGCTCCATGTCGGCGGTGAGCTCACGGGTGTTGGTGAGGTTGCCGTTGTGGATCAGCACCAGGCCGTACGGGGCGTTGACGTAGAACGGCTGCGCCTCCTCCTCGCTCGACGCGGTGCCCTTCGTGGCGTAGCGCACGTGGCCGAGGCCGACGTTGCCGAGGAGGGTGCGCATGTCGCGGGTGCGGAAGGCCTCGCGCACCATGCCGTGCGCCTTCGCCATGTGCATGACGCCGCCGGGCTCGGCCGTGGCGATGCCCGTGGCGTCCTGCCCCCGGTGCTGCAGCAGGAGGAGGGCGTCATAGATGTCCTGGTTGACGGGAGCGTTCCCGACGATTCCGACGATGCCGCACATGGGGGGTCAGTTCGCTCCGTCTGCGTAGGTCCCGATGAGGCGCACGGCGCCGCCGTCGACGCCCTTCGCCCCCTGTTCGAAATCGCCCTCCGGTCGCGGGCCGGTGTGCACCGTCGCGACCTGCCAGGTGTCGATGCCTGCCGCGGTGAGCGTGCGCGCGATCTCCTGCGCCGCAGCCTGGTCGACGACGGCGAGGAAACCGATGCCCAGGTTCCAGGTGCCCTCGCTCGATTCGAGCGTGGTTCCGGCGATGTCGCTCAGCACCCGGAACACCGGCAACGGCGACCAGGTGGCGCGATCGACCTCTGCCCAGCTGCCCTGCGGCAGCACCCGGGCGAGGTTGGCGGCGATGCCGCCGCCGGTGACATGGCTGAGAGCGTGCACGGCGTCGCCGTGGGTCTCGATGGCGGCCAGCAGCGGGGTCGTGTAGAGGCGGGTCGGCACGAGCAGCGCCTCGCCCCACGTCGTGCCGAGGTCGTCGGCACGATCGCCGTATCCGATGCCGGAGCGGGCGAGGATGTGCCGCACGAGCGAGAAGCCGTTCGAGTGGATGCCGCTCGCAGCCAGGGCCAGGACGACGTCGCCGTCGCCGACGCGCTCGGCGCCCAGCATCCGGTCGGCCTCGACGACGCCGGTCGCCGCACCTGCGACGTCGTAGTCGTTCTCACCGAGCAGGCCGGGGTGCTCTGCGGTCTCGCCGCCGACGAGAGCCGTTCCGGTGAGGGAGCACGCCTCGGCGATGCCGCGGACGATCTCGGCGATGCGCTCGGGGAAGACCTTGCCGCACGCGATGTAGTCGGTCATGAAGAGCGGCTTCGCTCCCACCACCACGATGTCGTCGACGACCATGCCCACCAGGTCGTGCCCGATCGTGTCGTGCTTGTCGATCGCCTGGGCGATGGCCACCTTGGTGCCGACGCCGTCGGTGCTGGTCGCCAGCAGCGGGCGCCGGAAGCCGAGGAGAGCGGACGCGTCGAAGAGCCCGGCGAACCCGCCGACCCCTCCGGTGACCTCGGGGCCGTGCGTGGCACGGACAGCGGACTTCATCAGCTCGACAGCGCGATCGCCCGCAGCGGTGTCGACGCCGGCCTCGGCATAGGTGTGGGATGACACCAGACAAGAGTACCGCCGGGCATCGAGCCGGGTGCACGCCCCCGGGCCGGAGCACGCACGCCCGGGACGTTCAGTCCCCGGGAACGATGATGCGCTGGTGGTCGACGCGTACGCGGCGCCCGCGCGAACGACGGTCGAGGATCACGGCGATCATGCCGAACAGCGCGATGCCTGCGGGAACGGTCCACAGCAGCAGGAAGCCGAACACCTGCATCGGCGGGTAGACGACGTCGAGCACCGGCGATGGGTCGAACGTGCCGGCGAAGGTGAGGATCACCGCCACGAGAAGCCCGACCACCACGCCGATGCCGAGGAAGACGCCGTACTTCGGTGCCCGGCGCACGGTCGCGTCGACGCCTGCGGGGGGCTGTGGTGCGGCGTTCATGTCGCCCATTGTCTCATCATCGCCTCCGACGCCCTCCCAGGTGCCCCGCCCGGCCCTGGGCACCGGTCCGTGCGGGGGCGGGACGTCCGGCAGGTGCCGTCCGGTCCAGGACGGGGCGCCGATCGGTCAGGGGCGGAGCGGCAGCAGATCGGACAGGTCCGCCCGCACGCCGGACGCGACGATGCGGCCGGAGGCTGCGGCGTCTGCCCAGGTCTGGTCGCCGGTCGCGATCGCGATCCAGGTCGCGGCGTCGGTCTCGACCACGTTGGGCGGGGTGCCGCGGGTGTGCCGCGGCCCCTGCACCACCTGAACGGCGCCGAAAGGGGGAACCCGCACCTCCACGCTGTTGCCCGGCGCCTTCTCATCCAGGAGCTGCAGGAGGTACCGCACAGCGGTGGCGTACTCTGCGCGACCTGGTCGCTCGCCCGCGGCGAGCGCAGGCCGCACGACGGCGAGCGCCGCGCGCCCGTCCTCCGTGTCGATCTTGCGTCCCATCACCCCAGTCTCCCCCGCCGCGCGTCCCCCGCGCTGTACCGAGAGTCCACGTCGTTGGGGCGCGCACGATCGTTGCGGCGCGCACGGGGGCGGATTCGGCGCAGGGGGGGGGAGGACGAGGGCAGGGGCGGGTACGGTCGGGAGGGTGAGTCGGATCGTCGTCCTCGGCAGCGCCAACCTCGACCTCGTGGTGCGCCAGCCCCGCCTTCCGCATCCCGGCGAGACCATGTTCGGATCGTCCTTCGACACCGTCCCGGGCGGCAAGGGGCTCAACCAGGCCGTCGCGGCGGCGCGGGCACAAGGCGACGTGGCGTTCCTCGGCGCGGTGGGGGCGGATGCCTTCGGCGAGCGCCTGCGCGCTGCGCTCCACCACGAGGGGATCGACACCACCGGCCTGCGGACGGTGGAAGCGCCCACCGGCACCGCGCACATCGCCGTGGTCGACGGCGGAGAGAACGCCATCGTCGTGGTGCCAGGCGCCAACGCCGCGGTCGAGCGCCTCGATGCCGGGGCCCGGGCGCGCATCGCGGCGGCGCAATACCTGGTGGCACAGCTGGAGCGTCCGCGCGCCCTGGTCACCGCAGCCTTCGCCGCGGCGCGCGACGCGGGGGTGCGCACCGTCCTCACCCCGGCACCCGTGCCCGCCGACGGGCTCGACGACGCCCTGCTGGGCGACACCGACATCCTCATCCCGAACGCCGCAGAGGCCCGCGCGCTCGCCGGCCGCGATGACGACAGGGACGCCGCGACAGCCCTCAGCACGCGGTGCGGCCTGGTCGTGATGACGCGCGGGCCCCGCGGCGCCCTGGTCGCCCGGGACGGTGCCGTGCAGCACGAGGTCCCCGCCCGGTCGGTCGAGGCCGTCGACACCACCGGAGCCGGAGACACCTTCGCGGGCGTCCTGGTGGCGCGGCTGAGCCGGGGCATGCCCCTGGACGCCGCGATCCAGGCGGCCTCGGCCGCCGCGTCGATCGCGGTCACGCGGCCGGGTGCCTCCTCCTCGATGCCGGCGTGGTCCGAGGTGGCCGCTCTGCTCGCCTGAGCGGCGACTCGCCGCGGCCCGCCCCCTCGCGCCGCACGGCGTCGTAGGGTCGGAGCATGACCGCCCCCGACGACGCCCGCGCGCAGCTCATCGCGGCCGCCGCGGACCCGGGGTGGTCGTCGCACTTCCTGCCGCCCGTCGACGAGAGCACCGCGCGTGAGGCGTCCGTCCTGGTGCTGTTCGGCTCTCTCGACGAGATCCTCGCCGAGAACCCGGTGGGCGTCGTGCCCGCCGACCTCGACGTGCTGCTGCAGCGCCGATCCGCCACCGTCACCTCCCACCCCGGGCAGATCTCCTTCCCCGGCGGACACCGCGACCCCGAAGACGCCGATGCCGTCGCGGCCGCCCTCCGAGAGGCCGAGGAGGAGACCGGCCTTGACCCGACCGGCGTCGAGGTGCTCGCGACCCTCCCGTCGCTGCCCCTCATCGCCAGCAACCATCAGGTCACGCCCGTGCTCGCCTGGTGGCGTCGGCCCACCCGCGTCGCCGCCGTCGACCACGCCGAGACCGTCGAGGTGTTCCGCGTGCCCGTCGCCGAGCTCCTCGACCCCCGCAACCGCTTCACCGCCCGCCGCGAGGTCGCCGCAGGCCGGTTCTACCGCGGCGCCGGGTTCGACCTCGACGGCGTGATCGTGTGGGGCTTCACCGCGATGGTCCTCGACGGCCTGTTCACCGCCGCCGGATGGGCCATCCCCTGGGATCGTGGCCGGGAGCGCGACGTCTAGCACCGGTGCCGGCATCGCGTGCTCCGCGCGCCAGACGCCCCGGATAGGCTGACCGTGTGAAGATCCTCGTCCTCGGCTCCGGCGCCCGCGAACACGCGATCATCCTCGCTCTGCAGAACGAGGACGCAGGTCATGAGCTGTTCGCCGCGCCCGGCAACTACGGCATCGCGCAGGACGCGACCGTCGTCGACCTCGATCAGAACGACGGCGAGAAGGTCGCCGCGTTCGCGAACGAGCGGGCCATCGACCTCGTCGTCATCGGGCCGGAGGCGCCGCTCGTCGCGGGCGTGGCCGACGTGCTGCGCTCGCGCGGCATCCCGGTGTTCGGCCCCGGCCGCGAAGCCGCGCAGCTGGAGGGCTCGAAGGCCTTCGCCAAGCGCGTGATGGAGGCCGCTGGCGTGCCCACCGGCGGATCCCGCCGCGCCACCACGATCGAGGACGTCGCCGCGGCCCTCGACGAGTTCGGCGCGCCGCACGTGGTCAAGGCAGACGGTCTCGCCGCGGGCAAGGGCGTGATCGTCACCGCCGATCGCGACGCGGCTCTCGCCCATGCCGCCCAGTATCTGCCGGCCGGCCCGGTGCTGATCGAGGAGTTCCTCAGCGGCGAGGAGGTCTCGCTGTTCTTCCTGAGCGACGGCGACACGGTGCGTGCCCTCGCCCCCGCGCAGGACTTCAAGCGCGCGTACGACGGCGATGCCGGACCGAACACCGGAGGCATGGGAGCGTACTCTCCCCTCCCCTGGCTCGCCGAGCGCTTCGGCAGCATCGCGGCGTTCGTCGCCGAGGTCGAGGAGACGGTCGCGCTCCCGGTGGTGCGGCGGCTGGACGCCGAGGGCACCCCGTTCATCGGGCTCCTCTACGCCGGCCTCGTGCTCACCGCTGACGGCATCCGGGTGATCGAGTTCAACGCCAGATTCGGCGACCCCGAGACGCAGGTCGTGCTGCCGCGCCTGCAGACCCCGCTCTCCGAGCTCCTCTTCGCCGCCGCTTCCGGCACGCTCGAGGCGCAGCCGGAGCCGGTGTTCTCCGACGACGCGGCCGTGACGGTCGTGCTCGCGAGCGAGGGCTACCCGGAGCACCCGCAGACCGGGCGTTTCATCGCGGGGCTCGCCGACGCGGACGCGGTGGAGGGTGCTCGCGTGGTGCACGCCGCCACCTCCGCTCCGGACGCGCCGGGGGGAGACCCGGTGGCATCCGGCGGCCGTGTCCTCAACGTGGTGGCGACAGCGCCGGACTTCGCGCAGGCGCGGGCCAGGGCCTACGCGGCTCTCGACCGCATCCGCCTGGACGGCTCACACTTCCGTCACGACATCGCCGCCCGCGTCGCCGACGGACGGTAGCCGCCTGACAGGAGCCGCCTGACAGGAGCCGGTCGGGCTGAGCCTTCGCGAGAGACCCCTCGCTCCGCTCGGTCCGCCGAATCATCAGGATTTTCAGGTGCCGCGGCACCTGAAAATCCTGATGATTCGGCACGCGCGCGAGCGCGGTGGCCCCGGCGGCCTGATCTCAGGCCGCCGGCTCAGCGCGGTGGCAGCGCGGGGCGCGGCGTCGGCCGCAGGAACAGCGTCGAGAGCATCGCGATGAAGATCACGGCCGCGGGCAGCAGCATCGTCTGCGACATCGCCGCCGCGAACCCTTCGGCGACGCGCGCGGGGAGCGCTCCGGAAGCGCCCTCGGCCGGCGTACCGGCGGCACCGGGCAGATTGGCGGCGAGACGCGCCTGCATGAAGCCGGCGATCGCCGCAGAACCGATCACCGAACCCACCGTGCGCGTGGTGTTGTAGAGCCCGGCACCGGCACCCGCGTAGCGCGGATCCAGACGGCGGGTCGCGGTGGTGGCCAGCGGCCCCCACATGCCGGCGCTGCCGATGCCGTAGAGCGCCGCGGGGAACAGGAAGACCCACATGGGCGTGGTGGTGTCCATGATCGCCGCGTACCAGACGAGCGACCCGGCGACGCACAGCAGGCCGGGCACCAGGATCACCCGCGGGTCGACCCGGTCGAGAATCTTCCCGGCGATCGGCGACAGCACCCCAGACAGCACCGCCGTGGGGACCGTGAGCAACGCCGCTTGGGTCGGCGTGAGACCGCGGGCGAGCTGCAGGAAGAACATCAGCGGGAGCGCCATGCTCGTCACGGTGAAGCCGACGCCGGCGATGCTGACGTTGGACCATGAGAAGTTGCGGTCGCGGAAGATCGCCATCGGCAGGAGCGGTTCGCCGCGCGTGCGCATCTGCTGCCAGATGAAGAGCCCGAGCACCGCCACCCCGGCCACGATCAGGCCCCAGACGGAGATCGGCCCCCAGATCACGCCCCAGCCGTAGTGGTCGCCCTCCTGCAGGCCGAACACGATGAGGAACAGCGCCAGCGCGCTGAGCACCACGCCGACAACGTCGAAGCGATGCGGATGCGTCTCCAGGCGCGGCACGAGGATCAGCGCGAGCACGAACGCCACGACGCCGACGGGCAGGTTGACGAAGAAGATCCACTCCCAGCCGAGGCCGTCGACGAGCAGGCCGCCCAGGAGCGGGCCGACCAGGCTCGCCACCCCCGCCGTCGCACCCCACAGGCCCATCGCCGCGCCACGGGCATGCGCGGGGAACGTGCGCGTGATCAGGGCCATCGTCTGCGGATTCATGAACGCCGCGCCGAGCCCCTGCACGGCACGCGCCGCGATCAGCATTCCGAGGGAGTCGGACAGTCCGCACCACAGCGACGCCAGGGTGAAGATCGCCAGACCCACCAGGTAGGTCTGCTTGAGCCCGAACCGGTCGCCCATCCGGCCCGTGATCAGCAGCGGGACGGCGTAGGCGAGCAGATACGCGCTGGTGACCCACACCACGTTGTCGAAGTTGTTCGACGCCGGGTCGAGCGCGGCCTTGATGGCCGGGTTGGCCACCGAGACGATCGTCACGTCGACGAGGATCATGAAGAACCCGATCGCCAGCGCCCACAGGGCCGGCCAGGGGCTCCGGGGCCGGGAGGCACCCGTCGTGGTCGACCCCGTGTCGGTCGAGTCGGGAGCTGCAGACGCGGTCATGCACGCCCTTTCCGCATGTGTGAGGGATGCCCGTCGGCATCCGCGAGTCGGGCCCGCCGCGCTGGGCGGGCAAAGAGGTCAGAGGTGAGCAGGGCGGCCGGTCATGAACGGTGCGCGCCTGGCGTGAACGATCGCCGGGGACGGGCCGACGCGCTTCTGCGGTGCCCGCTCCAGAGCGGGGCATCGCCGGTGTTCGTCATGCGATGCTCCGTCCGAATGCCATGTCGTCCTCCGTCACTGCTCCACCCGCGACCCTACTCCGGCCCGCGGACATCGGGGCCGCCCGCCGACGCCCGCGGTCGCGCGAGGCACGAACGGCCGGAGAGCCCGCCGGGATCCCGGCCTTCCGGGTGCCCGGCCCGCTCGGGGATAATGGGCGGGTGAGCACCCCCACCGTCCCCGGCTGGACGCACGTCTACTCCGGCAAAGTCCGCGATCTGTACCGCCCGGAGGACCCGGCCGACGACCGGATGCTCGTCGTGGCGTCCGATCGGGTGAGCGCATTCGACCACGTGCTCTCCCCCGGCATCCCCGGCAAGGGCGCGCTGCTCACGCAGCTCAGCCGCTGGTGGTTCGACCGCCTCGCCGCGGAGGGCGTCGCGAACCACCTCGCAGACGGCGAAGCCCCGGGCGCCGTCGCCGACCACGCGATGGTGGCGGTGTCCCTCGACATGCTCCCGGTGGAGTGCGTCGTGCGCGGATACCTCACCGGGTCCGGCTGGGCGGAGTACACCGAGCACGGCACGGTGTGCGGCATCCCGCTGCCCGCCGGCCTGCACGACGGCGACCGCCTCCCGGAACCGCTGTTCACCCCGGCATACAAAGCGCCGCTCGGAGAGCACGACGAGAACATCTCCTTCGCGCGCACCGCAGAGCTCGTGGGAGCGGAGCGCGCCGCACAGCTGCGCGACCTCTCGCTGCGCATCTACCGCCGCGCCGCGGAGATCGCCGAGGAGCGGGGGCTGATCCTCGCCGACACCAAGTTCGAGTTCGGCACGGATGCGGCTGGCGCCCTCCGCCTGGCGGACGAGGTGCTCACGAGCGACTCGTCTCGCTACTGGGATGCCGAGGCCTGGCGCACCGGCACGACACCGGCCGAGCGGATGGCGAGCTTCGACAAGCAGATCGTGCGCAACTGGCTCTCGGCCAACTGGGACAAGCAGGGCACCCCGCCCGAGCTGCCCGCCGAGATCGTGGAGCGCACCGCCGCCCGCTACCGCGAGCTGATCGAGCGCCTCACCGCCTGACGCACTCCGGGCCGGCGCGCGGCGGTCCGCAGCGCGCCGGCCGCCGCACGAGCGGGTATCTCCTCGTGCGAGACGTGGCGGCCCATCGCCTCCCCCGCTCTCCCCGCGGCCTGTGCCGCTGCCGTCCGGGCGAGAGGCTGGCGCGCGGCCGGCCAGTAATGTTGGCGCAGCATTCATCAGACCCGAGGAGACCCCCATGCCCCTGTGGAAAGTGCACGGAGACGGCCGCACCGTCGCGCCCGGCGCCGTCGTCCGTCCCGACGAGCGACTCAGCTGGCCGGCCACCATCGCCATCGGCGTGCAGCACGTCGTGGCGATGTTCGGGGCGACGTTCCTCGTCCCGATCCTCACCGGCTTCCCCGTGCCGACAACGCTGCTGTTCAGCGGCATCGGCACGATCCTGTTCCTCATCGTCACGCGCAACAAGCTGCCCAGCTACCTCGGGTCGTCCTTCGCGTTCATCGCGCCGGTCACCGCGGCCACAGCCTCGGCCGGCATGGGATCCGCGCTCGCCGGCATCGTCGCGGTCGGCGTGCTGCTCGCGCTCATCGGCGTGGTGGTGCACACCGTGGGCGTCGGCTGGATCGACCGCTTCCTGCCGCCAGTGCTGGCCGGCACGATCGTCGCGCTGATCGGGTTCAACCTCGCCGGCGCCGCTCACAACAACTTCGCCAAGGCCCCGATCACGGCGACGGTGACGCTCGCCCTCACGATCCTGTTCGCCGTCGTGTTCCGCGGGTTCCTCGGCCGCATCTCGATCTTCCTCGGCGTCATCGCCGGCTATGTGTTCGCCAGCGTCCGCGGCGAGGTCGACTGGGCCGCGGTCGGCGAGGCCGCATGGTTCGGGCTGCCCACCTTCCACTTCCCCGACTTCGTCTCGCCCAGCACGTGGTCCGGCATCGCGATGTTCCTGCCGGTCGTCCTGGTGCTCATCGCGGAGAACGTCGGCCACGTGCGCGGCGTGGCGACCATGACAGAAGACCCGAAGATCAACGCGCAGACCGGGAAGGCGCTCGTCGCCGACGGCGTCTCGACCGCGATCGCCGGATTCTTCGGCGGCTCGGGAACCACGACCTATGGCGAGAACATCGGCGTGATGGCGGCGACCAGGGTCTACTCCACTGCGGCGTACTGGGTGGCCGGCTTCACGGCGATCCTGCTGGCGATGTCGCCGAAGTTCGGTGCCGTGGTCAACTCCGTTCCCGCCGGGGTGCTCGGCGGGGTGACCACCGCGCTGTACGGGCTCATCGGCATCATCGGGGTCAAGATCTGGGTGGACGGCCGCGTCGACTTCTCCCGCCCGGTGAACCAGTACACCGCCGCTGTCGCGCTCATCATCGCGGTCGGCGGCTTCACGATCTCGGGTGAGGGCGGGTTCGAACTCGGCGGCATCGTGATCGCCACCGTCGCGGCCATCGTGATCTACCACCTGGGCAACCTCGTCGCGCGGCTGCGCAAGACCGGCGCGGACGACGGCGGCCCGCTCGCACCGGTCGGCCCGCTCGGCGGCGACCCGGAGAACGCCGCTCGCTGATCCGCTGGAGACGCAGCTCCGGCAGAATCTCGGCCTGCGCACCCCGCTCGCGCGGGGTTGCGCAGGCCGCCGCGCAGCCGTCATCAGAATTGCCTGAGTCGGCGACGGCGGGTCTCGAGCTCGAGACCCGCCCTCGCCGCCGCGCGGCTACAGCGCGCGGTGCGCGATGATGCGCGCGTACTCCTGGCCGCTGTCCTTGATCAGGCGCTCCTGGGTGTCGTACTCCACCCGCACCAGACCGAAGCGCTTCTGGTATCCCCAAGCCCACTCATAGTTGTCCAGCAGGGACCAGTAGAAGTAGCCGCGCACATCGACGCCCTGCTCGATCGCATCGAGCGTGGCGTCCAGATGCGCCCGGAGGAACGCCACGCGCTCGGCATCGGGAACGCGATCGCCCGTCCGCACGTCGTCGTAGGCCGCGCCGTTCTCCGTGACGTAGAGGGGGATGCCCTCGGCGTACTCCTCGGCGACCCGCGCCAGCAGCCGCGTGAGCCCCTCCGGCTGCACCTCCCACCCCATGCCGGTGCGCGGCAGGCCCCGCTCGACCGCATGGATGCCCTCGTGCGAGGGATACGGCGACGCGATCGGGCGGTCGGTCGGGGCGTCGATCCGGGGCGGCGCGACCGCCGGGGCCGTGCCGCTGAGGAAGTCCCCCTGGTAGTAGTTCACCCCGAGCGTGTCCAGGGGCAGCGAGATCGTCGCGAGGTCGCCGTCGTGCACCGCTTCTGCCCACCGCGACACCGCTGCGGGATCGACCGCGCGGATGTCCCGCACCACGTCGGCCGGGTAGGCGCCCTGGAAGATCGGCTCGAGGAACCAGCGGTTGAACTGCCCGTCGATGCGTCGTGCCGCATCGACGTCGGCCGGGTCGAGCGGGTTGACCGGATCGGCCACGGTGAGGTTGAGCGTGAGTCCGAGCTTGAGCGTCTCATCGCGTCCGCGCAGCGCCTCGACCACGCGGCCGTGGGCGAGCATCAGGTGGTGTGCGGCCAGCAGGCCGTCGCCGATGCTCTGGCGCCCTGGGGCGTGCGCGCCGGCCGTGTAGGAGAGGAACGACGCGCACCACGGCTCGTTCAGGGTCGTCCAGATGCCCACGCGATCGCCGAGCGCATCGTGCATCGTCATGGCGTACTCGAAGAACCGGTCGACGGTCTCGCGCGCGGTCCACCCGCCCTTCTCCTCGAGCGCCTGCGGCATGTCCCAGTGGTAGAGGGTGAGCCAGGGCAGGATGTCGTTCGCCAGCAGTTCGTCGACGAGGCGGCTGTAGAAGTCGACGCCCTGCTGGTTGACGGCACCGCCGTCGGGACGCACGCGCGACCACGACGTGGAGAAGCGGTAGGTCTGCAGGCCGAGGCGCTTCATGAGAGCGACATCGTCCGCGTAGCGGTGATAGTGATCGCACGCGACGTCGCCGTTGTCTGCGTTGATCACGGCGCCGGGCACCCGCGCGAAGGCGTCCCAGATGGAGGCTGTCCTGCCGTCCTCGAACGCGGCCCCCTCGATCTGATAGGCCGCCGTGGCAGCACCGAACAGGAAGTCATCCGGAAACGTGCGTGTCATGCCGACAATCCTGACACCCGCGGGGCGCCGTCCGGCGCCCCGCCCTGTCGCCCGGGTGCACGTCTTCCCGTTCCGACGCCGGTGGCGTCTTCCCGTTAGGGTTGTGCGGTGAACCCTGATCTCGCCCGCGCCGAAGGCCTCATCCGAAACATCCCGGACTACCCGGCGCCGGGGGTGCTGTTCCGCGACATCACCCCGCTGCTGGCCGATGCCGCCGCGCTGCGCACCACGATCGACGCGCTCCTGGAGCCCTTCCAGGGCCAGTTCGACGTGGTAGCCGGAATCGAGGCGCGCGGGTTCATCCTCGCCGGAGCCGCTGCGATCGCCGCCGGCGTCGGGCTCGTCCCGATCCGCAAGGCCGGCAAGCTGCCCCGCCCTGCCGCATCGGTCGACTACGCCCTGGAGTACGGCACGGCGACCGTCGAGATGCACGACGACCTTCCGGCCGGCACGCGGGTGCTGCTGATCGACGACGTGCTCGCGACCGGCGGAACGCTCGCCGCGGGCCGCCAGCTGATCGAGCGGCTCGGCTCGCACGTGACCGGGGTGACGGTGCTGTTCGAGATCGCCGAGCTCGGCGGACGCGCGGTCGTGGGCGACCTCCACACGGTCTTCCGCGTGTAACCGGGCTCCGCCCCGCCCCTTCCCCCATTCCGGCAAAACCGCCGCCGCTCTGCCCCCGGCCCCCGATCTGGGCAGTTTCGGCTGTTTCTGCCTGAGTTCGGGAACGGCCACCGACCGCTCGGGCATCGGTCGCGCGGCCGGTAGACTGGGCTGACCCTCCTCCCGCGACTCCTGGAGCCCTTCATGCCCACCATCGTCGTCGACGTCATGCCCAAGTCCGAGCTGCTCGACCCGCAGGGGAAGGCCGTCTCCGGAGCGCTCGCGCGCCTCGGCGTCGACGCCTTCAGCAACGTGCGCATCGGCAAGCGCTTCGAGCTCACCGTCGAGGGCGAGGTCACCGACGCCGTGCTGGCCGAGGCCCGTCGCATCGCGGACGAGGTGCTCTCCAACGCCGTGATCGAGGACGTCGTCGGCGTCGAGGTCGTCGAATGAGCGTCCGCATCGGCGTCATCACCTTCCCCGGCTCCCTCGACGACCGCGATGCCGAGCGCGCCATCCGCCTCGCCGGCGCAGAGCCGGTGTCGCTCTGGCATGGCTCGCACGACCTCGAGGGCGTCGATGCCCTCGTGCTGCCTGGCGGCTTCAGCTACGGCGACTACCTGCGCAGCGGAGCGATCGCGGCCCTCTCGCCGATCATGACAGAGGTCACAGACGCCGCAGCCCAGGGCATGCCGATCCTCGGCATCTGCAACGGCTTCCAGATGCTGGTCGAGGCGCACCTGCTGCCCGGCGGCCTGATCCGCAACGACCACCAGCACTTCGTGCGCCGCGACCAGCGCCTCATCGTCGAGAGCACGGACTCCGCTTGGACGAGCGAGTTCACCCCTGGCGAGGAGATCGTCATCCCGCTGAAGAACGCCGAGGGCGGCTACATCGCGGACGCCGAGACGCTGGACCGCATCGAGGGTGAGGGCCTGGTGGCCTTCCGCTACGCCGGGGTGAACCCGAACGGGTCGTTGCGCGACATCGCCGGCCTCCGGAACGAGCGCGGCAACGTCGTCGGCCTCATGCCGCACCCGGAGCACGCGACGGAGCTCGGCTTCGGCCCGAACACCTCGGTGCGCATGCGTTCCGGCCAGGACGGCCTGCGCTTCTTCACGAGCGCGATCTCGGCTGTCGCCGCGGTCGCGGCCTGACGCCGCTGCGGCCCCGCCCGCTCAGCCGGACGCGGGCGGCCACAGTCCGATCAGCACGGCGATGATCAGCGCCGTCACCGGCTCCTGGGCCATGCTCATCACCGTCTGCCCGCGACGGCATCGGGGGCGATGAAGCTCACCACCAGGGCGACGATGATCGGTCGCGCTGCGGGGTCGGATCTCGCGCCACGAGCACTCGGGCTGGCGCGTCGCCGGCACCGGTGTTCTGCGACCGGCGCCATGCGCGCTGGGTAGGCTCGATGCATGGCCGACACCTTCGCGAACGACGCCGCAGACGCCCCGCGGGAGACCGCCGACACGACCGCGGAGGGCGCTGCTCCGCCGATCGTGGTCACCCTTCCCACCCCGGGTCTGCGTGACGCCGTCGGGCCGGCGCCCGCGGGCGTCGAGCTGCTGCTGTGGGACATGCGATCGCCCGCGCCCCGCGAACGCATCGACATCGCGGTGACGCCGTATGCGCCCCTCGGCGACATCGTGACCGCGATCGGCGACACCGACATCGGCCTGCTGCAGAGCCAGTCGATCGGCTTCGACGACGTGGTCGGGCGCCTGCCGGGCGGCTACCGCTTCGCGAACGCGGCGAGCGTGCACGAGGCGTCGACGGCCGAGCTCGCCGTCGGCCTGATCCTCGCCTCTCAGCGCCGCATCCCGACCTTCGTGCACGCCCAGGACCGCGAGGAGTGGGTCTCGCAGCGCTCACCGAGCCTCGCCGATCGCCGGGTGCTGGTGCTCGGCGTCGGCGGAGTCGGCATGGCGATCGCGATGCGCCTGGAGCCTTTCGAGGTGCAGCTGACGATGGTCGGCCGCCGGCAGCGCAACATCTGGCACGAGCGCCTCGGCCGCATCGACGTGCGCGCCACGGACGAGCTCCCCGCCCTCCTCCCGCAGACGGACATCCTCGTGCTCGCCCTGCCGGGCGGCGCAGAGACCCGACACATCATCGGCGAGCGCGAGCTTTCGCTCCTGCCCGATGATGCGCTCGTGGTGAACGTCGGCCGCGGCCCCGCGCTGGACACCGAGGCGCTCATCGCGCAGAACGGCCGCATCCGCGCCGCCCTCGACGTGGTCGACCCCGAGCCCCTGCCGGCCGGGCATCCGCTGTGGTCGGCACCCGGTGTGCTGATCGTGCCGCACGTGGGTGGTGCCACCAGTGCGATGCGACCACGCGTTGTCAAGCTCGTGCGGGCGCAGATCGAGCGTCTGCGCGCCGGTCAGGACCCGCTGAACGTGGTGATCGACGGCTGACCGCCGCCGGCGGTCGCGCTGATCTGGTCACCCCTCCCCGACTGCAAGCGCTTGCAGTACGCTGATCGCATGTCCCAGCTTGAGCAGATCGCCGCCCCCGGTTCGGAGTGGTGGCGCACCGCCGTCATCTATCAGATCTACCCCCGTTCCTTCGCCGACTCCAACGGCGACGGCATCGGCGACCTCCCCGGTGTGACCGCGCGCCTCGACGCCCTCCAGCAGCTCGGCATCGACGCGATCTGGCTCAGCCCCTTCATGACCTCACCGCAGAAGGACGCCGGCTACGACGTGGCCGACTACCGTGACGTCGACCCGATCTTCGGCACGCTCGCCGACTTCGACGAGATGCTCGCCCAGGCGCACGAGCGGGGCATCCGCGTGATCATCGACCTGGTCCCCAACCACTCCTCGAGCGCCCACCGGTGGTTCCAGGAGGCCCTCGCCGCCGCTCCCGGCAGCCCGGAACGCGCGCGGTACATCTTCCGCGACGGCACGGGAGAGAATGGCGAGCTCCCCCCGAACAACTGGCAGAGCGTGTTCGGCGGCGGCATGTGGGAGCGCGTGACCGAGGCGGACGGCACGCCCGGCCAGTGGTACCTGCACATCTTCGACCCCAGCCAGCCGGATTTCGACTGGACCAACCCGGAGGTGCAGGAGGAGTTCCGCAGCATCCTGCGCTTCTGGCTCGACCGCGGGGTGGACGGGTTCCGCGTCGACGTCGCTCACGGCATGACCAAGGCCGCCGGTCTTCCCGACTACACCCCGCCGAGCAACGCCGACTCGATGGGCGGAGACCAGGACGACGTGCCGTACTGGACACAGCCCGAGACCCACGAGATCTTCCGCGACTGGCACACCGTGCTCGCCGAGTACGACGGTGACCGTGCGCTGTGCGGCGAGGCGTGGCTGCCCACCATCAAGCGCACCGCCGAGTACGTGCGTCCGGACGAGATGCACCAGACCTTCAACTTCGCGTATCTGTCGACCCCCTGGGACGCCGAGAAGCTGCGGTCGGTGATCCGCGAGTCGCTCGAGGAGTTCACCGCGGTCGGCGCACCAAGCACCTGGGTGCTGTCGAACCACGACGTGGTGCGTCACACCACCCGTCTCGCGGCCGAGCACATCCCCCAGGGCGACGGCATGGGACCGCGTACGCCGGGCAAGCCGGACTTCGCGCTCTCGCTCGCCCGCGGACGCGCCGCAACCGCCCTCATGCTGTCCCTGCCCGGCTCGGCATATCTCTATCAGGGTGAGGAGCTGGGCCTTCCCGAGGCGATGGAACTGCCGGACGAGAGCCGCCAGGACCCGACGTGGTTCCGCACCGACGGCGAGCGCTACGGCCGCGACGGCTGCCGTGTGCCGCTGCCCTGGGAGGCCGACGCCCCCGCCTTCGGGTTCAACACCACCGGTGCGTCGTGGCTGCCGCAGCCGGCGGAGTGGTCCGCGCTCGCCCGCGACGTGGAAGAGGCCGACCCCGCCTCCACGCTCTCGCTGTACCGCCAGCTGCTGCGCCTGCGACGCGACCACGACCTCGCGAGCGGATCGCTGGTGTGGGAGGACGCCGGATCGGATGCGGTCGCCTTCCGCCGCGGCGACATCCACGTGGTGGCCAACCTCGGCTCCGCTCCGATCGAGCTGCCCGCCGGCGCGACGTTCCTGATGCAGAGCACCGCGTTCGAGGGGACGGACCTGCCTGCCGACACGACCGTCTGGTACACGGTCTGACCCTCCCGCTGATGCGCCGGCCCCGTCCCCGCTCCGCCGACCCGGCGGAGCGCGCACCGCGTGCGGGAGACGGGGCCGGCGCGGAGCGCCCGCAGCCGGACCCCGGCGGGCGGGGAGGAGCGGCACGGTGGTGAGCATCGACGAGGTGGCGCGTCGGGCCGGCGTGTCCACCGCGACCGTCTCCCGCGCCCTCTCCGGGCGCGGGCAGGTCGCAGAGCGCACCAGGGCCAGAGTCGCGGCGGCGGCGGCGGAGCTCGGATATGTCGTCTCGCAGGCGGCCTCCGCCCTGGCCTCCGGCCGCACGCGCAACATCGGCGTGATCATGCCCTTCCGGGCGAGCTGGTTCTTCAGCAGCGTGCTCGACGGGCTCTCCACCGCGCTCCTCGGGCACGGATACGACATCACGCTGTACAACACGACGGCGGACGCCGGCATCCGCCAGGAGGTCTTCGAGACGTTCGTACGCCGGCAGCGCGTCGACGCGCTTGTCGCCGTGACGGTGAAGCTCTCCGGCGCGGAGACCGACCGGCTGCTCGACCTCGGGCTGCCGGTGGTCGCCGTGGGCGGTCCGAACCCCCGCATCGACACCCTCGCGGTCGACGATGTCGGGATCGCCGCGCTCGCGGTGTCGCACCTGATGCGGCTCGGGCACCGCCGCATCGGCCACATCGGCGTGCACCCGGGGTTCGACGCAGACTTCGCCGTCGGCGCCCAGCGCCGACACGGGTATGAGCGCACGCTGCGGCATGCCGGCATCCGCCCGGATCCGGCCCTGTTCGCCCCGGGAGACTTCACGATGGCGGGCGGCCACGCCGCCGCGATGCAGCTGCTGTCGCTCGCAGCCCCTCCCACCGCGCTGTTCGCGGCGTCCGATGAGATGGCGATCGGTGCGATCCTCGCGGCACGCGACCGGGGGATGTCCGTTCCGGGCGATCTGTCGGTGATCGGGGTGGACGGCCATGAGCATGGGCCGTTCTTCGGGCTCACGACGATCGACCAGTTTCCCGCCCAGCAGGGCGCGCGCGCCGCAGCGGCCGTTCTGGCCAAGCTCGGCGAGGCCGCTGCCGCAGCGCCGGGCCCGCTGCCGGTGGCGCTGGTGGAGCGGGCGAGCACGGCCGCACCGCGGGGCACCGCACCCCCCGCGTCCTAACTCAGGCGAAGTCAGCACCCCGGCCCGGGATCCGCCGTTGGCGGGCCTCCGGCGCTGTCTGCGCCTGAGTTGGGACACGGCGCTCGGGGAGACCGGGCCACGGAACCCCGCCGCCGACCTCGGTAGGCTTGATTCTCATGACCATCGACCTGGAAGCGCTGTACACCGACCTCCATCAGCATCCCGAGCTCGGCTTCCAGGAGACCCGCACCGCCGGTATCGTCGCGCGCCTCCTCGACACACTCGACAGCACGGACGGCGGGATGGAGGTGCTCGAGGGCATCGGCCGCACGGGCGTCGTCGGCGTGCTGCGCAACGGCAGCGGCCCCACCGTGTGGCTGCGGGCGGACATGGACGCGCTTCCGGTGTTCGAGGAGACCGGCGTGGCGTACGCCAGCACGGTCCGTGCCCGTGACGAGAAGGGCCAGGACGTGCCGGTGATGCATGCGTGCGGGCACGACATGCACACCACCGCGCTCGTGGGCACGATGGCGCGCCTGGTCGCCGACCGTGACTCCTGGTCCGGCACGGTCGTGGCGATTTTCCAGCCGGCGGAGGAGCTCGCCGCCGGCGCACGCGCCATGCTCGACGACGGGCTGCTGACGCGGGTGCCCCACCCCGACATCGTGATCGGTCAGCACGTCGCGTCCATCCCCACCGGTCGCATCACCATGCGCCCCGGCCCGCAGATGGCCGCCACAGACGCCATCACCATCACCCTCTACGGCCGGGGCGGTCATGGCTCCCGCCCGCATATGACCATCGACCCGGTGGTCATGGCGGCCGCGGTGATCATGCGGTTGCAGACGGTCGTCTCGCGCGAGATCGACCCGCGGGAGATGACCGTGCTCACCGTCGGCTCCGTGCACGCGGGGGTGAAGCACAACGTGATCCCGGACGAGGCGCGCATCGAACTGAGCCTGCGCTACCCGAATGACGAGGTGCGCGCGCGCGTGCTCGCCGCGATCGAGCGCATCGTCAAGGCCGAGGCCCTGGCCGCGGGGGCCGAGCGGGAGCCCGACATCACCTTCGACCTCACGCTGCCCGCGACGATCAACGATCCGGCGGCGACCGGCCTGCTGACCGAGGCCTTCGAGCGCGTGCTCGGGGAGGGCACGGTGATCGACACCGGCATGTCGCCGGGCAGTGAGGATGTGTCGTGGTTCGCCCTCGATGCCGGCGCACCGATCGTGTTCTGGCACTGGGGGGCGATCAACGCCGATGTCTTCGCCCACGCGGTGATCAACGACACGGTCACCCGCGATATCCCGACGCAGCACTCGGCCCGCTTCATCCCCGACCTCACGCCGACGCTGGAGGTGGGAGTCAGCGCACTGACCACCGCGGCACGCACCTTCCTCGCCGAGGTGCCCGCTTCGTCTGCCCGCTGAGCGGGGCCGGATCGCCGAAGTCGGCGACGTGGCGTAGCGTGGCCTGCGAGGAGGGCAAATGTCTCATGAGCAGCCCAATACGACGGACGTCGCACGCGACCGGCGGCGCCTCTGGCCGGGGCTGATCACCGCCCTCCTCATCGGGGTGTGGCTGACCGGTATGGCCATCGGCGGCCCGTACTTCGGCCGGGTCGGCGAGGTGTCGTCGAACGACCAGACCACCTATCTCCCGTCGTCCTCCGACGCCACCCAGGTGCAGCAGCTGCGGGGCGAGTTCGCCGATTCCGAGGCCATCCCCGCCGTGGTGGTGTTCGCGTCGGACACCGCGCTCACCGACGCGCAGCTCTCCACGCTGACCGACGCGGTCGCCGCCCTGCCAGAGCTCGACGGGGTCGCCTCCGACCTCTCCCCGCTGATCCCCTCGGAGGACGGCCGCGCCGCCCAGGCGTTCGTGCCGATCGAGGGCGGTGTGAAGGAGACCGTGGCCGCCGTCTCTGACGCGCTCAGCGCCTCCGTACCGGACGGCGTCGACGTCTTCGTCACGGGCCCCGCGGGCTTCACCGCGGATCTCGTCGCGGCGTTCTCCGGCATCGACGGCATCCTGCTCCTGGTTGCGCTGCTCGCGGTGCTGGTGATCCTGGTGCTCGTCTACCGTTCGCTGCTGCTGCCGATCGCGGTGCTCGGCACGAGCGTGGCCGCGCTGACCGTGGCGCTCCTGACCGTGTGGTGGCTGGCGAAGGCCGGTGTGCTGATGCTGAGCGGGCAGACGCAGGGCATCCTGTTCATCCTGGTCATCGGCGCCGCAACGGACTATTCCCTGCTGTACGTCGCGCGCTACCGGGAAGCACTGCGCGTGCACGAGCACAAGGGAACGGCCACGCGTGTCGCCCTGCGCGGCGCCGTCGAGCCGATCGTCGCATCCGGGCTCACGGTGATCGCGGGTCTGCTGTGCCTGCTGCTGAGCGATCTGAAGTCGAACAGCTCACTGGGCCCGGTCGCATCGATCGGGATCGTGTTCGCGATGCTCTCCGCGCTCTCGCTGCTCCCGGCGATCCTCTTCGCCTTCGGACGCGCGGCGTTCTGGCCGCGGCGCCCGCGCTTCGAGCCCGAGGTCGTCGCCGCGGAGAACGGCGTGCACACCGGCGGCCTGTGGGCACGGCTCGGCGGACTCATCCGGCGGCGACCGCGCGCGGTCTGGCTGCTCACCACGGTGCTGCTGATCGCCGGGGCCGCGGGCGTGACGCAGCTGAACGCGCAGGGCGTCGCGCAGTCGGAGCTCGTGCTCGGCGCATCAGAGGCGCGCGACGGCCAGGTGGCGCTCGGCGAGCACTTCCCGGGCGGCTCGGGCAGCCCGGCGTACGTGGTGGTCGCGGAGGACGCTCTGACCGACGCGGCATCCGTGCTGCTCGCATCCGGGGGCGTCGACAGTGTCTCGGTGATCGCCGCGGACTCGCCGTCCGGCACGGCTCCTGTGACCGCAGAGGGCGTGACCGCGTTCGGCCCGCCCGGGACCCCTGCCCCCGATCCGACCGTGGTCGACGGCCGGGTCATGCTGCAGGCGACCCTGACCGACGCCGCGGATTCCTCCGCCGCGGAGCAGACCGTGCGCGATCTGCGCGCCGCATACGCAGCGGACGGCATGGATGCCCTGGTCGGCGGCGTGACCGCGACGGCGATCGACACCAACGACGCGTCGATCCACGACCGCACGCTCATCATCCCGATCGTGCTGGCCGTGATCCTGCTCATCCTGATGCTGCTGCTGCGCTCGGTGCTCGCTCCGGTGCTGCTGATCCTCACGACCCTGCTGTCGTTCGGCACCGCGCTCGGGGTGGCGGCGCTCGTGTTCAACGGGGTGTTCCACTTCCCTGGCGCGGATCCCGCCGTCCCGCTCTACGGCTTCGTGTTCCTGGTGGCCCTGGGCATCGACTACAACATCTTCCTCATGACGCGCGTGCGCGAGGAGTCCCTGCGGCATGGCACCCGCGAAGGCGTGCTGCGCGGTCTGTCGGTCACCGGCGGCGTCATCACATCGGCGGGGCTCGTGCTGGCCGCGACCTTCGCCGCGCTGTCGGTGATCCCCATCCTGTTCCTGGTGCAGATCGCCTTCATCGTGGCGTTCGGCGTGCTGCTCGACACGTTCCTGGTGCGCGCTCTGCTGGTGCCAGCGCTGGTCTACGACCTCGGCCGAGCGGTGTGGTGGCCCTCCGCGCTGTCACGCCGTTCCGAGCCGCCGGCTCGTCGGTGAGTCCGTCCGGCGCCGCGGGCGTCGGACGGGCCGGGCCAGCGCTTGTTTCACTCGAGCGGCGGTCCGGGGCGGCGGATCACGCCTCGATGAGCGGCGTGCGATGGGCCTCGCGGTGCAATTGCTCCATCCGTGCGTCCAGCTCGGTTGCGGCGTCGGCCGCAGCCGAGAGCCCCTCGACCAGGCGCGGGGGAACGGCCTTGTCGAACTTGTAGTGGATCTTGTGCTCGAGGCTCGCCCAGAAGTCCATCGCGATGGTGCGGAACTGCACCTCGACCGGGACCGGCACCGCGCCGGTGGACAGGTAGACGGGCACCTCCACGATCGCATGGAGGCTGCGGTAGCCGTTCGGCTTGGGGTCGGCGATGTAGTCCTTCACCGCGCGGATACGCAGATCGGGCTGCCGGGTGAGCAGATCGAAGAGCTGGTAGACGTCCGGCACGAAACTGCAGGTGACCCGGACACCGGCGATGTCGGTGATGTGCTCGCGGATCGCGTCGAGGTCCGGCTCGATCCCCTTGCGCGCGACCTTCTCGATGATGCTGTCCGGCGACTTGACCCGGCTCTTGACGTGCTCGATCGGGTTGTAGTCGTGGTGATGACCGAACTCGTCGCGCAGAATCGAGATCTTCGTCTCGATCTCCCGCAGCCCGAATTCGTACTCGTGGAGGAATTTCTGGAAGGTGTCCCTCAGCTCACGCATCCGGGCAACGTCGTCGGCCCCCACCGCTACCGTGTCCATGCCCCGACGCTACGCGGTCGGGATTCGAACGGGCTGAGTGTCACCGACTCCGGCTGATACCCTTCCCGACGTGCCGGATGTCACTGTCGCCACCACCGCCGAGCGGGTGTCCGCTGCGCGCCGGACGCACCGTCGCGTGGCCGGCCGCGGGTTCGCGATCTTCATCGGGCTCGCCCTCCTGGCGGCGTTCGGCATGGTGCTGCTGGTCGTGGGAGGGCGACTGCCTGACCGCATGCCGGTGATCGTCGTGGCGGTGCTGATGGGGATCGGCGCCGGCCTGTGGGCCTGGACCAACCGGCTCCCCCAGCGGGCAGAGCGGTTCCTCTCGTCCGACGGCGTCACGCAGTTCCGGGTGAGCGACGATGCCCTTGCCGTCGGCGACATCGTGGTGCCGTGGGAGCGCGTCACGTGCGTGTTCGCGCGGGTGCGGGACGACACCGCCACGGCGGGCGGGCTGAGCACCCGCGGCCTCGCGCTGCGAATCGGCTCCCGGCTGCGGCGTCGACTCGAGGCCGACGGAGCGCTCAGCACGATCGACCTCATGGTCGGCGTCGTGGGACGCCTGTCGCTCGTCGATCCGCGCGGGCTGATCGACCCGCTCACCTCCCTCCCGCCGTCCGGCCTGGACAGCGGCCGGATCGATGTGCCCTTCGGCGCCTATCTCGATCGTGATGATCTCGGAGAGCTGCTCGCGGCGATCCGGGACCGTGCCGGAGACAGCGTTCCGTGCGGGATCGTCGCGGGCGGCGCGTTCGCGTGGGCTCAGGCCCAGACGGCCGCGGCCGACAGTCCGGAACGCATCCGCGCGCAGGCGGCAGAGCTGCTGGCGCGCGACTGACCGGCACGGGGCCGCGCGCGATGCGTGCGACCCCGGACGTGCCCGATGCTGCCCCACGAAGAGCCGGGGCCCGCTCGACGGAGGTCGACGCGGAGGGTGACCGTCCCCCGCGTTCCGAACTCAGGCAGAGCCGACGCGAGGCGGCCGAAAACCCGGTTTCTGCCGCCGTCGCTGGTTTTTTGCCTGAGTTGAGGAAAGCGCGGAATCCGCACCCGGCTCAGCCGCGCATCGCCACGCCGCGGCGCCAGTAGCCCATGAACGCCACCTGGCCCCGCGCGATTCCGAGATCCTTCACGAGGTGACGGCGCATCGTGGTCACCACCCCGCTCTCCCCGGCGATCCAGTAATAGCGATCGGCCGCAACGCGGTCCTCGCCCAGCTCCTCGCCGAGCCCGGAATACACCGGCGTCTCCCAGACGAGATCGTCGTCACCCTCGACATCGTCGATCGCGACGGTTGCCGCGGCGCCGCCCGCCCCGAGATAGTCGAGCACCGTGGGGATCAGCCGCGTGCCGTGCAGAGCGGCACCGCGGGGCAGCCAGTGCACCTCCACGCCGGCGGGTGCCGCGATCGGCAGCGCGTCATCGGCTGCGGGCACCTCGATGAACGCGATACCGCGCAGATCCGCCGGGGCGTCTTCCAGCACCCGTGCGATCGCCGGAGCGGCGGTCTCGTCGCCCACGAGCATGACCGATGCCGCATCTCCGGGCGAGTACTCGATTCCCCCGCGTCCGTCGCGGCCGCGCCGCGGGCCGACGAGGAACAGCTGATCGCCGGCCGTCGCCGCGCTCGCCCACAGCGACGCAGGCCCGGTGAGACCGGGTTCGAGGTGCAGCACGAAGTCGACCACGATCTCGGTGCCCGACTCGGAGGCCCGCAGCTCGCGGATCGAATAGGTGCGCATCGACCCGCGCTCCTCCTCCGGCACCGCGAGCCACGCCGACCACCAGTCACCGGCACCACGCGTCAACGGCGGGAGAGCGCCGGACGCGGGCGGGAAGATGAGCTTGATGCGCACGTCCTGCACGTCGCCGGGGGTTCCGATGGCGTCGAGGTCGGCGCCGCCGAAGGTGATCCGGACGAAGCTCGGCGCGACGCGCTCGACGGCGCGCACCTCGGCGAGGGCGAGGAGGTAGGTGTCAGCGGACATGATGCCTTCCGATGGGGGTGACGAGGGGCTTTCCCGACACGGGGTCTGTGGTGACGCGATTGGCGAGGCCGAAGACCTGCTCGACGATCTCGCTCGTGACGACCTCTTCCGGCGATCCGATGGCGTGCACGCGACCCGCCTTCATGGCCACGAGCTCATCCGCGTAGCGCGCGGCGAGGTTGAGGTCGTGCAGCACCATGACGATCGTGGTGCCGCGTGCAGCGCTCAGGTCGGTCAGCAGGTCGAGGACCTCTACCTGATGGGCCACATCGAGGTAGGTCGTCGGTTCGTCCAGCAGCAGGATGTCGGTCTCCTGGGCGAGCGCCATCGCGATCCACACGCGCTGTCGCTGCCCCCCGGAGAGCTCGTCGACGCTGCGGTCGGCGAGCTCGGCGGTGCCGGTGGCGGCGAGGGCATCCGCGACGACCTCGTAGTCGTGCGCGCTCCAGCGCGAGAGGACGCGCTGGTGCGGATGCCGTCCGCGCCCCACCAGGTCGGCCACGGCGATGCCTTCCGGCGCGACGGGCGACTGGGGCAGAAGGCCCAGCACCCTGGCGACCTCTTTGGTCGGCTGCGCATGCAGCGCCTTGCCGTCGAGCACGACCTGCCCGTCGGACGGCGCGAGCAGCCGCGCGAGAGCCCGCAGAAGGGTCGACTTGCCGCATCCGTTGGCCCCGACGATCGTGGTGATGCGGCCGGGCGCCACGGTCAGGTCGAGGTCTTCGACGATGGTGCGGTCGCCGTAGCCGAGCGAGAGACGTTCGGCGGCGAGCTGGTGAGACGCCGTCACAGCGATCCTCCCGAGCGGTTGGTGCGGATGAGCAGGGAGATCAGGTACGGCGCACCCAGGATGCCCGTGATGACGCCGACCGGATAGCGCGTGCCGAACGCGAACTGACCGACCAGGTCGCCGACCAGCACGAGCAGAGACCCCACGAGAGCCGACGGCACGAGGAGCGCAGCGCCGGGGCCGGTGATGCGCGCGGCGATGGGCCCGGCCATGAACGCCACGAACGCGATCGGTCCGGCCGATGCGGTGGCGATGGCGAGGAGCGAGACGGCCCCGAGGATGAACAGGATGCGCGTGCGCGTCACGCGGACGCCCAGGCCCGCTGCGGAGTCGTCGCCCAGCTGCAGCACGCTCATCGATCGGTTCGTGAGCAGCATCAGCGGCAGCATCACCACGATCACCACGCCCACCGGGACGACCCGCTCCCATGAGGCGTTGTTGAGGCTCCCGGTGAGCCACTGCAACGCGGACTGGATGTCCCATTGCGCGGCCCGCGAGAGGACGTAGGAGATCACGCTCTGCAGCATCGCGGCCACGCCGATGCCGATCAGGATGAGCCGGGTGCCGGCGAAGCCGCCCTTGTTGGAGAGCAGGTAGATCGCCATCGCGGTGACGAGCGCACCGGCGAGGGCCATCCCGGAGACCGCGAAGCCGTCGAACGACAGCACGACGATGCTCACGACCGCCGCGGCGCTCGCCCCGGCCGAGATGCCGATGATGTCTGGTGACGCGAGCGGATTGCGCAGCAGGGTCTGGAAGGAAACGCCGGCGACGCCGAAGCAGGCGCCGGTGAGCACCGCCAGCACCGCCCGCGGGAGGCGGAGCTCGCCGACGGTGAAAGACGCACCCGGCACGGTCTCCCCGAGGATCACCCGGATGATCTCCGTCGGCGTGTAGAAGGTGTTTCCCAGCATCAGCGCGAGCACGAAAGCGATCGCGACCAGCGCGGCGAGCACGATGCTCGCCGTAGCGTGGCGTCGCCGGCGGGCCAGACGTCCGGCGACGATCGAGGGGACGCCCGATGCCGCGGCGCCGGTTGTTCCTGGCGCTGCGGTTCTTCCAGGCGCTGCGGCGGCGCCGCACGGCACACGGGCCCCTGCCGGTCTGGTCTCGGCGTCCTCCGCGCGCTTCACAGTTCACGCACCTTCTGGCGCCGCACGATCCAGATGAAGAACGGCGCGCCGATGATCGCGGTGATGATGCCCACCTGGATCTCCTCCGCGGACGGCGCGATCACACGACCCACGATGTCGCTGGCGAGGAGCAGGGCGGCCCCGCCGATCGCGGAGAACGGCAGCAGCCAGCGGTGGTCGGTTCCGACGAGCAGCCGGCACACATGCGGCACGATGAGACCGACGAACCCGATGGGCCCGGCGAGCGCGGTCGCCGCCCCGGCGAGGACGACCGCCCCGACCGCGGAGACCAGACGGGTGCGGAAGACGTTCTCCCCCAGCCCGGCCGCCATGTCGTCGCCGAGCGCGAGGGAGTTCATCCCCCGCGCGCACGCGAAGCAGATCAGCGCGCCAGCGCCCAGGACGGGCAGCCCCAGCAGCAGGCGATCTCCATCGATGCCGCCGACGCCGCCGATCTGCCACGACTGATAGGCGGTGAGGATGTCGACGCGCGGCAGCAGCACGGCGCTGATGAGGGATGCGAACGCCGCAGATGTCGCCGCCCCGGCGAGGGCGAGCTTGAGGGGGGTCGCTCCCCCGCGCCCGAGCGAGCCGACGGTGTACACGAACGCGGCGGATGCCGCAGCGCCCGTGATCGCGAAGAACATGTAGGCGTAGGGGTGGCTGATGTGGAAGAACGCGATGCCGACGACGATCGCGAAGGATGCACCGTTGGTGACGCCGAGGATGCCGGGGTCGGCGATCGGGTTGCGGGTGACCGCCTGCATCGTGGCGCCGGCCAGCGCGAGGGCGGCGCCGACCAGGATGGCGACAGCCGTGCGCGGGATGCGCTTGGTCACCGCCGCCGCGCCGACGGTGTCGGAATGACCGGCGAGCGCCGAGAGGATGTCGTCGGGGGAGACCGACAGCACCCCGAACGAGACGGACAGCACGCTGAGCACGGCGATGGCACCGACGCCGGCCAGCAGCCAGGCGGTGCGCACCGCGACAGGCCGCCGTAGCTCGGCGGCGCCGGGTACGGGCGGTTTTCGGGTCCCGGGGGCTGTCGCGGTCATCATGTCCTGCTCCCCGTCGCGACCCCGGGTGCCGCGGCCGCGGCCGTGGCACCCGGGGTCGCCGGGGCGGTGCTCACTTCTCGAGCGGACCGGCCAGGAGGGCGAAGTAGTCGTCGATGCCCCACGGGATCGACAACGGCGAGGGGTTCGCGGAGGCGGCGAGCGGCGTCTCGTTCGGCAGGATCGCGATGCGCCCCTCGGCGATCGCCGGGATCTTGGACAGCAGTGCGTCGCCCTGCAGGATGGGCAGGACCGTGTCATCGCCGTAGGTGACGAACACGTCGACGTCGGCGAACTTCCCCGCTTCCTCGGCCGAGACCGACGTGTAGAACTCGGTGGTGCCTGCGCTGGCCTCGGCAACAAGGTCGGGAGTCGGCAGGCCGAGGCTCTCCAGGAAACCGGGGCGCGTGTCGTGGCTGGTGTAGAACCCGATCTGGCTGAGGTCGTTCGGGTTCAGGTAGGCGAACATGACCTTCTTGCCCTCGAGGGCGCTGTGCGCCGCGAGCGCGTCGGCGACGAGACCGTCGAGCTCCTCGATGAGCGCCTGGCCCTCGTCCGCGAGGCCGATGGCGGCGGAGTTCAGCCGGATCATGTCGTGCACGGACGTGCCCCACTCCACCTCGGGGTAGGCGACGACCGGGGCGATCTTCGACAGCGTGTCGTAGTCCTCCCTGCTCAGACCGGAGTACGAGGCGAGGATGACGTCGGGGTGGGTGTCCGCGACGGCCTCGAAGGGGATCCCGTCGGTTTCGTCGAACAGCACGGGCGTCTCGGCACCGAGCTCTGCGAGCTTGTCCTCGACCCACGGCAGCACGCCGTCGCCGTCGTCGTCGCCCCAGGTGGCCTTGCTCATGCCGACCGGGACGACGCCGAGCGCGAGGGGGACCTCGTGGTTGGCCCAGGCGACCGTCGCGACGCGCTCTGGCTTCTCGGGGATGACCGTCTCGCCGTAGACGTGTTCGATGGTGAGGGGGAAGGTCCCGTCGGAGACGGCTTCCGTGCCGGTCGATCCGCCGGAGGCGGCGTCCGGCTTGTCGGCGGCGGGCGTCGAGCATGCGGCGAGGCCGAACGCGAGCGCGGCGGCAGCGCCGACGGCGAGGATGCGGGAGAAGCGCACGGGCGTTCCCTTCTGAGAGTGGATCAGGTGTGCCAGATCGCTCGCGGACGCTCGGGTCACCGCGCCGATCGGCGGAGGCCGACCGCGATGAGGCCCGCTTAAGCTACCAGAGATTGAGGCTAGCCTCACCTAAATGTCGCGTTTTGTATCCTGCCGGCCCGACGAGCCCGAGGTCCGCCAGGATGGCCGTCGCGACGGGGCCGATCACCGGTGTCACGCGGCGGATCCAGCGCTGGAACACCGCGGATGACGTCGGTAGCGGCCGGGGCCATCCTCTGCCGCCGCCCTCCGGTTCCCGCCCGCGGGAGCCCGGCTCGCATCTGCGAGCGGGGCGCGCGCCACGCGAAGGCCGGCGCTACTCCTGCGGCACGGGGACCACGAGGGGGGTGCCGGTGTGCGGGTCGGGGATGATCGTGCAGGGCAGCCCGAAGACGTCTGCGACGAGCTCGGCCGTGAGCACATCACGGGGGACACCGGCCGTGACGATCTCGCCGTCGCGCATCACGATGAGGTGGTCGGCGTAGCGGGCGGCCTGATTGAGGTCGTGCAGCACGGCCACCAGCGTGCGCTCCCCCGCGCGATGCAACCGGCGCAGCAGGTCGAGCAGCTCGTACTGATGGGCGATGTCGAGGAACGTCGTCGGCTCGTCCAGCAGCAGCAGCGGCGTCTGCTGCGCGAGCACCATGGCCACCCACACGCGCTGGCGCTGCCCGCCGGAGAGCTCCTCCACCAAGCGTCCGGAGAGCTCGGCGGTGTTGGTCGCGGCGAGCGCCTCGGCCACCGCCACCTCATCGGCGCGCGTCCACTGCCGGAAGACGCCCTGATGCGGATGCCGGCCACGGGCGACGAGGTCGGCGACCGTGATGCCCTCCGGCGCGATCGAGGTCTGCGGCAGCAGGCCGAGGCGCCGGGCGACCTCCTTCGGGGCATATGAGGCGATGGCACGGCCGTCCAGGAGCACCGAACCGGCCGCCGGTGTCAGCACGCGCGCGAGGGCACGCAGGAGCGTCGACTTGCCGCATGCGTTCGGCCCGATGATGACGGTGAACGATCCCGCGGGAATCTCCACGGACAGGCCATCGGCGATCACCCGCCGGTCATAGGAGAGCGTCACCTCCTCGGCGCGCAGGGGCGCGGCGTCCAGCGACACGGCATCCGCGATCATCGCCGTCTCCCTTCTCTGATCAGGAGCCAGACCAGGTAGAGGCCGCCGAGGGCGACCGTGACGATGCCGACCGGAAGCTGGGTCGGCGCGAACAGGCGCTGGGCGATGAGGTCGCTGGCCGACAGGACGAAGGCCCCCATCGCTGCCGAAGCCGCCAGGGTGACGCCCGCAGAGCGGGTCAGCCGCCTGGCGAGCTGCGGTGCGGCGAGGGCGACGAACGCGATCGGCCCCGCCGCAGCCGTCGCGGTCGCGGTGAACGCCACCCCGACGCCCACCAGCCCCAGCCGCGTCCGGTTGCCGCGGACGCCCAGGGCGGTTGCGGCGTCGTCCCCCATCTCCAGCAGATGCATGCGCCGCGCCAGGAGGGCGGCGCACACCCACAGCATCGCGGTGATCCACACGGCGGGGACGGCCTGCTCCCAGCCCACCAGATTGAGCGAACCCGCGCCCCATGCTCCCGCCGCGATCGCGACGTACAGGTCGGCGTTGAGGATGATCCAGGTGTTCAGCGACATCAGCATCGCCCCCACGCCGATCCCCACGATGATGAGCCGGAACCCCTGAAAGCCGCGCCGATAGGCCAGGATGTAGACCAGGAAGGCCGTCGCCAGGCCACCGCCGATCGCGGCGCCCGCCACTGCGAGGTACCCCGTGCCGATGGTCGTGATCACCAGCAGCGCCCCGGTGTACGCCCCCGCGTCGAAGCCGATGATGTCTGGGCTCCCGAGCGGGTTGCGCGTGAGCGACTGGAAGATGGCACCGCCCGCCCCCAGCCCGGCCCCGAGCGTGAGCGCGAGCAGCACCCGCGGCAGGCGCCATTCGAGAACGACCAGCTGCGAGCGCGCGTCGCCCTGGCCCACCAGCGTGGCGATGACATCGGGAATCGGCACGATCGCATCACCCGTGCTGAGGCTCACCACCGCGACGACCAGGGAGGCCAGGAGAAGACCCGCCACCACGACGGCGTGACGCACCCCGAAGCGCACCCCGTACCGGCCGCGCCTGCTGCGCACCGTGACGGCCCGGTAGCCGGGCGCCACGCGCGTATCGGCCGGGGTCCCCTCCACGACGGCGGGCCGCGCACCGGTCACAGCGCGCTCGCCTTCCGCCGCCGCACGAGGGCGATGAGCACCGGTGCCCCGATGAATGCCGTCACGATGCCGACCGGCAGCTCTCCGCTGTGCAGCACAAGCCGGCCCAGAATGTCGCTCCCGAGCACCAGCACCGGGGCCGCGACCGCGCTGCCGACGAAGATCCAGCGCTGATCCGGCCCGCTGAACCAGCGCACGACATGCGGCACCATCAGCCCGACGAAACCGATGGGCCCCGCCGCGGCGGTCGCCCCCGCGCACAGCAGCGTCGCGGCGATGATCGCCACCACCCGCGTCGCCACCACCCGCGAACCGAGAGCGGCCGCGAGCTCGTCTCCGAGGGCGATCGCGTTGAGCGGTTTGGCCACGAACAGCGCCAGCACCAGTCCCACCACGATGAACGGCACGATGCCGGTCATCAGGTCGGCCGGAACGCTCGCGATGCTGCCGGCGTTCCACCCGCGCATCTTGTTGAACACGTCGGGCAGCAGCAGGCTCACGCCCGAGGTGATGCCGCCGAGGAACGCGCCGATCGCCACGCCGGCGAGCGTGATGCGCAGGGGGTCGGGGTCGCCGCGTCCCGCCGTGCCGATCATGTACACCGCGATGGTCGTCACGACAGCGCCCGCGAAGGCGAACCAGATGGTGCCGCTCAGCGATGTCATCCCGAACGCCGCCGCACCCACCGCCACGGCGAAAGCCGCTCCGGCGTTGACCCCCAGGATGCCGGGGTCCGCCAGCGGGTTGCGCGTGAACGCCTGCATCAACGCCCCCGCCACGCCCAGCGCTGCGCCGACGAGAACGCCGAGCATCGTGCGGGGGATGCGCATGTCGCGCACGATCGTCCCGGCGTCGCCCTGCGCACCGCCGAGCGCGGCGATCACCTCGCCGAGGCCGAGGCGCTGCGACCCGATCGCCAGGCTGAGCAGCACGCACACCCCGAGCACGGCGAGGGTGACGGCGAAGCCGAGCGTCCGCCGCCGGCGCAGCGCGGCGATCGTGCGCACGGCGGGAGCCTCCGCCGTGCCGGCGAGGGTCACGGTCACACGCTTCTCAGACCCTCAGAGTCCGAGCGACTCGAGGGTCGCCTCATACTCGTCGGTGACGTCCTCGACGTCGCGGGTGTCGTCGTCCCACATGCTGCGCAGGCGATCGTGCACCTCGGCCGGCAGAGCCTCGTACCTCTCGGTCCACTGCTCGGCGTTCTCGGTCCAGTAGCCGACGACCTTGTACGCGCTCGTGGGGAGCTTGAGCTCGTGCCGCAGATAGCGCCGGACCCCGCGGGTCACGCGCGTCTCGCCCGCGACCCAGATGTATCCGGGCCCGGCGGGCAGGTCGCTCGAACGCACGATCTCCTCGACGCGGCTCTGACCGTGCCCGTTTCCGCCGTACACCCAGGTGAGCTCGACCCCCGGGGGCAGGGCGACGGACTGCTCGTCCTCGGGGCCGGAGACCTCGAGGACGACGCGCGAACGCACCGTCGCCTGCTCGGCGAGGCGAAGTGCGGCGGGAAGGCCCGTCGCGTCGGCGACGAGGAGCTGCCACACGATGTCGTCCGGGGCCGCGTACAGCCCGCGCGGCGTGTTCACGCCGACGACGTGACCCGGCTGTGCGCCCAGCGCCCATGCCGCGGCGATCCCGCCCTCGTGCACGACGAAGTCGATGACGAGGCGCCCGCCCGCGGCGTCCCACGCACGCACCGTGTACGTGCGCACCTGGGTCTCCGCCCCGTCGGGGAACTCCCAGTAGCCGTCGTCGGTGGGCGTGGGCAGCACCGGCTCGTCATGGCCGGACGGCGGGAGGAAGACCCGGAGATACTCGTCTCCCACACCGGACGACACGAAGTCCGCCAGCCCAGGACCCCGGAAGACGATGCGCACCATGCCGGGGGTGAGCCGGACGACCTCGTCCACCACAACGCGGTGGACGAGGTTGAGGCCCGCACGCGCCGCGCCGCTCACGGGAGCAGCGCCTCTGCGACCACCTCGAGCAGTGCGCTCTGCCCGCTCGGCGAGCCGTAGCTCATCTCGTAGTTGTAGCCGAACACCTGCTTGTTCACCACGAACGGCAGCCCCGTCCACAGCGGGTTCGCCTTCAGGGCGTCCTCGTCGGTGATCAGGCCGGAGCCGTCCTCGTTGACACCGGTGAAGATGACGTCGATGTCGGCGAGCTGGCCCAGCTGCTCCATGCTCAGGGCCCGGCCGATGTTGTCGACCGTGCCGTCTCCGTCGCCGTCGGCGAGCGGGCTGATCTCCAGGCCCAGATCGGCGAAGATCAGGCACGAGATGCTGTAGCAGCCGATGTTGATCTGGCCGTCCCAGAACGACACGTCTGCGACCGTCGGCGCGATGCCCTTCTCCTTCAGCTCTGCCGCGATCTCGGCGACGCGGGCTGCGTAGGAGTCGAGCCATGCCTGCGCCGCGTCCTCACGGCCGAGGTCTGCGGCGACCTTCACGAACTTGTCCCGCCAGTCGCCGCCGTCGAAGCCGTTGAAGGTGTAGGTGGGCGCGATCGGGGTGAGCTTGCCGTGCAGGTCGGTCTCGTAGCCGAGGCCGTTGAGGATGAAATCGGGGCCGACCTGAAGAATGTGCTCGAGGTTGAACTCGGGATAGTTGTGGAAGCCCGTGATGCCCTCGAGCTTGTCGAGCGGGAAGAAGCTCGGGAACTGGTCCCAGTCGTCGCGAATGGGCTGCTCATCGGCCAGCGGGTAGCCGAGCGTGATGAGGATGTCGACGTCGGTGGTGTAGAAGCCGAGCGCGGCCTTCGGCTCGGTCGGGATCGTCACCTCGCCGAACTCCGTGTCGACGGTGAGCGTCTCGGCGGAGGCGGTGTCTTCTGTCGCGGTGTCGTCCTGTGCCGGCGACGATGCGCACGATGCGAGCAGCAGGGCGGAGGCGGCGATCAGCGCTGCGGATCGCAGCGTTCGTACGGTGGAGGTGGTCATGATTCCCTCGGAGATGCAGGATCGGTGGGGCCGTGGTTAGCGAAGGCTACCCTCATATGGCATATCGAGTCTGGTGCACGACAGTGTTCCGAAGCGGCCAGGTGATGTTGCCTGACCGCCGGATTTTCATTCCTTCACCGGTTGGTCATGCGTCGCGGCGCGAACCCGGACATCGACCTCCGGCGGCCTCTTTCCCGTACTCAGGCAGAACCGGCGCCGGAGCGCCTCGGCGCCGGTTTCGGGCCGGCGGCGGCTGAATCTGCCTGAGTCGGGGATCGCGCAGCCGACGGCCGGTCGCGGCCGGTCGGCACCGCTAGCCGACCGCGTCGACGCGCTCCGCGCGCCGCCCGCCGCCGAACTCCACCGGGGTGAAGCGACCACCGGCGCCGGCGAACGTGCCCGGCGTGATGCCCAGCTCGCGGCGGAACGCCTGCACGAACGCGCTGGCGGTGGCGTAGCCCACGCGCTGCGCCACCACGGTGACGGGCTGTTCCATCGCGAGCATCTCGACGGCTGCGCGCAGCCGCGCCCTGGTACGCCAGTCGGCGAACGACATGCCCGTCTCCCGGCGGAACAGCCGGGAGAGATTGCGTTCGCTCGCCCCCACCACGCTCCCCCACTCGGCGAGCGTGCGCGTGTCGGCCGGCTCGGCGATGACCGACTCCGCGACCCGGCGGGTGCGGTCATCGAGGGGGAGCGGAAGATCCAGGCGGGGCAGGTCGACGACGTCGAGCAGTCCCACGATCACCCGCTCGGCGAGCAGCCGCGTCTGCGGTTCGAGGTCGCGCAGGCGCAGTTCTTCCAGCAGCGCGCGGGCGGCCGGGGTCAGCCCCACGGCACCGACGTCGTTGCGCGGGGGTGGGCACAGCCGGGGCGCGATGTAGGTGCAGGAGAACTGGGTGCCGGATCCGGCCGTCACCCGGTGCGGCTCTCCGGCGGGGATCCACAGCCCGACGCTCCACGGCACAGCGCGCACACCATCGGCGCACTCGACCACGAGCGATCCCCTGGTTCCCCACAGCAGTTCATGCACATCGTGCTCGTGCCAGTCCCATTCGGCGTCGCGGACGAGATCGAACGCGTTCGTGACGACCCGGAACTCGGGCATCGGGACGTCGGCGATCTGTCCGGTCTGCGACATGATCGGTCTTCCTATCGTCTGATGACGTTTGTGAGGTGACCCTAAGCTACCGGAGTGAGTCGCTCCCCCGCTCTTCGCTTCGTCCTCGCGCGCCGCCGTGCGCTGTTCGCCGTGGCGACCGCCGGCCTCATCGGGCATCAGGTGGCCGAGGCGCTCGTCCCGGTCGTCATCGGCGTGATCATCGACCAGGCCATCACCACCGGCGATGCCGGGCAGCTCGCGCTGTGGCTGGGCGTTCTGGGCGCCCTCTTCGCGGGGCTGCTGCTGTCGTGGCGCTACGGCGAGCTGAGCGCGGTGCGTGCCAGCGAGCTCGGCGCTCGATCGCTGCGGGCAGCGCTCGTGGCTCGCATTCTGGCCCCGCGCGGGTTCGCCGCCCGCCGGCGCTCCGGCGAGCTTCTCAGCGTCGCCGGCACCGACGTCGAGCGGACGACGGGCCTGGTCTGGGTGGTGGCCGGCTCACTGGCCCAGGTGGCCGCGGTGCTCACCGCCGCCGTGTCGCTGCTGCTCATCTCCGTGCCGGTGGGGCTTCTCGTGCTCATCGCGACCCCGTTGCTGGTGCTGGGCCTGCACGTGGTCACCGCGCCTCTGGAACGCCGGATGTCTGCAGAGCAGGCTGCGGCCGCGGATGCCAGCGCGGTCGCGGCCGACCTGCTGACCGGCCTCCGGGCCCTGCGCGACATCGGCGCAGAACCGGCCGCGAGCGCCCGGTTCGCCGAGGCGAGCACGCGGGCACTGGAATCGTCGCGGCGCGCGGTGGCGGCCAAGAGCGTGTTCACGATGGTGAGCATGTCCGCCTCTGCGCTCCTCCTCGCGGCGATCGCGTGGGCGGGTGCGGCGCAGGCGCAGGCCGGGCTGATGAGCGTCGGCGAACTGGTCGCCGTGCTGGGCCTGGCGCAGTTCCTGCACGGCCCGGTCAGCAGCCTCGCCTTCGTGGGCGCTGAGCTGGCGAGCGTGCGCGCGTCGGCGAAGCGCGCCGACGCTGTTCTCGCCGCAGACCCGGCGATCGCCGTCGCCGCGGGCGAGGCGATCGCGGCCGCCGGCACGGTCGTGCTCGAGGGCGTGTCGACCCCGCACAGCGCCCCGGTGTCCGCCACGATCCCCGCGGGGGCGTGGGCGGCGGTGTCGGTGGCCGATCCGCGCGGTGCTGCCGAGCTGCGCGAGGTGCTCGCCGGGCTCCGCCTGCCGGACGAGGGCCGAGTGCTCGTGGACGGCGTGTGCGTCGCAGACCGGCAGCAGGCGATGCCGGCGGCGATCATCGCGCCGCCCGCGCAACCGGCGGTCTTCGCGGGAACGCTCGCAGACAACATCCGCTTCCATCACCCGGCAGCGGCGGCTGAGGAGGCGGCGACTGCGGCAGCTCTGGACGACGTGCTCGAGCTCGCACGGCACGAATGGGATCTGGCGATCGGCGAGCGCGGTCTCACGCTGTCCGGCGGCCAGCGCCAGCGGGTGGCGCTCGCCCGCGCTCTCGCGCGAGACGCCGGGGTGCTGGTGCTGCACGCGCCGACCAGTGCGGCGGATTCGGTGACAGAGGCCGTGATCGCCGAGCGCATGCGGGCCATGCGCTCGGGGCGCACCACGGTGCTCATCGATGCGGCACCCGCACTGGTGCGCGACGCCGACGTCGTGATCGATGTGGCGGGCGCACGATGACCGCCACAGACAGGCCGGACACGATCCCCGTCGCCGAGCCGCGGCAGACCCGTCGGCTGCTCGGGGGAATGCTGCGCGACCGGCGCGGAACGCTGGTCCTGGCCGCCGTCATCCTCACCGCAGCCTCGGCGGCGACCCTTGTCCTGCCGCTGGTGCTCGGGGCCATCGTCGATGCGGTGGTCTCGGGCGATCCTGCGCGCCTGCCGGTGCTGATCGGCGTCGTCGCGGTGGCGGGAGTGCTCCACGCCGTCCTCACCGGCGCCGGACGCCTGGTGATCGCCCGGATCGGCGAGAGCGTCCTGGCGGAGCTTCGGGAACGCGTCGTGACGCGCATCCTGCGTCTGCCGTCCCGGCTGGTGGAGAGCGCGGGACGCGGCGAGCTGGTCTCCCGGGCGGCGGGTGATTCCCGGGTGGTGGGCGACGTGGTCAGCGGCGTGGTGCCGGCGTTCGTCTCGGCCGCCTTCGCCATCGTGGTCACCGCGATCGGGATGGGGTCGATCGATGTGCGCTTCGCGCTCGCCGCGCTGCTGGCCGTGCCGGTGCAGGTGCTCGCGGTACGCCGCCTGCTGCGGCGGGCACGTCCGGCCTACCAGGCGGCGCGTGCGGCGGAGGGGACCCGCTCGCAGCTCATGCTGGAGTCGATCGACGCCGCCGACACGGTGCGCGCGATGGGCGTCTCCGCCGCACGGGAGGAGCGGATCGACGAGGCCTCCGGCGTCGTCGTCGAGCGCGAGCTGACGGCGGCGCGCGTGGTCGTCCGGTTCTGGAACAGCCTCAACATCGCTGAGCTGATCGGCCTCGCCGCCGTGCTCGCGACCGGGTTCCTGCTCGTGCAGAGCGGGGCGGCGACCGTGGGCGGCGCGACCGCTGCCGCGCTCTACTTCCACGGCCTGTTCGGCCCGATCGGCATGGTCCTCGCCGGGGTCGATGAGCTGCAGAAGGCGGGGGCGTCGCTGGCGCGCATGGCGGGGGTGCTCCAGTTGGACGTGCCGGACGACACGGAGCAGTCCGCGACGGAACCGCACCGGGCGGCCGACATCGTGCTCGACGATGTGAGCTTCGCCTACGGTGACGGCGGCTTCGCGCTCCACGAGGTGAGCATGACGGTGCCGGTCGGGGCGACCGCGGCGCTGGTGGGCGCCAGCGGCGCGGGCAAGAGCACCGTGGCAGCGCTCGTGCAGGGTTCCCTCGTTCCGTCGAGCGGCACGGTCCGGCTCGGCGACGGCTCACCCCGCGTGGGGATGGCCGGGCAGGAGCCGCACGTGTTCGCGGGCACCGTCGCCGACAATCTGCGACTCGCGGACCCGGATGCCGATGATGCCACCCTGCGCGCCGCGCTGGAGTCCGTCGGCGCGCTCGCGACCATCGACCACCTCCCGGAGGGGCTGAACACCCCCGTCGGGTCGGGCGGCCACGCGCTCGGGCCGGTCGAGAGCCAGCAGATCGCGCTGGCGCGGCTGCTGCTGCACGACCCGGGCGTGCTCGTGCTCGATGAGGCCACGGCCGCCTCCGACGAGACGCTCGACCGCGCCGTGGCCGACCTGGCCCGCGGCCGCACCACGCTCACCATCGCCCATCGTCTGGACCAGGCGGTGCGCGCCGATCTCGTCATCGTGATGGAGCACGGCCGTGTGATCGAGCAGGGGACCCATGAGCAGCTGCGCGAAAGCGGCGGCGTGTACGCCCGGCTCTGGGAGGCGTGGTCGGCCGGCCGCGGGTGAGCACACAGCTCGGGCGCGGATGAGCGCACCGGGCGGCGGGCTCCGGGTTCCGGGCGGGCAGACCAGAACCGCCGAATTCACCGCGCCCGGGTGACGCACGACAGCGTCCGGGGGAGAATGTCGACATGGCACAGTTCATGCAGCGCCCAGAGCAGGAGAAGGACGACTGGGCGGGCCTGCCGTCAGAGCCGTGGGGTCACGACACCGCCGACGAGCTCGGCGCGGCGCCGGCGGTCGACCCGCTCATGATCGGGCTGAGCGCAGACGGCGCCTCCTCGATCGCCTCGATCGCCTTCGGCGTGCCGATGCCGGAGCCTGCCGAGGGCACGGAGGCGTGAGGCAGACCCTCGACCACACGGCGTACGACGGGCCGCGGTCGGGCGATCACGACCGCGACGAGCAGGCTCCGGGGGGGAAGACATGACCGATGACCACCGCGAAGGCGACGACCAGCCCTCGGGCGTGAACGCGCCGCCCCCGGCGCCGGATGCCGTACCGCCCGCGCAGGGGCTCCCCTATGTTCCTCCCGCGCGGGCGGCCGCGCCGCCGCCTGCGCCGGCACCGGGAGCTGGGCCCGGGGCTGGTTCCGGGGCTGAGCCTGGGGTATCGGGCACCGATGCTCCGGTGTCGTCGCAGACGCCGGTCTCGCCGTACGTTCCGGGCTCGCCGTACGTTCCGGGCTCGCCGTACGTTCCGGGCTCGCCGAACGCGGCCGCCTCACCGTACGCTGCCGCGACCGCCGCGTCACACGCGCTGGCATCCGAAGCGGAGAACACAGCCGCCGGCCCAGAGGGGGCATCCGCCGGGACGGCGTCCGCGGATCTCCGGCCGGCAGAACCCCACAGCTCCGCCGTGGCCACCGCCGGCACTCCGCAGCGCGGCGCAGCGATCGCGGTCATCATCGGCGTCGTGACGTTGCTCGTCGTTGCACTGATCATCGCCGTCGCGCTCATCGTTCCGCGTCTGCCCGACAGCGGGCAGGCGCCCGTCGAAGGCGGGGATCCGACCTCGGCCCCGGCGGAGGCGGCGAGCGAACCACAGACCGGCGCCGACGGCGAGATGGTGTTCGGGCCCGACGCGCCGGAGATCGGCGGCACGGGGTCCGCCGCCGACCGTCTCGACGGCCTGGCACAGGACTATCGGGACGCGCTCGCCGACGGCACGCTGTGGGAGCGCCTGCCCGACACGCGCGCGAACCGAGTCGCCCTGCAGGCCTTTCTCGCCTTCATCATCGATATGCGGCTCGCCGCGAAGTTCGGCGTGGATGGCGAGACGGCGTCGCAGTATCTCAAGCGCGCGAAGTACCTCGAAGATCTGTTCCTCGCCGAGCGTCCGCTCGGCGACAACGTGGAGATCGCGTTCGAGGCCGATCGCATCTTCGCCTACGACGGACTGACCGGTGAGGGCGGAACCTTCACGCAGGCCGAGTTCGACGAGTGGGCCTCTGGCCGAACCGGCTGGTGAACCGCGCCGCCCCGCCGGCAGTCGTCGGGGCGGGTGCAGGGCAGGGGCAGCGCCGGACGACGCTCGCGGGGCCGGATCCCGCCTGATGCTCCCCGGGCCGGCTCCCGCGGGCCGAGCGTGCGACACCGGCGGGGCCGCCGGCGACCGCGGGGCGGGGAGATCGGGTCGCCTCCGAGGGACCGCGCTTTTCGATGGGCGCGGCCCCCGGCACGGGTGTCAGCGTCGCGCGGGCGGCTCCTCGCCGCCGGGCTCGACGACATCGGCTGCGCCCTCGGTCGCGTCGGCGGCGGTATCGGTATCGGTGTCGGTGTCGGTGTCGACGACGATGTCCGCGGCGGCGACATCGGCGCCGACGACGTCGGCGGCTGCAACAGGGGTGGAGTCGACGTCGATGACCGCTGCCCGTAGGCCCGCTGCAGCGGGCGCATCCGCGACCACGGCGGTGTCGTCGGCGTTCGCCTCCCGGGCGCCATCGGTCTCCGCCGAGCCCTCGGTCTCGCCGTCCTCCGCGGCGGAGCCCTCCGCGCCGATGATCGGCAGGGCCTCGGTGTTCGCGGCCTCGTAGACCTCGGCGAGGCTTTCGTCGACGTGGTCTTCGTCGACCCAGGCGATGTCATCGCTGGAGTGGTCGTACTCGACGGGCACCAGCGCGAAGTCATCGCCGTACTCCTCGAGCCCGGCCTGCACGCTGTGCTCCACGGCCGCACGCGCATAGCGCGCTCGCAGGATCATCGGGTCGCGCCGCAGGTCGGTGAGGAAGGCGATCATCATGAACGCCATGATCACCGCGAAGGGGAGGGCCGCGACGATGGTCGTGTTCTGCAGGGCGCGCAGGCCACTGCCCTCGGCGCCGGTGACCAGAAGCACGGCGGCGATGACGCCGACGACCGTTCCCCACGTGACCGTGACCCAGCGCGCCGGGTCCGGACGGCCCTGCTGCGAGAGCGTGCCCATCACGAGCGATGCGGAGTCGGCGCCGGTGACGAAGAAGATCGCCACGAGGAGGATGAGCAGGACACTGGTGATCATGGGGAACGGCAGGTTCTCGAGCACCCCGAACAGCACCTCCTCCGGCGGGCTGACCTGCAGGCCGGCGCCGTTCATCTGCTGGTCGATCGCGGTGGTGCCGAAGATCGCGAACCAGACGAACGAGATCACCGACGGCACGAGGATGACGACAGTGACGAACTGACGCAGAGTGCGGCCGCGCGAGATCTTGGCGATGAACATCCCCACGAAGGGCGACCACGAGATCCACCATGCCCAGTAGAAGATCGTCCAGCTGGAGAGGAACATCTGCGTCGCCTCGCCCTGCGACGCCGTGCGTCCGACCATCATCGGCAGATCGCCGATGAACTGGGCAGCGACCGCGGGCAGCACGTTGAGGATCAGCAGCGTCGGCCCCACGAAGAAGACGAACAGCGCCAGGACGATCGCCCCGACGGCGTTGATGTTCGACAGGGCCCGGATGCCCCGCGAGACGCCCGAGGCCGCCGACGCGATGAACGCGGCGGTCAGCACCGCGATCACCGCGATCAGGATGCCGTTGCCGAGCGGCCCGATACCGCTGACCAGCTCGATGCCGTGGCCGATCTGCAGGGCTCCGAGGCCCAGCGAGGCCGCGGTGCCGAACAGGGTGACGATGATCGCGAAGATGTCGATGGTCTTGCCGAGCGGGCCTGTCGTGCGCCCCTCGCCGAGGAGCGGCGCGAAGATCGATGAGATGAGCGGGGTGCGCCCGCGGCGGAACGCACCATAGGCGATCGCGCCGCCCACGAGGGCGTAGAACGCCCACGCCTGCGGGCCCCAGTGGTAGAGCACCTGCACCTGGGCGGTGTGCATCGCCTGGAGCGTCTCTGCCTCGACGGTGCCGGGCGGCGGCGCCTCGAAGAAGGTGAGCGGCTCTGCGGCGCCCCAGAAGACCAGACCGATGCCCATGCCCGCGGCGAAGAGCATGGAGATCCACGAGAACATCGAGAACTCGGGCTCCTCGTCGTCGCGTCCGAGCGGAATACGCCCGTACCGGCTGAAGCCGACGAACAGCATGAACACCAGGATCACGGTCGCGATCGAGGTGAAGAAGAAGCCGAGGTACTCCACCACCCAGCCCAGGGCCGTGTTGGCGGTGCCCGCGAGATTGTCGCCGGCGAACACGCCCCAGGCGATGAAGCCGATCGCGAAAGCGAGCGCGATGCCGAACACGAGCCAGTCGGTGCGGTAGCGGCGGGCCACTTCCTCCACGCCGACACCGGGCACGAGAGCGGGGTGAATGCTTCGCGGTGGAAGCGCTGAAATCTCCTTGACCACCCGGCGTGCAGCTTCTGTCGCCCTGGCCGGCTGCTTCAGATCGCGCCGCAGGACGGGCCCGGAGGCCGCGGGGGTCGTGGTCGCCTTCTGTTCTGAGTTGTCCACGAGGACCCATCCTCGCATGCTGATGGATGGAATCGACGCGCTGACGCGAAAATCGTTGCCCGAAAACTGGCTGTTGCCAAGCAAATCCGACCCTGTCCGCCGCATACGCACTCCGGTGTTTCAGGGTTTGTGAGCACGGCGGGCAGCGCAGCCCCCGTTCGAGGAGACCGCGCGCCCGGGCGACGACGAACCGGACAGCGGCGCGCCAACAACGGTGCACGACCCACACCTCGGCCGCCTCACGCATAGCCGGTTCCACCCGCGGGAAGCAGACGCAGCATCCATTCCAGCAGCGGACGTACCGCCGGCCAGGTGAGCGAGGACGGCGGACGTGCCAGGGCATCCGCCCCGGCGAGCGCCGCCCGGATGCGGGAACGCGCGTCTTCGAGAAGCAGTTCTTCCGTGGTGGCGCCGGCCGCCTCGCCGCCGCCGGAGGCTCCCGAGACGGCGCGAGCCACGATCTCTCCGATCGTCACCTCGATGGCGAACGCCTCAGCGACCACGGGCCCGGGAAGCAGCACAGCGTCGTCGTCGTGCCGCACGTCGAGCACGATGGTGAACGACCACCCCGGCACCCGCACGCCGATCATGAGCAGCTCGGCGCCGTCGGCCCCTGACCCGGCGAGCACGCGGGTGGGACGCACCTCGTCGAGACGGCGGACCCAGCCGGGGAGCGCGTCCACGCGGGGCGACGGCACACGCTCGCGCAGGACGGTGTTGCCGAACATCGCCGCCCAGACCAGGAGCAGCGCATCGGTCTCGCGGCAGGGGTTCGCGAGGAATGCGGCGACCAGGCGATCCAGGGCCGCGCGTTCCGGCGATTCGCCGCGCGGTCCGCGCGGCGACGGCGAGGGGGTTCGCGGTGCGCTCGACCAGGCGAGATGACTCGCAAGCTCGAGGAACGCGAGCGGATGCTGCCAGGCGAGCGCCTCGCGCAGATCGGCGATCAGCGGTTGCGGGTCGATGTCCTTCATGCCGCCACGGTACGAAGCCGCTCCGCCGCCGTGAACGCTGCCGTCGAGAGCTGTGCGGAAGTCTCCGAAACCCGCACCCGTGCATAACGGAGCACCCCCGCGTGAGAGATCACGACGGGGCCGCCCCGGCCGCCCCGTCGCCGCCGGCCCGTGTCCCGCGGCGCCGCATCCCCTTCCCCGCCTCGCGGGTGTGCGTGTAACCTCGCAGGAGAAACCCGGGTGTCGGGGACTTTCGGGGGGAAGTCCCGCAGCCACGGGATTGTGGGGGGACACCATGATCACGGCCATTCGTCATGCCATGCCGTCGAGGGGCGGGCGCAGGCACGCCGCTCGCGCCGGCGAGAGACCGACGCCCGCTGAGGCGCATCCGACGCAGGCATCGCGATCGCCGCGCCGGTGATGCGCGGGTTCCGTCGCCCGGTGCGCGCCGCCGGCGACACGGAGCGGGGCGCGGCTCTCATGGGCGTCCTCATCGTCATGGTGATCGGCTTCATCGCCGTCTCTGTCGTCTCGGCGGCGGCGCTGCATGCCCTCGTGAACAACACCCGCTCCACCGCGCAGGCGGAGGCGTTCGTCGCGGCAGAGTCCGGTCGAGACACCGCCCTGGCCGCGATCGCCCAGGGCACCGGAACCTGCACGCCCACGCGCACCGGCACAGACCCCGCCTTCACCGCCACGGTCTACCCGGCGTCCAGCGCGACGGCTCCCGCCGGATCGGCTGGGCTGATCCCCGGCTGCCCCGGCGCCGGCACGACCTTCGTCGTGATCAGCTCGACCGGGCGCACGCCCGATGGCACCGCGACCACCGTCGAGAGCGTCTACCGCTGGGTCGCTCCGACGCCGCCGATGGTGAGCCGGTTCGGCTCGCCATCCGGCATGATCGTGAGCTCCGGCGACTACTCCGGCGACGTGCTGCTGCCGCGCGGCACCCTCACCTGCCGGGCCGACCCGCACTCTCCGCACCGCGCTTCGGTGATCCGCGGCGACGTGTACGTGCTGGGCGGCGACGCGAATCTCACCCAGTGCGCCATCGACGGCGACCTGTACGTCGACGGGAACGTGACGATGACGTCCGCGAGCTCCGTCAACGGAACGGTGCACGCCTCCGGCACCGTGACGGACAACCGCACCAGGACGGGCACGGTCGTGATCGGTCCGCTGAGCTTCGACAGCGCCGCCATCCGCTCCCAGACGCCCTGGCTCGACCTGAACACGCAGACGGCGTGGACCAACCACCCCGAGCGCCAGAGCTTCGCGAGCACCGGGTGCGACGCATCCGCGCTCAGTGCGAGCGTGCGCAGCACACTGCAACAGCAGGGCGGCGGCATCGTGCTCGACCTCACCGCGTGCACCGCGCCGCTCCTCGACCTCGACCTCGGTTCGCTCACCCTCCAGCGCGATGCGGTGATCCTCACCCGGTCCGGCCTGCGGATCGCGACGTCAGATCTGCGCGCGAGGAACAACCAGACGCGCCTGTACCTGGTTCAGACGAACGAGAGCATCGATCCGAACGCCCCCGCGCCGCCCTGCGAAGGTCGCGACCCGATCATCCTCCAGGGCGAGCGCTTCGGCATCACGCTGGACTTCCGCTCGGCCGGGCAGGCGCCGATCGTGTTCTCCTACACGCCGTGCAGCACCCGCATCGGCCTCCGGATCGGTTCGCAGCCCTTCCGCGGCCAGCTCCTCACCTCACGGCCGCGGCAGCTGGACGGCTCCTACGAGGTGTGCCAGAAGATCCCCGTCACCCGCGGCATCGAGATCGGCTGCCAGGTCGACATCAACGCCTTCACGACGCCGACGACCGCTGCGGGGGCTCCGGGCGCCCTCATCTCGCAAACGGAATCCGCGGCACAGCCGTGATGGGCACGCCCGAAGCGCGGGGGCCGCGCGAGCGAAGCGCGCGGGCAGAGCCGGCGGCGGCCGCCCGATAGACTGGCCCCTGCCCGCCTCCCCCGTCTCCAGGAGCCCGCGTGACCGCCGCAGCCGAAGCATCCGCCCGCCAGCACGTTCCCGACTCGGTCGAGAACGCCCAGGCCACGCCAGACAGTGTGCAGCCCTACGCTGCCCTCGGCCTGAAGGAAGACGAGTACGCGAAGATCCGCGAGATCCTCGGCCGCCGACCCACCTCCGGCGAGCTGGCGATGTACTCGGTGATGTGGTCTGAGCACTGCTCCTACAAGTCGAGCAAGATCTACCTGCGCCGGTTCGGCGACAAGGTGAGCGACCAGATGAAGGAACGCCTCATGGTCGGCATGGGGCAGAACGCCGGCGTCGTCGACGTGGGCGAGGGATGGGCGGTCACCTTCAAGGTGGAGTCGCACAACCACCCCTCCTACATCGAACCGTTCCAGGGTGCGGCCACGGGCGTCGGCGGCATCGTGCGCGACATCATCTCGATGGGTGCACGCCCGGTGGCGGTCATGGATCAGCTGCGCTTCGGCCACATCGACGACCCGGACACCGCCCGCGTCGTGCACGGTGTGACCAGCGGCATCTCCTTCTACGGCAACTGCCTGGGGCTGCCGAACATCGGCGGCGAGACCGTCTTCGACGCGGTCTACCAGGCCAACCCTCTCGTCAACGCGCTCGCGGTCGGGGTGCTCCGCCACGAGGACCTCAAACTCGCCAACGCTTCCGGTGTGGGCAACAAGGTCGTGCTGTTCGGCGCCCGCACCGGCGGCGACGGCATCGGCGGCGCCAGCATCCTCGCATCGGACTCGTTCGACGAGGGCGGCCCGACCAAGCGCCCGGCCGTGCAGGTCGGCGATCCGTTCGCAGAGAAGGTGCTCATCGAGTGCTGCCTCGAGCTCTACCAGAACGATCTGGTGGAGGCCATCCAGGACCTCGGTGCCGCTGGCATCTCGTGCGCCACGAGCGAACTGGCCGCCAACGGCAACAGCGGCATGCACGTCTCCCTCGACAACGTGCTCCTGCGCGACCCTTCGCTCACCGCGGAAGAGATCCTGATGTCGGAGTCTCAGGAGCGCATGATGGCCATCGTCGCACCGGAGAAGCTCGATGCGTTCCTCGAGGTCGTCGGCAAGTGGGAGGTCGAGACCAGCGTTCTCGGCGAGGTCACCGGCGACGGACGCCTCGTCATCGACTGGCAGGGTGAGCGCATCGTCGACGTCGACCCCACCACGGTCGCCGTCGACGGCCCCGTCTACGAGCGCCCCGTCGCCTATCCGACGTGGATCGACGCCCTCCAGGCGGATGCCGCGGAAGACCTGCCGCGCGACAACGAGCCGGAGGCCGTGCGCGATCAGTTCCTCGCGCTCGTGGCCTCCCCGAACCTCGCCGACACCTCGTGGATCACCAACCAGTACGACTACTACGTGCTCGGCAACACCGCCCTGTCCTTCCCGGACGACGCCGGGATGATCCGCGTCGACGAGGAGTCCGGTCTGGGCGTGGCGATCTCGACCGACTGCAACGGCCGCTACTGCCAGCTCGATCCCTACGCGGGCGCGCAGCTGGCCCTCGCCGAGGCCTACCGCAACGTGGCGATGACCGGCGCGGTGCCGACCGCGGTCACCGACTGCCTCAACTTCGGGTCGCCGGAGAACCCTGAGGTGATGTGGCAGTTCTCCCAGACCGTGGACGGTCTGGCCGAGGCCTGCTTCCAGCTCGGCACCCCGGTGACCGGCGGAAACGTGTCGTTCTACAACCAGACCGGCGACACCCCCATCCACCCGACGCCCGTGGTGGGCGTGCTCGGCATCATCGACGATGTCGCCCGCCGCATCCCCTCGGGCTGGCAGGACGCCGGGGAGAACATCTACCTCCTGGGCGTCACCTCCGCCGAGCTGAGCGGATCGGCCTGGGCGGACACCGTGCACCAGCACCTGGGCGGACGCCCGCCGGCCGTCGACCTCGACGCCGAGAAGGCCCTGGCGGCTCTCATGTCGGCGGCGGCAGAGGGCGGCCTCGTCACCAGCGCCCACGATCTGTCCTCCGGCGGCCTGGCACAGGCCGTCGCCGAGGGCGTGCTGCGCTTCGGCGTCGGTGCCCGCGTGTGGCTCACCGAGCTCATGGAGCGCGAGGGCGTCGACGCCGTCACGGCCCTCTTCTCGGAGTCGACCGCGCGCGCGATCGTCACCGTCGACCGGACAGACGACGTCCGATTCCAGGGTCTGTGCGAAGGTCGCGGTATCCCGGTCATGCGCATCGGGGTCACCGACAGCGAGCCCGCCCTCGAGGTGCAGGGCCTCTTCACCGTCTCGGTCGACGAGCTGCGCGACACCTCCACCGGCACCCTTCCCAGCGTGTTCGGCCCCACCGTGAGCGAGCACGCGCCCGCCGCGCTCTGACGGCCACGAGCAGATTGCGAAGACGATGACGGACGCCGACGACGAGCTCCTGGAGATGTACGGTGAGCGCCGTACCCGCCGCATCCGGATCACGGCATGGGCGGTGATCGTCGCACTGATCCTGGGCGCGGGCGGCACCACCATCTTCTCGCTGCTGTTCGGGTGACGATGACGGACGTCGGGCTGGTGATCTTCGACTGCGACGGCGTGCTCGTCGACAGCGAAACGGTGTCCGTCGAGATCGACCGGGAGATCCTGGCCGAGCACGGGTGGCACCTCACCACCACGGAGGTCGTCGACCGGTTCCTCGGGCGGTCCTTCCGTCACGTGCGTGACGCCCTGGAGGAGTTCCTCGGCGAGCCGCTGCCGCCGACCTGGGAGCAGGATCAGACGCCGCGCTACTTCGAGGCGTTCGACCGCGAGCTGCGGGCGGTTCCCGGCATCGAGGACGCACTCGATGCGATCACGACGGCCACGTGCGTCGCCTCGAGCGGATCTCACGAGAAGATCCGCAAGACTCTCGGGCTCACCGGTCTCCTTCCGCGTTTCGCAGGACGCATCTTCAGCGCCACCGAGGTGCCCAACGGCAAGCCGGCGCCGGACCTCTTCCTCCACGCCGCGGCGCGGATGTCGGTGCCACCGGAGCGCTGCGTCGTGATCGAGGACAGCAAGCACGGCGTCGTCGGGGCCAGGGCGGCCGGCATGCGCGTGCTGGGGTTCGCCGGCGGGCTCACCCCGCACAGCTGGCTCGACGACGCCGGGGCGGTCGTCTTCGACGACATGATGCAGCTGCCGGAGCTTCTCCGCACCTGACCGGCGGGCGTTCCGGAGCAGCGCCACGAGGCGCCTGCTGCGCTGCCGCGCTCGGCGGGCGTGCTCCCGATCGTCCGGCGCTCCGCACACCCTCATCCGGGGAGTGCCCGCAGGAGGAGATCGCCCGCGCAGCCCAGCACGCTCACGGCCGCGAGAGCGCCGGCACCGGCCACCAGCCGGAGGAACCACCCGCCCGCGGGCACATGATGCCGCCCCACGGCGGCCGTGCCGATCAGTCCCTCCAGAATCGCTGTTCCGGTCTCCGGTTTGTCGAAGTAGGCGACGTGCTCACGCCAGAGGCCAGCGAAGCGGCCGAGCGGCACGAAACGCACCACCGCCGCCGCCTCGGTGGGGCCGAAGCACACCGGGTCGGCCAGAGACTTCACGACCACGGTCTCGACCGGCGCCGGCGCCCGCGCATCGTCGGGATGCCGAGCGGCGACGTGCATCAGCAGCCCGAAAAACGTCGCCACGACGAGGAAACCCCCTGCGGCGCCCATCATGATCCCGGCGGACCGGAGAAGCTCATCCGACGCCGCGCTCGCCATTGCTCGCGCCGATGCGACCACCGCCGCATCACCGCCGGCCACGATCTCCGGCAGCCGCATCGCCGTGGCGATCACGACGCGCGCGACCCGCACGAGAGGAGCAAGAACCAGCGCCGTCAGGATGCACGACGCCACCGGGCCGATCACCGCAAAGGCCCAGAAGACCACCGGCAGGAGCGGACTGCGATGAAACGTCCGCGCGATCGTGAGCGGCACCTGCGCCCCTCCCACCGAGACCCCGCAGACGACCGCCGGATGCCCCAGGAGCCGCCGGCCGATCTCAGCGCCTTGCGAATGACCGACGATCACGATGCCCTGACACCGCTCCTGCACCCGGTCGAGCAGGCCGGTGAGGGCGGAGAGCACATCGTCGTCGAGGCGATCCGAACGGTACAGCCAGGCGTCGCCGAACGTCGCGCGCACGATCCCCGCCAGACGCGCGCAGCGGCGCGGCGCGCACACGATGCAGACGCCCAGCACCGCCAGGCCGATCAGGAGCAGGGGGACGAGAAGCGGAAGCAGGAGCATCGCCGGCAGAGCCAGCAGGTCACGGGAGATCAGCGGCCTTTTCTGACGCAGCCGATCGGCGGCGCCGAGATCGACCAGCCACCCCGCGAGCGTGACGATCACCAGGATCGGCGCGATCCGCAGCATCCACCGCAGCACCGCGCCGGGGCGCGGAGCGGTGACCTCACCATCCCACCACCCGTCGACGAAGTCCACCACCAGAGGCGGCTCACCGGTACGGTGCAGCCGCAGGCGCCGCACCGCCTCCCGGTCGCGCGGAGCGGGCAGCTCCTCCGCGGCGATGCCGATCTGCACGCATCCACCCTGAACGGCACGCGCCACATCGGCCGCCGTCTCTCCCGGGCGCTGTGTTCCGATGCCGTGGATCGCCACGACGGCGATGACCTGCTCGGTCTCCCCCGGCGGCCCGGTCTCCCGCGGTGGCTCCGTCTCCCCGGACATGGCCGGGCCGTGGTCGTTCGCGCGCTCTCTCGCGTCGGCCATCCGATCCCCCCATCCGGCGACGTGGGAACAACGCTAGCCCCGGGCGCGGGCACCCCGCACCTCTCAGACGATCGGGCCGTTCGCCTCAGTCCAGCGCCCAGGACGTGCGGCGCACGCCGTCCCACAGCACCCGCAGACGGGGCACCATCTCGATCGATGGATCGATCAGCCACTGCTGCTGCAGCCCGTCCGCCGCTGCCACGAGAAGCGAGGCGACCAGGTGCGGGTCGATGCCGGGTCCCAGCTCGCCCGCCTCCTGCGCGCGGCCGACGGTCTGGGCCAGCATCCGCCTGGCCCACGCGTAGCGCTCGTTGAAGTAGTCGTGGGCCGGGTGCATCCCGATGCTCGCCTCGGCCGAGAACTCGACGTAGAGCTGCACGAGCCCCGGGACGGTGGTGTTGTGCTCGATGACCGCGAAGAACCCTTCGATGCCATCCGGATGCGCTTCCCAGAACTCCGCGCTGTCCCGCCGGTCCCGCGCGCGCAGCACCTCCTCGTACAGCTCCTCGCGCGACGAGAAGTAGTGCATCAGGCCGGCCTGACTCAGCCCGGCGGCCTCGGCGATGTCCCGGTTGGATGTACCGCGCACCCCGTTGCGCGCGATCACATCCAGCGCCGCGGCGAGGATCTCCTCCCGCTTCGCCACACCTTTCGCATAGGGCCCGCGTTGTGCCATCCCACCACCATAGAGCCGTCTGCCGGGTCACGACGCTCAGGCGCTGCCCGTCGCTGGCACGGAGAAATCGACGGAGCCAGGACGCTTCCCCCCGAAGCCCCGGCCCCGCCGATGCTTATCTGACCTTCTTGATCGGGAAGATCACCGCGGCCCCGACGAGCGCGAGCGCTCCCGCGACCCACAGCAGCAGGCTGTAGTTCGGGTAGGTGCCGACGTAGATGAGGAAGCCGCCCACCACCGGTCCGAGCGTCTGCGGAAGGGCGTTGGCCATGTTGAAGACGCCGAGGTCTTTCCCGGTGTCGTCCGGATTGGGCAGCACGTCGACGACGAGGGCGAGATCGACGCCGACGTAGATGCCGTAGGCCAGCCCCAGCAGCGCCTCGATGAGGTAGAACTGGTTGATCGTCTCGATGTGCGCCAGCAGCACAGTGCCGACCGCGAAGAGCACGGTCGACCCCCAGACGAAGATCTTGCGCCGACCGAGCTTGTCGGAGATCTTCCCCGCCACCCAGGCCGTCGCCACCAGGCACACCGTGTAGACGAGCACGCCGGTGGAGATCACGGCCGGAGCGTCGGCCTCTGCCACGCCGAGTTCGCGCTGCACGAACAGGAAGCGGAACGTGGTGAACATGAAGCTGGCGAGGGTGATCATGAAGCGCGACCACCAGGCGAGCGCGTAGTCCGGGTGCTTGAGCGGGCTGACCCAGAACGTCTGCACCCACTCCGCGAAGGTCATGGCGGGCGGCTTGGACGGCAGCACCTGGTCCGGCAGCACGAAGGCGAAGACCACCATCGCCAGGATCGCCAGCACCGACGGGCCGACGAACATGATCACCATCTGATCGGCGAAGAGCTGGGCGACGAAGGTGCCTCCCAGGATGCCGACGTTCTGGGCGATGCCGAGGAGAGCGGCGATGCTGCCGCGCTGGAACTTCGGCACCTGGTCGGCGATGGTCGCGACGAAGGGCGCGAGCGTGGCGTTCGCTCCCAGCTGCGCGATGAACCAGCCGACGGTCGCCCAGAGCAGGTCGGGTGCGAGCGCCATGATGACGAACCCGATCGTCATGCCGATGGTGCCGCCGACGATCCAGGGCCGCCGGCGCCCCCAGCTCGACGTCGTGCGGTCGGAGAGCCGGCCGAAGACCACGTTCGCGATCGTGGCTCCCGCCGCCCCGACGCCGGCGAGCACGGCCAGGGACGCCTCGACCTCGTTGTCGGCGATGACGCCCGCCGCCGCGAGGGATTGCGCCTTGATCCCGACCCCGATGATGGCGGGGCCGAGCAGCGCCACGAAGAACACGAACTGGGCGACGATCAGCCAGATCTTGTACCGCAGCGGCGGCGGCTGCGTCGGCTCCGCGAACCAGTGGTGGTCGCGGACCACCGCCCCCGCGGTGGTCGTTCCCGACGGATTCCCCGCAGCAGAGCCGCTCACTGACGACATCCGAGCCCCCTCATTCTCCCGGTGTGATCGCGACGTGGCGTCGGGCATCCGGTGACCGGACGTCGCGATGGCGCCGCGCTGCGCTTCGTGCGATGAAAACCTAGACTCTTTCGGGTTTGACCACAAGGGCTGAGGTCAGGATTCGTCATGCGGCGCCTCTGCTCCCGCGCGCCGACCGCGGCCTGCTGCCGGAGAACGCTTGTCTTCGAAAACCGAGGCGGCTATGGTTTTGCCCATCACCCCCGGCGATGTCGCCGGCGACATCGAGGAGATCACCATGTCCGACCAGCCGAACATCGACGGTCTCAGCGCCGCAGATCTCACTCTCGAGGAGAAGGCGTCGCTCACCAGCGGCGCGGACTTCTGGCACCTCAAGGGCATCGATCGCGTCGGGCTCCCCTCGGTGATGGTCACCGACGGTCCGCACGGTCTCCGCAAGCAGCGCGGCGCGAGCGACCACCTCGGCATCGCCGACAGCGTGCCGGCGACCTGCTTCCCGCCCGCGGTCGGCCTGAGCGCGACATTCGACCCCGAGCTCGCCGAGCGCGTCGGCGAGGCGCTGGGGGTCGAATCCGCCATCGAAGACGTCGCGGTCATCCTCGGCCCCGGCATCAACATCAAGCGCAGCCCGCTGTGCGGCCGCAACTTCGAGTACATGTCCGAGGACCCGATCGTCTCCGGCGTCATGGGTGCCGGCCTCGTCCGGGGCATCCAGTCGCGGGGCGTCGGATCGTCGCTCAAGCACTTCGCCGCGAACAACCAGGAGACCGACCGCGTGCGCGTCTCGGCCGAGGTCGACCCCCGCACGCTGCGCGAGATCTACCTGCGGGCCTTCCAGCACGTCGTCGTCGAGACCCAGCCCTGGACCGTGATGTGCTCGTACAACCGCCTCAACGGGGTGTGGACCAGCGAAGACCCGTGGCTGCTCACCGACGTGCTGCGCGGCGAGTGGGGCTTCGAGGGCCTCGTGGTCTCCGACTGGGGCGCGGTGCGCGATCGCGTGCAGGGCCTTCCCGCCGGGCTCGACCTGGAGATGCCCTCCAGCAACGGCCGGACCGACGCGGAGCTCGTCGCCGCCGTACGCGACGGCGTCCTGCCGGAGGAGAAGCTCGACCTCGCAGCCGACCGGGTGATCGACCTGGTGCGCAAGTCTGTCCACCGCCCCGCGATCAGCGGTCCGCTCGACGTCGAGGCCCACCACGCGCTCGCCCGCGAGGTCGCCGGACGCTCGATCGTGCTGCTCAAGAACGACGGCGATCTGCTTCCCCTCTCACCCGCCACCCGCGTCGCCGTGATCGGCGAGTTCGCCCGCACCCCGCGCTACCAGGGCGCCGGCTCCTCGCAGATCAACCCGACGCGCCTGGACTCCGGCCTCGACGCGATCCGCGCCGTCGCCGACGGCGATGTCGTGTTCGCACCAGGGTTCACCCTCGACGGGACGGGCGACGCCGCCGCCCTGCGCGCCGAGGCCGTCGCCGCCGCCGCTGCCGCCGAGGTGGCCGTGCTGTTCCTCGGCGTCCCGGCGCACGAGGAGTCCGAGGGCTTCGACCGCACGCACATCGACCTTCCCGCCGAGCAGCGCGAGCTCATCGATGCGGTGCTCGCGGTCAACCCCCGCGTGGTCGTCACGCTCTCCAACGGCGGCGTCGTCGCGCTGCCGTTCGCCGACCGCGTGCCCGCGATCGTCGAGGCCTGGCTTCTCGGCCAGGCCGGCGGCAGCGCCACCGCAGATGTGCTCTACGGCGCGGTCAATCCCTCCGGCCGTCTCGCGGAGACCATCCCGCACCGCCTCGAGGACACCCCGGCGTTCGGCATGTTCCCCGGCGAGTTCAGCCACGTCGTCTACGGCGAGGGCCTCCTGGTCGGCTACCGCTGGTACGACGCGAAGAAGATCGACGTCGCCTTCCCCTTCGGCCATGGCCTGTCGTACACGACCTTCGCCTACGGCGATGCCACGGCATCCGTCGACGCCGCCGGCGACATCGTGGTGACCGTGCCGGTGACCAACACCGGCGACCGCGCGGGCCACGAGGTCGTGCAGGTCTACACGTCGCTGCCGGAGTCGACGGTGCTGCGCGCGCCGCGCGAGCTCAAGGCCTTCCGCGCGGTGCGCATCGAGCCGAGGGAGACCGCGCAGGTCACCCTCACGGTGCGTCGCGAAGACCTCGCCTACTGGGACATCCGCATCGACCGCTGGGTCGTGGAGGGCGGTGCGTACACCCTGGAGGTCGGCGCCTCGAGCCGTGACCTGCGGACATCGGCAGCGGTCGAGGTCGCCGGAGACGACGTCGTGCTGCCGCTGTCGATGGACTCCACGGTCGCCGAGCTCCTCGACCACCCGGTCGCGGGTCCGCTCGTGCGCGAGCGTGTCGCACCCGGTTTCCTCGAGAGCGATCTGTTCACGCTGATGGGCAACTTCCCCGTCGGACGGATCGACGGGATGCCGCTGCCGCGCGCCATGGTCGAGGAGATCATCGCTGCCGCGAGCGCCTGACCGACCCGTGCAGCGGGAGGAGCCCCGGCCGGGGCTCCTCCCGCTGCACGGTCTTCGGAGGCGAGTACGGGCGCGGCGGGAACTACGCTGAAGGCATCATGAATGAGCTCATGGCCGAGATCCTGGCGTTCGCCAGAGACCACTGGTGGCTGGCGTTCCCGATCCTCGGCGGACTCGGCGCGATCGGCTCTGCCTGGGAGCGATCCTCCCAGCGCCGCCACCGGCGCCGCCTGGAGCAGATCCGCGTCAAGGGCGAGATCCGGGCCGCGAAGATCGCGGCCCAGCACGGCGACGCCGTCCCCGCCCGGCATCCGAGCACACCGTCTCCCCCGGCACCGGCCGACGACTCCGCTGCGGCTCGCCGCGAGCTGCTGAGAAGACTCACCACCGAGCACGACGAGATCACCGCACGCTGGCTGGACTACGAGCTCGACGTGGCGAAGCTCATCGCCTACCCGGCCATGAGCGACGGACGCCAGCCGCTCACGGCGGCGTTCCTGCGCGCGAAGAAGACCGCCGACGCCCTGCGCCCATCCGCCACGGAGGCCGGGGAGAAAGAGGTCTCCGAATACCTCGACGCCGTCGGGGCCTATGCCGTCGCGTTCGAGACCGCAGAGCGCGATGCCAAGCGCGTGCGCGACGCGGGCTTCAATGCGGCAGAACGCCGCAGGCTCGAGCGTGCCCAGCAGCTGCTCAAGGTGGCCGTCGACGAGGCCGCCACCGCCGCAGAGCGGCAGATCGCCTATCAGCGGGTGCGGGAGGAGCTGGACGGCCTCATCTCGCTCTCGGACGAGGCGGTCACCGTGCTGGAGAAGAAGGTCGCCCGGTCGCTGCCCGCCCCGCCGGCGGAATGAGCATGGGGCTGCTCTCGGCGGTCGGACGGCTGTTCCGGAAACGACCCGCGACGACCGAAAGGCACCCCGCGATGGACGCACGCCCCGACCGCGAGCGCCTGGCGGCGGCCCTCGCCGCGGATGCGCCGCTGACCTGGCTGATCACGGGCGACTCGATCACCCACGGCCTCATCCACACCCACGGAGAGCGGACGTACCCGGAGCACCTGCACGAGCTGATCCGCAGCGAGCTCGGTCGCACCAGGGACGCCATCGTGAACACCGGCATCAGCGCCCACCGGATCACGGATGTGCTCGACGACTGGGACAGGCGCGTGGCGCGCTGGCAGCCCGACGTGGTGACGCTCATGATCGGCACGAACGACGCCTCCACCGGCCCGGGGCGCACCCGGGTCGACCCGGCGGACTTCGCCGCGTCGCTGCGCGCGTTCGTCGCGGGGGTGCGCGGGATCGGCGCCATCCCCGTGCTGCAGACCCCGCCCACCGTGATCCGCGCGCTCGCCCCGGAGCGGGAGCGGATCGACGCGTTCGCCGAGGCCGTGCGTTCGGTGGCCACGGAGCTGGGCGTCGTGCTGGTCGATCAGCACGCCCGTTTCACGGCGCTGGGCGCCGAGCACTTTCCCGCCGGAGTGATGAACGACGCGATCCACCCGAACGCGGCAGGACACGCCGCGCTCGCCTTGGGCCTGGCCGATGCCCTGGGCATCCGCCCCCCGGGCTCACGCACGCTCGCCACCCTCGAGGCGCGAGTCGCCGCGGCCCGGTTGCCCTGACCGCCGTCCCCAACTCAGGCAGATCCGGCAGAACAGCCCGTGCCGGCCTGTTCTGCCGGCATTGCGCGGGTTCTGCCTGAGTTGAGGAAAGGGATGCTCCTATGGATGTCAAGGTCGGGTGAGGACGTAGTAGATCTCGCGGGCGATGAGTCGTTTGAGGCAGCGGATG
>NZ_JBYRJA020000019.1:0-1141 GCF_058349825.2 Microbacterium longlingense
GGGTTATCGGCAGAAAAGAGTGGATGGGGTTGGGCGTGTCAGTGTTCGCCGATCCAGCCTGAGCGGTGCCAGAGTCCTTCTGCGGGGTCGAGGCCTGTGCCGTAGAGCTCTGGTCCGAGGGGCTCGTCGACCGTGGGTGATTGTGCTGGCTGCGGGGCGTGTGCGTGTTGGTGGGCACGCTTGATGGGGATCTCGTGGAGCAGGAGGAACCATTCGACGGCGCGGCGGCGGTGCTCAATCGTCATCCCACGGTGGTGGCGCAGCAGGTGCCTGATCTGCGCGTTGATGCCGCCCTCGAGCGGCGACGTCGTGCGCGGGTTGCCGTGTTGGAGGAAGGTGAATACGTGCCCGGCTTCGGCGGCGCGGTGCAGGATGCCCCATGCCTTGCGGAGCCGGAGATGGGTGAACCCGAAGTGGCCGTTGTCGTAGAGCGTGCGCTCTTTGGTGAGGTGCCCGTATTGCTGCCACCAGGCCTCGAGCGTGAGTCGCCATCCGATGGCGGCGTCGACGTCGTGGATGCTGCTGAGGGTCATCGCGATCTGACGTAGCGCGCGGCCGGCTTTCGTCCTCGGGTTCCTTGTCAGTTCGCGGGTCACGTTCATCTGCAGGTGGAAGATGCACCGTTGCACGGCGGTGTCGGGCCAGGTGTTCGCCAGTGCGGAGCGGATCCCGGACCCGCCGTCGGTGACGATGACCTCCGGTGGTGGGACCTGCGCGAAGAGTGCTTCCCAGGCGGCGGTCGACTCCCGTGCCGCCCATTGCCACGCGACCACGTGCCCGGTGTCCGATAGCGCGATCAGCAGGCACCAGGACCCGATCCAGATCCCGTCGACCAGCACGGCATCGTGGACTTCCCCGGTGACCGGCATCACCGGTTGCAGATCCCAGCACCAGGCCGTCTGATCGCGGAAGGATCGGCCGGTGCCGCCGCCGGCTTCGGCTTGAGTGCGTTTCCCGGTCAGCCAACTCAGGAACCGGTGCAGCTGCTCTCGGCGGGCGACATCAGGGCGGCGGCGGACCGTCGAGGCCCCGCAGTCCTTACACCGCCAGCGTTGCGTGCCCGAGGGGTGACGGCCGTTCTTCACCAGCCGTGATCCGCATACCAGACAGGTCGCCGAGTTCGACGGAAGATCCACGACTA